>CAVSJE010000006.1:0-661805 GCA_963728115.1 uncultured Gemmatimonadaceae bacterium
CGGATGGCAAGAAGTCGCTAGATCGAGCGCCGCCCAGGAGCGGCGGCGCCACATAGCCAAGTAATTGCTGACTTGGTGTGCGCGAAAACGATGCGGCCGGCCAACGCGGTCGAGGAACTCTGCCGCACAACTTTTCATTCGCAATCGAGCCGAGATCGCGAGCTTTTAGCATCGATCTCCCCGAGGCCGACCGGTTCTCATTTGTACGCGCGGCGCTCGGCACAGAGAACACCTTTGAAGGTGTGAGGCCCCCAAAGGAAAGGCACTCCTCGGAGTGCTAGATCGCGGGATCAAGGGCGCGGAAACCGAATATCGAATTGCGCGAGACAGGGTCGCAGGCCTCGTAGCCCAACTGGCGGCAGTACGAGCTACGATCAAGGACCAAGCAGAGATTCCCGAGGCCGAACACAACATTCGCCAGTTCCTCGGCCAGCCCACTGGGGATTCCACGGCGGTATTCGCGACTGCGCGACAACGCGTCATCGCACTGCGAAAGCGGATCGACGCGCTTCGTGCCCCTCGGCGCGAACTTGCTGCTGTTCGTGAGGAACACACGCTTCTCAATGCCTCAGAACTGCAAAAGAGAATAGATGATGTGACCTCGCAACGGGACGGCCTGCGCCACCGCTTGGTGGAGGTCAAGAGGCGAATCGAGGAATTGACAGAGTTGGTGGCGGCTGACCGCCATCTGGCTCGACCCGCCTGAGCCTGGCGGCCCTACATGAGCACGCAGAGCGCGTAGGGATGAGAAATGGACGGTGCCCGGTATGCGGAACCGCGCTTGATGTGGCGGCATTTCAGGCGGCTCTTGGAACTCTTGGGCGGGAACTGGGAGCAGACCGGAGAGCTGCGGCAGAGCGGGCTGCGCAACTGGCGGAGCGGTTAGCCGAGGCGCGCGATCTTGAAACACGGCAGGTAGAGCTTGAAGCCGCATTGCGGGAGATTGAACGAAATGCGCGCAATACCGAGGCGCGGGTCGCGGCGGGCATTGAGGCGGCACGCCAGTTGGGCGTTGCCGTCTCTGACGCGATGGAGCTAGAACGCTTAGACGCAGAAGAGGGTCGCGCTACGGACGCCGTGCGCCTGCTAGAGGACAACGTGCTTGTGATGGAGTCATCGGCGGGCATCGCACAAATTGCCGATCTTGAGCACCAGCTAGTCGATGCTCAGGAGCGTTCCGATGAGTGTGAGGCGCGGCTAAAGGAGATCCAGACGGCAGACCAGGTGGGCGAACTAAGTTTGGCGGGTATTCGTCGAGCAATTGGCGAATTGGTGGAGGAGAGGCTTGGCGTCGCTCGAGCCAGTCCTTGCTGACCTCTACACGCGCCTTCGGCCGCACGTGGATTGGGCGGGGATCAGGTATCATCTCAGAGGCGATGTAAGGCGGTTTCTTAGCCTGAGTGTTGGCGATGACGTCAATCCGCGCTTCACGTTCAGCAGCGGGCAACGCCGAGCCTTGGGGCTCGCGTTGCCTTCTTGCGGTCTATCTGTCGAGGCCGTGGTGCCAACTTGAAACGCTCATCCTTGATGATCCCGTCCAGCACATCGATGATTTCCGCGCGTTACACCTGGTCGAAGTTCTACAGGCGATTCGGCGATCCCGCCGACAAGTGATATGCGCGATCGAAGATCGAGCCCTGGCCGACGCGCTGTGTCGGCGCCTCGGGGTGGATGAGGTCGACGCCCGGAACTTTGGTTGAGATGGAATATCGCCCTGGCGATGGCGCGTCCGTGCGTGGCGTTACGCCTGCTAAGCAGACGGTTGGGGGTCTCCTGCTAACAGGGTAGAGACCAACACGAAGGTAGTGTATATGTGGCAGGTCGGCTTCCCGCGCCAGCAGAGCCCGCGGCTGGCTCACGGCGGCTCCATTGCAACGCGTTACAGGGCCAAAGAGTGATGATAGGTGACGCCGGTGATCAGGGCGCCTGGTGCGAAGAGCTGTGGTTGGGGCTATTGCCGGCGCTGCTCCGGAGCGACGAGCGGCCGTGGAAGCGGTTTTTGAAGAACTCAACCCCAATATCGTTCGACTCGATGACAGGCCTGGATTCAAACTGGAGGGCGGTGGCTTCAAGTCGGTGCTGCTTACTCAGCGCACTCTCGATCAATTCTGGATCCTGGGACACGTCGCTTGGCAGTCCATCGCGGCCTACGCTCCGGTGCTCGTCAACGGCGAGGGCCTGCTCGAGATAGGGAGCGTCGCCATTGACGCCCTACCTGGCCAAGAGGCGGAAGAGCGTCATATCGCGGAAGGCCTCACTGCGGTGACGCGTCTAAGAGATGTCCTCGATCACCAGACATTTACTTGGCCGCAGTCCATTCCACGTCCGTCGCCGATCGCGAGAAGAACTGTTCAAGAGCAAGCTGTCGCCGATCTACTCGTCATTGCAATCGCATACACATTGCTCCACGAACTCCATCATGTGAAGTGCGCCGACGAGGCGCTGCGTTTTCCGTCAAGTAGAGAGGGAGAACTAGCGTGCGACGATTTTGCGCGACGGTTCTTGCTTGACGCCGTGGACATGTATGCGCGCGAGTCGGGAGAGGACCGCATCGCTGTCCTACAGAAACGCGGGGCGGGGATTGCCGTCGGTTGCTTCGTACTTGGCAATGTGACTCACCGTTCGGCGTGGGCCAGCACCGAATCCCACCCCCCACTGGCAAAGCGTCTTCGGCTTCTCAGTGTGGGAATAGCCGTACCGAAAAACGGCCTCTACTGGAGCTTCTTCGGGAGCCTCCTGCTGTCGATGGTGCGACTGGGGGGCTTACTCCCGGAGCACCTTGCCGTTGCCGACTGGGAAGATGGCTCGCTAATTGATCGGCCTTATCGAGGCGGTCCCCTGAGTACGAGGGCTGGCCTGACACTGTTGCTGGATTGCCTTTGACTGATCACGTCGATCGCACGGCGAGGGGCGGTGAGTTGCACCCCGGTCGAGGAGGACGCCCAATACGCTTCGCGGGCGGTCGAGGAGCGGCATACCTGTGCGAAGCGGCAGTCTCGTAAGCGGTTGTGGTCAAAAGAGATAGAGACAAATTGCGATACAAGTCCGTCCAGTGTACTGGAGATTGCAATAGAGCGCCGACAGAATATTGAGAGAACAAGCAAGTCAACATGAGTTTGACTCGCGGTTCGCAATGCTTTCTGTTCGAAGCGAAATGGGGTTTGTTCCTAGAGATAATACCGGCGAGTGACCGGTGCTCGCCGGTTCTGCTTGCGCCACCACGCGAACGCAATCCATTTCGTGGTTCGAAAATCAAGCATTTCACTAGATGCACCCGGGGACTGGCCTTCCTCCGGAGTGCGATCACAAATTTGATGCTGCGAAGCTCTTTTCGCACGAAAGTCGGCGCGGCGGCGTGCGCGGGAGTTTCGCTCGGCGGGTGGCCGCCACGGCTGACGCCCCGGACTCGCGAGGCGGTATCCACGCTGACACTCTCGGGGGCCGTGCGATCCGCCGCATGCGGGCTATGTGGTGGTCACTCGTCAACGGCGGCACGCATCCGACGCTAAGGCGTCCGCGGATGTCTGTGCCACTTTCTGAGCGGAGAGCGAAAGCAACCTACAGCGTGATGGTTCATCGTTCCAACGGCATCTCACATTTCCGGAACCCTCAATGGACCGTAGAAGCATTTCGATAATCCGACCGCCTCCCATGATCGTGAGGGACTCGAGGGCGCACAGGACTCATATCTCGACGTTGCCAGCGATGGCGCTGGTGGCTTTGAGCTTCGGTTCGGCGGTCACTCGCTAGGTGGGCTCACGGTAGAGCGAGTTCACCAGATCTCGCCAGGCGGATTCGGCTTCACAGTGCGTGGGCCTGAAGGGGCTTACGCGACGGCGGAGTTGGTCCACGAACTTTTGCAGGCGCACCATTCCCAGTTCGAGGCCGACCTGAATATCGTTTGGGAGGAGCCGAGCCCACTTGATCATTTGCGACTTGTGTGGACCCTTGTCCTTGGGCCACAGCTGTCCGGCGTTATGCTCGACATGCGCTACGAATCTGACCCGGATGACTGGATGCACCCATATTCTCTGAATGCCTTCCGGGACACGGTCGATAGCCAAAAGGGCAGCCTTGCCGACGTTGTCGAGATTTGCGGTGGCCGGTACGAGCCCAATGATTTGCGCCATGACGCGAAGGTCGATCGACTGCTGGGTCTCGGGTTCCTAGGTCGCGCGCATATCCCTGTCGCGACGGGTAATGTCGCAAGCCAAATCGAGCCCATTCAGCGCGCTGCGCGGGAGATCATCAACCGCACGAACGAGATACTTTTGGCCATGGGCGAGGATGGGTGTGTCGTCAGTCTGGCCGATATTCCGCCGGCGCTCCGGACTACAGTTCAGCAGTATCTCCTGTACTTCGTGCAGTTCCTCCGCGACCTTGGTATTGACGCACAGGGTGCCATTCTCGAGAGCGCCGGCCAGAGTCTGTTTCGCGTACGGCCAACCTCAGGTCGCGATGCGCTCGAGCGCGTCCGTGCCGCACTGGCCGTTTACCTGCGATGCGCGACTATGTCTCCCAGTGCGATTCGGGCTGCCGGGGGCCTAGATCTCGCCGTCGAGCAATTTGCCGGCCAGGTTCAGGCCCTACAGGTGAGTGTCGGGTTGCTTACGCAACACAACGAACTTGGCACCGCTCAGGCGCTGGCTGCTTTGGGAACGCCTGGCTTTTCGGAGAAAGCCGCCAGCGTGGAGCGGCACGACGAACCGCTACTTGGTCGATTTATAACGGTGGGTAAGTGGACTAAGTTTGGCGTGACGATTGACTGGGCTGAAATGCTGCGAAGCCTGAAGCGAGTGAGGTAAGCTCCACCATTGGCATTAACGATCGGTTCAGGCGTCGTCCTCCTACCTGCCTTTATCATCATCGACCTTAGTCGAGTCGACGTCCGCACTAGCACCGGCGGAGCTCGGCGCCTGACGGACCGTGATGAGGCGATTCAAGGGCCTGGGTCCCTGCAAATTGGTCTAGGCGGGGTCACGTCACGACCATGGGCGGCTCTTGGCCCCATCCACGGACTAATATTAACCTAAGGAATCCTGGGCAAAGCGGCCTGCGAGGTCCGCTCCCGCGGCCGCGATTCGGAAATGACCGCGCGAAAGGTCGTCCAGGCCGCCGTGCGTGCACTCGGCATCCTCGGGACCCGGCGCGCGGCCCCATGACTTCAGTCCGCCGCCGCGTCCGGCGCCGCGATCGCCGCCCGGAGCCGCCTGGCGATCAGTTCATGATGGAACCGACCCTTGCGCACGAGCCGCCATTGGCCCAGCGCGGCCAGTCCTGTGATCAGCACCCAGCCGCCGAGTGCCGCCAGCCCGCCCGACGAGAGCATGCCATGCCAACCACGCGTCAGCACGATGCCGGCGATGAACGGAACCTGCATCACGAGCGTCCCCTTGATCACCTCGTTTCGCAGTAGCGATACCTTGTGTTCGTCCCACCACACCAGCTCCTCGGGAGTCGGCGGCGGATCGAGCGTGTCGGGGGCGTGCGCCCAACCCCTGCTGAGTCCGAGCGAACTCATGGACGGGCCTCGAGTTTGAGTGCCGCCAGCCGCGCCCGCACCGCCGCGGGCACGAACATGTCGTCGGCGATACGCGCAATTTCCTCGGCCAGCGCCCAGTCTTCGGCGAGTTGCGCCAATTCTCCTTCGAGCGCCCGGCGTTCCGTGTCTTCGTGCAACGCCATCTCGAGCGCCAACCGGACGTCCCACGGATAGTGCGCGAACTCGGTCGCCCCCGACGCCCGCGAGGCGCGCGCGAGGCGCCGAAGAAATGCCTCGGCCGACCCCGCGTCGTCGAGCAGCCGCTCCGCGCTACGCACCTCCTGTGGCGGCCCGCCGCGAAAGTTCATCGACGTGAGGATCCCCCGCATGAGCCGTGTCGCCTCGGGGCCGTGGATCGCTTCGGCGGCGCCGTCCTCGCCATAGCGGACGGCCCAGCCGTCGCCGTGGTGGGCGATCAGAGCGCTGTGCCCGACGTCCTTGCGTCTGAGCACCGAGACCCGGCTGTCCGGCCCCAGCATGCGAACCCTGGCGCCGCCGCGAGCGAACGCGAATGCGACCACCAGCAGCCCGGCCGCCCCCGGGAATGCGACGCTCGGCGCCACCGAGATCAGGCCGTTGAGTACCGACGCGCCGAGCAGAGTGCCCACCACTGGCACGCCTCGCCTGACCCATCGCCTGCGGAATTCCCGCGCATACCGCCAGGCCGCCATCTCCGGCCGCGGCGGAACGCCGATCCGGACCAACTCCAGCCCCTCGCGTGTCTTCGCCAGCCCGATGTTGTCGGTGGACGCGCGGAGTCGCGTGCCGCGGTACTCCCGCTCGCACTGCTCGATTGCCTCCCAGCGCTCATCAAGCGGCGACAGATTCCAGCGCAGGCATTTGGGGCAGACGACCCAGAGCCGCCCCCTGGCCGCGTCGAATGCCAGCCGCCGGCCGACGGGGAAGATCTCGATGACCTCGTTGGCCCCGAGCTTGGCGTTGCAATGGATGCAGGTTGAGTACATGAGCGCCGCCCGGAGTGCGGAATCCTCTGGGGCGTCGTCGCGCTCTCCACGCCCAAGGCATGTCCTCAACATGCGTGGCGGCTACGCAAGACGCCATGACGTCCACCAGAACGCCACTGTCACACCGTGCTCGTTGCCCCGTGCCGGGCCGGGGGAGCGGGCCATCCGCCTCGTCCGCCCTCGCCCTCGCCGTCGCCATCTCCACCGGAGGGCCGCGGCGTCGAGTGTGTCCACCTTCCACCACGCGACGGCATCCCGCCACCAACTACGGGACGTCGTATCACAGAATCCCGTGCTTCTCCAGCAGCTGCACGACCGTGTCCCGATTGTCGCAATACGCATCCCACACCGCGGTGCACCAGTCGTCGATCGCTCGATCGCGCTCGGCGCCCGCCGGCGCGGCCATGACCTCCCGTGCGCTCATCGCGCCGCGATCGGCGGGCATCACGAAGGTGGGCC
The DNA here is from genome assembly GCA_963728115.1 of uncultured Gemmatimonadaceae bacterium. Lineage (GTDB taxonomy): Bacteria > Gemmatimonadota > Gemmatimonadetes > Gemmatimonadales > Gemmatimonadaceae > JAGWRI01. The sequence continues at coordinate 6,967 of CAVSJE010000006.1, forward strand.
ACGGGTGCTTGCGCCGAGCCAGGGCCATGTGCGCCTGCTGCACCTGGCGTCCGTTGAATCCGCGTACGAGGTGGAGGTACAGCCCGATGAGCGCGAAGGTGATTGCTATCGGCTTGGTGCGCTCGTCGGCGTGCTGCGCCGCCCAGGCGTCGACGACGTACTGGTGAATGAACGCCGGATCGCCGTGGGAGAGCGTGTAATACTGAAGCTCCTCGTAGGCCTCACGTTCCGCGCCGGCTCGGTCACGTGCGGATTCGTCGGGTTGCATGCGAACGCGACGACAGCCCCCTCAGTCCGCCCCGCCCTCGGCGACGCTGCGGAGTTTCGAGCGTCGATGGGAGCGTCGCTTCGGCTGCACTCCCGAAATCACCAGATCCAGCGCCAACTCCACCGTCTCGGCTTCGGTCGCCGCACCCAGATGCCGCTGCGCCGACTCGAGAACATCGGGATCCACCCAGATCTCGCGGCGAACCTTTACGGGATGATCGATACGACGGCTGGGTACTGTTCGGCTCTTCATGTCGGGGAACCCTGGACGGCTGGCGGGGGCGGGGGGACGAGGGGGGCGGAATCATGTCCTCGCACAGGGCCGGGAGCAAGGGTGCCCCGAACATTCCCCGTAATGGCGCCCAGGGGGCCGCGCAGGCGCCCGCTGTTCACGACCGACTGCCGACGACCCGCGAGCGGGTCCGCGTCGCCCGTTACTCGGGGGGGGGGCGCCTGAACCGCAGATCCAGATACGAATCGGTACCGGCCACGTGGTAGCGCAACAGGTAGCCGTCGGAATAACGAACCGATCGCGCCGGGTCCTGGAACGACGGCGATCAGCGAATCGTCCGACGTGAACGCGAATGTCCGGCCCGCGATCTTGCGCTCCCCACGGCGCGGTCAGTCGTGCGGCGCCGGACTCTACCGCTGGTGCCAGGAGTTGCTGATTCTCGAATGGCCGAGCGTGTGCGGTTTCGCATGCATTCCCTCGTTCGGTGGAGTCATGGGAAATGCAATCCAGGCGCGGGAAGTTCCCGGCGACACGACGCGCGCGCGGAGTCCTGTGCGCACGGAACGGCGTCGGCCGAGTGCTCGGCCGTGCGCCCTGAGGAACGCGATTCCCACGCTCATGTGAGAGGGGAGCTCATGGTCATCCAGATTGTTCGCTATCGCTCCGGACTTTCCCACGACGAGGTCATCTGTCGGGCACGCTGGCGGAGACATACCAGGTCGAAGGCGAGCCGACGCGCGAACTCGCCGACGTGATGCTGGTGCTTCACGACTGACGGTTCACCTCGGTTCGCCGCCCGCCGGTGGCTACGCCCCCCGGCGCGCCCGCCGCCACGCGGCCGGCGCGTAGCCCGTGGCGCGCTTGAAGGCGCGACTGAACGCCGCCTCGGACTCGTAGCCCACTCCCGCCCCCACCGCCGCCACCTTGGCCGAACCGCGGACCAGCTGCTCGGCGGCGAGCTGCAGCCGCCACTGCGCGAGGTACTGCATGGGCGGCATCCCCACCAGCCGCGCGAACCGTTCCACGAGCACGGTGCGCGACGCTCCACCCTCCCGCGCCAGTTCGGCGAGCGTCCACGGGTGCGCCGGACGCTCGTGCAACCGGCCCAGCGCGCGAGACACCACCGGATCCCGGAGCCCGGCGAGCCAGCCGGCCTGCTGCGGCGGGAGCGTCGCCAGATACCGCCGCACCACCTCGACGAACATCAGCTCCGCCATGCGCGTGAGCAACGCGTCGCCGCCCGCGTCCCCTCCGCCCGACTCGTTGACCACCACCCGCGGGAATGCGGACAGCCAGTCGTTCTCGCCGGCCGAAGCGCTGAGATGCAGGAATCGCGGCAGTGCGGCGAGGAGCGGATTGTACGGCCGCGCGTCACAGCCCAGGAATCCGCACACGAACGTGGCGCGCGGGCCCCCGCGGCCGCCCAGGTGCACGGTGCCGCGGTACCGTTCGGGCGACGTGCCGGCCGCGCCGCTGCCCACGTGCTCGCCCTCGACGCTGGACATGAAGTGGGCGTCGCCGTGGGGAAAGAGAATCGCGTCGCCGGGCTGCAGCAGCACCTGCCGTTCGCCCACGAGGCCGCCCCAGCAGCTGCCCGACGTGACGATGTGGTACGAGATGAGGTGCTCGGCGTCGGGCAGGATCCGCGGCGCGAGTTCCCTGGCCGGGGCGGAGGCGACCGACCACGGGTGCGTCGCTTCGACGAGATAGAAGTACGCGCCACTCAGCCGCACGGCGCGCAGCACGTCGGACAGCGGGTCCATGGCCCCGCAATCTAGGAGGCCCGGTTCGGGGCGACAACGCGGGCGGCCGCCCGGGCAGGCGGGCCGGACGCCCGCGCACCCGGAGGCCTTCCGGCGGACCCGCGAGCAGGGGAAGCGGACGCACGGTCATGGGCGCCCGCGCCATGGACGCCTACTCTCCGTTCGCGAGCACCACCGCTCGCCTCGTCCCCGGACACACAGGAGCATTGTCATGGAGCAGGTTGCCACGAAGACCGATCCCCGCCGCCGCGAGTGGGGCACCAGCAGCGGCCACGTCGTCACCATTGCCGCCTCGTCCTATCGCAACGCCGGCCCGCCGGATGCGATGACGGAGCGCAGCCGCCGCGTGTGGAGCGCAGGCGCCTACGACCGGATTGCCGCGGGATTCCGCGATGAGGCGGAGGCGTTCGTCGGGCGGCACGCCCCCGGGCCGGACCAGATGGTGCTCGATGCGGCGTGCGGCTCGGGGAACGTGACCATCCCCGCTGCGCGCACCGGGGCCCGGGTCCGGGGGATCGACGTGGCGCCGTCCCTGCTCGCGATCGCGGCGCGCCGGGCGGAGGAGGAAGGCGTGCCCGTCACGCTCGACGAGGGGAACGTGGAGGAGCTGCCCTACGCCGATGGGTACTTCGACGTCGTGTTCTCGATGTTCGGCGTGATGTTCGCGGCCCGGCCCGAGCGCGTGGCGAGCGAACTCACCCGCGTCACGCGCCGCGGCGGCCGGGTGGTGCTGGCCAACTGGACGCGGGACGGCTTCGTCGGGCGGATGCTGGCCATGCACGCTGCCGTCGTGCCGCCGCCTCCGGGTACGCCGAGCCCGCTCCTCTGGGGCGACGATGCCTTTCTGTGGGAGCACTTCGACGCTCGCGTCTGGCGCCTGAAGACGAACGTCCGCACCCTCACCTTTCGCTATCCCAGCACGTCGGCGGGGACGGCCGAGTTGTTCCGCGGCTCCTACGGTCCCACGGTGCGCGTATTCGAAGCACTCGACGAAGACAGCCGCGCGGAGTTCGCCGTGCAGCTCACGGAGCACTGGTGGTCGCACCAGCGCGTGAACAGCGCGACGACCGAGGTGGAAGCCGAGTACCTGGAAGTCGTCGCTACCCGGCGGTGACCGCCCGTAGCAAATTTCCCGTGGCCCTTCACGATGGAGCGTTCATGGCATTGCCCTCCGAAGTCGTCGATAGCAAGCGCGTTCCCGCCGGCGGCCCGTATTCCCAGGCCGTTCGGGTGGGCGACCTGGTCTACGTTGCGGGCCAGCCGGGCGTCGACCCGGCCACGGGGGCGGCGGCGGGCCCCACCTTCGAGGTGCAGGCCCGCCAGGCCTTCGCCAATCTGGCGGCGGTGCTCGAAGCCGCCGGAAGCCGGCTGGCGCGGGTCGTGAAGGTGACCTGCTTCCTGACCGACCCGGCGGCCTATCCGGTGCTCAACGCCCTGTTCGCCGAGTACTTCCCCGAGTCACCGCCGGTGCGCTCGGCCCCCGTTGTGCAGCTGCCGCACGGGCTTCAGTTCTCGATCGAGGCGATCGCCGTGGTCGAAGGCGCGGGCGGGCGTTGAGCATCCGGCGGGGCGGAGTTCAGCCCGTCCCGCCCCCGCCTCAGAGCCTGGCGATGGCGTCCAACGCCAACGTCTTCTCCATCGCCTCCTGCTTGGCCTGACCGGTGACGCCGTAGATGCGGATGACGATGACGGTCGTGCCCTTCTTGACCGACAGCGTCGTGAGCGTCCCCAAGGTCGTGAAGAAGGCGTCGTCCCCGATGCCGCTGGCCGCCGTCTTCGTGATGTTCGGCAGCGGGGTCTTCATCATCGCCCACTGGTCGGCGCTCGACAGCGTGAGGGTGGCGCGAAGGCTCGGGTCGGACGCGACCGTCCATTGGCACCCGGTGGTGCCGATCGGCGCGCCGGCGCCGACGCCGTTGCCGAGGGTTCCGCCGACCTGCGCCGGCGTGAGCAGCGCGCAGGGATCGGTGGCGGCGGGGGCACCGCGGGCGCGGGCGGCAGCCGCGCTGCCGGCGGTGAGTGCACAGACGATGCCGGCGACGAACGCCCCGCGGAGATGCGTGTCCATTGCTCGTCCCTCCTGGCGGCCCGGCAGCGGAACGGCCCGTCGTGGGCCGGGATCGGCTTGCGGGCACCGCCGCAGCGCCCAAATATGAACGGCCCCTTGGGGGGCGCAAGACGAGGACCGGGGGGCGCCGGAACCGGGCGGGTGGTTCGGTCGTCCGGGGGGTGGACGCCGCTATCGGCCCGTCTCGGGGGCTCCACAGATGACCAGTCGTCGACCGATCGGACTCACACTCCTCTCGCTGGCCTTTCTCGGGCTGACGATCGCGAACGTCCAGGTCTTGCGGCGCCTGCTCGAAGACCCATCGTCGCTGGTCCCGCCCGGCGTGGACCCGCGAGCCGTCACGAACGTCGCGGTCTTCGCCGGAGCCTGCGCGGCCTGGGCCACGATCGCGGCGTGGTTCCGGAACCGGACGCTGCCCTGGGCGATCACCGGGTGGGGGCTCGGCGTGGGCGCGGTGATGATCGAGGTGCAGAAGGGGATGGGCACCCAGGGCGAGCCGCTCTGGCTGGTCGCCTTTCCGTATCTGGTGCTCGCGCTGCTGGTCTGGCTGCTCGTGGCGTTCGCCGCGGGACGGGTGCCGTAGCGGCGCGGCCATGCTCGGCGCCCCCGCCTTTGCGAGATCTGTACAGCATGCGATACTACTGGCCAGGGCGGCCGGACCGCGCCGCGACCATTCGAGATGAGGGGGCCGTCATGTTCAGGGAATACCGCTGGATCGCGCTCGCCGCGGTGGCAATGCTCTCCACCGCCCGGCCGGCACACGCCCAACGCGGCGGCGCGATGTCCGCCGAGGCCAGAGCGCACCGCCTGGAGCTGGAGGCGCAGCTCGAATCGCTGGCCGTGATCGATCGCAAGGTGATGCTCCCGATGCGCGACGGTGTGCGCCTGGCCACCGACGTCTACTATCCGAAGCACGCCACCGGCAAGGTGCCGGCGATCTTCGTGCGCACCCCGTACAACTTCAACTACTGGGACGTGCGCAACGGCGTCCCCCGCGACATGACCGCCGTGCTCGACGCCGTGAAGCGCGGGTACGCCTACGTGGAACAGAACGAACGCGGGCACTTCTTCTCCGAGGGGAACTACGACATCCTCGGCCCGCCGCTCACCGACGGCTACGACGCCATCAAGTGGATCTCCTCCCGGCCCTGGTCCAACGGCAAGGTGGGGCTCATCGGCTGCTCGTCGACGGCGGAGTGGCAGTCGGCGGTGGCGGCCACCAACCCGCCGGGGCTGGCGACGATCATTCCCGAGAGCTTCGGCGCCGGCGTGGGGCGCGTGGGCCCCTACTATGAACAGGGCAACTGGTACCGCGGCGGAGCCGTACAGATGCTGTTCATCGACTGGCTGTACGGCGAGCAGAACCAGGTGCGGCCGATGTTCCCGAAGAACACCTCACAGGCGGACCTGATCCGCGAGTCGAAGTCGTTCGACCTCGCGCAGCAGCAGCCCCCCGTCGACTGGATGAAGGCGTTCTGGACCCTGCCCGAGAAGGACATCATCAAGGATGTGGACGGGCCGCGGGGGATCTTCGCCGACAGCATGCCCGGCATCGCCACCGGCGGCGCGATGATCGAGCGCACGCCCAACGATCCGGCCTGGTACCGGGGCGGACTCTGGCACGACAACATGAAGATCAACGTGCCGGCGCTGTACTTCATGACCTGGTACGACGTATCGATCGGCCCGAACCTGGCCGAGTACAACCACGTGCGGCAGACGGCGGACCCGGCGATCGGCAAGGAGCAGTACGTGATCATCGCCCCGACGCTCCACTGCGGCTACACGCGCGCCACCGAAAACACGGTGGTGGGCGAGCGCAGCATGGGGGACGCCCGCTACGACTACTCGGCGCTCACCTACGGCTGGTTCGACCACTTCCTGAAGGGTGAGAACAACGGGCTGCTCGACACGCTCCCGCGGGTCCGCTACTACACGATGGGGATGAACAAGTGGCAGTCGGCGGACCGCTGGCCGCCGGCCGGCGCCGAGCCGATGACCTTCTTCCTGTCGAGCCAGGGCCACGCCAACACGCTCAACGGCGACGGGGCGCTGACGCCGGCCGCGCCGTCCACCGATGCGCCCGACCGGTTCACCTACGACCCGATGCATCCGGTGATGTCGCACGGCGGCAACGTCTGCTGTCAGCCGGGCCTCGTGGGCGGGGCGATGGATCAGTCGACGATGGAACAGCAGCCGGACATTCTCGTGTACTCGTCGGCGCCGCTGAAGGAGGGGATGGAGGTGAGCGGTCCGATGACGTTCACCGCCTACGTCTCGTCGGATCGCAAGGATACGGACATCACCGTGAAGGTGATCGACGTCTACCCCGACGGAAAGGCGTACAACCTGGACGAGAACATCCAGCGGGTGCGCTACCGCGAGGGATACGACAAGCCGCCGGTATTCATGTCCCCGGGCCACGTGTACAAGGTGACGATGACGCCGATGCAGACCAGCAACTACTTCGCGGCCGGGCACCGGATCCGGATCGAGGTGTCGAGCTCCAACTTCCCGCGCTTCGACCGCAACCTGAACACGGGCGGCAACAACTACGACGAGACGAAGCCGCTCGTCGCGCACAACGAGATCCATCACTCGACCGCGTATCCGTCGCAGTTGACGATCACGGTGGTGAAGCGGAAGGACGGCGGCATGTAGGCACCGGCGGCGGGAGATCGCGAACGGCCGGCGGCGCGCTAGCTTTCCCGTCATGCTGCGCCTCGTTCACCCCTCCACGGAGCATCTGTCCAGCTACGTCGCCGCCCTCGAACGGGGGTGGTCGCCGGACAACGTGCGCGGCGCGGCGGCGGCGCGCGAGGAACTCGCGGAGATCGCGGCCGACCCGGCCGCGTTTCTCGCGGGACTCGACGATCGGGAAGCCGCGGGGCCGCCGATCCCGATGCCCGACGGCACGTTCGTGAAACGCCTGCCGGGATTTCACCGCTGGATGTGGGACGGCGAGTTCGTCGGGACGATCGGCTTCCGTTGGCAACCGGGCACCACCGACCTGCCGCCCACCTGCCTGGGGCACATCGGCTACGCGGTGGTGCCGTGGAAGCGGCGGCGGGGGTACGCGACCCGCGCCCTGCAGCTGATGCTACCGGAGGTGAGGTTCTCGGGGTTGGCGTTCGTGGAGATCACCACCGACGTCGACAACGTCGCCTCGCAGCGCGTGGTGGAGGCGAACGGCGGCGTGCTGCACGAGCGATTCACCAAACCGGCGGCGTTCGGCGGAACGCCGGGACTGCGGTACCGCATCACCCTCTGAGCCGGACTCGTCATGGCCCTCTCATCCACCATGCACACCTTCGACGTCGCGCTGAGCAACATCGACCGCGGGGTGTATGAAGCGCTCACCATCAAGGCCGCCCGGCACCCGTCGGAGACGGAGGAATATCTGGCGACCCGCGTGCTGGCGTACTGTCTGGAGTACGCCGAGGGGATCGCGTTCTCCAAGGGACTGAGCGAACCGGACGAGCCGGCGATCAGCGTGCGCGATCTCACGGGCGCGCTGCAGGTCTGGGTGGAGATCGGCGCCCCCGATGCGGCCCGGCTGCACAGGGCGAGCAAGGCGTGTGCCCGCGTGGTGGTGTACACGCACAAGGATCCGCGGATGCTGCTGCGCGGCTACGAAGGGCATCGCATCCACCGCGCCGAGCACGTGGAGTTGTACGCGCCCGACCGGGCCGTGATCGAGCGCATGGTCGAGCGGCTGGACCGGCGCGTGGACTTCGCGCTCACGGTCACCGACGGCCAACTCTTTCTCGACCTCGGCGGGAAGACGGTGAGCGGGGCTCTCGAGCGCGTTGCGCTGCCCGGATGAACGGGGGGCGGGGTCGGCCGGCGAATCCGGAGGCGGGCGGTGGACCTGCCGATGCGTCGTCGGGCTCCGGGGGCACGGCGCCGTACGACCGCATCGCGGAGGCGTTCGCGGCCGCCCGCACCGAAATGCGGTCGAAAGAGGTCTCCTACCTTCCGCTCCTGCTGGAGGGATTGGCGCCTGCGAGCCGTGTGCTCGACCTCGGGTGCGGCACCGGGCATCCCGTCGCCACGCACATCGCGGCGCAGGGCCACCGGATCGTGGGCGTGGACGCCTCGGCGGCCATGCTCGAGGTGGCGCGGCGGCGGTTGCCGGGGCATGAGTGGGTCCACGGCACGATGGAGGCGGTGCGGCTCGCCGGCCCCTTCGACGCCGTGGTCTGTTGGGACGCGATGTTCCACCTGCCGCGCGAGCGTTGGCCTGGGGTACTGGCCAGCGTGCACCGGTGGCTGCGTCCCGGAGGCCGGCTGATGCTGAGCAGCGGCGGCGTGGTGGATGCCAACGGCCAGGGGTTCACCGATACGATGTTCGGCTACGAATTCTACTACGACAGCCTGCCGCCGGATGAGTTGCTGCGCGTACTCGACGGGATCGGTTTCGACATCGTGTTGGCCGAGATGTGCGACCAGCCCGACGGGGGGCGGAATCGCGGCAAGTGGGCGACGGTCGCGGAGCGGCGTCGCTGACGCGCTACTCCGCCCGCAGAGCTTCGATCGGGTCCGCGCGCGGAGGGGGGCGACGCCTGTTGCCGGTACCCGGCCATGGAGCGCGCAAGGACGCCTACCGTGATCAGCGCGGGTTGCCTTGACAGCGGGTCCGAAATACAACGTGACTGTCCTTGACAGTGGGGCCGAGATAGCACGAGACTCATCGCCATGTCCTTCCGCTCGGTCTTCATCGCCATCGTCATCGCGACGGCGCTCATCGTCGCCGCGCTCATCGTCAACGGCCTGCGCCCCGCGGTCGAGGTGCAGCAGCCCACCGCCCAGTTGGTGGAGGCGAGCGGCAAGTGCGCCGAGTGCCATGCCCGCGAGACCTCGGCCATCGTCATCGAGTACCGGCGCAGCCACCACGCGGTGAAAGGGGTCACCTGTCTGGACTGCCACCAGCCGGTGAAGGGGCAGAAAACGGTGGATCACCGGGGCTTCACGATCGCCGACAGCGTGACCCCGGCCAACTGCGCCACCTGCCACGACGCCGAGTATCAGCAGTTCGAACGGAGCCGGCACGCCGCGCCGGCCTGGGCTGCGGTGTACGGCTCGGCGCCGTTCACGGCTGCGCAGATCGCGTATGCCGAGCAGTACCAGCCCGGCGCCGTCAAACGCGCCCCCAATCCGCTCGTGCAGCCGGAAGGGAACACCGCGATCGGCGCCGGCTGTGCCACCTGCCATTCCGTGGGCAAGCCGCACGCCGACGGGTCCATCGGCTCCTGCACGGTGTGCCACGCGCGGCACGCCGCGTCGGTGGCGCTGGCGCGACTGCCGACCACGTGCGGCCAGTGCCACATGGGCCCCGACCACTCACAGCTCGAGATCTACAGCGAATCGAAGCACGGGGTGCTGTTCGCGCTGCGTCGCAACCAGCTCAACCTCGACGCGCCGCCCAAGCAGCTCACGACGATGGACATGTCGGTGCCCACCTGCGCCACCTGTCACATGAGCGGACTGGGCGGGATGAACGTGACCCACGACGTCACCGAACGGCTGTCGTGGTACCTGTTCCAGGCGGTGTCCACCAAGCGGCCCGATTTCGCGCAGGCGCGCGCCCGGATGCAGGAGCTGTGCGGCAACTGCCACGCCACGGCGCAGGTGAAGAACTTCTACGCCCAGGGCGACTCGGTGGTCGCCGCCACGAACACGAAGGTCGCGGCCTCGATCGCGCTCATGGACAGCCTGAAGACCGAGGGGCTGTTGACCGCGGCGCCGTTCGATCAGCCGATCGACTTCGTGGCCTTCGACCTGTGGCACTACTTCGGCCGCACCACCAAGCACGGCGCGTTCATGGGCGGCGCCGACTACACGCAGTGGCACGGCAACTACGAACTCGTGGCGAAGAGCGTGGAGCTCCGCCAGATGGCGGAGGAGTTGCGCGCGGCGCGCCGGCGTCGATGACGCCACGCCTCGCGATGCCCGCCGATCCGCGGGTGCTGGTGGAGACGTTCGTGTGCGCGAATCTGGCGTTCCTGGTGCTCGACGTGCTCATCGCGCACGCCGTGAACCGCTTCGCCAGCCCCGCCGAGTGGATTCCCGTGGGGTTCGCCGCCCTCGGCGCGCTGGCGCTCGTGCCGGGCGTCGTCCGGTCGTGGCGAACCGGCGCCCCACTCGGCGGCGCGGGCACGCTGGTCGGGTGGTGTGGGGTCGTGGTCGGCGTGGCGGGGCTCGTCTTTCACCTGCGGAGCCAGTTCTTCGTGGCGACCACGCTCCACAACCTCGTGTACTCGGCGCCTTTCGTGGCGCCGCTCTCGTTTGCCGGGCTGGGCCTGCTGCTGCTCGCCAACCGGATGATCCCCCCGGCTCTCCCGACTGGCCCGAGTGGGTCCTCTTCCTCGCCCTCGCCGGCTTCGTGGGCAACTTTGCGCTCTCGCTGAGCGACCACGCGCAGAACGGGTTCTTCAACCGGCTGGAGTGGGTGCCCGTGTTCTCGAGCGCGCTCGCCGTGGGGTTCCTGCTCACGGCACTGTTGCGGCCGCTGTCGCCCGGGTTCGTGCGCGCCTGCTGGGCGGTGCTGGCGCTGCAGGCGGCCACCGGACTGGTGGGGTTCGGGCTGCACGTATGGGGCGATCTGCACGGGCCCACGCACCATCCGATGCTCGACTTTCTGTACGGCGCGCCCGCGTTCGCGCCGATGCTGTTCGCGGACCTGGCGGTGCTGGCGGCGATCGCCCTGGCCAGTCTGCCCGTGGCGCCGCCGCCGGCCCCGCGCGGTTAGTCGCGGCCGAGGGCGGTGAGCGGAGCCACGCGCGTGGCCCGCCGCGCCGGCAGGTAGCTGGCCACCGCCGCCACGGTCATCAGCAGCGCGATCACCAGGGCAAAGGTCTCCGGGTCGTGGGTCGAGACGCCGAACAGGACGCCGGACAGCAGGCGCGTGAGCGCCAACGCGCCGACGGTGCCGACGAGGGCGCCGGCGAGCGCCACCCGCATGCCCTCACCCACCACGTGCGCCAGCATCTGACCGGGCCGGGCGCCGAGCGCCATGCGCAGGCCGATCTCGTGAGTGCGGCGCGACACCGAGTAGCTCGTCACGCCGTAGATGCCGACCGCCGCCAGCGCCAGCGCGACGAGCGCGAACGTCACCATCAGCACCAGATAGAACCGCCGGTCCGCGGAAGCCGCGGCCACCACCGCGTCCATGGTCTGCACCTGGCTCACCGGCACCTGCCGGTCGATTCCGTTGACGGCGCGCCGGAACGCCGGGGTCGCGCTCCCGGCGTCGCACGCGGCGCCGGTGGGCGCGCAGGCCAGGCGCAGCACGAAGGTCATGTACGCGAAGTGCCCCTGCGGACTCGTCTGGTAGTCGGCCTGCTGGAGATAGGGCACGTACAGCTCCCACTGCACCGGCCCCGCGATGTCGTCCTCGGCGGCGTTCTTCGACACGCCGACCACGGTGAGCCAGCGTGGGTTCCGGGCGGGATCGTCGAGCGTGATCCGCTTGCCGATGGGGTCCTCGCCCGGCCACACGCGCGCGGCGAGTTCCTGGTTCACGATCACCACGGCCGGTGCGTCGCTTCGATCCGCCGGCGTGAAGTCGCGGCCACGGACGAGCGGCACGCGCATGGTCTGGAAGTATTGCGGGAACACCACGCGGTACACCGCCGAGCGCGACCGGTGCGGTCCCGGATCGGGCAGGCCGGCGACGTGGAAGTTCCAGCCCCACAGGTCGCCTCCGATGGGCAGGTGGTTGATGGCGCTCACCGCGGCCACGCCGGGCGTGGTGCGCAGCCGGTCGAGCACCTGCTGGTAGAACGCGGTGCGCACGTTGGCCGGCTCTTCGGCGGTGCCCTGAACCGACACCACGGCCGAGAGCACGCCGTGCGGATCGAAGCCGGGGTCGTGCGCCGACAGCGCCGCGAAGGTGCGCACCATCAACCCGGCACCGACGAGCAGCACCAGCGCCAGGGCGAACTCGGAGGCGATGAGGAACTTCCGGAATCCGGCGCGGCGTCTCCCGTCGCTGGCGCCGCGGCTGCCGTCCTTGAGCGACTCGTTGAGATCGACCGCCGTGGCCCGGAGCGCCGGCACGAGTCCGAACGCGAGTGCGGTGGCCGCTGAAATGGCGAGCGCGGAGACGAGGACGCGCGCGTCGATCGTGGCGCCCTGCACGCGCGGAATGCTCGACGCGCCGAGTGTGACCAGCAGGCGCACGCCGCCGTAGGCCAGGAGCACGCCGCCGGTACCGCCGGCGAGGGCCAGCACCAGACTCTCGGTGAGCAGTTGTCGCACGGTGCGCCGGCGGCTCGCGCCGAGGGCGGCGCGCACGGCGATCTCGCGCTGTCGCCCCGCGCCCCGGGCCAGCAGCATATGCGCCACGTTGGCGCAGGCGATGAAGAGCACGAACAGCACCGCACCCATGAGCACGTACAGCGGCGTGCGCACGGCGCCCACGACCAGCTCGTCCAGCGGGCGGACCTCGACGCCGTTCGTGGACCCTGGAAACTCGCGTTCGAGGTCGGCGTCGATGGTCGCGATGTCGCCGCGCGCGCGGTCGAGAGTGGCGTCCGGCGCCAGGCGTGCGAACACGCGGAGGCTCTGTCCGCCCTGCTGATAGATCCGCGGCCCGAGCGCGAGCGGCGCCCACAGTTCGGCGTGGGTGGCCCAGAAGGGCGCGAACGCGAACCCCGGCGGCATGACGCCGATGACGGTGTACGACTCGCCGTTCAGGGAAAGCGACCGGCCGACGACGCCGCGGTCCCTCCCGAACAGGCGGTCCCAGATGGCGTAGCCGAGCACGACCACATGGTCGTGGCCGGGCTCGTCCGCCGACGGCGACCAGACGCGCCCGAACAGTGGCTTGACGCCGAGCATGGGGAGGATCTCGGAGGTGAGACGCAGCGCCGGCACGCGGTCGGTTCCGTCGCCGTGCGTGTAGCTCACCGTCCAGTACTCGGCGGCGCCGATGCTCGAGAACGCCGTGGCGCGCTGCCGCCAGGCGGCAAAGGTGGCCGGCCCAACGGGATTGCTTCCCTTGTTGAGCAGCACCGTGAGGTTGCCCGGGTCGTGGTAGGCGAGCGGTTTGAGCAGCACGGCGTCGACGACGCTCAGGATCGCCGTGTTGGCGCCGATGGCGAGGGCCAGCGTGACGACCGCCGCGGCGGTGAACACGGGTTGCCTGGCCAGCGAGCGGATGGCGTAGCGGACGTCGCGCAACGCGGCGTCGAGGGTGGTTCGCCAGGTGGGCGAACCCGGGGCCCGGGGGGGCGCGGAATCCGTGGTCATGAACCTCTGACACCGCGACGGCACGATCGGTTGGGGGGACCCGCCGGGTCCCTCACCGCCTGGGGCGGCGCCGGTCGATCGCGCGTTGGCCCCGGCGGGTCAGCCGCCGTCGCCGCCGAGGATCGACAGCAGCCGCGTCCAGGCCTCGAGTCCCTCGTGCAGCCGGTGCAGGCGGAAGAACTCGTTGGGCGCGTGGTAGTCCTCGTCGGCGGTGGAAAAGGAGAAGAACACCGTGTCGAGCCCCATGTGGCGCTGGAACAACTCGGAGATCGGCACGGTGCCTCCCATCCGGACCACCAGCGGGGGGACGCCGTAGACGGCGCGAAGCGCCTGGCCGGCCGCCCGCAGTGCAAAGTGGTCGGGGCCGATGCGGGCGGGCTTGGCGCCGTGCTCGCCGTACGCGATGGACAGTCGTGTGCCGGGCGGCACGTGCCGCTGCAGATGGCGGACCACCAGCGCGACGATCTCGCCGGGATCCTGATCGGGGACGAGTCGGCAGGTGATCTTGGCGTGTGCCTCGCTCGGGATCACGGTCTTGCCGCCGGGCCCCTGGTACCCGCCCCACATGCCGTTCACTTCCAAAGTAGGGCGCGTCCACTGCCGCTCGAGCGTCGAATAGCCGGGCTCGCCGAACGCTGCCGGCGCGCCCACGAGTTCCAGATACTTTCGTTCGTCGAAGGGCAGGGCCGCGAGCTCGGCGCGCTCGGCCGGCGTGAGTTCGACCACACGGTCGTAGAATCCTTCCACCGCCACCCGCCCATCGGGCGCGTGCAGTCCGGCCACCAGTTGCGCCATCGCGTGCAGCGGATTGGCGACGCTGCCGCCGTGCCGTCCCGAGTGCAGATCCTTCGCGGCGCCGGTGAGCGTGATCTCGAGGCCGGCCAGGCCGCGGCTGGAGACGGTGAGCGACGGTTCGTCGATCCGCCACATGGCGCCGTCCGCCGAGAGTACGGCGTCGGCGGCGAGCAACTCCTGATGGTCGCGAATGAAGGCGTCGAGGCTCGGACTGCCCACCTCCTCCTCGCCCTCGAACATGCACTTGACGTTCACCGGCAGGGCGCCGGCGACCGCGAAGAACGCCGCGGCCACCTCGATCGGAATCAACATCGGCCCCTTGTCGTCGGACACGCCGCGTGCGTACAGGCGGCCGTCGCGGACGGTGGGGGTGAACGGCGGGGAGTGCCACTTCCCCAGCGGATCGGCCGGCTGCACGTCGTAGTGGCCGTACACGAGCACGGTGGGCTTGCCGGGCGCGCCGCACCACTCGCCGTACACCACCGGGTTGCCCGTGGTGGCGATGGTCCGCACGTGGAATGGGCCGGCGGCGGCGAGCCGGTGGGCGACCCATGCCCCGGCGGCGGCCACGTCGGCGGCGTGCGCCGGGTCGGTGCTCACGCTCGGGATGGACGCGAACGCGACCAGCGCGTCGAGAATGCGATCGTGGCCGGCCTTCAGGTGGGCGAGAACGTCGTCGAGCGGCATCACTTGCCACCGTCGATGGAGAGGACCTGCCCGGTGATCCAGCCGGCCTGTTCGGAGGCGAAGAAGAGCACGCCGTTCGCGATGTCGTCGGGCGTGCCGAGACGCCGGAGCGCGATGCGCTCGACGAGGGCCCGCTGGCCGTCGGGCCCGTACGCCTGCCACTGCCGTTCGGTGGCCGGGTTGGCGCGCACGAACCCGGGCGCGATGTTGTTCACGGTGATTCCCCAGGGGCCCAGTTCGTGGGCGAGTTGCCGCGTGAGTCCGATCTGCGCGGCCTTGGCCGAGGCGTACGCCTGGATGCCGGTGAGACTGACGCCGAGACCGGCCCCACTCGAGATGTTGACGATGCGTCCCCAGCGCGCCGCCTTCATCCCCGGCGCCACGGCCTGCGAGAAGAAGAACGCCCCGTCGACATTGGCCGCGAAGATGGCTCTCCACTCTTCCGGCGTGATCGCCTCGAGGGGGCGCCCCACCTGGCCGAGCACGCCGCCCGCGTTGTTGACGAGCACGTCCACGCGCCCCGACGCCGCGGCCGCTTCGGCGACGAATGCGCCGACGGCGGCCCGGTCGCCGACGTCCACCACGCGAACGGTGCATCGTCCCCCGGCGGAGGCGGCCAGCCGGGCCGTCTCTTCGAGTTCGGTGTCGAGCAGATCGCACGCCCAGACGTCGGCTCCGCGCCCGGCGAGGGCGAGCGCGATGGCGCGCCCGAACCCGTGCGCGGCGCCGGTCACGATCGCCGTCCGGCCGTCGAACTCCGCCGTCATCGGCCGGAACCCCCGGGCAGGCAGGCGGCCAGCAGGTCGAGCGTTTCCATGGATTGCGCGCGCCGCCCCTGCTCGATGTCGTGGATCAGCGCCACGAGGCGCGCCGTCAGCGGCGTCGGCACGTCCGAGTCGCCGCCCAGTCGCACGACGATGCCGAGTTGGGCGTCGACTTCGGTGGGACGCTTCCGGACCGCGAGGTCGCGCCAGATGCCGCTGTGCGTCTTCGCCGAGCGCAGGTTGTGGGCCACGAGGGCGTCGAGCGATTGGCGGGCGGCGCCGGCGGGGGCGGTGGGCAGATAGGCCGCGGGATCGAAGCCGTCGAAGGCCTCGGGGCGCACGCCGCGGGCGGCGGCGACGGCGAGGATCTCCCGGGCCAGCGCGGCATACAGCGGACGGTACGCCGGCATGTCGAGCGCGCGGGCGATCGGTTCGTTGGTGAGGGCGGTGGCGAACAGCATGGCCCCGTAGGCTTCCTTGCCCCACAGGAAGCCCCAGATGTTCGGCGAGACGATCGCGCGCTCGTCGAACCGGCGCCAGGCATCGCGAATCGCGGTCGCCCGGGGCGACATGCGGCCGTCGATCTCGCCGACGACGATCGCCCCGCGGCCGCCGTAGTGGATGACGCCCGGTTCCAGGTAATCCGCGCCGAAGTTGACGAACGCGCCCACGGTCCGCTCGGCGCCCACGGCGGCGGCGATCGTCAATTCGTTGAGTCCGTTCTGGACGGAAATGACGCACCCGTCGCCGCTCAGGTTGGAACGAAGCGCCGGGACGGCGGGCTCGGTGTGGTGCGCCTTGGTGGCGAGCATGACCGTGTCCCACTCGCCGGTGAGCGTTTCGGGGGTGAACGCCGGCACCTGCGCGGTGAAGTCGGCAATCGGCCCGGTGATGCGCAGGCCGTGCCGGTTGATCGCCGCCACATGGTCGGCGTCCGTGTCCACGAGCGTGACGTCGTGGCCGGCGCGGGCCAGATGCGCACCCATCGTGCCACCGATCGCGCCGGCACCCCAGACCAGGAATCGCACGCCGGCTCCTACCCGCCGCCCCAGGATCCCGTCAGCAGTGCCCGGGTCTCCTCGACTGCCACCTTCCAGATGGCGAGCATGTCCTCGTCGGAGCGCTGGTAGCGGCCGCCGTAGTTCCCGTCGCTGAGATATTCGCGCAGCGACACGGGGTCGAGTGCGCGGACGCGGGCGAGGTCCACCATCGGCCGCTGACGGTCCGGCATCGCGACGCCCGGCAGCCGCGTCCACGGGAAGTTCTCCATCCACGACGCGTGCGAGGCCACGGGGTCGATGGCCTGCACCCTGGCCCAGGTGTTCGGCGCGTTCCACCAGTTGTGGAACAGCACGCGGCAGTCGGGGTGCGCGGCGGACCACTCGGGGACGAACTGCTGCACGGCGCCGTTCCCGCCGTGCCCGTTGACGATCAGGATGCGCCGGAAGCCGCTGTGCGCGAGACTGTCGAGGATGTCGCGCACCACGTTCAGATGGGTCTCGACGCGGAGCGAGACCGAACCGGGAAACTCCCGGAAGTACGGCGTCACGCCGTACGCCAGCACCGGAAACACGGGGACGCCGAGCGGTTCGGCGGCTTCGGCCGCCACCCGTTCGGGCAGAATGCAGTCCACGGTGAGGCGCAGGTGGCCGTGCTGCTCCGTGCTGCCCAGCGGCAGCACCGCGCGGTCGTCGCGGCGCAGGTAGTCCTCCACCTGCATCCAGTTCATGTCGCTGATGCGCACGCCGGGCCTCGTCGGAAAGTCGAACCGGGGATAAGCTACCGGCGCCGCTCCGGCAGGGCGAGCGTCCACCGGCACGACGGACCGCTGGCGCCGGCGCGGCGACGGGACCATGTTGTGCCGGTCACCTGAAGTATCACCAGCTACCCGAGACCTTTGCGCATGAGACGTATCCTGATGCTCGCCGCCTGTGCCGCGCTCGCGGCCTGCGGCACCAAGGGAGAGCAGGGCGGATCCACGGCCGCCGCCGCGGCGTCGGCGACCACCGCGCCCGACTCCTTCCAGGTGCAATTTCAGACGAGCCGCGGTCCGTTCACGGTGGCCGTCACGCGGGCGCTCTCACCCCAGGGGGCCGACCGTTTCTACCACCTCGTGGCGATCGGCTACTTCACCGACGTCCGGTTCTTCCGGGTGGTGCCCGGATTCGTCGCCCAGTTCGGGATGAGCGGCGATCCCGCGGTGAACGCCAAGTGGTCCAAGGACACGATCCCCGACGAACCGGTGAAGGAATCGAATGCCCGGGGAACGATCGTATTCGCCAAGGCCGGCCCCAACTCCCGGTCCAACCAGTTCTTCATCAACCTCGTGGACAACGCGCGACTGGACGCCATGGGGTTCCCGCCCTTCGGCCAGGTGGTGAGCGGCATGAGCGTGGTCGACTCGCTGTATTCGGGGTACGGGGAACAGCCGGCGCAGCAGATGATCAGCGCCCAGGGGAACCAGTATCTCGAACGCGCCTTCCCGAAGCTCGACTACATCAAGAGCGCGACGATCGTGGGCGGGAGCGCGGCCACCACGGAGCACTGATCCGCGGCGGCGTGCCGGTCCCCGCCGGGGGCCGGCACGTCCGCGATCACGCTGTGTTCACTGACCGCGCGCGGGGCGCGGCAGCGCCGTCGGCGGCAGAATGCCGTTGAGGCGCATGTAGTTCGCCAGCTGGCTGTAGTGATCGGCCAGATCGAGGGCGTGGCCGAGCACCATCGCCGCGCGGGTCACGCTCCGCGACCGCCCGCCGAAGTGCAGCGTCGTCTGCTCGGCGAGGCTCGCATCGGTCACCTGGTCCATCGCCTTGTCGCAGAAGTCGAACGACGCCTTGAGCTGCGCCACGAGCTTGGCCTTCGGCCAGGTGGCCTTCACGGAATCCGGGGTGTTGGCGGCGTCGTCGGGAATCGTGGCCTGCAGGTCGCCGAACGCGTTGCAGAAGAGGTAGTTGTCGTCCGCCACGTGCTGGGCGATGTATCCGATGCTCAACTGCGCGGGGGTCGGCTTGTAGCCGAACTTCGATTCGGGGATCGAGTCGAACGCCTGCGCGACGTTGTGCGAGAGACTCGTGATCCGCCCGCGGAAGGTGGCGGTGATCGGATTGGCGGGGGCGGCGGCTTGCTGCGCGCCCGCGCCGGCCGCCAGCGCGACCGTGAGCACTGCGATGTACCGGACCTTCATACACCCTCCAGGGTTGGGAACCGTTCCGGTTCAATGTCGCGGCGTTCGGGCGGCGGCGCGAGACCGGAATCCGCGCCGGCGCGCCGTTCGGTGTTCGGAAAGTGTCAACACCGCGCCGACCGTCCTCGGCGGGGGCTGGTTCAGCTGGGCGGCCTCGTGGGCCGACGCCTGCAGGAGCCGGACCGTCGCTTCGTCGAGCGCGAGCGCGCGGCCCTGCACGACGGCACGCGGCGGCAGCAGTCGCGCGTCGTGGCCGGTGATGCGTTCGTAGAACACGAGCGCCGCCAGGTAGGTACCGACCGGACTCGGATGCAGCCCGTCGGGGTCGTACAGCGCGAGGGTGGAGTCCATGCCCAGCGCCACGACCCAGGCCGAGCCGGCGGGGACGAAGAGGCCGTCGACCGCCTGCGCGGCGGCGAGGTACGACTGACGCACGTCGTCGAACGCCCACTGGCGATCGGCCGTCGGCCAGACCATGAACAGCGCCGGCTTGGCGCCGACGGCCCGGATGTACGGCGCGAACATCGTGGTCCAGAGGACGAGCGAATCCCGGTTCGCCGGCAGCGACGACGAGCCCTGTTGGAGCACGACGTACTCCCATCCGCCGAGCTTGATGGCGTCCACCGCGTCGGAGCCGCCGTTCAGATGGTCGATGAGCGCGAAGTTCGGCTGGGCCACGGTCATCACGCGAATCGTATCGCCGGCCGACGTGGCCAGCGCCGACAGCGTGCCGGGCAGGTCGTTCACGTAGGTGAGGCTGTTGCCGATGAACAGCACGTGATGGCCGCCCGGAGCGGGCGGCGCGAGCGGGTTGCCGTTGCCCAGGCAGCCCATGCCGACCAGCCAGGCGGCACACCATCTGGTACCACGTCGGAGCCGCGACATGAGGGCACGATAGCCCGGCTGCCGCCCGGCGCCAGATCGTGCCGCGCGTCCGTGGCAGACGCGAACCGCGTCCCGACAGTTTCCTGACGGCGCCGGGTCCCGATCAGCGCCCGCGCTGCACCCGCTTCAGGAACACCATCAGCGCCGCGTCGAATCGCGCCGGTTCGTCCAGATGCACGGCATGTCCGCCACCGGGGACGACGACCTTGCGCGCATCGTGCATCCAGCGCACGAGCGAGTCCGTCGTGCGCTGCCACGCCGGCGCCTCGCGGTCGCCGGAGATGTAGAGCACCGGCATGCGCCACGCGAGCTCCTGGTCGAGGCTGGCCGGCGGAAAGGCACCCGACGGTGGGTGGTCCTCCAGCAGATCCCGCCACGTATAGCCGGCGAGGATCGAATCCACCCGCGCCGCGGCGGCCGCCGACCGGTGCGGGCCGGGCTGGAACTGGGGGAGCGCAAAGATCATGCGCTTCACGGAATCGATGCCGAGCTGCCGCGCCATCTGCTTCAGTCGATCGCCGGCGACGCCGGCGGGTGGCTCCCCGGGGAATCCCGCCGGCGGCGCTCCGCCGTAGAGCACCAGGGCGTCGACCCGCCCGGGCATCGCGGCCGCGAACCGCTGTGCAATGTTGGCCCCCGCCGAGTGTCCGACGAGCGATGCCGTGCGGACGTGCAGCGTATCGAGCAGCGCCCGCAGGTCGCCGGGATCGGCCGACGGATCGGCGTCGCCGGTGGACCGTCCGAAGCCGCGCCTGTCGAAGGCGATCACGTGAAAGTCCGGCGCCAGTGCCGCAATCTGATCGTCCCATTCTCGCAGACTGAGCGCCCATCCGTGAATCAGGACCACGGCCGGGCCGGCGCCGGCCTCGACGTAGTGGATGCGGGCATCGCCGCGATCCAGCGTCCCCGAGCGCGGAGCATGCGAAGCGCAGGCCGCGACGAGCCCGCTCAACAGGACGGCGGCAGGGAGTGTGGGACGCATGGGCAGACTCCTCTCAGCTGGGCCGCCCCGCGCGGGGCGACGTGAACCGCGCGACGTCGAGGCCGACGCGGCGTATCAGGGCGGCGAAACGCGGGTTGGCGCGCAGGCCGTCCAGTTCGGGGAGTATCAGGATCGGGGCGCTGGGCCAGAACTCTCCGGCGTCGGTCGCCCGTCCGAGTTCATCGAGTACCCGCGCGGTATCGCCGCGGGCCAGGGCGGCCAGTGCCAGCGACGCATGCCCGAACGCGCGCGACGGCGGCGCGGCGTCGATGTGGCGGAGCACGCGCCCCACCGCCGCCGTGTCCCCGAGGTCGGCGTACAGGAGCGCCGCCGCGGCGGGCCAGGGAGCGGCGCGCGGGACGCCGCCGGGGTTCCAGGTCACGTCGATCAGCCGTCGCGCGCGGGCAGTCTGCCCGCGCGCCACCGCCACCTGCGCTCCCATGAAGGCCATCGGCACGTCCGATGAATCCACCTCGAGCGCGCGATCGATCTCCGCGAACGCTTCCGGCCGGCGGCCGGCGAGCAGCAGAGCCTCGGCAAGCCATCCCCCGATCACCGCCGACGTCGGATCGAGGGTCCGGGCGTGCTGGAGCTCCCGCACCGCCCGGTCGAGATCGCCGGTGTACGTGAAGTACCGCGCGTACTGCATGCGCGTGGCGGCATCGCCGGGATCGAGGGCGAGCGCCCGCCGGAATTCCGAATCGGCGCGTGCCCAGTGGTAGCCGTGCATCGCCACCAGAGCGAGCGCCGCCCGGGCCTGGGCGAGGTGGAATCGAGCGCCAGCGCCCGGCCGCGGCGGCGATCGCCGGCGCTTCGAGTTCCTGATCTTCGTCGTGTCGGTGAAGTTGGGAAGAATGGCGAGGGCAGCGGCGAGTGATGCGTAGGCCCTGCGAAATCCCAAGTCGTGCGCCACCGCCTGCGCGAAGTACCGGGCCGCCCGCGGCACGCCGTTTCCGCGGCTGCGCATCAGCACCTGTCCCCGCAGATAGAGATCGTAGACCCGCCGTATCCGAGGCTCCCCGGAGCGCGGCCGGCGATCCGGGGAGTGACGGCGCCGACGCACCGAGCAGGCGGCGTTCGATGGCGACGGTGATGCCGCGGGTCAGACTGTCGAGCGCCGACAGGATGTCGGCCTTCGCCGCGCTCGTAGGTCTCGCTCCAGACCTCGGCCCCGTCCCCGCTGCGATTCAGCCACACCTGGAACCGACCCCGGCGCCCCACCGGCCACAGCGTGCCGTGCAGCACGTGGCTCACCTGGAGCAGCTCGCCGGCCTGGCGGGGGTCGATGGTCCGGCGGCCGCGAAACCGTTCCACCGACGTGCGCATGGCGAGCCGGACGTCGGGGCGGCGCGCGAGCACGGTCGTCACCTCGTCGGTGAGCCCGTCGGCCCACACGTCGCGCGTGGAATCGTCGCCGATGTTCACGAACGGCAGTACGGCGAGCGATGGGGCGGCCGGCGGGCCACCCGTCGACGCGAACCGGTCCCGCGCCCAGACCGCGGCCACGAGCAGCGTACCGGCCGCCAGCAGCGCCGCGATCACGCGGTGGCGGCGGACCGGTCGGGCCAGCAATCGGTGGAAACCCCGACGTGGACACCGACATGGCGTCGAGCGCGGCCAGAATTTCGCCTGCGAGGCGGGGCGGCGCGCCGGGTCCTTGGCGAGGCACCGCATGACGAGTCGTGCCAGCGCCGGCGGGCAGTCCGGCGCTGCGTCGTCGAGTGGGCGCGGCATCTCCGCCAGGTGCGCGGCGAAGACCTGCGGCGCGGTACGGTCGGCAAAGGGCGAGCGCCCGGAAATCAGTTCGTACGCCAGGCACCCGAAGGAGTAGAGGTCCGACCGGTGGTCGATGCGGGCGTCGGCCACCACCTGCTCCGGGGACATATAGGCGGGGTCCCGATGGCGGTACCGGCCTGGGTGACGGTCGTCGACGCGCCCGCCTCGCGTTCGTGGGCATCGCGGGCGGCGCTGATGGCCTTGGCGATTCCGAAGTCGATCACCATGGCCGTGCCTCCCGAGAGGAGCACGTTGGCCGGTTTGATGTCCCGGTGACACGCCGTGGGCGTGGGCGTGAGCCAGGCGCGCGCCACGTCGCGCAGCATGCCCACGGCCTCGGGGAGCGGGGGCGGCCCGTCGCGGGCGAGCCGCTCGCGGAGCGACAGCCCGTCCACGTAGGGCATAACGTAGTGCGGGACGCCACCCGTGACCTCGGCCGAGAGCACGGGGACGATGTTGGCCTGCTGCAGCGAGGCAGCGAGCCGGATTTCCCGGTCGAAGCGCCGGGCCGAGACCCGGCCGTGAGCCCCGGCGAGAGCACCTTGATGACGACCCACCGCGAGAGCGCGCGGTCGGTGGCCAGATACACCCGTCCCATGGCACCACCGCTGAGTTCGCGCTCGATGGTGTAGTGGGAACCGAGAGCCGTCTGCAATTGCTCGAGGAGCTCCATCGGCGCTCCGGGGGGGACCCTGCCAGTATGGTACGGCCCCTCGATCACCGCCACCGGCGGGCCGATCCCGGCCGCCACCGCAGCGCGCCTCAATCGCTGCGCAACGATTCCATCGGATCCACGGCCGACGCTCGCCGGGCGGGCATGTAGGTCGCCAACAACCCGACGGCGATCATCGAGGCCGACATGCCCACGAATACCGCGGCGTCCAGGGCGTGGACACCGTACAGCAGGCCGCCGAGCGCGCGCGTGGTGGCCATGGCGACGGCGACTCCCACCACCACGCCGATGCCGATGACGCGGGCACCCTGGGCGACGACCAGCTGACGGACCTGGCGCGCGGTGGCCCCGAGCGCCATCCGCACCCCGATTTCGCGGGTCCGCTCGGCGACGACGTACGACAGCACGCCGTAGAGGCCCACCGCGCCGAGCACGAGCGCCAACCCGGCGGCGATGCCGAGGGTGAGCATCGTGAACGAGAGTTGCAGCATCGAACGGCGCGCCAAGCCGGCCATCGTATACACGCGGTACATCGGCGCCTCGGGCGCCACCTCGTGGACCAGGGCACGAACCGCCGGCGCGATGGTCTCGGCGCGCGCGGTCTTCACCACGTAGGCGGGCGAACCGGCGGCCCAGCTCTGCGGACGTGGTCCGATGAGCGGGATGTACAACATCGGATCCGGCTGGTCGCGGAAGCTGCTCTGCAGCACGTCGCCCACCACCCCCACGACGGTGAACCAGGTGACCGAGTCGGCGCCGACCATCGCGTGCAGCTGGCGGCCGACGGGATCCTGATTGGGCCAGAGCAGTTGGGCCGCGGACTTGCTGATGACGACGTGGTTCTGCGCCGACAGTCCGTCGGACCGTTCGAACGGATGTCCGGAGAGCACCGGGATGCCCATCGTCTTGAAGTAGTCACCGCCGGCGATGGTGAAGTGCAGCAGCGTGCCGGCGTCGTTCGCGTTGCCCATCCCGGCGCTGCGCACGCGCACCGAACCGGTCGATTCGTCCAGCGGCACGTTGTCCACCAGGCCCACCGACTGGACACCGGGGAGCGCACGCAGCCGGTCCATGAACGCGAGGTCGAACTGCGCGAAGCTCGGTCCGTCGTCGAGGGAGGCCCGCGCCGGCGCGATCTGGAAGGTGAAGATGTCCTTCGTGGAGTACCCCGGATCCACGTGGCGCAGGGCCGCGAAGCTGCGGGCGAGCAGCCCCGAACCGATGAGCAGCACGAGCGCCATCGCGGTCTGCGCGACGACGAGGCCGTCGCGCCCCCAGTGGCGGTGCGCCGTCGCGCCGCGCCCGCCTTCGCGGAGCCGCGTGAGATCGGGCGCCGACGCGCGGAGGGCGGGGATCAGCCCGCACGCCAGCGCGGCCACGCCGGCGGCGCCCAGCGCGAACAGCAGGGTGGCGAGGTTCACGTGGACGTCCCCGAGACGGGGAACGTCGGTGGGGGCGGCCCGCAGGAAGAGGGGGAGGATGATCGCGGCCAGGAGCACGGCGAGCACCGCGGCGCCGGCGGCCACCGCCACCGCCTCGGCCATCTGCAGACGCACGAGCTGCGCGCGGGCGGCGCCGATGGCCCGGCGCACGGCCAACTCGCGATGCCGCCGCTCGGCGCGCACCGTGAACAGATTGGCCACGTTGGTGCAGGCGATGATGAGCACGATGGCGGCGGCCCCCAGCAGCACCCAGAGCGGGCGGGCGTAGGGGCCGAGCATCTCCGCCTCGAGCGGGCGCACCACGGCCTGGTGTTCGGCGATGATCTTGCGGTAGTTCGGCGATCCGCCGAACCGCTCGGGAATCTGCCTGGCGAGTCCGTTCAGCTCGCGGCGCACGGCGTCGAGGGTGGCCCCGGGGCGCATGCGCGCCACCAGATTGTCGCCGAACTGCCCGACGCGAATGTCGGCCGGCTGCACCGCATAGGACATCCAGAGCATCGTGCCGTCGATGGGGAACCGGAAGTCCGGTCCCATCACGCCCACCACCGTCCGCATGCGCCCGCTCACGTAGTACGACTTGCCGACGACGGACGAGTCGCCGCCGAACCACGATTTCCAGAGCGCGTAGCTGATGACGACGACGCGGGACTCGTCGGCGTCCACCGGCACGCGGCCCAGGATCGGCCGTGCGTCGAGCGTGGCGTAGAGCGTATTGGTGGGTTGCGACATCCGGATGCGCTCCACCCGGTCGCCCACGCGAAGCGTGGACGTGAACGAATTGAAGATCGCCACGTTCTCCAGCAGGTGGGCGCGCTCCCGGTACTGCACGTAGAACTCGTCGGAAACCCCGAACTCGCCCGGCAGGTCGCTGCCCGGCGCCGAGGCGCCGATGTACACCAGCCGGCCGGGGTTGGGGAATGGCAGCGGCTTGAGCAACACCGTGTCGACGACGCTGAACATCCCCGCGCAGGCGCCGATGGCGAGGCCGAGCGTGACGATGCAGGTGACGGCGAAGCTCGGCGACCGCTTGAGCGCGCGGCCGGCGTGCCGCAGATCGCGGCCCCATTCATTGAGTGTCCAACGCATGCCTTTCCTCCTGGCGGCCGGGAGCCCGGGCCAACTGGGGTGCAGCCGCTCGGCAATGGCCGAGCGGACGAGATCGAAGGCGGTGCCGGTGGCGAACCGGATGGTGGCGCCGGCCCCCCGCTGCCTGGCGGCGCGATAGTCGCGGTCCACCTGGTCGAGCATCTCCGCGGCGAAACGGTCGCGAAAGGGGGCGGGGAACCACCGCACCATCCAGCCGAGGAGCGTTCTCATGGCCGCCCCGAGGCGATACCCAGACGCTTCTCCGCGGTCCGCGCCGCGTGCTTCAGGCGGTGGGCTTCGGCCGCGAGGGCGCGGCGCCCCGCCGCGGTGAGCGCGTAGTAGCGACGCTCGAGCCCCGGATGCGGCGCCGGATCGTCGCCGCGGGCCTCGCGCGCCAGACCGCCGTCGATCAGCCGCGCGATGACTCGATACAGCGAGCCGGCGCGCGGGTCGAGCGTGCCGCCGGAGTCGGCGGCCACGGCGTCGCGAATGGCGTACCCGTAGAGCGGGCGCGCGGCGAGCGCCAGCAGGACGTGAAATTCGAGCGGGCTCATCGACCCAGACTCCGGACGTGGATGTCAGACCACTACGCGCGCATGTCTCCGGAGTTTCCGCCAACTACGCACCGGGTATATACGCCGTCGGAGTATTTGACAGCCGGCTCACGCGAAATGGTTGACGGGCCCGCCGACGCCGACGCCGACGCCGGCCCCGCCGCGGCGGGCGGGGCCGGGCCGAGCCGTCACCATTTGCCGGCGATCTGGCGTGTGCTGACGTTGAGCCGGTTGAACAGGTTGGTCACGCCGATGTGCAGGACGAGGGCCGCCATCTGGCGTTCGTCGTAGTACTCCGTCGCCAGGTGCCAGACCTCGTCGGGCACGGGATCGGGACGGTCCGCCATTCGCGTCACGGCTTCGGTGAGTTCGAGCGCGGCGCGTTCGGCGCCCGTGAAGTGGGGCGACTCGCGCCACCCGGCCACGGTGGCCATCCGTACGTCGGTCTCTCCGAGCTGGCGGCCGTGGCGGAGCCCGAGCTCCAGACAGGCACCACATCCGTTGATTTCACTGGCCCGCTGGTGGCACAACGCGAGGGTCTTGTCCGGCACGCCGCCTCCCTGCGTGGCTGCGAGCAGTCGCTGGATGCCCGGCAGGGCGTCCGGCAGGAGGGTGGCGGGGTTGGTGATGCGGGGCGTCACCGGCACGAACGCGGCCGGCGCACCGGGAACGGCGGATTTCACGGCTTGGGACATCGTATTCCTCCTCGTCACATCTGTGGCGTTAGGTTCGTCAACGCGGTGACGGAACGACCAACGAGAGTGTGACCGATGTCCGATCAGGATTCGCTGACCCAACGATTCGAAGCCGCGCGCGACCACCTGCGCGCCGTTGCCTACCGTATGCTCGGCTCGACCACCGAGGCCGACGATGCCGTGCAGGAAGCCTGGCTGCGCGTGAGCCGCGCCGACACCCGCGACGTGGAGAACCTTCGCGGCTGGCTGACGACGGTCACGAGCCGGGTGTGCCTCGACATGCTGCGGTCCCGCAAGTCACGCGGCGAGGAATCGCTGGGCGCGCACGAGCCGGAGCCGGAAGGCGCCCGGCGGCACGAGCGCAATCCCGAGGAGGAGGCGCTGCTCGGCGACTCGGTGAGCGTGGCCCTGATGATCGTGCTCGACCAGCTGGCGCCCGCCGAGCGCGTGGCGTTCGTGCTGCACGACATGTTCGACCTGACGTTCGACGAGATCGCGCCGATCCTGCGGCGCTCGCCGGTGGCCACGCGGCAACTGGCCAGCCGCGCGCGCCGGCGTATTCGCGGCGCGCCGCCGGTGCCCGAATCGACGCGGCGGCGGCAGCGCGAGGTGGTGGAGGCGTTCCTGCGGGCCTCGCGCGAGGGCGATATCGAGGGGCTGGTCGCGGTGCTCGATCCGGACGTGATCGTCCGCGGCGATGCGGCCGCCGTCCGGCTGGGCGGCGAGCCGGAGCTCGTGGGCGCGAGCGCGGTGGCCGAGTCGTTCAGGGGACGCGCGCGCGCGGCGATCGTCGGACTCATCGACGGCGAGGTGGGCGTGCACGTACCGGTGAACGGTCGGATGCTGCTGGTGTTGCAGATCGCGTTCGCCGACGACGGCCGGATTGCGGCCATCGACGCCGTGGCCGAGCAGGCGGCGATCGCGGAGTTGGTGCTGGGCGACGTCGAGCGCTGAGCGGGGGCGCGCCGGCCCCCTGTCGCGCCGGTCGGGGAGCGAACAGTTTTCGGGATCGTCCCGCTCCCGGAGCCCCGGTCATGCCGCGTTCGATTCGCTATTTCGTCTGCCTCACCCTCGCCGCCGCGCCGGTGGTCGCTCCGCGCGCCGGCGCGCAGGGCGTCAACACGCTCTCGCCCGACCTCGCCGCCAAAGTGCAGGCGGCCGTCAACGGGGTGATCGCGAGCACCCACGTGCCGAGCGCCGAAGTGGGCATCGTCCGGAACGGCCGGATCGTGTACACGGCCGCGTTCGGCGACGCCCGCCTGTCGCCGAAGCGGCCGGCGACTCCCGACATGCACTACGCCATCGGCTCGATCAGCAAGCAGTTCACGGTGGCGGCCGTCATGCTGCTCCAGCAGGAGGGCAAGCTCTCCATCGACGACCCCGTTTCGAAGTGGTTTCCCGAACTGACGCGCGCCGACGAGGTGACGCTGCGCAACCTCATGTCGCACACGTCGGGCTACGAGGACTACGCGCCGCAGGACTACACGATCCCGGAGTGGACCAGGCCGTCGTCGCCGGAGAAGATCGTCCACGAATGGGCCACGAAGCCGCTCGACTTCGATCCGGGCACGCAGTACCAGTACAGCAACACCAACTTCAACATCGTCGGGCTGATCGTGCAGAAGGTGAGCGGCGAACCGTTCTGGAGCTTTCTGAAGGTGCACGTGCTCGATCCGGTGGGGCTGGCCCATACCATAGATCTCGACACGCAGCACGATCTGGTGGAGCCCACGGGCTATTTCCGGCACGCGCTGGGCCCGCTGCGTCCGGCACTGCTGGAGGCCCCCGGCTGGTACTTCGCCGATGGCGAGATGGCGATGCCGGTGGGCGACCTGCTCACGTGGGACATCTCGCTGATGAACGAGACGCTGCTCGCGCCGGCGTCGTACGCGGAGATGGAACGGCCGACGCGGTTGAAGGACGGGCTGTACAGCAACTACGGGCTGGGGCTCCACGCCGGGAACGTGAACGGACGGCGGGCCGTGTCGCACAGCGGTGAGGTGGGTGGGTTCGTGGCGCAGAACATCGTGCTCCCCGACGACAAGATCGCCGTCGCCGTGCTGACCAACCAGGAGGCCGCGCCGGCGGCGGGCATGATCCAACGCGCGCTCGTCGCACTCCTCGTGCCGCCGGGACCGTCGGTCGCCTCGTCCCCCGCCGAGACCGCGAAGGCGCAGGCGGAGGCCCGCCGCGTGCTGGCGGCCCTGCAACAAGGCAAGATCGATCGCACGCTGTTCACGGCGAACGCCAACTTCTACTTCGATCAGACCGCGCTCGACGACTACGCGTCGAGCCTCGGCCCGCTCGGCGCCATCGGGAGCTTCGAGCAGATCTCCACCAACCTGCGCGGCGGCATGCGCTACCGCGGCTTCGACGTACGGTTCGCCAACGGCACCCGCGCCACCCTGTCCACCTACTGGACGAACGAC
This sequence comes from uncultured Gemmatimonadaceae bacterium, assembly GCA_963728115.1. Classification (GTDB taxonomy): domain Bacteria; phylum Gemmatimonadota; class Gemmatimonadetes; order Gemmatimonadales; family Gemmatimonadaceae; genus JAGWRI01. The sequence continues at coordinate 36,504 of CAVSJE010000006.1, forward strand.
GGGAAGATCGAGCAGTTCCTGGTGGAACCGGCGAACTGACGGCCGGGGTCCGTCAGCGGCGCCGCGCCGTTACGGCGAGCGCCGAGCGCACGCCGGCGGCGGCCCCACTCACCGCCGCCGTGAGCGTCTGCTCTCCCGGCTTGCTGCCGAGCACCCAGCGGGTGCGTGCCACGCCATCGGCGTCCGTCGCCACGCGCGAGGGTGCGGCAACGCCGCTCCGCGCGTGAAAGACCACCACCACCCCGGCGATCGGGTTGCCGTACACGTCCGTCACCCGCGCCACCACGTGCTTGCCGAGCGCGTGTCCCACCACCGGGGTTCCGGGGGGCTCGGTGAAGGTCACGTTCGCGGGAGGCGCCGTTCTCGCGTTCGCGGTGAGCGTGAGGTCGTTCCGGAGGCCGGCGGCATGCACCCGCAGGTGAAGGGCGCCGGCGGCGCGCGGCAGCGTCCACCGCGCATGGGCGAGCCCGGCAGAGTCGCTCGTCAGCTCGCTGTCCGCCAGCGTTCCCCCGCTGGCGTGGAGCGTGAGCGCGATTCCCGGTACGCCGTTGCCCGCGCCATCCACCACCCGCAGCGCAATGGGCTTGCCCAGTGGCGCGCCCACGCGGCCCGTCTGCCGGTCGCCGGCGACGACGGCCATACGCGCGGGAGGGCCGGCCGCGGCGTGCGCACGTAGCACCAGCGCCGGTACTGCGCGTCCGCTGCCGACGCTGAATCGCAGCCGCTGCACTCCCGCCTTCGGGCCCAGCGTCCAGAGGGCGCGAGCGATGCCGAGCGAATCGGTGCGGTCACCGAGCGGCTGGACCGTTCCGCCGTCGTTGGCCAGCCAGGACACGGGAAGCTCGGCGAACGCACGGCCGATCGTGTCGCTCGCCGCCACCCGAAGCGTCTCGGCCACCGTCTCGCCCACGCGGCCGATGGGTGCGGCGTTCTCCACCCGCAGGCGCGTGTTGGCCGGCACCGGATCCGCCTCGGCGGTAACCGCACCGACGCTGTCCATGTCCACGCGGACGGCGAACAGCCGCTGCCGACCCGCAACCGGGCCCAGCGTCCAACTCGTGCGGGCGATCCCGTGGGAGTCGGTGACGGCGGTGGCGGGATCGGCATGGCCGCCGCCCTCCGCGGCGCGGAATCGGACCGTGTCGCCCGCCATCGGCTGTCCATGCCGCGACCGGAGCTGCACCGCGATCGGGCGCGCCAGCAGGGCGCCGGCCGGGTGCGCGCTGCGAATCGCCGGCGACGATCTCGAACGCGCCGGGCACCGGTACCACCCGCACCGGCGCCCGGCCATCCACGCCGTCCACCTCGGCCATCAGCTCCGTTGCGCCGTAGGCGCGGGCCATGATCGTTCCACTGGAGTCCACCGTAACGACGGACGTGTCGAGCGAGCGCCAGACGGCGGGGCGCGGGGGGATCGTGAAGTGGCGGGCGTCGCGAATGCGAAGCGGCGCGGCGCGGTGCTCGTCCTCGCCGAGCACCAACACGCTGTCGCCGTTGACCTCGACACTCCTCACGCGTTGGCGGACCGTGAGCTGGGCACGGGCCACGCGGTCGCCCACCTCGGCCGAGATGGTCGTGGTGCCGGGGTGCCGGGCGACGACGCGGCCCGCCGCCAACGGGCTGCGCGACGAACGGATCGTCGCTGCTCCAGTGAATCGTGGCGCCCACCAGCGCCGTTCCGTTGCCGTCGGAAACGGTGGCGGCGAACCGGAGCGTGTCGCCGATCGCGGTCGCGGTGTCGTTGGCCGGGGCGAGCGCCACCCAGCGGACGCCCAACGATCCCACCGTGAGGACCTCCGGCGCCGGCGCACCGATGAGCCCGTACGAGCGCCCGAACTCGAAGATGGTGACGATCGCCGTGACCGCGGATACGACGGCCGCGACGATCTTCACGGTCAGACTGACGTGGTGCCTGCCGAAGATCGATCGCATACGCGAGTCAGACGCCGTGGCGGGGGGAGCGGTCACGGGCGCGCGAGCGGGTGTCCGGGCGGCGGATCGCCGCGTCGCGCGGGTCTGTGCGCGGCGTCACATCGGCGGGGATTGGTACATCAGGCGAAGCTCGTACGGGCGGGGAGGAAGGGCGGGGCGGCAAGGGGCGGCTCGTTCGCCGAGGCACCGGAACCGTGCCGTGCGCCACTTCCGGGCGGCGGCCGACGGCACCGCCAGCGAACCGGAACGGAACTATCTGATTGCGAAGGCGGCGCGTCTGGACGAACGTTCAGGCTGACGCGGGAGCGCGCCGGATACGGAACCGCTCGCGCGCGGCAGGCCATCCCAGACGGAGGTCACGATGCGGAATCGATTCGACCGGGTGCTCAGCAGCTTGTTGCTCGCCGTTGGGGTGTGGACCGCCGCGTGCAGCGGCTCGGGCTCGGTGGCGCCCGACCCCCATGCTTACCTCCGCGTGCTCAACACCTGGCCCGGCGGCGGCGCGATCGACGTGCTGGTGGGCGGCCAGGAGGAGGTCCTCGCGCTCGGCTCCGGACATCTCAGTCCGGTGATTGCCGTAACGCCAGGTCCGCAGACCGTCGCGCTGCGTAGCGCCGGGAACGTCTTCAGTCCGCCGGCCAGCACCTCGATTAGCCATGACCGCCGGCGACACCGTGACCGTGTTCGCCGTGGACTCGGGCAACGTGGTCGACCCCTGGGTGCTCACGGACACGGGCCACGTGGTGGCCGCGGGCAAGAGCAAGCTCCGCGTCGTGCACTTTGCGGTGTCGGCCCCCTCCGTACTGTTCTACCGGAGCCAGCCCGACCACCCGGCGCCGGTGGACGTGATGTTCCCGTTCGACTACGGCAACGCGTCGCCGTACATGGAGAGCACCGCCGGCACCTGGACCGTGTACATGTCCACCGCGCAGTACGACGCCGGCGGGATACCCGTGCAGCAGGACACGTTGTACTCGTCGGGACCGATCGACGTGCCGGCCGGCCAGTCGCGGACCGTGGTATTCCTCGATGGGCCCACGATGGGATTCACCGTCGTGGTGTTGACGCCGTAGGGCAGTTCCGGCGCCAGTCGGCACCGTCGCGTGCGAGCCGGATCGTCCGTGTGACGACCCGGCTCGTTTCGCGTGGCGTGAAACTCCCGAACCAAACGTTGCCGTAGCATGTCCAATCGCCATCGCCTGATGCATTGGACCCTTCTCCGCGAGCTGCGGCGCGACCATGAAATCAGTTGCACTCCTGTTCCTCGCTCTGATCGTTGCACTTCCCACGACGGGCCTGGCGCAGGGGCCGTCGGTGCGCCGGCCCGTCTCGTACCCCGTGCCGCTCCCCACCGACAGCGGGGCGGTGGCGCTCCGCGCTTCCGACGCGCCCGTCATCGACGGCCGCGACGACGACGCGGCGTGGCGGGAGGCGCCGCCGATCACCGGATTCCGGGAGTGGAACCCGACCCAGGGCAAGGCGCCGCGCTTCCGGACGGTGGCCCGGGTGGTGTACGACGCGGCGAACCTGTACGTCTTCGTCCGCGCCTACGATCCGCACCCCGACAGCATCATCCAGCTCCTGGAACGGCGCGACACGTTCACCCCGTCCGACATGATCTGGGTGTTCATCGACTCGTACCACGACCGCCGCACGGGGTATGAATTCGGGGTGAACGCCGCGGGCGTGAAGATCGACCAGGCCCTGTACAACGACGGGAACACCGAGGATGGAGCCTGGGACGCCGTGTGGGACGTGGCCACGCGCGTCGACTCGCTGGGGTGGACGGCCGAGTTCCGGATCCCGCTCTCGCAGATGCGCTACACGCCGGAGAAATCGAACACGTTCGGATTCACGATCGACCGCGATATCTACCGGTACTCGGAACGGGTGAGCTGGCCGATGCTCGATCAGTCGAAGCCGGGCATGGTCTCGCAGCTCGGGACGCTGCGCGGCCTGCAGCACCTCGAGACGCCGCGCCGGCTGGAGGCGATGCCCTACTTCGTGACCAAGAACGCGTCGGTAATCCGGAACAACGCCTTCACCGAACGTTCGAACCTCACCGTCGGGGGCGACCTGAAGTATCGCGTGGCGTCGAATCTGACGCTCGACGCCACGATCAATCCGGATTTCGGCCAGGTGGAGGCCGACCCGGCGGTGCTCAACCTCACGGCGTACGAATCGTTCTTCGACGAGCGCCGTCCCTTCTTCGTGGCCGGCCGCGGCTTGTTCCGGTTCGACGTGAATTGCAGCGAGGTCAACTGCAGCAACGAAGGACTGTACTACAGCCGGCGCATCGGGCGGACGCCGGAACTGGCGGGCGCCTACGGCGATACGGTGCCGCAGCAGCCGACGACGATCCTCGGCGCCGCCAAACTGCTCGGCCGCTTTCCGGGCGGGCTTACCCTTGGCGTGCTCGACGCGACCACGGAGCGTGCGTCGAGCCCGGGCGATACCACGTACGACCCCTCGACCAACTTCGCCGCCGCCCGCGTCACCCAGGACTTCCGGAACGGCAACAGCACCGTCGGCGCCATGGTCACCGCCGTCAACCGGCGCAGCGACCAATGGACGTCGCCGTACCTGCCGTCGAGCGCGTACGCGGCCGGGTTGGACTTCCGCCATCGGTTCCTGGGGAACGACTACCAGATTTCCGGCTCCGTGGACCAGAGCCGCGTGCAGGGGAGCCGGTCCGCCATCGGGCTGTTGCAGACCGACGCCGTGCACTACTACCAGCGCCCCGATGCGTCGCTGCCGTTCGACAGCACGGCGACGGTGCTCGGCGGCGACGCCGAGGAATTCAAGTTCGGCAAGGTGGGCGGGCAGCACCTGATGTTCGAGTCGGCGTACCTGCGCCGCTCACCCGGCTTCGAGGTCAACGACATGGGCTACCTGCGGCGGGCCGACCAGCAGTCGTGGGCCACCTGGGTGGGCTACTTCGACCGGCACCAGCGCGCGCTGTACAACCGCTTTCAGTGGAACAACAACTGGTGGCAGTATTTCAGTACGGCGGGGCTGCCGCTGGAAGCCGCGTACAACACCAACGTGCATCTCACGTCGCGCAGCAACTGGTCGTGGAACTTCGGCGCCACGCTCGGCCAGTTGGGCACGACGTACGACGACCGCAGTGCCCGCGGGGGGCCCGCCATCCGCCAGGATCCGTACCTCTCGCCGTGGCTCTCGATCAGCGCCGACGACCGGCGGGCGATCGTCCCGTCGGTCAGCGCGAACTTCTTCCGCGGCGACGGCGGGCGGAACTGGTCGTGGAGCGTGTCGCCCGAACTCGGCTACAAGGTGCTGGGCCGGTTCAGTTCGTCGTTCTCGCTGAGCTGGTCGCACAACGTGTCGGACAATCAGTGGTACGGCAACTTCACCGATACGCTCGGCGCCCGGCACTACACCTTCGCGCATCTGGATCAGACCACGACCTCGGCGACGATGCGGCTGAACTACACCTTCACGCCCACCGTCTCGCTCCAGGCATACGCGCAGCCCTTCGTATCCAAGGGCACGTACGCCGACGTGCGCCAGCTCTCGCCGACCCCCCGGGCCGCCCGCTACGACGACCGGTACGCGCCCTACGACAACCCGGCGGTTACGAGCGACCCGGGGGGTTTCAACTTCAAGGAGCTCCAGTCGAACGTCGTATTCCGGTGGGAGTACCGGCCCGGGTCGACACTGTTCGTGGTCTGGAACGAGGGGCGGCAGGGATACGCGCCGGCGCCGGGTACGGACGGGTTCGGCGGCGACGTCCGGCAGCTGTTCAGGCTCCACCCGGCCAACACCTTTCTCGTCAAGATGTCGTACTGGCTGAATCGATAGGTCGGAATGGTGGTAGGCAACCGGCCGCCGGATGCGGTAAGTTGACTGCCCGCGCACCGGTGCGCGGACGCCTCGAACGGAGTACGACATGCGCACCACCCGACGAATCAGCCGGCACGAGTTGCCGACGAACGACCAGGAAGGAACGCAGTGGCCGGCACTTCCCCTGGCGGGTTGGCACGAAACGCGCGACACGCTGCACCTGTGGACACAGGTGGTCGGCAAGACGCGCCTCGCGCTCGCCCCCCATGTGAATCACTGGTGGCAGGTGCCGCTGTACGTATCGGCGCACGGCCTCACGACGTCCCGCATTCCCTACCAGCGCGGCGGCTTCGAGGTCGAGTTCGACTTCCTGCACCATGCGCTCCGGGTGGACACGGACGGAGGCGGCTCGTGGAGCATGCCGCTGGAACCGCGGTCCGTGGCCGCGTTCTACGACGAGTTCATGCGGGGGCTGCGGCGCCTCGGCATCGAGGTGCGGATCTGGCCGCAGCCGGTGGAGATCGCCGGTGCCGTTCCCTTCCCGGAGGACGAGGCGCACGCGAGCTACGACGCCGACGCCGTACGCCGCTTCTGGCGCGCGCTCACCCAGGCTGACCGGCTGCTGCAGATCTTCCGTGGCGGATTCGTGGGCAAGTCCAGTCCCGTCCACTTCTTCTGGGGGAGCTTCGATCTGGCCTGCACGCGGTTCTCGGGCCGCCGGGCGCCGGCGCCCCCGGGGGGCGTGCCCAACCTCGCCGACTGGGTGATGCAGGAAGCCTACTCCCACGAGTGCAGCAGCGCCGGGTGGTGGCCCGGCAATGTCGGCGGACCGATCGCCGAGCCGGCGTTCTACGCCTACGCCTACCCGGAGCCGCCCGGATACCCCGGGGCCGCCGCGCATCCGACGGGCGCCCGCTACGACGACACGCTGCACGAGTGGGTGCTGCCGTACGAGCAGGTGCGCACGGCGGCCGATCCCGACGCCGCGGTGCAGGCGTTCCTCGAGAGCACGTACGCGGCGGCGGCCGATCTGGGCTGGTGGAGTCGCTCCGCGCTCGAGCGCCTGCCGGCGCGGCCGGCGGCCGCGGCGCCGGGCTAGGGCGTCGTGCGGTAGTCCACACACCCGTGCTGCGGATGCGGGTGCGTGGACGGCGGAACGCGAGCGCCGCCGCGAATCGTGGCCAGCGCCGTGAGGGCCGCGGCCGCGCAGGCGCCCGCCGAAATCCACATCGCGTGCGCGAAGCCCCGGGAGAAGGCGGCGCCGTCGGCGTCGCGAACGGCGCCGAGTCCCGAGGCCAGGGGAAGTGCGGCGACGGCGAGCAGCCCGGCCAGCCGCGATACCGCGTTGTTCACGGCCGAGGCAATCCCCGCACGGTCGTCGCTCGCCCCCGAGAGCACGGCCGAGGTGAGCGGCCCCACGAGCACCGCGAGCCCGACACCGAACACCAGCACGCCCGGCAGTACCGTCGCCACGTACGAACCGCCGCTCCCCACCCGCGCGAGCAGCGCCATCCCGGCGGCCACGAGCAGCGCCCCGCCGGCGATCGGCCACCGCGCGCCGATCCGGCTGCCCAGCCGACCGGCGGCGGGTGACAGCGCGAGCATCGCCACGTTGATGGGCAGCAGCGAAGCGCCGGCGGCGAGCGGCCCATAGTGCAGCACCCGCTGCAGTTCGATCATCAGCAGGAAGAAGAGCGCGCCAAGTGCGGTGTAGACGATGAGCGTGACGAGGTTGGCGCCCGTGAACTGCCAGGAGCGGAACATGCGCAGCGGCAGCATCGGGTGCGGAGCCCGCGCTTCGTGGAGCACGAACGCCGCCAGCAGCACCGCGCCGGCCACCCACGCCGCGATCATCGGGCCGCTGCCCGCGCCGCGGTCCGGGGTGCCGACCAGCGCCCAGGTGAGCGCGGCGAGGCCACCGGTGACCAGACAGGCGCCGGCGAGATCCACACGGGCCGCCCAGTGACGGCCCGTCGCATGCTCGCTGCCGCCTCGCACCCGTCCGGGGGCGCGTGGCGGGCGGCGATCCAGAGCGCGGCCAGCGCCAGCGGAACGGGCAGGCCGAACACCCAACGCCACGACAGCGTCTGCACGATCCATCCACCGGCGAGGGGGCCGATGGCCGTCGAGATCCCCGACCACGCCGCCCAGTGGCCGATGGCGGCGCCGCGATCGGTTGCGTCGAACGCGTCGTTGAGCATCGCCAGCGTGCTCGGCACCAGGAGCGCCCCCGCCGCGCCCTGGAACACGCGAACGCCGAGCAGGATGGCGGCATTCGGCGCCATCGCGGCGGCGGCGCAGCCGAGCGAGAAGATGGCGAGGCCCGCGATCAGCACGCGCCGATAGCCCGCCACGTCGCCGAGCGCGCCGCCGGTGAGCATCAGGGCGCCGAGCGTGAGCAGATAGCCGTTCATCACCCACTGCATGCCGGCGAGGCCGAAGTGGAGGTCGGTCGCAATGGCGGGCAGCGCGACCGACACCACGGTGCTCTCCAGAAAGACGGTGCCCGACGCGAGCACCGCGGCGGCGACGGTCCACCGGCCGGCGGGGGAGGAGAGGCGGAGGCTCATGGCGTGAACCTACGTCCCGCGGCCGAAGTTCGCCGGGGCTACCCCTCGCGCAACGCGGTGAGCGGATCGACGCGCGTGGCCCGGCGGGCGGGAATGAAGCTGGCCAGCCCCGTGACCGCGACGAGCACCACGGCGACGGAGATGAAGGTCACGGGGTCGCGAGCGGATACGCCATCCAGTTGGTTGCGCACCAGCTGGGTGGCCCAGAACGCGGCGATCGAGCCGATGCCGACGCCGATCAGCGCCAGCGCCAATCCATGGCGGAGCACCATCGCCACCACCCGGTCACCGCTGGCGCCGAGCGCCATGCGAACGCCGAATTCGTGGGACCGTTGCACCACGAAGTACGCGATCACGCCGTAGATGCCCACCGCGGCGAGGGCGAGGCCGGTGAGGCCGAGCAGCAGGAAGAGCGTCATGTTGAACCGCGACGACGCCATCGAGCGCGACACCACCTCATCCATGGTGCGCGTCGCGCCCAGGGGAAGGGTGGGGTCGATCCCGCCGATCGCGCGCCGCACCGAAGGCACGACGGCGGCCACCGGAACGGCCGTGCGGATCAGCAGGGTCATGCTCGGGTTCGGCCGCTGCGCGAACGGGTAGTAGACCTCGTTGCGCGGCGGCGACCCGAGGCCGTCGGCCCGGATGTCGGCGGTCACGCCGACCACGGTGAGCCAGTGCGGAGTGCCGTCCGTGGGGTCGGTACAGGCGGAGAGGCGGCGACCGATGGGGTCGTCCGATCCGTACAGTTCCCGGGCCAGGCTCGCGTTGATCATGACCACCGGCGGCGCCCCGGCCACGTCGCCGGAGGTGAACGTCCGGCCGCGCAGGAGCGGAATGCCCATGGTCTGGAAGAAGTTCGGCGTGGCGATTCGGATGTTGGCGTCCAGCGCGCTGGATGGGCCGGTTCCGGCGTCGCGGTAATGGACACAGTCCCACCCCGACGCCGCGATCGGCGCCAGCGACACCATGGCGACGGATGAGACGCCGGGCGCCGCACCCACCGCCTCGGCGATGCGATTCATGGCGATCGTGACCGCCGTGTCCGTGGGGTAGCTCGCGTGCGGCAATGAAACGCCGGCCAGCATCAGGTTGTGGGTGTTGAAGCCGGGATTCACGCGCTGCACCTGAATCGCGTTGCGCACCAGCAGTCCGGCGCCGTCGAGCAGCAGGAGCGCAATCGCGATCTCCGCCACCACCAGTCCGCCGCGCAGCCGATCGCGTACCGAGCCGCCGGATCCCCGGTGGCCGTCGCGCAGCGCTTGCTGCAGATCGAGCTTCGACGTGCGCAGCGCCGGCACCAGCCCGAACACCAGGCCGCAGACCACCGACAGCCCGACGGTGAAGGCGAGCACCGGGAGGTTGATGGTCGCATCCTGCAGCCGGGGAATCGATGCCGGCCCCGACCGCACGAGAAAGTGCAGGATCGGCGTGGCCACCGCGACGCCCAGCGCGCCGCCGGCGATCGCGAGGATCAGACTCTCCACCAGGAGCTGTCCGACCACCCGGCGGCGGCCGGCCCCGAGGGCACCGCGAATGGCCACCTCCTTGCGACGCGAAGCCCCGCGGGCGAGCAGCAGGTTGGCCACGTTCACGCAGGCGATGAGCAGCACCAGCCCGACGGCTCCGCTCAGCATGTAGATGAGGCTGCGCGACGACGCCACGATGCTCGACTGCAGCGGACGGGCGATGATGCCGCCGTCGAAGTACGAGTGCGGATAGTCGTGCGCGAGCCCCATCTCGATGCGCGTGAGCTGGGCCACCGCCGTCGCCGTGTCGACGCCGGCGCGCACGAGCCCGATGACCGACAACTCATGATCCGCGTGTTCCTGCAGTTGGCGCGCGGTGATCCGCAGCGGCACCCAGATGGCCGGAGCCGACGCGTAGATCGCGTAATCCGGCGACGCCACGCCGAGTACGGTGTAGGGCTCGCCGTCGAGGGTGATCGACCGTCCCAGGACGCTGGAATCGCCACCGAAGGTGGAGCGCCAGAAGGCGTACGAGAGTACGACCACGTTGGGCGCGCCGACCCGATCCTGCGCCGGGCTGAAGTACCCGCCGATGGCGGGCGGGATGTACAGCGTCTTCCAGTAGTCGGCGGTGACGCGGTAGGCCGACACGCGCTGGGGCGTGCCCGCTCCGGTGAGCGTGAAGCTGCCGTACCAGATCCCCGCCAGGGACTCGAAATCCGTGGCCTGTTCCTTCCACACCCCGTAGTTGCCGAAGGTCACGCTCATCGGCCCCGGGCCATTCCGCTCGTTCAGGTTGAGCAGCCGGTCGCCGTGGGCGTACGGCAGGGGGCGGAGCAGCACGCTGTACGTCACACTGAAAATCGCCGTGTTGGCGCCGATGCCGAGCGCCATCGTGAGCACCGCGGCGGCGGCGAACAGCGGGTGGTGCGCGAACTGCCGCAGCGCGAAGCGAATGTCCTGGCGAATCCGGTCGAGCCGTTCGGTGAACCGCACAGTGCGCTCCCGCTGGGTGCCCAGCCGGTGGAGAGTGTCGGAGATCGCGCCGACGTCGCCGAACCGGCGCATCGCCTCGGCGCGTGCATCTTCGGGGCTCATGCCGGCCGCCACCGACTCGGCGATCTGCGACTGGATGTGGAAGTCGATCTCGGCGTCGGCATCGGCCACCGGATCGGCGCGCCAGAACCGCCAGAGACGCCGGCCGCGCAGCGGCCTGGCCCACGGATCGCGGTCGCGTGGCGTCATCGTCGATGCCTAGGCGGGCTGTTCGGTGGCGGCGAACACCTTGGCCATCGCGTCGGCAAAGCGGTGCCACTGGTCGGCCTCGCGCGCCAGCTGCCGGCGGCCGGCCGCCGTGAGCTGATAGTACTTCGCCCGCCGGTTGTTCTCGGTGAGGCGCCAGTCGGCGCGAATCCATCCGCGATTCTCCATCCGGTAGAGCGCCGGATAGAGGGTGCCCTCCTCGAGGTGCAGCGCATCGTCGGTCACGCGGCGCAGCCAGCGGGCGATGCCGAATCCGTGCATCGGTTCCCAGGACAGCGTCTTGAGCACGAGCCCGTCGAGGCTGCCCTGCAGGAGGGGAAGGTTGCTATTGGGCATCATCAGTCCCTTGGACAGTCTAAGGAAGCATAGGGTTTGCTCCCTTAGAGCGTCAAGGGGAGGCGGTGTCCCGCCGGTCCGCCCCCTACGGCAGCCGCCAGATGTTCAGCACGCCGCTCGACTGGTGCGCGTTCGCGTCGCCCTCGGGAAGCGCGATCCGCCCGTCGACGACGATCGGGCTGTTCCAGTGCCCGCCGCCGCAGTCGAGCGTGGCCAGCTGGCCACCCGTGGCCGCGTCGTACACGCGCAGCCCGCCGCGCGGATCGTACACGAACGCCATGCCGTCCACCACCACGGGACTGGTGCCGCCGTACCCGGTGTGCCACTGCAGCGCGAGTTGCTGCCCCTGCAGCGTCCAGGCGGAGGTGCCGCCGTTGTCGGCGGCAATGAGCCAGGTGGCACCCGCCGAGTGCCACACGGCCGGCGCGGTGAACAGCCGGTTCCCCGACGGGGTCGGCACGTGGGACAGTTCGTTGTCCTGGTGCGGGGTGGTGCCGGCGATGTGCGATGCGTCGATGAGCCGGATGATCGCGTCCTTGCCCCCCTGCGCGATGATGCCGCCGCCGAGCAGCGCCGGCGACGTGGACCCCAGGTCGACGTCGCCCGCGTTCAGCTGCGCCGTGTTGGACGGCGTGTAGTTGCCGAGGATGTGCGTGGCGTCGCGATCGAGTTCGATCACGGCGTCGCCCCAGTTGGTCTGCCCGTCCCAGAGGGCGTTGCCGGTGGCCACGTAGATGTTGCCGGTGGACGAATCGATGACGGCACCGGCGCGCCCCCAGATCGCGGAGTCGCTCTCCGGGCACGACGCCGGGTCGATGAGTCCCGACTGTCCGCTGCACAGCGAGTTCCACACGTGCAGCAGCGTGCCGGCGGCGCCGTCGAGAATCGCCACGTGTCCCTGGTAGGGCGGGGCGTCGCCGATGTATCCGCCGGTCACGGCAATCACGCGTCCATCGAAGAAGTTCAGCGCCGATGCGATCTTCTCGCGCGTGGGCAGATGCGTGATCGAGGTGCGCCAGGCCACTCGACCGTCGGCGACGGCGAGCTTCTGGATGAATCCGTCGGGCGACGCCGCGTACAGGTACGCGCGGCCGGGGTCGGCCACGGGCGTGGCGGTGGTGATCTGCGAGGATCCGGCGAGCTGCGAGGCGCTGGCGGGGACGTACTCCCACAGGACGTTCCCGTTGTCGGCGTCGATGGCGATCGTCTTGCCGTAGGTCGTGGTGACGAAGAAGGCGTCGTGGGTGGCGCCGCCGATCTGGACGCCGTGGAGGTAGATCGCGGACGCGTCCACTGTGCCGTCGAGGGTCACCTGCTGGCGCGTCATCGAGGCGACGTTGTCCGCGGTAACGCTCATCGACGCGTCGGGCGCGCTGGAGGCGGCGACGTCCCAGCCGAAGCGCATCCAGTCGTGGGCCCCCGACGAGTCCGGCGGCGGGTTGGTGCCGATGGTGTCGGTGGTGAGCGGGGCGCGGTCCGCCGCACAGGCGAGCAGCCCGGCGTACACGAAGGCAAGGAGCACCCGACGCATCGGGCGGGTCGGGCGGGGATTTCCGGTCGTCGTCATGGCCGCATCCTCATTCGGGTCGGGAACGCCGTGCATCGCATGAGCCTGCCGTCGCGCCCAGTATGCTGATCGTTTCGCCAACGCGGCGCCCTGTCAATGGGAGCGCCGCATTCCGCCTACACGCCGTGCGCGATTTCCCGACAGCACGGGGGGCCGAACGCCGGGATACTACCATATAGTATGTGGTCATCTCTCCTCCGGCGGTCGGCCGCCCTCGGTATCGCCTTCGGCGCAACGCTGGGGCCGCGTGCCCCGGGGCCGCTTCCGGCGGCGCCCCCGGCGGCGCCCCCGGCGGTCGCTCTCGATTCGCTGGCCGCGCGGCGTCCGGATTATCGTGCCCTCGCGCACGCCCTGGCCCGGTATCGGGCTCTCGCCGCCGATGCCACCGTGCCGGAATTCCCGACGCCTGAGCAGATGCCGGTTCGTCCCGGCGATTCGCTCGCCGCGGCAGCGTTGCTGCACGCACGGCTGGCGGCGCTTGGCGATGTGGAGTCGCCGGCGGACACGGCCACGGGCGCGCAATACGACGTCGCGCTGGTGGACGCGGTGCGCCGGTTCCAGGTCCGGCATGGTCTCGTGGCCGACGGCATCATCGGGGCCGCCACCCTGGCCGAACTCCAGACGCCGCTCGGTGTGCGCGTGGCGCAGATCGAAACCGCGATGCACCGCATCGAGAACGAGCCGGTACCGGATCCCGGCCCGTTCATCATCGTCAACGTGCCGGCGTTCACGCTGTTCGTGTTCGACGGCGGGCCGACGGATACGGTGGCGGCGCTGGCCATGAAGGTGATCGTGGGGCAGGCGGGGCGGCTGTCCACTCCATCGCTGGAGGAGCAGCTCCAGTATCTCGATTTCCAGCCCGCGTGGAACGTGCCGCGCAGCATTCTGCTGCGGGAGATCGTGCCCGTGCTGCGGCGCGACTCGAACTATCTGCGGCGCCAGCACATGGAGTTGATGCACGGTGTGGACCAGATGGTGGGCGACACCGTGACGGCGGCCGCGATTGCCGATCTCGTGTCGGGGCGCCTCTGGGTGCGGCAGCGACCCGGCGGGAACAATCCGCTCGGGCGCGTGAAGTTCGCGATGCCGAACGACAGCAACGTGTATCTGCACGACACGCCGAACCGGGCGGTGTTCGCGTGGGCGCGTCGCGACCTGAGCCATGGCTGTATCCGGCTGGAACGGGCGCGCGACCTCGCGGTGTGGGCCACGCGCGGCCTCGACGGCTGGAACGCCGACAGCGTGGACGCCGCCCTCGCGGGGCCCGCGTTTCGCCGCGTGGCGTTGCCGGATCCGATCCCGGTGATCGTCGAGTATGTTACCGTCGTCGTGATGCCCGACGGGAGTGTGTGGTTCGTTCCCGACATCTACGGCCTCGGGGACGACTTGGCAAACGGATGGTGAACGGGTACACCCGTTCCCGTTGCCGGGGATTGCTTCGGCGCGTCCGGTGTAATAGGGTGAGGTCCGCCCCACTCGCACCCGAGGTTCCTCCTGACCCACGCGCCAATCCGCCTGCGGGCGGTCGTGCTTGCACTGTGCCTTCTCGTTCCCGCCTCCGCGGCTCACGCCGGCGGTCCGGGCCCGGGGCTCGCGGCCGTTCCCGATTCGGCAACGCGGGCGGCGGTGCGAACGGCGGCGCAGCGTGCCGGCCTCCGGCCCTCGGTGCTGCAATCGGCGTTGGCCGCCTACCGGCGGGCCATCGCCGACGGCGCCGCTCGCCGGGCCGTGCTCACGGTCATCGATTACTCGCTGCCGAGCCACGTGAAGCGCCTCTGGGTGCTGGATCTGGCGCGCGGCCGCGTGCTGGCGCGCGAGTTCGTCGCCCACGGGCGCGGCACCGGCGGTGACCTGGCGCGGCACTTCTCCAACCGCGACAACAGCTACGAGTCGAGCCTCGGCACCTTCGTCACCGGCGAGACCTACGACGGGAAGAACGGCCTCTCGCTGCGGCTCGTGGGGTTGGACGACGGGGTCAACGACCATGCGTTGGAGCGTGGCATCGTGATGCACGGCGCGTGGTACGTGAGCCCGGCGATGATTGCGCAGGTGGGCCGGCTGGGGCGGAGCGAAGGATGTCCCGCGTTGAGTGAGCAGGCCGCGCCGCGCATCATCCGGATGGTCGAAGGCGGATCGGTGGTGTACGCGTACTACTCCGCGGCGCCGGCCGCGGGGCGCGCCGCCACGGGCACGGGCAGCTAGCGCCGCTCCTCCGAACCCGCCGTTCCCCGGAGCCACGAGCTTCGCAGGGCGCGCTGGGCGGGTGTTGCATCGGAGAGCGAGGCGGCTCGAGGCCCGCCTCGACACGCGGCGCCGGGGCGGGCAGATTCACGCTCATTCCCGTGACCCCAGGCCGCGATGCCCTACGTTCGAGCCCGCTCGTCCACCGCCCTTCGCCATGTCGCCCCGCTGCTCGCCGGAGCGGTGCTCGCGGTCGCGCCCCACGCGCTCCGGAGCCAGCAGCCCCCGCCGCGCGCCCCGGGGGCGCCGGCCGCCGTGTCGAACGCGCAGTTCGACACCACGCGACACACGATCCCCTGGTTCCCGCTCGGCGAGTCGCCGCTGGCGCTCCGCGGGATCGGTGCGGCCGGACATGTTCCTGTCGGCCGTGGGGCGGCGGGCGATCGCCATGGGCACCGAAGACGGCGACCTCGAGCTCTGGTCGTGGCCCATCAAGTGGCTGCACGACTTCCATCTGTCGTTCCGGGTGCCGAAGTACACGCAGCCGATCGCCGGTCGCGACGTGGCGCAATCCATGGAGGAGCGGCCCGAGGGCGTGACGATCACCTACGCGTACGAGCAGTTCACGGTGCGCGAACACGTGTTCGTGCCGCTCGACATGCCGGCCGTGGTCATCCTCCTCGAGGTGGACGCGATCCGGCCGCTCGATATCATCGCCGAATTCACGCCCGACATCCACTACGCCTGGCCGGCCGGACTCGGCGGGCAGTACCTGATCTGGGAGCAGAACGCACGGGCCTTTCTGTTCTCGGAGGGAAAGCGCGGCGTGAACGCGTTTCTCGGGTCGCCCGCCGTCACGCAGGCGTCCGACGTGCCGGCGCACATGCTGGCCGCGGCGCCGCCGCAGCTCGTGCTGGGTGTGGGGAGCGATTCCGATCGCTACACGGCGCCGCGACTGGGCGAGCCGCCCGGCCACAACGTGGACATCCACGAGGCCTACATCCCGATCGTCCTCGCCGGCGGCGAGATGCCGCACGACTCCGCGCTCGCGATGTACCGGAGTCTGATCGCGCCGGGCGCCGCCGAGCGGGAGTGGAAGCGCCGCGTGGCGCACGAGGATTCGATTCGCACCACGATGTTCGCCCTGCACTCCCCGGACACGCTCCTCAACCGGGCGGTCGAGTACGCCAAGGTGAATCTGGACGAGGGCTACGTGTGCAATCCCGATCTCGGGTGCGGCATGGTGGCGGGCTACGGCCTCTCGGGAGGCGCCAGCGACCGGCCTGGCTTCGGCTGGTTCTTCGGCGGCGACGGGGCGATCAACTCGTTCGCCATGGACGGGGTGGGGGAGACGGCGCACGTGCGCGACGGCGTGCTGCGCTTCTTCGCCCGCTATCAACGGGCCGACGGGAAGATCACGCACGAGATCTCGCAGGGCGCGGGGCACGTGGACTGGTTCTCGTACCCGTACCCGTACTACCACGGCGACACGACGCCGTTCTGGATCCTGGCGTTCGGGGAATACTGGCGGCAGACGGCGGACACGGCGCTGGTGCGCGAGCTGTGGCCCAACCTCGTGCGGGCGTACGAGTGGTCGCGGCGCACCGATACCAACGGCGACGGCCTGATGGAGAATCCGGCGGCCGGCGCCGGGGCGCTCGAGGTCGGCGACCTGCAGATCGGCATTCTCTCCGACGTCTACATGAGCGGCGTGTGGGTGGCGGCGCTCGACCGGTTCTCCCGGATGGCGACGGCGATGGGCGATCGCGCGCTGGCGGACAGCGCGCGTGCGATCCGGACGCTGGCCGCCCGGACGATGGAGTCGAAGCTCTGGCTGCCGCAGCTCGGACAGTACGGGTTCGCGCTGCTGCAGGACGGCTCCGTGAACCCGAGTCTCACGGCCTGGCCGGCGACGGCGATGGCGTTCGACGTGTTCGACGGCACGCGCGGGGCGGCGATGGCGACGCGGCTGGCCTCCAGCGCGATCATGACCGACTGGGGCGCGCGGCCGCTGAGCGCGACGAGCCCGCTGTTCGATCCGCTGCACTACAACAACGGGGCGGTGTGGCCCTTCGTCACCGGATTCGTCTCGCTGGCCGAGTACCGCTACCACCATGCGGCGGCGGGATGGTTCGCGCTGGACGCCATTGCCCGCACCACCTTCGATCACGCTCGCGGCCGGAACCCGGAGGTCATCTCCGGCCGTCTCTACAAGCCACTCGACACGGCGGTGCCGCAGCAGTTCTTCGCCACCTCGATGGTGCTCACGCCGCTCATCCGGGGGCTGCTCGGCCTCGACGTCGACGCGCCGGCCGGGCGGGTGACGATCGCGCCGCACCTTCCGCCGCAGTGGGATTCGGTGTCCGTGGACAACGTTCCGGTGGGCGGTGGTGCGATCTCGTTCACCGTGCGGCGCATCCCCGGCGCGGTGACGCTCGATCTCCGGCGCACGCGGGGCAGCGGGGCGCCGCTGGAGGTGGTGTTCTCGCCCGCGCTGCCGGCGGGGTCACGCGTCGCGGGTCCCGCGGTTCGCGCGGAGCAGACGCCGGGCGACGTGCACGCCACGGTGCGGGCGACGGTGCGCGATTCCGTGCAGTTGCGGGTGGCGTACGACGGCGGCTGGACGATCGTTCCGCCCGCGATGCCCGCCGGGATCGGGGCGCGCTCGCGGGCGCCGCGGGTGCTGGATCAACACGTGGCGGCTTCGCCGCGCGGCACGGCGCCAGACGGCGATCGATTCGTCGTCTCGCTGGAGGGCCTGGCCGGTCGGACGTACGCGTTTCGTATTGAAGCGCCGAGCAGTCTGGCGGCGCGGCGGCTGCGCGCCGAGAGTACGGATGGCGGCGCGGTGCGGATGGGGGCCGGGAACGATGGGGCGGCTCGGATGGTAGACGTCACATTCCCGGCCGGCGGCGGCGACGCCGACGGCTACACGGCGATGACGATCACGTTCGAGGGGCGCGGCAGGCCGTAGGCGGGCCGGCGCGAACCGGAGGTGGCAGGCACGGCCATGCGACGTTTGCTCGATGGGCTGGCGCGCGATGTCCGCGTCGCGCTGCGCGGGTTGCGGCGGACACCGACCTTCGTAATCACCGCGGTGCTGGTGCTCGGCCTTGGAATCGGAATGGCGACGGCGATGCTCGCCGTCTTTCGGTCGGTGCTGGTGCAGCGCCTGCCGGTGCGCGACCAGGACCGCATCGTCGTGATGTCGGGGCTGCAGGGGACGGCGCCCCGCGACGTGGGGCGGAGCGAACTGCTTCGCTTTGCGCCGGAGAGCCGGACGATGTCGGGTGTCGCCTCGGTGGCGCACTGGGGCGCCTACGCGTTCGCGCTCGTGGACGGCGATCGCTCCGTGGTGATGAACCAGGCCCAGGTGTCGGGCAACTTCTTCTCCGTGCTCGGGAGCCGTCCGGCGCTCGGCCGCCTGCTCCGCCCCGAGGACGACGTGACGGGCGCGGCGCCGGTGATGGTCATCAGCTACGCCACCTGGAAACGGCAGTTCGGGGGAGACTCGGCGGTGCTGGGGCACCTCCTGACGACGCCGGTGTCTGGTTGGCACTACCGCATCGTCGGCGTGGCGCCGGCCGGACTGGACTACCCCGCGGGAGCCGACTACTGGGTGCCGATCGCGCCACTGGGCACGGAGAGCATCATCGCCGTGGCGCGCCTCGCTCCCGGGGCCACGGTCGCCACCGCGCGCGCCGAGTTTCTCGGCGCGATCCGGCAGCTCGAGCCGGAGGCGCCGATCACGGGCGTGGACGCGCGGACGTTCACGCGCGAGGTGCTGGGCAACGTGCGTCCGGCGCTGCTCGCGCTCACGGCGGCGGTGGGCCTGCTGCTGCTCATCGCCTGCGTCAACGTCGGCAACCTGCTTCTGCTGCGGGCGACGACGCGGGCCCGGGAGCTCGCAGTGCGCCGGGCGCTCGGCGCGCGGTTCGGAGACGTCGTGCGGCAGCTCGGCGTGGAGAGCGTGCTCATCGCCCTCGGCGGCGGCGCCCTCGGTCTGCTCGTCGGCGACTCGCTGCTCGGCGCCCTCGTGGCGCTCGCGCCGGCGGAGCTCCCGCGCATGGACGTGATTCAAATGGCCGGGGCGCCGGTGGGAGTGGCGTGCGGCGTGACTCTCGTTGCCGCGCTGATGTTCGGCGTGGCGCCGGCGCTGGCGGCCGCCGGGCGAGACCCGGCAGGGTCGCTGCGCCTCGATGCCCGATCGGGCGGCGATGCGTCGTCCGGCGCCCGGCTCCGCCAGGCGCTGGTGGCCTCGCAGATCGCGCTTGCCGTGGTGATGCTGAGCGGCGCCGGCCTGTTGGCGAGAACCGTGGGACGACTCCAGCGTCTCGACCTCGGTTTCGTGCCCGACCATGTCTCGATTCTCACGCTCACCTTTCCCTTTGCCAACGAGCGCTACGATTCGGAAGCCAAGATCCGGCAGCTCCTGGACCGCATCCGGCTGCCGATGCGCGCCGTGCCCGGCGTCGAGGCGATCACGCCGGTGCTGCTCCCGCCCTTCGTCGGCGACAACGTGTGGCTGGCCCGGTTCGACGTCGAGGGCCGGCCGCCCGCCGACTCGGCCGCGACTCCGCTGACCGCCGAAGCCACGGGCGACGAGGAATACTTTAGCACCTTCCGGATGCCGATTCTGCGCGGGCGCGCGTTTGCGGGCACCGACAATCCCGGTGCGCCGCTGGAAGTGGTGGTGAGCGAATCGGTGGCGCGCCGGATGTGGCCGGGCGGCGATCCGATCGGCAAACGGATTCGGGTGCGCAGCGGCGGCGACTTCTTCGCCGGCGGCACGAACTGGCGCACCGTCGTCGGCGTGGTGGCCGATCCGCACTACCGCCGGCTGCGCACCGCCACGCCGATGGTCATCGTGCCGGCCAACCAGTGGTACTGGCAGGGCACGCTCGCCGTCCGCACGCGGGGGCAGGTGGCCGCCGTGGTGCCGGGGCTCGAGCGCGCCATTCAGGCGTCGGATCCCGACGTGCGCATCTGGCGGGCCCAGCCGGTGCCGGAGATCATCGCCGCGCAGAACGCGCAGGCCACGCTCAGCGCGCTTCTGCTCTCGGCGTTCGGTGCGGCGGCGCTCGTGCTGGCGGCCATCGGTCTCTACGGCGTGATGGCGGCGATGGTGCGGGAGCGCACACGGGAGCTGGGCGTGCGCCTGGCGCTCGGGGCGACGCCGGGGCAGCTGCGGCGCGAGGTGCTGGCCCGGGCGCTTCGCGTGACGCTGGTCGGCGCGCTCGTCGGCGTGGCGGGCGTGCTGGCGGCGTCGCGCTTTCTGGGGGCGTTGCTGTTCGAGGTCAGCCCCACCGATCCCGTCGCTCTGGCGTCGGCGTGCGCCCTGCTGGTGGGCGTGGCCCTCGCGGCGGCGTACCTGCCGGCGCGCCGGGCCACACGGATCGATCCGGCGCGCGCGTTGCGGGCGGAGTAGGGCCGGGTTCCCACAGGTTCCGGCGGAATTCCTCTGGGAGGATTTGCCCGCCGCAAGCGCGTGGGTCGAGGCGCTGGAAGAGGTTGAGTTTGGGGGCTGGCCGCCGCGTGTCTGCTGACCGGAGACCATGCATGAGCAAGCGAAATCGTTTTGCCTGGGAGCCCGGCGACCTCGTGCCAGTCCTGCCCAAGCAACCCCAGGTCGCGAACCACCTACCGACGCTGATGGAAACTCTCCGTCCTACGTTGGCGGTAGTGGGCGAATGGGCAGGGGTCGGGCGGAGTGCGGCGATGGCGTGGCAGAAGGGCACCGCACAGCCCCAACCCGAAGCGCGGGCGAAGCTCGTGGCCGCCGTGCGCAGCCACGCCGCCGCCCTCCTGACGCTCGCGGATGCGGTGAAGCAGGAACAGGCGAGGCGCCCGACGAAGTAGCCATGGTCCCGCGAGATCGGCGGGCGTACGCGTCCCTGCTATTGCGGGCGATTGTCGCGACGGCGGGTCAGCCAGACGCTTCCGCAGCTACCCGCTACTAGCAGCGGCGCCTAGTCATGCCGTACCCTGGCTGGTGAGCAGTGCTGTGGCGTATTCGTTGCAGGCCTCAAACATCGGTCGCAGAACCGTGTCTTTCGAGAGAATGAACTTCTTCGCCAGGCGTGTTTGCTGGGCGCCGAGACGGAACTCCTTTCGGATTGCCTGGTCCAACCGGCGAGTGTCGGCACTGCCGACGTTGGCTGTTGAGTGGGCGATCTTGTTTCGAAGACGACGGCAGAGCTCAACCCGCCCTGCACGCGGGAGCGTCTGGTCGATCGGCCGCGCTTGCTGGCCAACGATGTGGTGCGCCTCAAGTACTGCCCAGAGCCTTACGACGAATGCCTCGTTGATCCAGTGGCCATCGTCAGTATTTCGCAACGCGTCTACATGAAGTCTCCCGTACGTTGCCTTGAGGTGTGCAAGCGCAGCAAAGACGTTCGGATCGGGTCGCTTGGGGAGCGTGGATTCGCGGCACATGGCAGAGGTCGGTCAAGAGTGCGTCGGGATAGCGGGGCGGCGCTCCGCCGCGAGCGCGGCAGCTATCTCGCGCCGCCCGTCGAAATGGACTTCACCAGTGCCTCTTCGAACCGTCCGTTAGTAACACACGTTAGCGGGACCACACCGGCCGGCGAATTCGCGGTGCCCGTGAAACCCAAGTTGACACGAACTCCGGTAGAATCCGCCCATGATTGAACAACGACGTTGAAGTCTGCCCGGATCCGAGGGATGTTATTGATCGCCTTGAGTCTGCTAAGGGTCGGCTCCCCACTCGAAGTCGAGCCACAGTCCGCCCATGCTTCGGCGTCATCGAATGATAGCTCGAAGTCAGTGCTGGCAATGAGGCCGCTCGCTTTGTCGATGGTGCGGATTGGAATACGTGAATCGGCAAAGAACCCAACCGTACGCTGCCACACCGTGTCGAACGGTGCTCGAATGAATCGCTCGACCGGAGCCGGAGGCGGCGCGGGTGGCACCATGGTGGTGCAGGCTGTTGCCGCTACCATGCCAATCGCCGCCGCCCATTTTGCCGGTCTCATGCTCGCCTCCCAAAAGGGTCTTGATAGCTGACCGCATCGGATACGGTTGCTGCCATCCAACTACGGATCATGCGACCAGCTTACGGGGTGCAGCCGCGTCAAACTCAAACGCAGAACACCCCGGCTGCGTATTCTGGGAGGAGTCGTCTTCGCTGGCAAGCTAGGTCCAGAAACCAGGCTCCGTGGGAGTTTGGGTTCCGTTAGAGAACGTAGAAGCCCGCGGCTCTGTGCGTGATTCGATCCCCGCCCAGGCTAGACCGGGCGCCACTCGGTTATTTCTACCGGAAATGCCCTCCCCCTGCTGGAGGAGCACCCCGTCGGACCGGCGATTTCAGGCCAGAGACCCATCGACATTGGGTCAGCCAGCGCGATGCCTCTCCACCTGATACGGTGTCAGAGGGCGTGGTTTGCCGGAGGGCGAAGCGTGCGAAGTGGATCTGCCTTCCGGGGAGCATGCGAACTCTTTCAATCGCCCCAAATCACCAAGAGCTTCGCAGGGACACGTCGACTTTTCGGCCTCTCAGTCGAGACGCGGTGGCTACTTCAACAGCGACTCTCGCTTTGCGGATGTCAAGTATGCAAGTCGGCCGCTGTCCTTCCCGACGACCGTTGTGCGGCATGCCTTCACGTCGATTACCGAAAGAATGCCCGTAGCGACGGCAGCGATACCAGCGGGCAGGTGTAGGGGAACTGCGACGCCCATCCCCATTAGCAGCCCTCGAGCTGCGCGGCTAAGACTGAATTCGGTTGTAAGGTCGAAACGCGGCCACCCGTTCCGCGTCGGACGACCGTCCATAACGCCTGAGATCTCTGCTGTGAGGCGCGTAAGCGCCTTTCTTGAGGCCAGATTTCGATCCGGCGCTTCTAGGATCTCTCGATAAAGCTCGTCTAGGGCATCGTGGAGGCTGGCGAGCTGGGATGCGCGGCGCTCCCGAAACTCAAGCACCTCGGCAATTGGCATTGTGGACGGCGGCACGGGCAGCGCCGAGGCGAGGCGAATTCTCAGTGCATCCGCTGTCGCGGACTCACCGAGCGCAACCACATCTCCGCCAAACTGGTGGAGCGCCCAATCTGTGGACTCGTCGGATGCCAAGCGCCCCGCGACGATCCCTTGGGCTGCCAACATCGCTGTGGCCACGGCATCACCCTGAAACCTCCCGGTGTACTGAACTCGCGGTCGTTCAATCGCTCCAGAATCGATCAGTTCCTTCTCGTCGGGCACGCCAAGGTACACCAGGTTATTGCTCGGGATGACCACACGGTGCCAATAAAGCAGGTAGAACCGAATGTCTTCTGGGGTGAGCGATCGGTCCACGACAAGCCCGCCGGGGATGCGACGAATGATGCCAGGGGCTGCAATCACACCGCGCTTCATACGGCCTCCCTAACAGCAGCTAGTGCTGGGTATACCACTCGCAAGTCCGGTCGAGCTGATCGCGCCACGACTGGACTGCGCGCGGTGTCTCCCGCTTGCCGGGGAGACGGCCAAGTGTGCACACTGGGTTGTGGAACCCCGGGCCGGACGTCGGCTGCCTGCCCTTTCGGACAACGACCGCACTGGGGAAGAACTTCCCCTGCGCAAAGCTCCGCATGCTCACGTAGGCCAGGATTTCGCCAACGACGAGTCGGTCTAGCGAGCGCCAGCGCCGCACATCAATGCGGAGCATGGGCGCCCGCGGCGTTGGTAGGCTAAACGCGATCCCGTCGGCCACGTCGGAATAAGTCAAGGACTTGCCGACGCGCGCCTTCGCGGCGATGCACCGCTCGATCGCCACGAGCGTGGTGAGGTTGTGGGGCGCGTAGCGCCACGGGATGGCCGCAAAGCGGTCTGATATTGAGTCCATGGTGCCGGTTGGCAGACGGACAGCGGGGAGGCACGTTGCGCAGTGCCTGCCGGGGGCGCGTTTGCCCGTCAATCTTGCGCGGAAACGGTGGGTGAGCAAGCGAATGCCCGCCGCCAGCCACCCATCAAGAGTATTAGGAGGCCCCGGGCATACACTGGGAAGCGATGCCCTTAGACGGGCGAGGTGGTCGTGTGGATCACAGTGCGCGCGGTCTCGATCACATCGGATTGTGCAGCGTACAGAGCGGCCAATGCTGCGGTGCTATCGTTCCGCTGGTCGGGAGCCTTGTACGCGCGGAGATCCTTCCCTAGCCGACTGATCGCGCTATTCAGCGGTGTATGCGCAGGAATGGTGGGCATGAGAAGCAACTGTGCGCGATGGATCAGTTCCACGGCGCGCGCATAGTCTCCGCCGTTCGGGCTTTCGGGGTCCGACGCGAAGAGGAGGCCGGAAAGCGCGTCCACTAGCTTGTCCTCCCGCTTTTCTCGCCGGGTATTCTCAAGTTCACCCCGCAACTGCTTCGTGAGCTTAGCCAAATCTGCGGCGATGACCGCCCGTGTGATGCGCACCTGCGCGATGGTGCTGGTGATGGCCACGAGCACCGCGCCACCTACGCCGATCAGGGCGGCAATTTCCGTTTCGGTCATGGAAGATCCGGGGAGGAGGGTTCCGGCGCCCCGCGACGGGGCCGCAGAGTGGAGGTGTGGCGCCCGCTATCAGGTGATGGGTGCTCGGTACGCATTCGGGAACGCGTTGGGTTGGCCGCACGAGCACACGAAGATCAGCCCTGGAGCGGACGCCGCCGAATAGTGCCGCGCAATCTCCTGCTGGACGTCATGGAGTACCGGCACTTGGCAGTTCACGCAGAGGAAGTCATAGTCGCCACCACCGGTGCGATGAGGAGTGCCGGGCTGGAGGTTGTACGTCTTGGCGCCTGCGCTTGGCTCCGCCGGGTCCATTACCACGGGCACCATCTTTGTGGGCATTAGCGCTCCAAGATGGACTCGTCCGCATAACTACGGAGCCTGGACCGGCCATGCAAGTCCGGACTCGTGCCCGAGGATTACGCCGGACGCGGTGGGGGGCTTGATGCTTGTGCCCTGAAGTGCCGTCAGGCACCAGGCCTTGCGTCATCC
Source organism: uncultured Gemmatimonadaceae bacterium (assembly GCA_963728115.1). Taxonomy (GTDB): domain Bacteria; phylum Gemmatimonadota; class Gemmatimonadetes; order Gemmatimonadales; family Gemmatimonadaceae; genus JAGWRI01. The sequence goes on from CAVSJE010000006.1 coordinate 61,601, forward strand.
TTGTGCGTAAGAGAGGATCATCGGTCGCGGGCCCCCACAGACTCTTTCAAGCGCCAAGAGTCTGGGGCAACTGCGCACCATTGGGGAGGCTGGACTCATGCCGTCAGCGGGACGGCCAAGGCATGCCAGCAAATAGCCCGACATGGAGGACTTCCCAAGTAGCCCCGAAGCGCTTTATCACGCCTACGAGCGGCATAGCCAGTCCCGCCGTTGAGAACACCGGCCCCCCGCTCATACCGCTAAGATCAGCGCCGGGCGGGGCAGGCGGATGTCGCTCATCCCAGATCCACGTGTCGCGCTCAAACTGACAGATCAGACTCGTATCGCTGGTGTCGGTCACCCGCATCAGCGACGTCACGGTGGCAAAACCGACGTGGTCTACGGCGCCCCGCTCTCGGAGGTATTCGGGATATCCCGAGAACAGAACGAAGGAGCCAACCTTCGGGCTGGGCGGAGGCCAGCCGAGGGCAGCGGAGGACACGACCTCTCCCGAGCGCTCTACGCTCTTGGTGGGCACGGGGAAAAAGACCACGTCGCGACTCCGATCCTCAATGCGCCCGGCGCCGTCGGACGGAATGGAGAGCTTTCCGGCTTGCAAAATGACATGATCCCCATCGTCCACGCGCTGCCGAAAGTGGGCCCAAACATGCCAGGCCGTCGCGAGGTACGTCGTTGCGCCGACTCTAACGAACGATCCGCTCGCCGAGCGGAGGTCTCCAAGATCGCCCGCGCTAGGGGGCGCGGAAACTATGATTGGGACGGCGCGATCGGCAGCGAGCCGCACCGTCTCTCGAAGGGACAGAAGGATCTGCCGCTGCGTGGCCTCCGGGAGCGCTAGGAAGTCGGGCGGAAACGATTCTGTCACGAGGAAGGAGTGTTGCGCGACGAGCGATTCAATCCGAGGTTGAGCACGATGAGTAGCAATGCCCCGCTCACCACAAGCTGGACCATCACGAACGCACGGACCGCCACACTATTCGGTACGATGTCGCCGTAGCCCACGGTCATCTGCGTAATCGTACTGAAGTACAAGAAGTCCAGGAAACCCCACGAGCTCTGATAGAGGGCTTCGGGATCAGCCAATTCCACGGCGAGTTGTTGGATGCGTTCACGCACCTGGGCCAGCAGCGCGGCTGCCGCCTCTCGCGCCGTGGCAGTTGACGTAGGGCGAGGAAGCGCCGCCACGTCCACGTCGATCGTCGCGAGGACGGAATCGTGCTCGTCCAGAATGGCAACCGTACCCCATGGTGGGCAGGGGAAACGATCGCGTTTGCGGCAGTCCGAGAACGGGGAATCGCCAAACCGTACGCTCCCGGTCGGCCCTCGCAACTCCTCGTACGCGGCGGCGGAGGGGAGCGACGGCCATGTACGGAATTCCAGCCCAGCGTCCTTTGCAGGCAAGGCACGGAGCAAGGCTTGGAGCGCGTTGCTCTGCGCCTGGATACGGGCGAGCTTGGCGGTAAGCGACAGGCGGCGGGCCGCATGCTGGGTCCCCGCGATATCTCTCGCGAACAGAAATCGGTGTTGATCTCTTAGGTATAGGCGGTAGTAACAGCCGGCGAAGCCCAAGTCCGCCATCAGGTAGAGCATGAAGACCGCAGTAAGTCTTCGGCCAAGGCTGCGGTTGATCCAGATCCACGCGGACTTTAGCGGTGTCTGCCATGACCGGCGATCCGACGTCTGGGGCATCCGTCTTGGGCTAGGGGGCAACGCTATGACTTGCGTGCAGCCATCACGGGAACAGCGGCCCCGTGGTGTGGGACGCGTCCACCCCGACGCGCTGCATGGGTGCGACGATCGTTGCGGCGAGCTCCTGCAAGTCGGCGAGCGGCGGCAGTCCCTGGAGTCCCGTGATCGTCTTGACGAACGGCATGTACTCGAAGTCCTTCTCGGCGTAGTACGTGTTGGCGGCGTGCAGCGTCGCCAGCTGCGTGGCGGACAACACCAAGACGCGCGAAAGCTGGAGGCCGACGGCCCGCTCGTGGAGGCGCACCAGGTCATGGCCGAGCTTCTTCCGAGACCTGATCTCGGCGAGCGGGACCCGTTGCGCCCGCAGGAAGCACTTCAGCGCGAGTTCGATCGCGTGGCAGTACAGGTAGTAGGGCACCGGCGAGTGCCGCGGGTTCACCGGCACGGCCTGTGCGGCAGCGAGATACTCCGCCGCATATTGGGCGAACACGCTCGCGCCAACATAGACGCGCGCAGTCCCCAGCGACACGAGGACAGAGCCGGGTGGCGACTCGGGTTGGTCAGCCATGGGCACGGGGCGGCGCGATCACGCCGAATACTGCGATCCCTGGGCCGGTGCAGCAAGGGAACGGGCGACCTCAAGCCGTCAGCCCAAACCGGCGAAGTCGCCCGGCGGCCGCTCCGTGCTACGCCACGAAGGTAGCGGCGGCCTTCGTGTCCTCCGCCGTGGTGAGCTGGTAGCACTGGAGCGTGGTCGCGGAATTGCGCCATCCCTCGGTCTTCGCCACATCCTGCAAGGCAATGTACCTGCGGGCGGTCGCCCAGCCGCGGCGGAACGTGTGCCAGCCCCCTCGGGGCATGTGCGGGAGCTCCGCGAGGCGCTCGGCTTCCCGGAGCCAGTCGCGGCTGACGCTTGTGAACGAGGGCTGCTGTGGTTTCCAGGTCGACCGGCACACCCAGCCACGCACGGCCTGCGTGTGTTTACGCCACCTGGTGAGCGCGGCGTGCGCGGCTTTGTTCATCTCGACCGTGTGTTTGTGCCGCTTCTCGTTGCCGACAGCCCCGGGGTACTACGTAATCGCCCCGTGGTTCGCAGCCGGCGTCGCGTCCAGCGCGCTGTGTTCCCAGCGGAGCCCCAGAATCGCGCTGATGCGGTGCCGGGTGTCCCACTCGAGATCGAGCAGGACTCCGGACGCAGGCGTGAGCTGACCCGCGAAGGGGCGCAGTGCTTGGTCTCGTTCCGGCGCGGCGAACCGCCGGCTGGGCTGATGGTCGATGCGCATGGCGTCCCCGGCATGCTTCGACCCAACGGGGTTCTCGGCGAGCAGCCCCCCCTCCGCCGAGCTTCATGCCTCGGAAGCACCGGCGCCGCGCGTACGGCGGCGCTGCCGCGGTGCGGGCTCCTGCCGGAACTATTGGCGCGACTATTGGAGGGGCGACGCACGCACTCCTGCGCAAAAGACCCACAAGCGTCCACCTGCTTGCGGGCCTTCGTACCTACAGCAACTGGGGCGGCAGGACTCGAACCTGCAACTTCCTGATTAACAGTCAGGCGGTCTGCCAATTGACCTACGCCCCATCGGAACGGCTTGACCTGCGACCAAACGAAAAACGCCTGCCGGTGGATCTGGCAGGCGCTGGCGAATCGGGTGCACCGCGTGCGCGCTATCCAGACCCCTTGGCAGAGGGCCGATTGTACCGGTTGTCGGAATTGCGGCGGATGCGGATCATGGGATTCGTCAGCGAGTGAGGCTTCGTGGTGTGGACCGGAGGATACCGCCCCCCGGCTCGCCCTGTCAACCGGCCCGGAAGCCAGTATCGGCCTCCCGCCCCGGGAGTTGAATCCCGTCGGCACTTCATGCGTTTGCCCGGGTGCGGGAAATCGCACTACGGCGCGCAAGGGGGAAACCCGGAAAAGGTTCAGGGTTTCCTTTCTGGGTATCGCGGCCGCCGGACCGCACCTTGAGGGCGGACGCATGCCATTCGGCGTCAGAACTTTGCCGGCGGATCGAGCGACACGGTCTGGGTTTCCGACCGCGGTGGCTCCGCGTGCTGGCGGGAGGATGAGATGGGCGCGGTAGCCTTGATCGTCGTGCTGGCGGGAATGCTCGTCCCCATCGTGCTGTTGCTTGCCACTCTGTTGTTCGACGTCGGCGTGATTGCCTGGGCCGGGTACCGGCTGTGGCATGATCACTGGACGCGGATGATCGGAGCCAGCCACCAGATGGTCGGCATGGTTTCGGCGTCCGGCGGGCTCCAGGGTAAACCAGGCTTGCCGAGGGCATGAAGAGGAACGCTTCTCCCCAGTAACGCCAAACGGGGCCGCGCAGATCGCGCGGCCCCGTTTGCCTGTTCGTCCATCCCGATCGGCTACTTCTTCGGATTGAGGATGTCGTCGATCGTGTGCTGTGCGCCCTGCAGGTGCCACCGGGTCTCACGGTCCGTCGTCTTCGGAATCGCCTGCCGGATGGCGGCCTGCAGTTCCGTGAGTTCGCCCCGCAGCTCGGCCTTGGCCTCATCGGAGAGGGGCTGCACGGTGCGGCCGAACCCGCCGCCGCCGCCGCGACCGCCCGCCGCACCGGTGCTGGGCGGCGGGTTGAGCTTGCGGTCGATGAGCGTGAGGTAGTTGTTCTGCAGCGTCCGGCGATAGATGTCGATCGTCGGATGCGCCGCGCCGAGCTCGCTCCAGATGCCGCGGCGCACGTCGTCCAGGAAGTTGGGCAACGGATACGCATCGGCGGGATTGGCGGCCTTGGCCTGCAGTTCGAGCAGCCGGTCCAGGCGCTGGTCGTTGAGCAGCGAGTTGAGGACGCGGTTCTGCGCGTTGCCGATGCGCTCGACCATACCCGTCGGTTCGATGCGCGCCGCGATCTCGGGGCGGATGAGGTACGACGGCGTCCTGAACACGCTGTCGTTGAGGAACTTCACCGCCGCCATCTGGCGCGCGCGGTTGAGCGGCGTGTACACGGGCCCGGGCTGGCTGCCCGACTTGTACCAGACGGTGCCGCCGCCGACCACGTTGGTCGAATGCGACGCCTCGGTGGCCCACTGGCCCACCACGCGGTCGTAGAGATCGCCGAGCAGCGTGTTGTCTTCCATCGGCTCGGTAGCCGCGCCGGCCACGTACTGCATGACGCGGGCGATGTTCTTGAAGCCGAGTCCGGTGGCCCACACGGGGTTGGCGTCACCGACGGCCTCGCTCTGGGTGCCGAACTGCCCGAACTCGTTGTTCACCGAGAAGCGGAGCCAGGGCACGGTGTCCTGCACCGCGATCCACTTCTCGAGCGTCGGCTTCTCCTGCTCCGGCGTCGTGGCGCCGGGGATGGGCCGGTAGCCCCACCCGATCGTGTACTTGTCCCACGGACCGATGCGCGGCACCATCGTCCAGAGCGGTACGTGGTCCTCGGGCTGCGCCACGTAGTTGAAGCGCGAGTAGTCCATGATGCTCGGGCTGCTGCCCATCTTCTCCGCCCAGCTCGGGCTGCGCACGCTGTCCGGCGGGTACTCGGAACTGCCGATCTGGTCGTGCTGCAGTCCCAGCGTGTGGCCGATTTCGTGAGCGACGCCGAACTCCAGCAGCCGGCCCATCAACGAATCGGGCATCGGCAGGTGGCGCGCCCGCGGGTCCACCTGCGCGGCCTGCGAGAAGTACCAGTACTGCATCAGCTCGATGAGGTTGTGGAAGATGCGCGGCGACCCGTTGAGGATCTCACCCGTGCGGGGATCGCTGACGTGCGGTCCCACCGAGTTCTCGACGGTGGAGGGGAGCCAGCGGATCACCGTGTGGCGGACGTCCTCCATCGACCAGTTGGGGTCGTTGGTCGGTACGTCCCGGGCCACGATCCCGTCCTTGAACCCCGCCGCCTCAAAGGCCGGCTGCCAGCTCTCGATGGCCTTCTTGATCCACGGCTTCCACTTGTCGGGCGTGCCGGGGTCCACGTAGTAGACGATCGGCTGCTTGGGGTAGCAGAGGTTGCCGTCCATGCGGTCGGAACACTCCAGACGCCAGCGCGTGATGTACTGGCGCGGCACCGCGACCTGCTTGCTGCTGCCGAAGTCCACGGTCCGGACGCTGAAGAAGCCCATCCGCTGGTCGGAATAGCGGATCGGCATCGGATTTTCCGGCAGCTTGATCATGCTCCAGTGGGCGAGCACGCTCTGCGCCATCTGCGCGCCGCGTCCCCCGCCGCCGCCCCCGGCCGCTCCGCGGCCACCGTTCGCCGACGGCGTGCCGGTCTGCGCGGCCTGGATCTCCACGTTCTCCGGGAACGCCGCCACATGCTCGATGTAGGAGCGGGTGGCGTCGATGTTGCCGCTGATCGCTTCGATCTCGGGCACGTGGGTGGTGAACAGGCGGGTCACGTCGATCACCGGTGCGCTGTCGGGCCCGTAGGACTCGATGGGGAACATCATGATGATCGGCGCGAAGTTCGTGGACTGCACCGAATTCCAGACCGACAGCGTGCTGTCGGCGGTGATGTTGAAGGTCGGGCTGCGGAGCGCGATGCGGTCGCCCACGCGATCCCAGCGCAGCGTCCGCTCCATGAACTCGTCACCGCCGTAGTCGCCGAACCCGCCGCCGCCGCTGCGACCCTGCGGCTCGGGCGCCGCCGCGCGATCGTACCGGCCGACGATCAGCATGTCCCTGCCGTACTCGTGCGTCGGGATCTCGAAGTAGAGCTTGTCTCCCACGCGGTGGGTGATGAAGAGGCCGCGGTGCGTGCTGGCACTCTCAGGGATCACCTGGCGGTAGGGACGGGGGGCGCCCGCTTCGGCGGCCGCTCCGCGGCCTCCACCACCGCCACGTCCTCCCCGTCCGGAGACGGCGGCGGTGGGCGGCTGATTGGCGGCGGGTGGACCGGACGGGGCGGGGGTCGGGGCGGGCGTCGGCGAGGGGGCCGGGGTCGTGGAGCCGGCGCAACCCGCCACGCAGGCCACCGCGAGCAAGCGAGCGATGCGGAGAGACATGGCCATGGACGGTTGAAAGGGATCGACGGCGGCGCAGCGCGGCGGAGGCACCGCGAGCCGCACGAGCGCGTCCAACATGCACGGCGGACCGCGGGTGCGACAGGGGCGCGGGCGCGGCGGGTGGCCCGGGGCGCCGGCGCCGTCTAGTTTCCCGGCCAGCCTGAAGTGGGCCTCCCGTACCGATTTTGCTGACGGCTTGAAGGGGAAACGCCTGATGGTGCACGGCACCGGCGCCCACATTCTATTCGACGCTCACCCGCGATCCGCTGATCACCCTGCCGCCGGCCCGGTAGCCGGCCCGCCATGACCGATCCGCTGTCGAGGCTTCGTTCCGCTCCGCGCACCCTGCGCACGCGCATGGTGGGGCTCTACGCGCTGCTCGTCGCCGCCAATCTGGGCGCCTGGGCCTGGGCGCTGGTGGCGTTCCGCGACTACCCGCTGCTGCTCGGCACGGCGCTGCTGGCGTACGGGCTGGGACTGCGCCACGCCATCGACGCCGACCACATCGCGGCCATCGACAACGTGACCCGCAAGCTGATGCAGGAGGGGCGGCGCCCCCTCGGCATCGGCTTCTTCTTCTCGCTCGGCCATTCCACGGTGGTCGTGCTGGCGTCGATCGCGATCGCCGCCACGGCGATGGCCCTGAGCACGCGGCTCGAATCGTTCCGGCATCTGGGTGGGATGATCGGCACGATCGTGTCGGCGCTGTTCCTGCTCGTGATCGCGATCATGAACCTGTTCATCCTCGTCACCGTGTATCGCACCTTTCACCGCGTGCGTCGCGGCGGCGAGTACGTCGAGGAGGACCTGAACGCGCTGATGGCGGGCAGCGGCTTCCTGGCCCGCATCTTCCGTCCGCTGTTCGGCATGATCCGCGAGAGCTGGCACATGTACCCGCTCGGGCTGCTGTTCGGCCTCGGCTTCGACACGGCCACCGAAATCGGCCTGCTCGGGATCTCGGCGGCCGGCGCCGCCAAGGGGATGTCGATCTGGACGATTCTCGTGTTTCCGGCGCTGTTCACGGCCGGCATGTCGATCGTCGACACGACCGACAGCGTCCTCATGCTTGGCGCCTACGGATGGGCGTTCGCGCGGCCCATCCGCAAGCTGTATTACAACATGACGATCACGTTCGTATCGGTGCTCGTCGCCCTGCTCGTGGGCGGCATCGAGGCCCTCGGCCTCATCGGCGCCCGGTGGAACTTCCACGGCTGGTTCTGGGACGCCGTGGCCCGGCTGAACGGCAACTTCGGGACCCTCGGCTACCTCATCATCGGCGTGTTCGTGGCCAGTTGGATGATCTCGGTGGCGGTCTATCGCCTCAAGGGCTACGACCGGTTCGAGGCGCCCAACCTGGCCGAGTAGGGCGCCGGGTTACCCGGCGCGGCCGGCGCGCCCCGCCCATGCCGGACGTGCCGTGGGCTGGCGTCCGTGCCGTGGGGCATCGAACTCGTCGTCGCCGTCGAGCGTGCCGGCCGTGGCCACGCGGTCGGCGACGCGGAACCCCGCCACCAGTTCGGTGAGCATCGTCGCCTGGGCGGCCAGCTCTTCCGACGCGCTGGACGACTCCTCGGCCGCCGCCGCGACCGCCTGCGTGGTGCCGGTGATGGTGCCGATGGCGCCTTCCACCTGCCGGACGTCCTCGGCCTGCCGCGTGGCGTTCTGCGAGATGTCGCTGACCACGACTTCCATCCGCTCCACCTCGCCGCGGATGGCCGACAGCTGCTCGGTGGCCGCCGCGTTCAGCGAGACGCCGGTGTTGGCCTTGGCCACGGCGGCTTCGATCAGCGCCGCCGTCTGCTTGGCGGCCTCGGCGCTGCGGATGGCGAGGTTCCGCACCTCGTCGGCGACCACCGAGAAGCCACGGCCGGTCTCGCCGGCCCGGGCGGCTTCGACGGCCGCGTTCAGGGCGAGGAGGTTCGTCTGGAACGCGATCTCGTCGATCGTCTTCACGATGCGGGCCGTCTCGTCGCTGGACTGCTTGATGGCGGCGATCGCCTCGCTCAGGGCGCCCATCGTCTGCGTGCCGGCGGTCGTGCGTTCGAGCGCGCCGTGCGCAATCGTGCGGCCCTCGGCCGCGCGCGCCGCCGTGGCGGACGCTTCCGACGACACCTCGACCAGCCGGCTCGACACCTCCTCGATGCCCGCGGCCTGTTCCGACGAACTCTGCGCGAGGTTCTGGCTGCTGGCCGCGATCTGCCCGCTGGCGGCCGAGACCTGCTGGGCCGCGAGCTGGCTCTGCCGCAGGGCTTCGCCCAGATCGGCGATCGCGCGATTCACGGAATCGGCCAGCTCGCGGTACTCGCCGGCGTAGTCGGTGCTCATCTTCGTGCGCAGATCGCGGCTGGCGACACTGCCCATCACCTGCCGTACCTCGCCCAGTGGGCGGCTCATCGCCTCGACGGTGCTGTTCAGGCCCTCGACCAGGCGCCGGTACGCGCCGTCGAAGGCCGCGCCGTCGGCGCGATGTGAGAGCTCTCCGCGCTTGGCGGCGTCGATCATCGACTCGAGCGACGCGAGTACGTCGCCGATCACCGTCTGCGCGCGCACCACCGAGGCGGCGCTGCGCGCCGTGTCGGCGACGATGGCGTTCACGGCGGTGCCGAGCTGCCCCACCTCGTCGTCGGTGTCGGCGGCAAGGGCCGACAGCGCGGGGATCTCCACGGCCTCGAGCGCGCCGGCGGCGAGTCCATTGGCGAGCTGCTGGAGCGCCGCGATCGGACCGTCACGCAGCGCCGACACGCTCGTCGTGGCGCCCACGATGGGACGGGTGATGAGGCGGATGAGGAAGGTCACGCCGGCCAACGAGGCGAGCACGAACAACACCACGACGCCGAAAATGAGGTTGCGCGTGTGGGTGGTCTGGGCGGAGAGGCCCGCGCGCTGCGTCTGGAGATCCTCGTCGTAGCGGGCGACCACGGTGTCGAGGAGGCTCGTGGGCGGACGGTCGACGCCGCGAATCGACGCATCCACCGGATGGGCATCGTGGCGCGGGTCCCGGGTGAACGCCGCGATGGCGGCGTGGTACCGGTCGCCGAGCGAGGCGTGGGCGTCGAGAAACCGCTTCACGAGTCCCTGGGCCACCGTGTCCGCGGTCAACTGGATGAGCGAATCGCCGAGTGTGCGCACGGCCGCTTCCCGGGTGAGGAAGGCGGCCGAGTAGTGCGCGCGGTCGTCGGCGTTGCGGCCGCGGATGAACAGGTCCTTGAGCTCCTGCACCTGCATCTTGAACCGCACCTGCAGGTCGCGGGCCCGGACCTCGTTGGTCGCTTCGACCCGCAGCAGGCTGGAATACCCGGCGTCGACGCGCTGAAGCTGGACGGCCAGCACGCCGATGAGCAGCACCGCCGACAGGCCGACGGCACCGAAGGAGAGACTGAGCTTGACGGCCAGCCGTTGATTGCGGAACCAGTTCATGTGAGGAGCCCTGAAGGTGACGCGCTGGAGGAGCCCGGCGGGCATGCGGGTGCCCGGTCGGAAGAGACCGTTTCGAGTGCTCAGTATCGACCCTACAGGACGGGACTTTACCGCCGGGCGGTGGCGGGACCCGCTACGCCCCGTCGGCCACGCGAAGCACGCGGGCGCCGCGGATCGCTTCGCCCGACCGGAGCCAGGCCAGGGCCGCATTGGCCTCCGAGAGCGGCACCTCGGTCACGGTGGGCCGGAGCTCCATCTCGGCGGCGGCCGAGAGGAACTCGCGCACATCGGCGCGGGTGACGTTTGCCACACTCTTCACCTCGCGTTCGCGCCACAAGTGGCTGGGGTAGTCGAGCCGCAGCAACTCGTGCTGGTCGGCGCTCTCCTTGCGAATGGCGTTGATCACGAGCCGGCCGCCGGGAGCGAGCCGGGCCAGCGCCTCGACCACCGGCTTCCAGGCCGGTGTCGTATCGACGATGGCGGCCAGCGGCTCCGGCGGCTCGTCGGTGGTGTCGCCGGTCCACGAGGCGCCGAGCTCTCGCGCGAAGTCGCGCTCGCCGGCGCTGCGCGCGAACACGAACACGGGCGAGTGCGGGAACCGGTGGCGCGCCGTCTGCAGCATCAGGTGCGCCGAGGCGCCGAAGCCGGTGAGTCCCAGCGGTTCGCCGTCGGTGAGGTTGGTGAGGCGCAACGACCGCCAGCCGATGGCGCCGGCACAGAGCAGCGGGGCCACGGCGGCGTCGCCCAGACCGTCGGGAATCGGATACGCATACGCCGCCGGCACCACGAGGTACTCGGCGTATCCTCCGTTCGTGTCGCATCCCGTGGACTGGAACTGCGGGCACAGGTTCTCGGCGCCCGACCGGCACCAGCGGCAGCGGCCGCACGCCGAGTGAATCCACGCGACGCCCACGCGGTCGCCCTCACGAAAGCCGGTGGCGCCGGCACCGAGGCCGGCGACGCGTCCCACCACCTGGTGTCCCGGAATGACCGGGTACGCGGGGGCGGCGAGACGGCCTTCGGCGACGTCCAGGTCGGTGCGGCACACCCCGCACACCGACACGCGCACCAGCAACTCGCGCGCGGCGGGCGTGGGGGCGGCCACGTCGGCGGCCTCGAGGGCCAGCGGTCGGTCGGCGAGCGGCGCGGGCCGCCACAACAGCATGGCACGCATACCACTAACGAATACAAGGATGGCGTGGAACCGGAACCCCGTCGCGTCGGGCGCGCGGGCACTCACGGAAGGGGCGGGTTATCTTCGGAAGGATCCTGTCACCCCGTACGTGGAGGAATTGCTGTGACCCCATGGGTCAAGCGGCTCATCGCCGCCAACGTGCTCGTCTACTTCGTCCAGCTGGCCGTCCAGCCGTTTACGGGGCTCTTCGCGTTCATCCCGGCGCTGGTGTTCTCACGGCCCTGGACCGTGGTGACGTACATGTTCCTCCACGATCCGCGGTCGTTGCTGCACATTCTGTTCAACATGATCGTGCTGTTCTTCTTCGGGCCGCGGGTCGAGGCGCGGCTGGGGTCGAACCGGTTCATCACCCTGTACTTCATCGCCGGCATCTCCGGCGCCGTCCTGTCGTTCTTCCTCACGCCGTACTCCGCCATTATCGGGGCGTCGGCGGCGGTGTTCGGGGTCGAGACCGCGTTCGCCAAGTACTGGCCGCGTGAACTGATCTACATCTGGGGCGTGATTCCCATTCCCGCGTTCCTGCTCATTGCGCTCACCGTCGGCTATTCGATGTGGAGCGGCATGAACGGATCCACGAGCGGCGTGGCCGACTTCGCGCACCTGGGTGGCATCGCCGGCGCCTTCCTGTATTTGCTCTGGCTCGACCGGCGCCATGGCGCCACGCGGTTCCGCGCCAAGGCGACGGCGCCGCGCAAACAGGTGGCGACGCGGGTGCTCAACTGGCACAAGGTCGACCCGTCCACGATCCACGAGCTGAATCGCGAGGAGGTCAACCGCATCCTCGACAAGATCAGCGCGCAGGGAATCGAGAGCCTGACCGCCGACGAGCGGGTGTTCCTTTCGAACTTCGTCCCGCCGGACGACCGGGTGCCGCCGGTGACCTGAGCCGGCCCCGTTGGGAACGGGAGGCAACCCTCCTGCTCTCCCTAGAGTCTAAGGGGAAGAACCCGGAGGTTCGGTCCCCGTGACGCTGCTCAAAGGCACCCTCGACATTCTCGTGCTCAAGGCGCTCAGTTGGAGCGCCATGCACGCCTTCGAAATCGCCTGCTGGCTCGACGATCGCTCCGACGGCACGCTGGCCGTCGAGGACGGCGCGCTGTTCCAGGCGCTGCACCGCATGGAGGAGCGCGGCCTGATCGCCGCCGACTGGGGGGTGACGGAGAACAACCGGCGGGCGCGCTACTACCGCGTCACGGCGCGCGGCCGGACCCATCTCCGCACCGAGGGCGCGCGCATCGCCCGGTATGCCGAGACCGTGACGGCGATCCTCGCCGACGGGCGTGCCTGAGGCACGGCGCGTGTCCGGCGAAATCAGACGGGGCGTGCGGCGTCTGTTCCGTCTCGCGCTGCGCCGTCCCGACGTGGTGTGCGAGCAGGTGGACGACGAGTTGCGGTTCTTTCTCGACGCGCGCGTGGAGCATCTCGTCGCGCGGGGGATGAGCCCCGAGGCGGCGCGCGCCGAAGCCGTCCGCCGGTTGGGGACGGGCCTCGAGGAGGCGCGCGATCGCCTCCACCACTCGGCAATCCGGAGGGAACGACGCATGCGGGTACGCGACTGGGTGGACGATCTACGGCAGGACGTGCGGTTCGCGGCGCGGGGGCTGATCGCGCGACCGGGATTCACGATCGTCGCCGTGCTGACGCTCGCCGTCGGCATCGGCGCCAACACGGCGATCTTCAGCGCCGTTGACGCGCTGTTGCTCCGGCCGCTGCCGTTTCCGCGTCCCGATCGGCTGATGGACGTGACACTGGTTTCGCCGCGCTCGGCCAACCGGCCAGGCAGCGACGCCATGCCGTGGTCGTTCCCGAAGTTCCGGACGTTCGATGCGGCGCAGACGGTGTTCGCGAACGAGGGGCTCTACTCCGACTACACCTTCAACATCACCGGGCACGACGCCGAGCGGGCGGTGGGAGAGTGGATCAGCTCGGGCTATCTGCGTGCGCTCGGCGTTCCGGCACAGCGCGGGCGTGAGTTCGGGGCCGAAGCGGACCACGCGGGCGCGCCGCGGCACGTGCTGATCAGCGATGTGCTGTGGAAGCGCCGGTTCAACGCCGACCCGAACGTCGTCGGTCGCACCATGGACATCGACCGCCAGCCGTTCGAGATCGTGGGGGTGCTGCCGGCGGGATTCCGGGGACTCTCCGGGCGCGCCGTGTTCTGGATTCCGATCGGAACGCGCGACGCCGACGATCTCGCGCAGGCGTGGTCGTTGGAGTTCTCGCTGGTCGGCCGGCTGGCGCCGGGGGTGACGGTGGCCCAGGCGAAGCAGGCGGTGCGGGCGCTCGGGGCCGGAGTCTATCGTGCCTGGCCGATGTCAGAGTCCGCGGGTGGGGGCGGTGCCTGGGGCGCGGCGGCGCGTTCCCTGGACGCCACGCGGGCCGCCCCGGCCATGCGCCGGTCGCTGTTCGTGCTCTTCGGCGCGGTGGGTTTCGTACTGCTCATCGCCTGCGCCAACCTGGCGAATCTGCTGATCGGCCGGGCGGCGGCGCGACGCCGGGAGATTGCGATCCGGCTGGCGCTGGGCGCGGGGCGCGCCCGGCTCGTCCGGCTGCTGCTCACCGAGAGCACGATGCTCGGCGTGGCCGGAGGCGCCGGCGGTCTGCTCGTCGCCTGGTGGGGCACCCGGGTGCTGGCGTCGGTGAATCCGGCGACGACGCTGCAGGCGCAGGGTCTCCTCGGGCTGGGGGCGGTCGGCTTCTCCGACATCGGGCTGGACGGCGCGGCGCTCGCCTTCACCGCCGTCGTCTCGGTACTGGTGGGGGTGGCGTTCGGGCTCGTGCCGGCGCTGCAATCCACGCGGCCGTCGGTTGCGGACGCGTTGAAGGGCGGGGGCCCCGCGAGTCGCCGCGCGGGCCACGCCCATGCGGGATTCGGGATGCGTCGCGCGCTCGTGGTCGGCGAGGTGGCCCTGGCCACGGTGCTGCTCGTGGGTTCGGGGCTGATGCTGCGCAGTCTCGCCAACCTCGTCGCCGTCGATCCCGGCTTCGACGCCGGCCACCTGCTCACCCTGCGTCTCACCCTGCCGCCGGGCCAGACGCCGCGCGATTCGCTCCCCGGCTTCTACGGCACACTGGCCACGCGCCTTGCCGGGCTTCCGGGGGTGACGTCGGTGGCGCTCGCCGATTGTCCGCCGCTCAACGGCGGGTGCAACGACACGCAGATCACCTTTCCCGACGAGGCGAACCGGAAGAACGCGCACGGGGACATCGGTGTTCACGTGGTGTCGCCGGCCTGGTTCGCCACGCTCCGCGTGCCGCTCCGGCGCGGCCGGTTGCTCACGGACGCCGACCGGCTGGGGACGCCGAAGGTCATTCTGATCAACGAGGCGGCGGCGCGCCGCTACTGGCCGGGCGAGAACCCGATCGGCCGGCGGGCGGGGATCTGGCAGGGCGGGTTCGGGGATGGGGCGACGGTGGTCGGTGTGGTCGGCGACGTGCGGTACGGTACCATCGATTCGTTGCCGGCTCCGGAGGCGTACATGTCGTACAACCAGTCCCCGCGGGGATGGATGATGATCTTCGTGCGGACGGCCGGCGATCCGGCCGCCCTGGCCGGCAGCGCGCGACGCATGCTGCGCGATCTGGTTCCCGATTCGCCGGCCTACGACGTGCAGACCATGGGCGCGCGGGTGGCGGCGGCGTCGGCGCAGTCGCGGTTCAGCGCCGTGCTGTTGGTGCTGTTCGGGGCGGCGGCCCTCGCCCTCGCGACGATCGGTGTGTACGGCGTGATCGCGTTCGGCGTGGCGCAGCGCCGGCGCGAGATCGGCATTCGCCTGGCGCTGGGGGCCGACGGCGGCGCGGTGCAGCGGATGGTCGTGGGCGAGGGGTTGGCGCTCACCATCGGCGGGCTGGCGTTGGGTCTCGTCGCGGCGCTCGCCCTCTCGCGGGTGCTCGGCGCGCTGTTGTTCGGCGTTGCGCCCACCGATCCGCTCACCTACACCGGGATCGCCGTCCTGCTCGGCGGCGCGGCGGTGGCGGCGTCGTGGGTGCCCGCCCGGCGGGCGGCGCGCGTCGATCCCACGCAGGCACTCCGGACCGGTTGAGCGGCGCGATCCGGCGCAGGCTTTCTTGCGCCCCGCCTCCCGGGAGCGCAGACTGGGGCCATGATTCAGGACTCCCTGACCGCCCATCCGGCCGGCATTCTCCATCACACCCTGTTCAGCCTGCACGGGCAGTCCGTCGAACTCTCGGGACTGATCGTCTTCCTCCTGATGTTCGTGGCGGCGATCGTGCTGTCGCGGCTCGCCAAGATCGCCACGCAGCGCACGCTGGCGAAGACGCCGAAGGTGGACCGCGGCACGGCGCGCGTGATCGCGCGGCTCGTGCAGTACGTCGTGCTGGTCGTCGGGCTGGCGATCGCGATCGAGAATCTGGGCATCGATCTGGCGGCGTTGTTCGCGGCCGGCGCCTTCCTCGCCGTCGGCGTCGGCATCGCCATGCAGGCGGTGGCCCAGAACTTCGTGGCCGGGGTGAGCCTGCTCCTCGAACGCGCCATCAAACCCGAGGACATTCTGATGGTGGACGGGCGCGTGGTGCGGATCACCCAGCTTGGGGTGCGCGCCGCGGTGGCGCGGACGCGGGATGAGGAGGACCTGATCATTCCCAACTCACTGCTCGCGCAGCAGGTCGTCACCAACTACACGCTGCACGACTCCCTCTACCGGCTGCGCGCCACCGTCGGCGTGGCGTACGAATCGGACATCGACCGTGTGTTCGAGGTGCTGCACGATGTGGGGATGAAGTCGCCGGACCGCGACGGTTCCCACGAGCCGCGGGTGTTGCTCACCGAATTCGGCGACTCGAGCATCAACTTCGACCTCTCGATATGGATTGCCGACTCGTGGGGGGCCCCGCCGGCCAAGTCCCGCCTCAACCACGACATCTGGCGCGCCTTCCGCGACAATGGAATCACGATCGCCTTCCCGCAGCTGGACGTGCACCTGAACCGGACCGACGCGCCGGGCGGGGCGGCGTGACCGTGGTCCCGGCGTCCGCCCGGCGGCGGCCGCCGGCTCGCACGCTCGGGCAACGGTTCGGCATGGCCGCCCTCGCGGTGGCCGCCGGGCCCGGGCTGGTGGCCGCCCAACGCACCTCCCGCCTCCCGTCCATCGAGTTGCGTCCCGGACTCGTCATCACGCACTCGGTGCGGGTGGTGCCGCGGGCGTATCGCCTGCCGGCGCCGGCGTCGCTCGACTCCGCGGTGATC
Organism: uncultured Gemmatimonadaceae bacterium; assembly: GCA_963728115.1. Lineage (GTDB taxonomy): Bacteria > Gemmatimonadota > Gemmatimonadetes > Gemmatimonadales > Gemmatimonadaceae > JAGWRI01. Next base: position 78,076 of record CAVSJE010000006.1, read on the forward strand.
ACGATCCGCGGCGACGACCTCACCGTGGATTTTGCCGGCGCCCGGCTGGAGGGAATGGATTCGCACGCCGATCCCGACCAGGCCGCGGGCGTGGCCGTGCGCGTCGACGGCGGGCACGACGTCCGGATCCTCAACGCGCACATTCGGGGCTACAAGGTCGGCCTCCTCGTCCGTGGCACGCACGGGTTCACGCTTGCGGGCAGCGACCTGAGCTACAACTGGAAGCCCCGCCTCTACAGCCTCGTCGAGCACGAGAGCCTGCTCGACTGGCTCTCCTTCCATCACAACGAGAAGGACGAGTGGCTGCGCTACGGGGCCGCCGTCTATCTGGCGGACGTGAGCGGCGGAGAGCTGCGCGACAATACGGCGGAACAGGGGATGAACGGCGTGATGCTCGTGCGCAGCGATCGCCTCCGCATCCACGACAACACGTTCTCCTACAACTCGGGCCTGGGGCTCGGCCTCTACCGCGCGTCGCACAACAGCATTCTGCACAACCGCATCGACTTCGACGTGCGCGGCTACAGCGAGGGATTCTACCGCCGCGGGCAGGATTCCGCCGGGTTGCTGCTCTATGAACAGAGCGACAGCAACGTGGTGGCCTACAACTCGGTGACCCACGGCGGCGACGGACTCTTCCTCTGGGCCGGACAGTCCACCATGGATTCCGGCCTCGGCGGCGCAAACGACAATCTGTTCTTCGGCAACGACTTCAGCTTCGCCCCCACCAACGCGATGGAAGCGACGTTCAGCCGCAACGCCTTCATCGCCAACCGCGCCGCGGGCAGCGACTACGGGCTCTGGGGAGGCTACAGCTACGAGTCGAAAGTCGTCGGCAATTGTCTGCTGGGCAATCGCAACGGCATCGCCATCGAGCACGGGCAGCAGAACGACATCCTGAACAACCGGATCACGGGCAGCACCACCGGAGTGTGGCTCTGGGCCAACTACCCCGAGGCCGCCGACTGGGGATACCCCAAGCAGCGCGACACGCATAGCCGCGACTACCGCGTAACCGGAAATACCTTCGCCGCCACCCGAGTGGGGCTCCGCGTGTCGAACACGGCGGGCTTCGCCGCCACCGGCAACCGGTTCTTCGGCGTCGACACGACCGCCGTGATGAAAGACACGACCGCGGTCGCTCTCGCTGACAACCGGGAGTCGCCCACGGGCGGTCCGCCGACGCCGTCCACCGCGGCCTGCGAACCGCAATCGCTGCTCCCCGCGGAGTACGCCCGGCTTGCCCCCGCGGCGCCATCCGCCGAGCGCACGGTTCCGTCGTCGGCGCTCACGCGGCGCGACCGGTCCGCTATCGTCGTCGACCAGTGGGGGCCATACGACTGGCGCTCGCCCAGGCTCTGGCCGGTGGACAGCACCCACGCGGTGCCCCAGCGGCTCGCCGTGTTGGGGCCGGCCGGCCGCTGGACGCTGGCCTCCCGGCGCGGCGTGGCGGCGCTCTCGCCCACCAGCGGGCGCACCGGCGACACGATCACCGTGACTCCCGCCCCCGATTCCGCGGGGGACTGGGAGGTGTCACTGGAGTTTCGCGGCGCCGCCACCGTGTCGCCGCGCGGGGACCGCGGCGGAGCCGGCGACCCGTACCGGTTCTCGTATGGACGTTTCGAGCCGGCGATGGCCTGGGATGCCCGCTTCTTCGTCTGGAGCGACAGCACCGACCCCCGGACCAGGCCGGACGCGTTCGCGGCTCTGCTGCGATCGCCGCCGCTCCTCACGCGGCAGGAGCCGCGCCTCGACTACGAGTGGTACGGCCCGGCGATCAAGGGGCTGCCCATCGAGCACTGGGCGCTGGAGGCGACGACCACGGTGACGTTGGGCGCCGGCCTGTACACGTTGCGCACGATCAGCGACGACGCGGTGCGGGTCTGGGTGGACGGCGCGCTGGTGATCGACCACTGGACGCCGCACGAGTCGGCCATCGACGCCGCGCCGATCGCCGCCGGCCGGCACGCGATCCGCGTGGAGTACTACCAGGTTGACGGGTGGACCGAATTCCGGCTCGACGTCCTGCGCGGCGCGGTGACCTTCCAGCCGCCGCCCGGGGACCAGTGAGCCCCGGCGGCGCTCACGGAAAGATGCCGAGCGCCGCGCGCAGCTGTCCGATCTCGGCCGGGCGTCCCGTGATCATGTCGCTCGGGAAGCGCCGGTACTGCAGCAGATCGGTGTAGATCGGGCCGCCCTTGTAGGAATCGGGCGTCATCCCCGCCAGGTACTGCAGGCGCAGGTTGCGGTCGAGATTGATCTGCGCATCGGCGAGCCAGGGCGCGAGATCCGACGCGCTCCCGGCGTAGGTGCTCAACAGGTCGAGGACGGAGTAGAAGCCGACGGTGGTGAGGGAGGCCTGCACGGCGCCCATGTCGGGCCGGGCGAGGCGCGCTTCGATGGAATCGACGTCGATCCGGAGCGGCGCCACCTGGCCGAGCAGGACGAGGTCGTAGCCCTGTCCCTGATTGGTGTTTCCCCACACCGTGCCGTTGGGAAAGACCGAGAAGAAGGTCGCGATCTCGCTCTTCACCGCCGCCTCGTTGCTCTCGTACAACGGCACCCACTGCGTGACCAGCCCGCCGGGATTGAGGTGCGCCTTCACCAGTTCGAAGTACTCCTTCGTGTACAGCGTGGCGGCGCCCTTGACCCAGGGGTGGATCGGGTCGGAGGTGATGATGTCGTACCGGGCGTCGGTGGTGAGGATGAAGTGGCGCGCGTCGTCGTAGGTGATCTGCACCCGCGGGTCGTTCAGCACGTTGAAGTTCTGCTGGGCGAAGTAGGGGCCGATGTGAGTCGGGATCAGCGGTTCGATCTCGCAGATGCGTTCGCTGGTCACCGTGGGAAAGGGGAGCATCGACCCCGCCGTCACGCCGGCGCCGAACCCGACGACGAGCACGGACCTGGCATTCGGGTGAAGCAGGGCGGGGATGCTGCCGAGCATCCGCTGCAGCCGCATGTCCTGCGGCTCGCTCGACGCCTCGACCTTGCCGCTGACGTGGAAGTTGCGCACGCCGTTCGGCTCTTCCGACACACCCACGGACGAGTTGCGGCCCTCGCCGCGGTACAGCTCCTTCACCTCGTTCAGCCGCCACGGCATCTGCCGGCCGTAGGCGATCAGCTCGAACGGGATCGGCGCCACCGTCCACACCAGCACGAGCGCCAGGGCGGTGGCCGCAGAGAGCGCGGCCGCGCGGCCGACGCCGGCCGCGGCATCCTTCACGAACGGCACCAACAGCAACAGCGCCGCCGCACCGGCAACGAGCATCAGCGCCCGTTGCGCGTTCTGCGTGCCCAGTGCCGGCACCAGGAAGATGCTGAACAGCAACGCGCCGGCGATCGCGCCCACCGTATTGGCCGCGTACACGCCGCCCACCAGCCGCCCCGGATCCTGCCCGGGTTCGGCGACGGCCGCCAGCGCCAGCGGGAAGCTCGCGCCCCACAGCAGCGCCGCCGGCAGCACCGTCCACAGCGTGCGCGCGAAGTCGATCTCCAGCGTGTACCGCGGGCTCGGCGACAGCCCCGGATCGATCGGCCAGTAGGGGAGCGCCTTCGCGATCATGTACGCCGCCCAGGCCACCGACAGCACGAGCAGCAGTTGGCAGAGGCCCAACGCCGCCTTCGCCGACAGCTTGCCGCGTGAGAGCGCCGCGCCGGCGCTGCTCCCCACCCCGATGCCGATCAGGAACACGGCGAGAATGATCGAGAAGGTGTACGTCGTGCCCCCGAGCAGCAGCGAGAGCAGGCGCGTCCACACCACCTCGGCGCCGAGCGCCGTGAGGCCGCTGAGCGCGATCACGAGATATACCGGCCACGCGCCGCGCACGAACATCGCGCCGCCCACCGTCGCCTGCTCCGCTTCCCGTTCGTCGTGGCGCGTGACCGCCGCGACGCCGAAGGCGAGCGCCGCCACCGCGAGGTTCAGCGCGAACGCCACGTACGTCGTGGTCGGCATGTCGTGCACGCGCAGCAGATAGAAACCGGCGATCAGCGACCCCGCCACCGCACCGGCCGTGTTGCCGCCGTAGAAGTAGCCGAGCCACGACACGCCTTCGGGGGTCGTCTCGATCCACCGCGCGATGGCGGGCAGCGAGGCGCCCATCAGAATCGTCGGCGGCAGCAGCAGGATGGTGCACAGCAGTGCCCGCGTGATCACCCCCAACACGCCCTGGCCGGCGACCGCGGTGTAGACGCCACCCGCGTACGGCATCACGAACAGCACGATGATGCCGATGACGCCGATGCCCACCTCCAGCGCGGCGTAGACCCGCAGCGGGTGGCGCCGCGCCGACACGTACCGGGGCAGGGCCAGACTGCCGATGCACATGCCGCCCATGAACGTGCCGAGTAGCACGCCCATCGACACCGCGGTGGAGCCGATGACGAGTTGCAGGAGTTGGAACCAGACGATCTCGTAAATCAGGGCAGCACAGCCGCTCCCGACGAACAGCACGAGCAGCAACGGCAGGAAGCGGCGTGACTTCACGGCTGAAAACCTCCGGAAATGGCGGCGCGCAGGGACTGCAGCGAGCGCGGCGAGCCGGCGAACAGATTTGGGGGATAGGCGCGGTAGCGGAGCATCCCCGCGTAGATGGCCTGCTGGTCGTAATGGTTGTTGCTCATGCCGGCCAGATACTGGAGGCGCAGGTTGCGGTCATGGTTGATCTGCGCATCGGCCATCCAGGGCGCAAGCTGCGACCCCTGGGCGGCGAAGGTGGAGAAGAGGTCGACGGCCGAGTAGAAGCCGATCTCACTGAGCGACCGCGCGACGGGCGCGTAGGCCGGCGACTGGAGCCGCTGCTCGATGGCGTCGACGTCGATGGTCATCGGCTCCACCGACCCGACGAGCACCATGTCGTAGCCGCCGCCGTTGTACTCGTTGCCGAACACCATGCCGTTCGGAAACGCCTTCATGAACGTCGCGACCTCGCTCTTCACCGCCGCTTCGTTGCTCTCGTAGAGCTGCACGAACAGCGTCACCACGCCCCCCGGATTCAGGTGCTCCTTGACGACGTCGAAGAACTCCTCGGTGTACAGCGTGGCCGCACCCTTGACCCACGGGTCGAGCGGATCCGAGGTCACGGCGTCGAACTTCTGATCCGTGGTGAGGATGAAGTGACGCGCGTCGTCGATCTGCACGTGCACCTTCGGATTGTTGACGACGTCGAAGTTCGGCCCGGCGAAGTACTGCGACACCACCTTCGGAACGAGCGGCTCGATCTCGGCGATCGTCTCGTGCTGCACGCGCGGGTCGATGGACACCGCACCGGCGGTGACGCCGGCGCCGCACCCGATCACCAGCACCGAGGCAGGATTCGCCGGCAGCAGGGTGGTGAGGTGGCCCAGCATTCGCTGCAGCCGCATGTCCTGCGGCTCGCTGGACGCCTGCACCTTGCCCGCGTTGTGGTAGTTGCGAACGCCGTTCGGCATCTCCGACACGGCGACCGAGGAATTCATCCCCTCGCCCACGTAGATCACCTTCCCGTCGAACGGCATGTAGGTGACCATCCACCGGCCATACGCCACGAGCAGGTCGGGCTCGGGTTTCGTGGTCGCCGCGAACAATACCGCCGCCAGCACCGTGGCCGCGCCGAGGGCCGCGCCGCGGCGGCTCAGCTGCAGCCGGCCGGATTCCGGCGACAGGGCGGGCAGGAACATCACCAGCGCGCCGACCGCTGCCAACCCGATCATCACGCGCTCGGAGTTGTTGGTGCCGATCCACGCGATGAGGGCCAGGCTGGAGACGAGCGCTCCGACGATGGCGCCCACGGTGTTGGCGGCGTACACCCGTCCCACCAGCCGCCCGCCGTCGCGCTCGCCGGAGCCGATGCCCGCCAGCGCGAGCGGGAAGCTCGCCCCCCAGAGCAGCGCCGAGGGGAGCACCACCCAGAGGCACCGCAGCAGATCGATCTCGAACTGGTAGCGCGGGGTCGCCGCCAGGCTGGGATTTACCGGCCAGTAGGGGAGCATCTGCGTGAGCGCGTACGCGCCCCACGCGATGCCGAGAATCAGCAGCGCCTGGCACCAACCCAGCGCCGCGCGGGCGTTGGCCGTGGTTCGGGCAATCACCGAGCCGACGCTGCTGCCCAGCCCGATGCCCACCAGGAATCCGGCCAGAATCAACGAAAAGGTATAGGTGGTGGCGCCCAGCAGCAGCGACAGCAGGCGCGTCCACACCACCTCGGCGGCCAGCGCCGTGGCGCCCGAGATCGCGATCGTGAGATAGACCAGCCAGGCGCCGGGAGCCGCCGCCGCCGGCGTTTCGGCGGCCGGCGCCTCGTCGGCGGCCGCGTGTGGGGTCACCCGCGACAGCGCGTACCCGGCAACGGCCACGAAGGCGTTGATCGTCACCGCCACGTACGTCGCCGTCGCGATGTCGTGCACACGCAGCAGGTAGAACCCCGCGAGCAGGCACCCGAACACCGCGCCCGCCGTGTTGCCGCCGTAGAAGAAGCCCAGCCAGGCCACGCCGGCCGGCGTCGTCTCCACCCAGCGCGCGATGGCGGGGAGGGTGGCGCCCATGAGCAGGGTCGGCGGCAGCAGGCAGATGGCGCTCACCACGCCCCGCAGGAAGAGCCCCGACATGCCATGCACGGCGATCGAGGTGTAGATGCCGCCCGCGTACGGCAGGACGAACATCACCACGAGTCCCAGCACGCCGATGGCGCCTTCCAGCGCCGCGTACACCCGCAGAGGGTGATGGCGCCGCGAGATCACCCGCGACAGCGCGAGGCTGCCGATACACATCCCGCCCATGAACGTGCCGAGGAGCACGCCGAGCGATACGGCGGACGACCCGATGTTGAGGGACAGGAGCTGGAACCAGACGATCTCGTAGATCAGGGCCGCGCAGCCACTTCCGACGAACAGCAGGAGCAGCAGCGGAAGGTAGCGTGGGGACGCGACCGGGGACGCACGGCCGTCGAGCGACTGAGCGCGCGGGGACGACATGAAGGCCTCTGAGCGGGGGGCGTGGGACCTTTTACCAGCAGGGAAAAGCTGCTGGTCATACGCGGGCCATGCCAGGGGCGTTGCCATCCGGCGGATCACGCGGACGAAAGAGCGGGGGCATCGTGTGGATGCCCCCGCTCCGAACCACCCGGCCTTCCGCGCCCGGTCCGCGCCGGGCCGGCGACTATCGGTGCCGCAGGAACGCCAGCAGTTGGATGTCGCCCTGGTTCACGTACGAGAGGTTGAACCGGCCCGCCAGGTAGGGACTGCCCGTCGGCGGCGTGACGTCGACGACCAGCGCGCCGGGCGGGACCGTGCCGATGGCGAAGTGCCCGGCCGCATCACTGGTGGCCGATCCGACGGTCGTGGGATTCCCCTCGATGTCGTAGGCGGTGACCACGATCTCGGCGTTCGACACCGGCCCCTCGACGGTGGTGGTGTCGTTCGCGGCCCAGCCGAGCACGGTGCCGCTCAGCGTGCGGGCCACCGAGCCGGTATCCGGCCCCTGGCTCCCGGTGTCGGGCGGGGTCCACGTGGTGTCGGTGGTATCCCGGCCGCTGTCGGGCCGGGTAGCGGTGTCGACGGGCACGGCCACGGTTCCGGAGTCCGTTCCGCTCGCCGTTCTGGCGGTGCGGGTCGGATTCTGGTCGGGTGTGGTGGGGCCGGTGGCGGCGCAGGCGTAGATGGCCGCGACCAGGGTGCCGAAGGCGAGAATTCTCACGAATGGTGTCTTCATGTCGCACGTCCTCCAATGATTCAACGATGCGCGGTACGTCCGCCGCTGTCTGTCGGGAATACTGCGCATCCCCCCACCGCGTCACATGCCCGCGGGTTTGTGACCCGGCACACCGGTGCGCGGTTTTCCCTCTTGGAATGACGGATGCGGCCCTGCTGGCGCGGGCGGCCGCCGGTGACCCGGCGTCGTACGCTGCGCTCGTTTCGCAGCATTATTCCGCGTGCCTGCGTGTTGCGCGCGGGATCCTGCGCGACCCGGCCGACGCCGAGGACGCCGTTCAGGACACGTTCCTGCGCGGCCTGAAGTCGCTGGCTCGGCGCGATGAGCGGGTGCCGTTTCGCGCCTGGCTGTTTCGCATCCTGATCAATCGGTGCCGGTCGGTGGCCGTGGAGCGGAGCCGCCGGGTGCGGCGGTTCGTGCAGGACGAGGCCGCGCTCGAGTCGGCTCCGTCGCGCGAGCCGCCGGGGCCCGGGAACGCGGAGGCGATCATGGAGGCGCTGCAGCGGATCGACCCGCCATTGCGCGAGGCGTTCGTCCTGAAGTACGTGGAAGAGTTGGAGTACACGGAAATGGCGGTGATGACGGGCGTGGGAATCTCGGCGCTGAAAATGCGCGTCAAGCGGGCGTGCGAGGCGTTGCGCCCGCACCTGGAGGGGATCTATCGTGACCGATAGCGTGGACGACCGGCTCGACGCGCTCGCCCGGCGCGCCGCCGCGGACCTCCGCCGGGCGCTGCCCGATGCGGCGCCCCCCGCTCCACTGCTCGATCGGCTTCGGGCGGCCGGGACCGCCGCCGAACTCCGGCCCTCCCGGCCGGCGCGACGGCTGGCGTTGGCGGCGGCGCTGGCGGCGACGTTCGTCGCCGGTGTCGGCATCGGAATCTGGGTGGCGCGTGAGGGCGCGGGTTCCCCTCGAGCGACGGCCACCGCCGCCGCCGACCGTCCGCAGCTCGTGCGTTTCGTCTTCGCCGCCCCACGCGCGCGGCGCGTGTCGCTGGTGGGCGAATTCAACGGGTGGAACGCGGAAGCGACGCCGATGCACCGCAGCGCCGACGGCGTGCTCTGGGCGGCGTCGCTGGCGTTGCCACCGGGCCGCCATCTGTATGCGTTCGTCGTGGACGATTCCACCTGGCTGCCCGATCCCGACGCGCCGCTCGCCCCGGACAGCTGGTTCGGCGTCCGGAACTCCGTGATGGTCGTATCCGACGGGACGGGATTGTGAACCGCCGGGTGGCGTGGCTCGTCGCCAGCCTGTGCATCGCCGGCGCCGCCCGCGGCGCCGGGGCGCAGGATCCGCGGCTCGTGGATGCGCTCGGTGCCCCCGCCGCCCGGGCCGTTCAGGCGTACGTCGACTCCGCGCGCGCGCTCGGACTCCCCGGCGGCGGGCTCACCGGGGTCGCGCTCGAGGGCGTGAGCCGGCACGTGTCGGGGCCGCGCGTCGTGGCGGCGGTGGCCTCCTATTTCGGGGCCCTGCGCACGGCCCAGGGTGCGCTCGGTTCGGGCGCGAGCGACGGCGAGCTGTCCGCGGGGGCGGGCGCCGTGCTCTCGGGCATGACCCCCGCCCAGCTGTCCCGCTTCAAGAGCGCCCGATCGCACCGCTCGGTGACCGTGCCGCTGGTGGTCGTGGCGGACCTCATCGCCCGCGGAGTGCCGCGCGATACGGCCATGCGGTCGGTCTACCTCGCGGTGACGTCGGGGGCCGGCGACGCCGATCTGTCCATTCTGCGCGAGCGGGTGGAATCGGACATCCGGGCCGGCGCGCCGGCGGGTGCCGCCATCCTTTCACGCCTGACGGGTGTCCCAGGAGTGGCACCTCTCGTGAACGGGCATCTGCCCTCCATCGTCCCACCCATGTCCCCCGATCGTCCATGACCGGCTGCCGTCGTGCGCTCGTTCGCACCGCGCTCTGCGCGGGGCCGCTGCTGGCGGCGTCCCCGGTCGGCGCCCAGGGCATGCTGCGTTCGGCGATGTCGTTCGGCACGGTCTCCGAACAGGCCGGCGGCCCCGGGGCGGCCTCGCTCTTCGTGCAGCCGGCGCTCGGACTCCAGGCGCCGTACGTGCGCGCGCTGTTCCGTATGCAGGCCACCCCGCTCGCCCGGCTGCACGGGCCCCAACTGTTCGATGGCGCCGTGCGCAGCGGGGACGTGCAGTTCCGGGGCGTTCAACTGTCGCTCGCCGGGCGCGTCGAGGCCACCCAGCCCGCCTTCGTGCGAGATGCGTACGGCCGCGCCGGCGTGGAACTGCGAGCCGCCACCGCGTCGCCGGCTCAGGGACTCTCGGCGGGCATCGGTCTGCGCCGTACCAGCATGCCGGGCGCGTCGGTGAACGCGCCCACGGCTCGCGTCGGGGGCTGGTTTCGCCGTCTGGGGATCTCCTTTTCCGGCGAGGTGACGGCCACGCAGGTCACGAATGGGTTCGGGCCCGACTCGAACGCCGGCGCTTCCGGTGGAGGGCTCGGTCGACAGCCTCGTCCTCGATCGATTTCGGGCCGACGTGGCGCGCGCCCTCGCCGACACGCCGATCGTGCTCGGCCCGCCGGTGTCGACACCGTCCGTCGGCGCCCGGGCGCTGATGGCCACCGAAGCGCGGTTCACCGTCGCGTCGCGCATCGCCGGGCTGGACGTCGACGCGGTGGGCGGCGCCTTCCTGTTCAGCACGGCCCGCAACGCGCCGTACGGCTCCATCACCCTCACCCGCTGGCTCACCGTCCGATGCCGCGATCACGGGCGGGTTGGTGCAGCGCGTGCTCGATCCCGTGCGCGGCACCTCGGTGCGGATGGCCATGCTCGGCATCCGGATGGCCGTGCGCGGCTCCCCACAGCTTCCCGCCGTCGACGCCTTTCCCGCGGACGCGGCGGCGGGTTTCCGGGCCGAGCGGGCTGGCGCCGAGGTCCACCTGTCGTTGGAGGCGCCGGGCGCACGCACCGTGGAACTCCAGGGCGATGCGACCGACTGGGCCCCGGTGGCCATGGCCCGCGACGGCCACGGCCGGTGGACGGTGGCCCTCACGCTCCCGCCGGGAGTGTATCACATCCTCGTCCGGCTCGACGACGGTATGTGGCGGCCCCCGCCGGGAGTGCCGCGCGGGGTCGATCCCTACGAGGGCACGGTGGGGGTGGTGGTCGTCGATTGACGGCGGCCGCCGGCCCGGCTGCAACCGGATCCCGTCTCGCGACGTAGGGAAATCCGGACCTCTCGGCAGGAGCGACTCGTGGCTTTCAGCGACTTCCTCTTCGCGATTCTGATTTTTTCCTTCTCGGTGATCTGTGTGGCGTCCCTCACCAAGATCATCCTCGCCGTCATCAATCGGAAAGCGCACCAGCCCCAGCTCTCGCCCGAGGTGTCGGAGCGCATCGCCCGCATCGAGCAGATCGTGGAGACGACGGCGGTGGAGGTGGAGCGCGTGGCCGAGGCCCAGCGGTTCACGGCCAAGGTGCTCGCGGAGCGGAACGCCCCCGGCGGGCTCCCGCCGTCGCACGCCCACGGGAGAATCGAGGCCGGGCTGGCGAGGCGGTAAGGGCGCGGGCCCCGCCTCGCCGGCTCACCGTGCAACCCTTTCGGGTTCTCCGGCTGTCTATATATTCGGCATTGTCGAAGAAATTGGGGGCGGATGTGGCGGTACACCTTGGAGAACTCGAACAACTGGTCCTGCTCGCCCTGCTGCGGCTGGGTGAGGATGCCTACGGCGTGGCCGTGCAGCGGGAGATCGCGTCGCGGGCGCGGCGTCATCCGAGCTTTGCGACCGTATACACGACCCTGGCGCGTCTGGAGGAGAAGGGGCTCGTGGAGTCACGGCTGGGCGAATCGTCGCCCGAGCGCGGGGGACGGCGGAAGAAGCACTTCGTCATCCGGGCCGCGGGGCGCCGCGCGCTGGCGGCCAGTCTCGACGCCGTGCGCGGCATGACGCGCGGGCTCGACACGTCGTGGGAAACGCCGTGACGGACATTCGCGGCGTTCCGCCCCGGCTGGCCACCTGGCTGCTCGCCCGCCTGCTGCCGGAGGAGCTCCGCGAGCCCTTCCTCGGCGATCTCGCCGAATACTATCGCACGTCCCGATCCGGCGGCCGCGGCCGCTGGCATGCCAGGTTCTGGTATTGGCGCGAAACCGTGCGGGCGCCACTCACGCTGGCGTACGTCCGCCGGTCGCATCGCCGGGTTCCCGCCGCCACTCTCCCCCGTTCTCCCGGAGACTCTCTCATGTCGCTCCTGCTTGCCGATCTGCGGTACGGGCTCCGCCGGCTCCGCCATGCGCCCGCGTTCACGCTGGTGGTCGTGGCCACGCTGGCGCTCGGCATCGGCGCCAACACCGCCATCTTCAGCGTCGTGAACACGGTGCTGCTCAAGCCGCTGGCCTATCGGGCGCCCGACCGCCTGGTGACGATCTTCCACCATTACACGAAGATCGACCTGGAAGCGTCGGTGTCGGTGCCCGGGTTCATCGCGTACCGCGACCGTACGCACGACTTCGCGGAATTGGCCGTCGAGACCGGCTGGCAGGTGAATCTCACGGGGCAGGGCGATCCCCAGCGCCTCACGGGCCAGCGGGCGAGCGCGCAGTTCTTCCCGGCCCTGGGGGTGGCCCCGATCCTCGGCCGCACGCCGCGGCCCGAGGAGGATTCGATCGGCCGCAGCCACGTCGTCGTGCTGTCGTACCGGTTGTGGCGCGGCACCTTCGGGGGCGACTCGAGCATCGTCGGCAAGCAGATCTCGCTCAACGGCGAGGCCTACGACGTGATCGGCGTGATGCCGTCGTCGTTCGTCGATCCCTGGAACCGCGGGGCGGAGATCTGGACTCCCATCGCGCTCGATCCGAAGCAGAACGTGCCCGACCGGTTCACCAACGAGTTCCTGAACCTCACGGCGCTCCTCAAGCCGGGGGTGTCCGTGGACCAGGCGCAGCGCGACATGACCGCGTTCGCCAACCAGTTGAAGAAGGAATATCCGAACAACCTTCCCGACCAGTGGACGCTCGACCTCAAGCCGATGGCGGAACTCCGCACCGGCAGCATCAAACCGATGCTGCTCATCCTGCTCGGGGCGGTCGGATTCGTGCTGCTCATTGCCTGCGCCAACGTGGCCAACCTGATGCTCGCCCGCGCCGCGGCGCGTCAGCGCGAGGTGGCGATTCGCACGGCGCTCGGCGCCACCCGATGGGCCCTGGCGCGCCAGCTGCTGGTGGAGAGTCTGCTGCTCTCGGTGACGGGGGGCGTGCTGGGGCTCGCCATCGCGTACGGCGCCGTGCGTGCGCTCGTGGCGATCAACCCGGGCAATGTGCCGCGGATCATGGAACTGGCCATCGACGGACGCGTGATTGCGTTCACGGCGGTCGTCGCCGTGCTCACCGGCCTGCTGTTCGGTCTGGTGCCGGCGGTGCAGATGGCCGGCAGCCGTCTGCACCTGATGATCAAGGAGGGCGGGCGCGGTGGCACGGCCGACCGGGGCGGCCAGCGGTTGCGCTGGGCGCTGGTGGTCGGTGAGGTGGCGCTGGCGCTCACGCTGCTGGTCGGCGGCGGGCTGCTGCTCAAAAGCTTCGCGGCGGTCGAGGGCGTCAGTCCGGGCTTCGACCCGAACAACGTGCTGACGCTCAGCCTGTCGCTCCCGAAAACGCAGTACGCGACGCCGGACGCGCAGTCCGCGTTCTTCGCGCGGGTGATGCCGGCCATCGCCGCCGTGCCCGGGGTTCGCGCGGTCGGCGGCACCAGCGTCATGCCCTTCGGCGGATCCTGGTCCACCGGCAGTTTCAACGTGGAGGGGTACGTGCCACCCAAGGGCAACGGCCCGTGGGGCGACATCCGCATCGTGACGCCAGGGTTCTTCAGCGCGCTGAAGATTCCGCTCAAGAAGGGTCGGTTGATCGGGGCCGGCGACGACGCCAAGGCGCCGCTCGTGGCCGTGGTGGACGAGGAGTTCGTGAAGCGGTTCATGAAGCCCGGGGAGGATCCGATCGGCCGGCACATCTACTTCGAGGATGGTCCGATCACGCCCAAGACGCAGCTCATCGCCATCGTCGGTGTGGTCGGACATACCGCGCACGAAGGGCTGACTGCGGACAAGCGGATCCAGGTCTACTTCAGCGTGCCGCAAGCCGCGGCCGCGTTCGGCGGGATCTTGAATCTCCAGGTCGCGGTGCGCACGGCCGCCGACCCGCGGTCGTACGTCGGGTCGGTGCGGCGTGCCGTCCAGAGCGTGGACCAGACGATGCCGATCGCCAACATCGACACGATGGACGACCTCATCGCCTCGTCGCTGGGCGACCGCAAGCTGGCCATGGTGCTGCTCGGCGTGTTCTCGGGGCTGGCGCTGCTGCTGGCGTCGATCGGCATCTATGGTGTGATGTCGTACACGGTGGCGCAGCGCACCCGGGAGATGGGGGTGCGGGTGGCGCTCGGCGCGCCACGGGAGCGCGTGCTGCGGCTGGTGATGCGCCAGGGAATGGTGATGTCGCTGGCCGGAGTGGCGATCGGGCTCGCCGGCGCGTTGGCGCTCACGCGGCTGCTCAACGCGCAGCTCTATCAGGTCTCGCCCACCGACCCGCCGACCTTCGGCGCGGTGGCCACGGTGTTGACGATCGTGGCCATCGTGGCGACGATGGGGCCGGCGCTGCGGGCGACCCGGGTGGATCCGGTAGTGGCGCTGCGGGAGGAGTGAAGGCGTGAGGCGGTGAGGCCGTCGCCACGACGGTCTCGCCGCCGCGCCGATCCCGGCCCGTTCGGGGCGCTGTCTATTCCCTCAACACTTGATTCTATCAACTGTTGATGGTATAGTCGCGGCATGCCACTCACCCACGGTTGGACCCGCTGGTTGCGGATCTGGCGCCGCCCGCCCGAAGCGGACGTCGATGCCGAAGTGCGCTTTCATCTGGAGGCCCGCGTGGACGACCTCGTCGCGGGCGGAGCATCCCCCGCCGTGGCCCGCGCGCAGGCGCTCGCCGAGTTCGGCGACGTCGACGACGTTCGCTCGCGGCTGGGCGCCATCGACCGGCGCATTGTGGAGCGGCACCGGCGCGCCGAGTGGTGGGAGTCGGCGTTCCAGGATCTGCGCATCGCGCTGCGCGGCCTGCGGCGTACCCCGGGCTTCACCGCGCTCGTCGTTGCCACGCTCGCCCTCGGCGTCGGGGCCACGACCGCGATCTTCAGCGTCGTGAATCCGATTCTCTTCGCGCCGATGCCCTTTCCCCACGCCGACCGCGTGATGACGGTGTGGGAGTCCGACCAGTCCGGCTCGCGCGACCTAGTGGGCTTCGCCACGTACAAGGATGTCGAGGCGGCGGTGCCCGCGCTCCAGTATGCGTCGGCCATGAGCTATGCCACCGGCACGCTCACCGGGAAGGGCGAGCCCGAAGCGCTCGTGGGCCAGAACGTCTCCTATCCCTTCTTCGACGCATTGGGGGTGCATCCCGCGGTCGGCCGCGCATTCACCGAGGCCGAGGCCAAGCCCGGTGCGCCGCGGGTCGTGATCCTGAGCAACGGGCTCTGGCGCCGCCGCTTCGGGAGTGATTCTTCGATCGTCGGCCGCCCGATCGTGCTCGATGGCATCGACTTCACGGTGGTGGGCATCATGCCGGCCGACTTCGCGAGCGTGCTGCAGCCCGACGCGCAGTTCTGGGCCCCGCTGCGGTACGACGTGACGCTGCCGTACGCATGCCGCACCTGCCACCACCTGCGCGTCGTGGCGCGGCTCCGGCCGGGCGCCACGCAGAGCGAAGCGGCGCGGCAGCTCGCGGTCCTGGCGGCGAATCTCAGGCGCCGGTATCCCACGGAATATTCGGCCGGATCGATGGCCGTGGTGTCGCTGCGCTCGATCGTCACCGGGGATGTTCGGCCGGTGCTGACGACCGTGCTGGCGGGCGTGCTCTTCGTACTGCTCATCGTCTGCGTCAACGTGACCAACCTGCTGCTGGCGCGCGCCATGCAGCGGCGCGGCGAGTTCGCCGTGCGTCGCGCCATGGGGGCCGGGACGGCGCGGCTGGTGCGTCAGTTCGCCGCCGAGAGCCTGCTTCTGTCGCTCGTGGGTGGTGCGCTGGGCGTCGCGGCCGCCGTGGCCGGAGTGCGCGCGCTCGTGGCGGCCAGTCCGCCGGGCCTTCCGCTGCTCGACCGGATCGCGGTGAACGGCCCGGTGCTCGGCTTCGCGTTGGGCCTGATCGTGCTCGTCGGATTCGCCTGCGGGGTGGTGCCGGCACTGCACGCCGCCCGGACCGAGATCCAGGACGACATCCGCTCCGGCGGGCGGCGGTCCACGCGCAGTTCCCACCGGACGCGGAGCGTCCTCGTGATATCCGAGGTGGCGCTGGCGCTGGTGCTCCTCGTGGGGTCGGGGCTGCTGCTGCGCAGTCTGGGGCGGCTGTTCGCGGTGGCGCCGGGGTTCGATCCGGCCAACGTGGTCACGCTGCAGATCCAGGCGAGCAACAAGGCGTATCCGAGCAAGGCGGCGGCCGGCCAGTACTTCGCGCGGGTGCTCGACGCCGCGCGCGCCGTTCCCGGCGTGGAAGCGGCGGGACTCACCAGTCAACTGCCGATGAGCGGGGACTTCGACGAGTACGGCGTCCACAGCGAGCGGCACCCGTCGGCCAATCCCGAGCAGGATCCGAGCGCGTTCCGCTACGCCGTGACCCCCGGGTATCTCGAGGCGATGCGGATCCCGATCGTGCGCGGGCGCCACTTCACCCCGCAGGACCGCGACAGTCTGCCTCCGGTGGCGCTCATCGACGAGACGTTCGCGGCGAAGAACTGGCCCGGGGAGGACCCCGTCGGGCAGCGTGTGCGGCTCGGCGCCGTGAACAGCGGTCCGTGGTACACCATCGTCGGCATCGTGAAGGACGTGAAGCAGCGGGATCTGTCGGCGCCGCCGGCGTCCGACATCTACGTCCCGGAATCCCAGTGGACGTTCACCGATCTGCAGATGACGCTCGTGGTGCGGACGCGGGTGAGCGCCGCGGCGATGGCGGGCGCCCTGCGTCGCGCGGTCTGGGGCATCGACCGCGACCAGGCGATCAGCCGCGTGGCGACGATGGATCAATTGATCGCGCAGACGGCGGCGCAGCGCCATTTCGTCCTCACGCTCTTCGAGCTGTTCGCGCTCGTCGCGCTGGTCCTGGCGGCGGCCGGTGTCTATGGAGTGCTCTCCGGGTCGGTGACAGAACGCATGCGTGAGATGGGAGTGCGGGCGGCGCTCGGCGCCACCGGCGGCGACCTGGTACGCCTGGTCGTGTGGCAGGGGCTGTGGCTGACCGCGGTCGGGGCGGCGGCGGGGTTGGTCGTGGCCGGCGGACTCAGCCGGCTGATTGCCGGGCTATTGTTCCAGACGTCGCGGGTGGATGCCGCGACCTACGCGGCAACGACCGCGGTGCTGGTCGCCGTGGCCCTCGTGGCCTGCGCGGTACCCGCACGACGTGCGGCACGCGTCGATCCCATGGAAACCCTTCGCGCGGACTGAACGCCGATGACCGACACCGAACTCGACCTGCTGCAGGGCACGCTCAACGTGCTCGTCCTTCGCGCCCTTTCCTGGCAGCCGATGCACGGCTATGCCATCGCGCGGTTCATTCGTGAGGGATCGGGGAAGACCTTTCAGATCCTCGACGGCGCGCTGTACACCGCGTTGCACCGCATGGAAGAGAAGGGGTGGGTGGAGGCGGAATGGGGGATGTCGGACAAGGGGAAGCGCGCGAAGTTCTACTCGCTCACCACGGCGGGCCGGCGGGCGTTGAAGGCCGAAGCGAGCGCGTGGAACCGTTACGTGAAGGCCGTCGCCGGCGTGATGAACGCCGAGCCGGAACCGGCATGACGGCGGGCTGGCGACGCTGGCTGCGCGTGTTCGCGCGCGACGCCGAGAGCGACGTGGACGCCGAGCTGCGCTTTCATATGGAAGCGCGGGTGGAGGACCTCGTGGCGCGCGGGTCGAACGCGGCGGATGCCCGCGCCCAGGCCCTGGCCGAGTTCGGCGACGTGGACGCGACCCGCGAGCGGCTGGGGGCCATCGACCGGCGGATCGCCGAGAAGCACCGCCGGGCCGACTGGTGGGAAGGCATCGCGCAGGATCTGCGGCACACGCTGCGCGGGCTGGCGCGGTCGCCGGGGTTCACGGTGATGGTGGTGGTGACGCTGGCGTTGGGGATCGGGGCGAACGCGGCGGTGTTCTCGGTGTTGGACCGGTTGTTTCTCGCGACGCCGGCCGGGGTGGAGCATCCGACAGAGCTTCGCCGCCTTCTCAGCCACGGACACTTCGGAGGAAACGGACGCGCCTATTCCCGGACCGTTTTCAGCTGGCCCTTGTATCGAGACCTGACGGCCGCGGCCGGCGCCATCCCGATGACGGCCTATTACGACCAGCAGGAGCACCTGGGGCGCGGTCCTGGCGCTCCCACGGCAACGGTCACCTCGGTGCTGGGAGACTACTTCGGGGTGCTCCGCGTGCGCATCACGCACGGACGCGGGTTCCGTCCCGAGGAGGTCACGATGGGAACGCCGGTTCCGGTGGCCGTGATCAGTGATGCGATGTGGCGCACTCGCTTCGGTGCATCGGCGAACGTCGTGGGGGATTCGTTGATGCTCGGTGTGCACAAGTTCACGATTGTCGGCGTGGCGCCGCCTGGATTCCGCGGCCTCGGTCTCGACGGCGCGGACTTGTGGGTGCCGCTCAATACCGACGGATCGTGGCGACCCAAGGCCTTCCACCAATATGACACGCCATACACGGGGTTTCTCTGGCCGGTGGCGCGGATCTCCACGGCCGCGGAGGAGGGCCGCCTGGCCGTGGCCGCCACGGCCGTGCTGCGGCACGATCCCTCGGTGCGCGATTCGACGGCCGTACCGGATCTCGCGTCGATCAACGCCGGGCTCACCGCCTTCTACGATCGAGAAGGAACGATCGTGACACGGCTGGCCGGTGTTGCGGCCATTATCCTGCTGCTCGCATGCGCGAACGTCGCGAACCTGATGCTCGCTCGCGCGGCGCGTCGACGTCGGGAAATTGGCGTTCGTGTGGCGCTGGGAGTGAGTCGCCGCCGGTTGCTGGCGCAGCTCCTGGCTGAGAGCGTTCTCCTGGCGGCCACCGCGGGCGCTGCGGCGCTCCTCTTGGCGATCTGGAGTGGGGCGTTGCTGAGAGCCACGCTGATTCCAGAGGTGCGGTGGGCCACACCGACGTTGAACGGCGTGATCGTGGGATTCACGGGCGTGGTTACCCTGCTCGCGACCGCCGCGGCCGGGCTGATTCCCGCTCTGCAGGCGAGCCATCCGGACCTCACCACGGCGCTCAAGGCGGGTGGGTCGGGCGGGACGCCGCGGTCGCGCACGCGCACCGCATTGGTCATCGCGCAGGTGGGCATCACGGTCGTGCTTCTGGCGGGTGCGGGGCTGTTCGTCCGCAGCCTGCAGAGCGTGAAAGCCGTCGACGTCGGCTACGACACCGACGGGATGATCATCGCTTCGGCACACTACGACGTGGATGCCGGCCCGGTGGGCGGCGACCAGCGGGCAGTGCTCCTTCCTCAGATCGCCGAACGTCTCAGAAGGGTGCCGGGCGTGCTGGCGGTTGGACTCGCGGCGAACGCGCCGATGCAGGCCATCAGCTTCACTGACCTGTTTCTTCCGGACCGCGATTCGATCCCGAAGCTGAACGGCACCCCGCCGTTGTCGCAGGTCGTGGCTCCCGGATTTTTCAGGGCGTCGGGCATTCGGCTTCTCGCCGGACGCACATTCCGCGACGGGGACCGGGAAGGTGCCGAGCCCGTGCTCGTGGTGAGCAACCTGATGGCAAAGACGTTCTGGCCATCGGAGTCGGCGATTGGAAAGTGCGTAATCCTGGACAAACGGGGCACGGCATGCCGGCGGGTCGTTGGCGTCGTCTCGGACGAGCACGTGATCGGTTTCCTCGACTCGCCGGCCATGCAAATCTTCATCCCGCTGGCACAAGCGCCCGGTTCGCCGGGCGCCGGTCAGATCATCGTGCGCGGCGCGCCCGATCGGGTTTCGTTCGTCGAACAGCAGGCCCGGCATATGTTGGTCGAGGCCTTTGGGTCCGGGGCAATTCCCGACGTTCGGGTGATGCGGGACGTGTTGGCGCCGCAGCTTCGTCCGTGGCGTCTGGGAGCGCTGCTCTTTTCCTTCGCGGGTTTCCTGGCGCTTCTGGTTGCCAGCGTCGGCATCTACAGCGCGATCTCGTACGGCGTGAACCAACGCACCCGTGAGATCGGCATCCGCATGGCCCTCGGTGCCCGCGGCGCGAGTGTCGCCCGACTCATCGTCGGTCAGGGCGTACGCGTGGTCCTCGTCGGCATCGCGATCGGCGTCGTCGCCGCCCTCGCGGCCGGACGTCTCGTGGCGTCGCTGCTCTACGGCGTCACGCCCCACGACCCGCTGGTCCTCGTCACCACCGCCGCCACCCTCGTCGTCGTGGCGGTCGTCGCCTGTCTGATCCCCGCCCGGCGCGCGGCGCGCGTCGATCCCATGGAGACCCTGCGAGCGGAGTGACCAACCCGGCGGCGTCCCGGTTTCGAGGCTACCGATCGCCGGCGGCCGCCGGTCCCTCGAACACCTCGCGCCAGAACTCGCCCAATTCCAGGTGGAACGGCTCGACGCCCCCGGCCGGCCGCCACTCGATCCGCTCCGTCGCCAACTCCGCCTGTGTCGCGCCAGGCCGCCACCGCTCGAAGACACGGGCTTCGACGTTCACGATCCAGTACTCCGGCACTCCTCGCGTCTGGAACAGCTCGCGCTTGCGTCCGCGATCGGTGCGTTCGGTACTCGGGGACAGCACCTCCGCAACGAGCAGTGGGAGTCCCGCGTGCTTCAGATCCTCCGCCGGACGACCCTCGACGAGTCGTGCCACGAATACGTCGGGTTCCACGACCGTGTCGTCGCTGAACTCCACGTCGGCCGGCGCGATGATCACCTCGCCCACCGGGTGCGCCGCAAGATACGTGCGCAGTCGTACGGCGAGCGCGAACGCGGCGCGCTGATGCCGTACGTTGGGCGACGGCGTCACGAACAGTTCGCCGTCGATGATTTCGTATCGGCGGCCGTCGTCGGGCAGCGCGGCACGGCGATCGGCGGTCCAGCGGGTGTACGGGGCAACCATGCCCATAGTCTGTGCTCCTCGGCCTGCGGATGGCAACTCGGCATGCCCAACCATGCGGGCCGGCGCGCCGGGGACCGTCATCCTCCCGGTGCCGGTGGCAGGCCGGCACCGCCGGCGCCCGACAACCCTTTTCCCCTTCGGGTTGTCTCTTCTGTTGACTTTCGACAGCAGTTGCGACACCTTCTGTCGGAATTCGACAGCACATCACGGCTCGTCGTTGACCACCCCCCGGCCCATGCCCAACCCTCCCTCCGACGTCCTCCGCGGCACCCTCGACCTCCTCATCCTCAAGACGCTCACCCTCGAGCCGATGCACGGATGGGGCATCAGCCAGCGCATCCAGCAGTTCTCGCGCGGCGTGCTCGACGTGAACCAGGGCTCGCTCTACCCGGCACTGCAGCGCCTCGAACTCAAGGGCTGGATCGACGCCGAGTGGCAGGTCACGGAGAACAACCGCCGGGCCCGCTACTACCGGCTGACCGCCAAGGGCAAGCGGGCGCTTGGCGCCGAGACCGACGGCTGGCGCCGCTACGTCTCCGCCGTCGAATGGATTCTCGCGGCGAACTGATCCCCGTCCCGACCCCTACCGCTTCCGGACCGCACCATGGGCCTCCTGAAATCGCTCGGTCTCCGCCTCCGCGCCCTGTTCGCGCCATCGGCCACGGACACCGATCTCAACGACGAGATCCGCTTCCACCTCGAACAGGAAGCGGCCCGGCACATCGAGGCCGGGGTGCCCCCCGCCGAGGCCCGGCGGCGCGCCCGCGCCGCGTTCGGCAACGTCGAAGTCACGCGCGAGGCCCATCGCGACGCGTTCGGCGTGCGGTGGATTCGCGACCTGGTGTCCGATGCGCGCTACGCGGTGCGCACGCTGCGACACACCCCGGTGCTCGCCGCGGCGGCCATCCTCACCATCGCACTCGGCGTGGGCGCGAACACGGCGATCTTCTCTGCCGTCAACGGTGTCGTCCTGCGCCCCCTCCCGTTCCCCAACTCCGACCGGCTGGCGATGCTGTGGGAGTCGAACCCGGAGTACCACTGGGACCAGCAGGACGCGGCGCCGGCCAACGTGCTCGACTGGAAGGAGCGTGTGCCGGCGTTCGCGGACGTCGCCATGTACGACGACGGCACCGGGGCGGTGACTTATCTGGGCGCCAACGGGCCGGTGCTCGTGCAGGCCGCCACCGTCACCGGGAATCTGTTCTCGGTGCTCGGCGTACGCGCGGCCATCGGCCGCACGTTGCGCGATGACGAAACGTGGAGCCCGCCCGGCGCTCCGCACCGCGTACTGACGGTCAGCCACCGCTTCTGGCAGAATCAGTTGGGCGCCGATTCCGCGGTCGTGGGCAAGACGATCCTGATCAACGGCCGCGAATTCACGCTCACCGGCGTGCTGCCGGCCGACTTCAGCTTCATCTCACCCGACGTCGACCTGTGGGCGCCGGAGGGGTGGGATCCCGCCAACCGCGCCAAAGTGTTCTTCCGACGGGCGCACTGGGTGCGGGCGGTGGCGCGACTCAAGCCCGGCGTGCCCTTCGCGCAGGCGGACAACCAGTTGCAGACGGTGATCCGCCAGTTGCAGACCGAATACCCGGTCACGAATCGCGTCATGGGCGGCGGCATGACGCCGCTGCACGACTTCTACATTCGCGACACCAGGCGCCCGCTCACGATGCTGCTGACGGCGGTGGCTATTCTGCTCCTCATCGCCTGCGCCAACGTGGGCAATCTGCTGCTGGTGCGTGCCCTGGCCCGCGGGCGCGAGGTCGCGATGCGCCTCGCCCTCGGGGCCGGGCGCGGGCGGCTCGTCCGACAGGCGCTCACCGAGAGCCTCGTGCTCTCGCTCCTGGGTGGCCTGGCGGGGCTCGCCGTCGGCTGGTTCGGCACGCGAGCGCTGGTGGCCATGCAGCCGCCCGGGTTGCTGCCCGCCGATCAGGTCCGGATGGACTGGGGCGTGCTCGCCTACGTCGCCGCCATCACCGTCGCGAGTGGGATCCTGTTCGGCATCGCGCCCGCCATCTGGAACGGGCGTCGGATGCCCGGCGACGCGCTGAAGGAGGGGTCGCAGGGGGCCGGGATGGGGCAGCGGGTCCGCCGCTGGGGCAACGGCCTCGTGATCGGCGAGGTGGCGCTGGCCCTGCTGCTCACGGTGGGCGCGGGACTGCTCGTGCGCAGCTACTGGAAGCTGACGCGTGTGGCGCCGGGCTTCGATCCCACCGGCGTGCTCGCCGTGCGGCTCAATCTGCCGCAGCTGAAGTACGATTCGAATACGAAGGTCGTGGCGTTCTACGACGAACTGCAGCGCCGCCTGCACGCACTGCCCGGCGTCACCGCCACCGGGCTCACCGAAGAAGTGCCGCTCACGAGCTGGGGATGGACGAGCCAGTTCCGCGCCCAGACCTGGCCGAGCGACCGGTACGGGAGCGAGGTGGCGCACCGCACCACCGACGCCGGCTATTTCGCCGCGCTGCACGTCCCGATCGTGCGCGGCCGGGGCTTCGGTCCCGAAGACCGTGCCGGCAGTACGCCGGTGGTGCTCGTCAACCAGTCGCTCGTCGATCAGTACTTCCGCGGCGAAAACCCGATCGGCCAGCGCGTCACCTTCAACAAGACCCCCGACTCGACGTCCACCTGGTACACGATCATCGGCGTCGTCGGCGACGAACGGCAGACCTCACTCGGCGCCGAGACCAAGATCCAGTTCACGACGGACTTCGCGCAGGAGCCGGACAACGGGATGTACGTGGTGATCCACACCACGGGCGACCCCAGTCAATTGGGCCCCGCGGTGCGGCGCACCATCCATGACCTCGACGCCAATCTCGCCATCGCGTCGATGCGCACCATGAGCGCCGTTCGCCGCGCCTCCCTGGCCCGCCAACGGTTCTTCATGACCATGCTGCTCGTGTTCGCTGCGGTCGGCGTCGTGCTGGCGCTGGTCGGCGTCTACGGCGTCATGGCGCAACTCGCCCGCGGTCGCCGCCGCGAAGTCGGCATCCGGATCGCGCTCGGGGCCACCGGGGCCGAGGTGCGGTGGCTGATCGTCCGCAACGGACTGCAGCTGGTGGGCATCGGTCTCGGAGTGGGCGTGGTCGGGGCCCTGTTCGCCGCGCAGACCATGCGCGTCTTCCTGTACAACGTGTCGCCCGGCGACCCGCCGACCTTCGTGGCCGTACCGCTTCTCCTCCTCGCGGCCGCGGCGGCGGCGGCGTGGATTCCGGCGGTCCGCGCGAGCCGCGTGGATCCGGCGCGGACGCTGCGCGAAGAGTGACGCGGTGACGCGGTGAGCCGGCGACGCGGTGCTCGCCTCGCCGGCTCGCGCCCCCGACACTGGTCTCTCCGGGCAAAACGCCCCACCTTCCGGGAGCAACCTGGAGGGTGATGCCCCCGTGAACACCGAAACCAGCTTCGTTCTGCTGTTCGTGGTCGCCAGCGCCGTCGCCATCGGCGCCCGGCGCTTCCGGCTGCCGTACACCGTGGCCCTCGTGCTCGCGGGGCTCGTGCTCGGCTTCGTGCACCTGTTCGAACCGCCGAATCTGACCAAGGAACTGCTCTACGCCGTGTTCCTTCCGGGGTTGCTGTTCGAGGCGGCATTCCATCTCGAATTCCGGGATTTCTGGCGCGACCGCACGGCGATCGCCGCTCTCGCGGTGCCCGGCGTGGCGGCCGCGATCGCGCTCACCGCGGTCATCCTCGAACCGATCATCAAGACCCTGGAATTGGGGCAGGGCTTCGGCTGGTCGCACGCCATCGTGTTCGGCGCCCTCATTGCCGCCACCGATCCGATCGCCGTCGTCGGCATGTTCAAGACGCTGGGCGCCCCGCACCGGCTGAGCCTGCTGCTCGAGGGGGAGAGCCTGCTCAACGATGGAACCGCCATCGTGCTGTTCTCCCTCGTGCTCGACGTCGTGTCGGGCGGTAGCGCGTCGGCCACGGGGCTGATCTGGGAGTTCGTCCGCATCGTCGGCGGCGGATTGGCGGTGGGCATCCTCATCGGGCTCGGTATTTCCCAGGTGATCCGCCAGATCGACGACCCGATGATCGAGATCACGCTCACCACCCTCGCCGCCTACGGATCGTTCCTGGCCGCCGAACAGTTCGGCTTCTCCGGCGTCATCGCGACGGTGTCGGCCGGCATGCTGTGCGGCAACTATGCGGCACGCACCGGGATGTCACCCACCACCCGAATCGCGGCCGAGACGTTCTGGGAGTACATCGCCTTCGCGCTCAACTCCATCGTCTTCCTGCTCGTCGGGTTGCGGGTGCACGTCCGCGAATTGATCGACTCGTGGGCGATCATTCTCGCGGCGTACGCCGCCGTGACGCTCGCCCGGGCGGGGGTCGTGTTCCTCGTCTCGTCGCTCAACCGGGCCAATCGCAACACGTCCTGGCCGGCCCCGTGGAACTTCGTGCTGACCTGGGGCGGGATGCGCGGCGGTCTGTCGATGGTGCTGGCGCTGGCGCTGCCGCCGGCGCTGGCGCAACGCGACCTGCTGGTGACGGTCACCTTCGGCGTGGTGCTGACCTCGATCCTGGCGCAGGGGCTGACGATGGGGCCGTTGCTCCGGCGGCTGGGCATCGTCGAGCGGCACGAGGCGCGCCAGAAGTACCATCTGAAGCGGGGCGAGCTGCGAATGACGCAGGCCGCCCTGTCGGAGGTCGAGCGCATGGAGCGGCTCCATCTCGCGCCGCCGGCGGTGCTACGGAGTCTGCGGCAGGAGTATGAGAAACGGGTCGACGAGGTCACCGAGTCGGTGGAGGCGCTGCAGCTGGAGCAGGAGGACCTGCGGGCCGAGGAGGAGTCCCGCGCCCGGCGTCACGTGCTCCTGGCCGAGAAGGAGGAACTGCTGAACGACTACCACCGCGGCACGCTCGCCGCCGAGGCGTACGAGCAACTGATGGGAGCGGTGGACGCGCGACTGGCGAGCATCGACGGCGGTGGCGCCGGCGAAGCGCGGCGCCAGGACGAGAAGCGGAAGCGTGAGGAGGCCGCGGCGGGCTCAGCGGGGGAGTCGGAGGCGGCGGCCGGGGGATCCGCCGGCGAGGCGGCGTCCGCCGCGGGGCAGCCGGCGGAAACCGGCGAGCCGCCCGCCCAGGATCAGGACGCCAGCCGGTAGAATCCGCCGAGGATCATCCCGTACGCCACGTGTCCGATCATCGTGAACAGCGGCGTGCGGTTGCCGTAGTTGAAGGCGAGAAAGCCCGGCGGTTCGAGGGCACGGGTGGGGTCGGGGCCCGAGCGCTCGCCGGCCATCCGCGGGTGGATCGAGGGCAGCATCGGCATCAGCAGCACGAGGAACGCCATACCGTGCACGAACCCGAGGGCACCGCCGATCCACCAGTTGGCGCGATGCCAGCTCTCGAACACCAGACCGTACACCACGGCGAGCAGCCAGCCGATCAGGAAGAGAAGGAAGAATCCGATCGGCACCGCACGGTCGTAGTCCGGCGTGAGGATCGTTCCGAGCATGAAGGGCAGGCTCATGCGCGACCAGCCGAGGCCGCGGCTGCCCTCCATGATCGTGGACATGACGATCGTGGCGACGAATCCCCACAGGAGAATGCTGGGCAGGTTCATAGTCGTACCGAGGTGAGGTCCGTGCGCCGCTCGCTACCCGGCCGCGGCCGTGTGCCGCGTTCGTGGGCGAGCTGCAACGCAGCGTCGATGAGCCCGACGTGAGTGAAGGCCTGCGGAAAGTTTCCGAGGGCCGCTCCGGTCTTCGGGTCGATCTCCTCGGCGAACAGCCCGAGGTCGTTGGCGAATGACAGGATGTGCTCGAACGCCGTCGCGGCCCGTTCGTGCTCGCCGGCCTGGGCCAGGTGCGAGACGGCCCAGAAGGAGCAGATGCCGAACGCCCCCTCCTGGCCGGGCAGGCCGTCGTCGTCTCCCCGATACCGGTAGAGCAGGCCGTCCGTGCCGAGAGCGGCGCGGATGCGCTCGTACGTACCCCGCATGCGTGGCGACGCGGCGTCCGCATAGCCGTAGCGGGACAGCAGGAGCAGGCTCGCGTCCACGCTGTCGCCGCCCAGTGTGCAGACGTAGCTGGCCATTTCGTGGTTGAACCCGCGGGTTTCCACGGCGTCGCGGATCTCGCGCTGCACCTGGCGGTACCGGGCCGTGGGGACGTCGAGGTGGCCCTCGTCGTTGAGCCGGCAGAGCCGGTCGAGCGCCACCCAGCACATGGCCTTGGAGTACGTGTTGTGCCGGCGGCCGCCGCGCGGTTCCCAGATCCCCTCGTCGGGCTCCGCCCACCGGCGGCACACGGTCTCGCCGAAACCGGCGAGCATGCGCCGCGTGCCGCGATCCAGGCGCCCGCCGCGGGTGGTGAAGGCATACACGGCGTCCACCACTTCGCCGTAGATGTCGAGCTGCAACTGGCCATGGGCGTCGTTGCCGATCCGCACCGGCCGCGAGCCGGCGAACCCGGCCAGGTGGTCGAGCGTATGCTCGGTGAGCCGCGTTTCGCCGTATACGTCGTACAGCACCTGCAGTTCGGGCAGCGTCATGCTGGTGGTGTGCAGCAGCCACGACAGGAAGGCCTCGCCCTCCAATCGGTACCCGAGGTCGAACAGCGCCTGCAGGGTGAGCGAACTGTCCCGCAGCCAGCAGTAGCGATAGTCCCAGTTGCGCACGCCGCCCAGTCCTTCGGGGAGCGAGGTGGTGGGTGCGGCGACGACGGCCCCGGACGGCGCGTACTCCATGAGCTTGAGCGTGAGGGCGCTCCGCAACACCGCGTCGCGGTAGGGACCGTCGTACGCGCAACGATCGGCCCACGTGCGCCACCAGTCGATGGACCGCTGGATGCGAAACTCCGCGTGGCCGCCCAGCGCCGGGAGCACGGCGGGTTCCCCGATCGCCGCCACCAGACTCACGTAGTGCCGGTCGCCGGCGCGCATCGTGGCGTGGATGCCCACGTCTGACAGATCCTCGGAAAGCTCCGTGGGCAGATCGCAGCGCACCACCAGCGCCCGCCCTTCGTGCTCGTACCAGACGCCGAGTCCGCCGCGCGCCCGCAGGTGCGGAATAACGCGCCCATAGTTGGGGCGCGGGTCGCACGCGATCTCGACGGCGACCTCCCCCTCCATGCATTCGATCCGGCGGAGAATCTCGCGCTCGGGCAACAACTCCGTGCGCTTGTCCGCCTCCGAGGCCACCGGCATCAGGTCGGTGAGGCGCAGCACGCCGGTGTCGGTGCGGAAGGTCGTCTCGAGCACGTTCGTGCTCTCGAGGTAGCGCCGCGACACCCTGGCGTCGCCCACGGGCCTGACCGAGAAGAAGCCGCCCTTCTCCCGGTCGAGCATCGCCGCGAACACCGACGGGCTGTCGAAGCGCGGCCAGCAGAGCCATTCGATGGAACCGTCGAGGGAGACGAGCGCCGCCGAGCGGCAGTCGCCGATGATCGCGTAGTCGCCGATGGCAGGGCCCGGCGTTGGCGGGCGATTCGTCATGCGCGGACCGGATGCACGACGTCGGGGGAACGCCGCAGACGAGATGAAGAACGTCCTCGCAACTTGCGCGAACGGACGCGACGGTTCAAGGATGCATCACCCCCCGCGGCCACCACGCGAACCAGGAGACCCTCGAGCATGTCCACATCATCCGCCCCGTTGGATCAGCAGACTGCCGTCGTCACCGGCGCGAACTCCGGTATCGGCGAGGCGATCGCGCGGGCGATGGCGGCGGCCGGTGCCGCCGTCGTCGTCAACTACGTGACCCACCCCGAAGCGGCGCAGCGCATCGTGGACGACGTCACGGCCCGGGGCGGCCGCGCCATCGCCGTCGAGGCGGACGTGTCCGACGAGCAGCAGGTGCAGGCGATGTTCGCGCGCGCGATCGACACGTTCGGCACCGTGGACATCGTGGCCAGCAACGCCGGCCTGCAGGACGACGCGCCCTTTCTCGAGATGTCGGTGGCCCAGTGGCGGCACGTGCTCGACGTCAACCTGACCGGCGGCTTCCTCTGCGCCCGCGAAGGGGCGCGCACGTTCGTGCGGCAGGGCGTGCGGGCGGGGATCTCCCGCGCCGCCGGGAAGATCATCTTCACCAGTTCCGTCCACCAGGTCATCCCGTGGGCGGGCCACGTGAACTACGCGACGTCGAAGGGCGGGATGATGCAGCTCATGGAGAGTACGGCGCAGGAACTCGCCCGCCACAAGATCCGCGTCAACAGCATCGCGCCCGGGGCGATCAAGACGCCCATCAACCACGCCGCCTGGGCGACCTCGGATGCCGAGCGGGAACTGCTCAAACTGATTCCATACGATCGCGTCGGGGAGCCGGTGGACATCGGACGCGTGGCGGCGTGGCTGGCCTCGGACGAGGCCGATTACGTCACCGGCACCACCCTGTTCGTCGACGGCGGCATGACCCTCTTTCCGGGGTTCTCCACCGGCCACGGCTGACGGCCCGCCGTGCTTCCGCGCCCTTGACCGCCAGGGTAAGCTTCACTCCCCATGGCCACCGCCCTCGAGGTCCAGAATCTCGCCGTCACCTTCGGCCGCGACCAGGTGCTCCGCAACCTGAGCTTCACCGTCGAGGCCGGGAGCACGCTGGCGATCATCGGCCCCAACGGGTCGGGAAAGACGGTGCTCTTCCGGGCCCTCATCGGGACGGTGGACTACGCCGGACAGGTGCGCTGGGCGCCGGACACGAAGATCGGTTACGTCCCGCAGAAGCTGGACATCGAGCGCGATCTGCCGCTCACCGGTCTCGAGTTCCTGCGGGCCAAGGCCGACGTCTCGCACACCTCGCGCGAGGAGATCCACCGGGTGCTCGACGCGGTGAGCCTGGCGGCGGAGACGGCGGCCCGCCCCATCGGCACGCTCTCGGGGGGACAGTTCCAGCGGTTGCTCGTCGCCTTCGCGCTCATGGGGCGCCCGACGGTGCTGCTGTTCGACGAGCCCACCGCCGGCGTGGACCAGCCGGGTGAGGAGAGCATCTACGCGCTGTTCCGCGACCTCCAGCGCGAGCAGGGGTTCACGCTGCTGCTGATCTCGCACGAATTGAACCTCGTGTATCGCTACGCGGACAACGTGCTCTGTCTGTCGCGCCGCATGTCGTGCTTCGGCCCGCCCGTCGAGGTGCTGACCACCGAACGCCTTCAGGAGATGTATGGCGCACAGGTGGGCTTCCACGATCACGACCACGGCGATGCCCACGCCCGCTGAGTTGTTGTTGCCGCTCGGCATGGCGGTGGCCGCCGGGCTCGTCGGCTCGGTGGCGGTGATGCGCCGGATGACGCTCGCGTCCGACGCCATCTCGCACATCGCGCTCCCCGGGATCGGGCTGGCCGTCCTCCTGCGTTTCAACCCGGTGCTCGGCGCACTGGCGGCGCTGTTCGTGGGCACGCTGCTCGTATGGGCGGTGGAGCGGCAGACCCGCGTGCCCACGGAAGCGATCATCGGGGTCGTCTTCTCGGCGGCCCTCGCGATCGGGAGCATGATGGCGTCGGGCGACGAACTCATCGACGCGCTGTTCGGGGGGCCGCAGGCCGTGGGCACGGCCGAGATGGTGCTCGGCATCGCCGGCGCGCTGCTGGTGATCGGGTTCATGCTGCGGGCGAGGAGCGAACTCGTGGTCGCGCTGGTCTCGCCCGACCTCGCGCGCACCGCGGGGGTCCGGGTGGCGCGCGTCGACCTCCTGTTCCTGTTCGCCTTCGCGCTCACGGTGGCGCTCGGCCTGCGCTACCTCGGGGTGTTGCTCATGGGGTCGCTGATCATCATTCCCGCCGCCACCGCCAAGCAGCTCGCGCGCAGCCTCCGTGGCATGCAACTCGTGTCGGTGTGCATCGCCGTGGTGGCGACGTTGGTCGGGGCCCTGGCGGCGCCGGCCCTCGGGCTCGCGACCGGCCCGGTGACGATCGTCGTCGCGGCCTCGGTGTTTTTCCTGAGCCTGGTCGTGCGGCGCGCGAACTGAACGGGCTCCGCTGCCCGTCGCGGCGTGTGTTGGTGCGCTGCATCACTATTCGCCGATGCTAATGATCACCGCCGCGCCGGGGAGGCGGAAAGCCGGCGCCGCACCCGGTTGCGGACCCTTTCCGCGCGGATAGGTTATTAGGGAGCACACGCACTTCGTGCCGCCGTGGGCCGTTGCATGCACGCTGCGTCCGGTAGACGGACGCCACCCCGGCACCGGAGGCCGCGCATGTCCGATTCGGAGCCTCGCATTCTGATCATCGAGGACTTCGATCCGGACGCGGAGCTCATCGAGCGGGAACTGCGCCGCTCGGGGGTGGACGGCGAACTCTTCCGCGCCCAGACCGAGCCCGAGACCGTGGCCGTGCTCCGGGAACAGCAGCCGGACCTCGTGCTCTCCGATCATTCGCTGCCCACCTTCAACGCCCGCGCGGCGCTGCGGGTCACGCAACGCGAACGGCCGGGCACGCCGGTCATCATCGTCACGGGCTCGCTCGACGAGGAGACGGCCGCCGAATACATCAAGGCGGGCGCCACCGACTACATCATCAAGGAACGCCTATATCGCCTGGGACCGGCCGTGCGGCGCGCCCTGGAGCTGCGGGACGCGGCGCTGCGGCGCCGGATCGCCGAGGAGATGCGCGAGCGGAGCGAACGCCGGTTTCGCGCCCTCGTCGACCACGGGTTCGATCTCATCCTCCTCACCGATCGCGACGGCGGGGTCGAATACGCCAGCCGGTCGGTGCGGATGGCGCTGGGGTACCGCGCCGATGAGGTTCGCGGCCAGAACGTCTTCGACTTCCTGCATCGCCGCGACCTCGCGCGGGCCCAGGCCGTCCATGCAGCGGTGATGGGGGCGCCGGGCGCGGTGCGCCGGGTGGAAGCGCGCGTGCGCCACAAGGACGGCACCTGGCGGACGTTCGACGTCGCCCTCGCCAACCGGCTGGACGACGCCGCAGTGGGGGCCGTCGTACTCAACGCCCGCGACGTGACGGAGAAGCGGGCGTTGGAACAGCAACTCCGGCAGGCGCAGAAGCTGGAGGCCGTCGGCCGCCTCGCCGGCGGGATCGCGCACGACTTCAACAACGTCCTCACCGCCATCCTCGGCCTGTCCGATCTCATGCTCGACGACCTGCCGCGCATCGACCCGATGCGGCAGTACGTCGCCGACGTGGCGGGCGCGGCGCGCCGGGCGATGGGATTCACGCGGCAGTTGCTCACCTTCAGCCGGCAGCAACTGCTCGAGCCACGGGTCATCTGCCTGGACGACGTGATCCATGGCATGGGACGGTTGCTGGAGCGCGTCATCGGGGAAGACGTCGATCTGAGGGCGGCGCTGGGCGCGCGGGGCGCCTGCATCGAGGCCGACCCCCACCAGATCGAGCAGGTCGTACTCAATCTGGCCTTGAACGCCCGTGACGCGATGCCTCGCGGCGGCCGGTTGTCGATCGCGACGTCATTGGAGGTGCTCGACGAACCGGCGCTCGCCGGCCATGCCCCGGCACGGCCGGGACGTTACGCCACGCTGGCGGTCACCGATTCCGGCGTCGGCATGTCGGCGGACGTGCGCCGGCGGGCGTTCGAACCGTTCTTCACCACCAAGGAGCAGGGCCACGGCACGGGACTCGGCCTCGCCACCGTGCTCGCCATCGTCCGTCAGGCCGATGGCTTCGTGGACGTCGAGAGCGCCCCCGGCCGGGGAACCACCATGCGCGCGTTCTTCCCGACGGTGGAAGGGCCGCCCGACCG
The DNA here is from genome assembly GCA_963728115.1 of uncultured Gemmatimonadaceae bacterium. Lineage (GTDB taxonomy): Bacteria > Gemmatimonadota > Gemmatimonadetes > Gemmatimonadales > Gemmatimonadaceae > JAGWRI01. The sequence goes on from CAVSJE010000006.1 coordinate 110,499, forward strand.
CCCGGCGGTGGCGCCTCGGGCAGAGGAACTCCGTGGCGGCGACGAGACGATTCTCGTGGTCGAGGACGACGCAGCCGTTCGCCGGGTGATTCGCGAGGTGTTGATGCGATATGGCTACGTGGTGCTGGAGGCGCGGCAGGCGCGCGAGGCGCTCGCGCTCGCCAGGCACCACGCCGGCCGGATCTCGCTGCTGATCACCGACCTGATGCTCCCGGACGTGAACGGGTTCGACGTCGCCGCGCAGGTCCGCGACGTCGCACCCGGCATCCAGGTGTTGTTCATCTCCGGGTACCCCGGCGAGGACCTGGCGCGGCTCGGTACGGTTCCGGAGGACTCGCCGCTCCTCCAGAAGCCGTTCACGGGCCACGCGCTCGCGCACCGCGTGCGCGAGTTGCTCGGTTCCCGCGCGTCCCGGTAGCCGGCCCGGCTCAGTTCCCCGCGCCCGCCCCGGCGTGCTGGATGAGCACGAACTTGGCGTTGTCGGTGGCCACGGCGCGCGCCCACGTGATCAGCTCGCCGATGCGGTCCGGGGGCAGCACGCCGCGCGCGCCGCTCAGGGTCCGCGTGACGTCGAACTCGCGGCCGCGCTGCTCGTAGTGCACCGAGTAGTTCCCGAAGGGGCTCTCGGCCTTCACGTCCTTCGGCACCTGCACCTGCCAGCCTTCCGGCAGCATGACCTTGAACACCTTCACGGCCGAGATCGGACCCACCACCGACTCGGCGTCGATGGTGAACTTGCGCGGGGGCTGGGCGGCGAGCGCGTTGGCGAGGTTGGCCATCTCGGTCGGCGGCGCGTAGGGCAGCGTCAACAGGTCCATGTCGCCGGAGTGCATGAGCGTATTGTCGTCGTTCACCAGCAAGCGCAGGCGCGGCGTGTCCGAGAAGTCCTTGCCGTTCATCGCCGAGAGACTGTCGCCGCTCGCCCCGGTGAACAGGTGTGAGGCAAGGGTGCGCGTCATGTTGGCCCGCTGCGTCGAGTCGAGCGGGTTGGCGAACGTCGAGCGCAGGTCCGCCGACCGGGCGCCGCCGGTGAACTCGGTGAACACGCCGTGGAAGGCGCCGGTGGCCGACAAAGTGCCGACCAGCGAGTCGGCGACGTAGTTCGCGCTCGGCGGATCCTCGGGCAGCGTGACCTGCTCCGTGGTGCCGTCCGGATGGACGATCACGCCGAACTCGCCCTGGTCGCCGGTCGGGATCTCGCCATAGGGCCGCAGCTCGTCGGTGAGATCGGAGTAGACGTAGCCGCCGGGCGTCTTCACCGCCGCGATGAGATGGTCGAATTGATTCTTCGACGGCAGCGCGCGCACCACCGTGCCGCCCCCGCTGAGCAGCACGGGATACGCGGTCACGCCCAACCGGTGCAGCGCGGCCACGAACAACATCGCCTTGTCCTTGCAGTCGCCGAACCCGGTGGCGATCACCGAATCGGCGGAGCGCGGCCGGTAGCCGCCGATGCCGAAGTCGATGGACACGTACCGGATGTCCTGCGTCACCCACTTGTGGACGGCGCGAATCGAATCGTCGAGCGTGCGGGCCGACGCGACGATGCGATGCAGGGTGGAATCGGCGTCGGACGGGAGCGTGTACCGGTCGTGCGCCAGCTTCGCGAACCAGCCGCCGACGCCGCCCCAACTGTCCCTGGGGGCGAACGCCACCGACATCATGACGGCGTTCGAATCCGCGGCGAATGGCTCGCCCTTGATCTCGGGCAGGTCCTGCGTCGCCCAGAGGTACACATGGCGGCCGCCCGCCACCGTTTCGCGGCGCTTGAAGTTCAGGTTGCGTTCGACGATCGAGATCTGCATCGCGGCCGGCAGGTCCACCAGATAGCGCGACCGGCGCGTGGTGTAGCCGGTGGTCACGCTCCAGCTGCCGTAGAAGTCGCCGGGCCGATAGGGCTTCTGCTCCTCGAGCGTGAAGCTGTAGTCCACCAGCACGCCCGTCTTCACGCCGCTCAGCGAGGCGCGAATCCGGTGGGCGTCGGAATAGACCGGGTCGCCCATCGCCGCCGGCACGTCGGACTCCTGGAGCTGCGACGGCTTGTCGCTGATCACCTCGCCATCCGGCTTCAGGACGCGGATCCAGTTGATGGTGAGCTTCTGATGGCCCGGCTCGTAGCCGAAGCTGTGCTCCTGGAACTGCTTCACGCCGTCGTCACGGGTGATCTGGACGACCTGGCGGAACGTTTCGGAGTAGCGGCCATCCGCTTCCAGCCGCACGACGCCGTCGTCGAGCAGATACACCCACGATTCCTCGGGGTGGTCGGCGGGATCGACGGCCAGCCGGTAGATCGTGTCGTTCTGGACGGAGGGATCGCCGGCGGGCGTGATGACCGGGGCCTGGGCGCGGAGCGGCCACGCCGAGACGATCAGGAGCGTCAGGAGGAAGTTCGACCGTCGCATCGTTCGGATCCGAAGTAGAGAGTGCTCATAACATGTCGCCCGCCCGCCGGTTTGTCACCGGGGGAATCCCGGCAGAACGCCGAAAAAGACGCCCGGTCACGTGACGTGGAGCACATAACCGGGCGCTTTCGTCCAGCGGACGGCAACGGGAGGTGCCTACCCGTTCGCATCCCAGGTTGGCAGGCGGCCCGGCGTCCATGGCGCGCCCGCCGCTTCCGCAGCGTCCTCCAACCGTTTCAGATCGACGTTGATGAACTGCCGCAGCCGTGCGAGAATGTCGCCGAACGCCGACGCGACCAGATCGTACTGATGCTTCTGCGTGTTGGTGGCGTCTTCGAGCGTGGAGAACCAGAGGCCGCCGGTGACGTTGCCCAGGCGGTCGAGAATCGACGGGGGCGTCGGCTCGCTGTGCCGGGCCGGCGTGTTGTCCCCGGTGAGTGACTCCTGGATCCGGCGGAGCTGGTCTTCGAGCGCCTGCGCCCGCCGGACCAGCGAGTCCGTGGGGGTGGGCGCGCGGCGCAGCGCCGTCTCGAGGGCCTCGAGGCGCGTGGCGGCCTCGCCGGCCGCGGCGTTCGCGCCAAGGACCGCGCGCTGGAGCTTTGCCGATTTCTCCTGGAACGCGACCACGGCGCTCGTGCGCGGGGTCGCCGACCCGTCGAGCAGATAGACGTCGAACGCCTGCGGCGTTCCGAGCGGCGTCTCGACGCCGCCCGCCAGCTTCGACATGGCGACGTGATAGGTGCCCGGCGCCACGTACGGCCCGGTGCCGCCGCCGCCGCGGCCGGCGGACGCCGTCACCGGCTGCAGGCCCGGGTAGCGGAGATTCCACGTCACGCGTTGGACGCCGGCGCTGGGCGATTCGTACATGCGACGCACCACGCGCCCCTCGGCGTCCGTGATCGTGAACACGAGTTGCGGCTGACGCTCCTCGGACTCGGCCTTGAGCGAATCCCAGGGCGGGTAGAACACGTCGCCGCCCTTCTCCGCCGTCGCCCGGTCGGCAGCCTCACGCACGGCCTTCCGCGTCTTCAACGCGTCCTTCAGATAGTAGGTGAAGGTGGCGCCGAAGGGCGGGTTGGGCGCCGTGAAGAAGTCGCCGCCGTGGGCGTCGCCCAGCGGCGCGTTCTGCATGTACAGGGCGGCACGCTTGACGGGCAGCAACGCCGCGTCGGAGGCGAGCACCGCCGGCGTGAGTTCCCGCAGCGGCGCGATGTCGTCGAGGATGTAGTAGCCGCGGCCGAACGTCGCCGCCACGAGATCGTCGTCGCGTTTCTGGATCTGGAGGTCGCGCACGGCGATCGTGGGCAGCCCGTTGTCGAGCCGCGTCCAGGCCTGGCCGCCGTCCGGCGAGTAGTAGAGTCCGAATTCGGTGCCGGCAAACAGGAGCCTGGGGTCCTTCGTGTCCTCGATGATGGTGTACGCGGTGCCGTGCTCCGGCAGGTTGCCGGTGATGCTGGTCCAGTGCCGCCCCAGGTCGGTGCTCTTCAGCAGATACGGCTTGAAGTCGCCCGACTTGTGATTGTCGAACGCGGCATAGATGGTGTTCACGTCGAACCCCGAGGGGGTGACGCGCGAGACGAACGTGGTGTCGGGGACGCCGGGAAAGTGATCGAGCTTGCGCCAGGTGGCGCCGTCGTCCTCGCTCACCTGGATCAGCCCGTCGTCGGTGCCGACCACGAGCAGCCCCGCCTTGAGCGGCGATTCGCCGATCGTGACGATGTTGCCGTAGTACGACGTGGAGGTGTTCTTGCCGAGCGCGTCGACGCCCCACACCCGGCCCATCATCTTGAGCTTGTTGCGGTCGATCTGGCGGGTGAGATCGGGGCTCACGGCCCGCCAGCTGTCGCCGCGGTCGTCGCTCTGCCAGAGGATCTGCGACCCGAAGTAGAGCCGGGTGTGCGCGTGCGGACTGATGATCAGCGGCGCGTCCCAGAACCAGCGAAGCGCCGGCTGGCCCGGCTCCGGCTGCGGGATGATGTCCACGTTCTCGCCCGTCTTCAGGTTGAAGCGCGACAGGCCGCCGTTCTGGTACTGGGCGTACACCGTGTTGGGGTCTTCCGGGTCGACGCGCGACTGGAAGCCGTCGCCGCCCTGCGTGAAGAACCAGTCGGAGTTGACGATGCCGTACGAGGCGCGCGTCTGCGACGGCCCGCCCACCGAGGAGTTGTCCTGGGTGCCGCCGTACACGTTGTAGAAGGGCAGGGCGTTGTCCGTCTCCACCCGGTAGAACTGGGCCAGGGGCAGGTTGCCGAAGAACTTGTAGGTCTGGCCGCGGTCGAAGCTCTCGTACAATCCTCCGTCGCATCCCATGAGCAGGTGATCCGAATTGGCGGGATCGATCCAGACGACGTGGGTATCGACGTGCTTGTTCCGATCGCCGACGGCGCGGAAGTTCCGGCCCGCGTCGTCGGTGACCTGGGTGAGAAAGTCACCGGCGTACACCCGGTCGACGTCGTTGGGGTCGGGATAGATGCGGTTGTAGTAGAGCCCGACGCTCGTGTAGTCGCTCATCCTCTTCCAGCTCACCCCGCCGTCGGTGGACCGGTAGAACCCGCCGCCGGGCTGGGCTTCGACCACGGCGTACGCGACGTCGGGGTGCCCCGGGGCGAGCGCGAGGCCGTAGCGGCCGACGGCGTTGCCCGACGGGAGTCCCGCCGTGACCTTGGTCCAGGTCGCGCCGGCGTCGGTGCTGCGCCAGAGCGCCGATTCCGGCCCCCCGGCCAGGTAGCCCCACTCGCGGCGATACCGCTGCCAGGTGGCGGCCAGCAGCCGGTCGGGATGCTCCGGATCGAGCACGACGTCCGCCACGCCCGCCCAATCGCCGTTGGAGAGGACCCGCTTCCACGTCTTGCCGCCGTCGGTGGTCTTGTAGAGGCCGCGGTCGCCGCCGGCGCTGAACAGCGGGCCCTGCGCCGCGACGTACACGACGTCCGAATTCCGCGGATCGACGACGATGCGGCCGATGTGTTCGGACTGCTTGAGCCCCATGTTCTTCCAACTGCGTCCGCCGTCCTCGGACTTGTACACGCCGTCGCCGTAGGCCACCGAGCGCTGGGCGTTGTACTCGCCGGTGCCCACCCACACGACGTTGGGATCGTTGGGGTCGAGCGTCACGACGCCGATGGAGTACACCGGCTCGTGATCGAACACCGGGGTCCACGTGGTGCCGGAATTCTCGGTCTTCCAGAGGCCCCCCGAGGCGGCGGCCACGTACCAGGTGGACGGGCGGCGGGGATCGACGGCAATGTCGACGATGCGGCCGGAGATCATGGCCGGCCCGATGGAACGCAGATGAAGTCCGGCCAGCGATGGGCCGCCGGCATGAGCGGTGTCGGCGCCGACGCGCTGCGCGGCTGCCGGCGTGGTGGTCAGGAGCATCGCCAGGGCGGCGGTCGCGCCGGCGAGGCCGATCGGAGAGAGGCGTCGGAAGAGCGTCATGAGGCTCGGGGTGAGAGTCCGGCTCAAATTACGCGCTCCAGGGGCGATGGAAAGGCGGCCCCGAAACGCTACCTTTAGGGGCGACGCCAGCCTCCGAGCCCCGATGACCGACACACCGGCCGTGCCTGCCACGCCGCGCTCCTCCGCCGGCCGCGGATTTCCCCGCGCGTTCGGCCTCGCCGCGCTGCTCGTATACGCCGTCGAGTTCGCCATCGCGCGTTCACCGCTCGCCGCCACGCGGCCGATGATCCCGCTCGCGATCACGCTCGACCTCACCCTGTTCGTGCCGGCGCTCTACTGGCTGCTCGTGATCCGGCCCGCCGGTGCCTCGGCACGACGCGTGGTCGCCGTGTTCGTGCTCAGCTTCATCGGGGCGCGGTTCGTGCTGCTGCCGGGCCAGCGCGAGTATCTCCTCTACGTGCGCTTCCTGGGCGCCCCGGTGGAACTGGCGCTCATCGCCTACATCGTGATCAAGGTGCGGCGGGCGGCACGGGGGTATCAGGCCGCGTCCGCCGGGACGGACGTGCCCGAACGCATCGCCGCCGCGCTGGCCGACGCCGTTCCCTACCGCGGCCTCGCCCGGGTGTTCGCCACGGAGTTCGCGATGCTCTACTACGCGTTGATGTCGTGGCGGCGTGCCCCGCATGTGCCGCCCGGCGCCGACGCCTTTACCTGGCACCGGAAGAGCGGGCGGATCGCGCTCCTGGTGGCCGTGACCGGCGCCGCCGTCGTCGAACTGTTCGTGATGCACCTGGTGGTCCACGCGTTCAGTGCCCGGCTCGCCTGGGGCCTCTCGGCGCTGAGCGCGTTCGGCATCATCTGGCTGGTGGGGTTCACGCGCGCCATCGTGCTCCGGCCGGTGCTGGTCACGTCCCGCGGGGTGACGGTGCGCAGCGGCCTGCAATGGTGGGTCGATCTGCCCTTCGCCACCATCGAGCGGGTGGAGACGGGACGCCTGACAGTCCCCGCCCCCGCCCCCGCCCCCGGCCGCGCGACGGCGACGGATGAGTTGCGAATCGGCGGTGCCGGCCGGGCGAGCGCGCGACTGTATCTGCGCGAGCCGGCGGAGGTGCTTGGCGTGTACGGCCGACGGAAGCGCGTTCGCACGATCTCGTTGACCCTCGACGAACCGGCGGCGTTTGCCGAGGCGGTGGGCCGGCGCCGCGGGACCGGCACATGAGCGACGGCACGCCGGACGGCGCCCGCGCCCTGCTGCGGCACGCCGTGGCGACCGTCGCCTACCGCGGCGGCAAGGCCGTGCGCCAGGCGCCCGCGGGGTTCGGGGAGTTTCGCAGTGGCGACTCGACCCGCACGCCGGTGGGGATTCTCGCCCACGTTGGCGATCTCTACGACTGGGCGTTGTGGATGGCGCGCGGCGAGCACCGGTGGCGCGACTCGACGCCGCTGCCGTGGAACGACGAGGTCGCCCGCTTCTTCGCGGCACTCGCGGCGTTCGACCAGTTCCTCGCCGGCACCGAGCCGCTCGGTCGTCCGGCCGAGATGCTCTTCCAGGGTCCGGTGGCCGACTCCCTCACGCACATCGGCCAGATCGCGATGCTCCGGCGGCTGGCCGGGTCGCCGGTGCGCGGCGAGAACTACGCCCGGGCGCACATCGAGACCGGGCGCGTGGGGGCCGAGCAGGCGGCGCCGCGCGCGGAGTTCGACTAGGCCGGGCCCCCGGGTTTCGGCCACCGGGGGCCCAACGATCCGCCCGCGTCGCGGGTATCATAGGCAGAACGATCTTCAACCAGAATATGCGGCTCCCTCCCGCTCCGCCATTCGTCGTGCGCCTTGCGCTGGCCGGCACCCTGATCTCGCTCTGTCCGCCCACGGCCGGCGCTCAGCGAGGCGGCCACGCGCCCCGCGGCGGGCGCGGCAACGCCGGCGGGGGCGGCATCGTCGGGGATCCCTCACCCACCCTCACGGCCGCGGCGGTCGCCCGGATCAACCCGATCGCGATGCTGCTCGACCGGAAGGGAGAACTGGGGCTCGCGGATTCCCAGGTCACGCGGCTGGCCGGCATGCTCCGGGGGTTGCAGCGGCGGAACGCCCCGCATCTTGCGTCGCTCGATTCACTGCTCGGCGAGATCCGGCGCCACGACGCCGACACCACGGCCAGCGACGGCGACCGGCTGATGCAGAAGGGGGCGGACCGCCTGGCCTTCACTGCCGTGCTGGGGCGGATTCGCGACAACGATGACGCCGCGGCGCTGGACGCCATGGATCTGTTCACCGGGCGACAGCTCCGCTGGGCGTACGATGTGGTACGGGAACAGCGCGCGATCATGGGGTCCGTCGTGCGCGGCGGGAGCATTCCCCCGGGAGCGCCGGACTCCGGCCGGTTGCCCTCAACGCTCGATGAAGGTTCAACGTGGACGGCGGCGCCGTCCGAAATAGAGAGGAGAACACCATGAGACGCATTGCCCTGCTGCTCTCGATCCTGATCGTCGTCCCGACCGCGGCCGTCGCCCAGCGCGGCGGTGGATCGCGGAGCCGCGCGACCTCGCGCACCGACATGTTTCCCAACGAGCAATCGCAACGCCGGGTGACCGCCGTGACGAGCACCAAGCTGCGTGACCTGGATCCGCTGACGATCCTGCTCGACAAGCACGGTGACCTGTCGCTCACCGACGAACAGACGGCGAAGCTCAAGAGCATGAACGACCAACTGGCCGAGCACCAGCAGCCGGCGTACCACGTGCTCGACTCGCTCACCCAGCAGCTGGCCAACCTCGGCTCCAATCCGTCGTCCGACGACCAGGCGCGTGCGCAGACCATGAATACGTTCGCGCACATGATCGCCGGCAACGTGCGCCAGCAGTACGACTCGGTGGAGAAGGAGGCCGGCGCTCTGCTCACCGACGAGCAGCGGAAGAAGGCCAACGACGTGCTCAAGGACTCGCACGACCAGCTGGCCAAGCTGACGGCGCGCGGGCGCGACCGCGGGCGCTGACCCCGGCGGGCGGCTGGTGGCGGCCCGCGCGACGCACCGGGGCGTGGGCCCCGGCTGTCGGGCACTTCCCGACAGCGCCGTTCCGCTTCCCTGACTGACGCCGGACGGGCGCCGGGGAAGGTTGAGCGCAGCGGCGGCGCGCGCAGCATCGCGCGCCGCCGGTGCCTCTACCGTCGGAGACCCGTCCATGACCACCCGCAGCTGGGCCGAACCCTGGAAGATCAAGGTCGTCGAGCCCATCAAGATGACCGACCGCCGCGAACGCGAACAGGCCATTCGCGATGCCGGCTACAACACCTTCCTCCTGCGTTCGGAGGACGTGTACATCGACCTCCTCACCGACTCCGGCACGAGCGCGATGTCCGATCGCCAATGGGCCGGCATGATGCTCGGCGACGAGGCCTACGCGGGGTCGCGGAACTTCTATCACCTGGAACGCGCGGTGCGGGATCATTACGGCTATGAGCACCTGATCCCCACGCACCAGGGGCGCGGCGCCGAGCACATCCTGTCGCGCATCCTCATCACGCCGGGCGATCACGTCGCCGGCAACATGTACTTCACCACCACCCGCGCGCACCAGGAGCTGGCCGGGGCCACGTTCCACGACGTGATCGTCGCCGAGGCGCACGATCCCCGCTCCGAACACCCGTTCAAGGGGGACGTCGATCTGGCCAAGCTGGCCACGCTCGTCGACGAGGTGGGCGCCGAGCGGGTGCCGTACATCTCCGTGGCGGCGACCGTGAACATGGCCGGGGGCCAGCCGATCAGTCTGGCCAACATGAAAGCGGTGTACGAATACGCGCACGAGCGCGGCATCAAGGTGATTCTCGACGCCACGCGGGCGGTGGAGAACGCCTGGTTCATCCAGCAGCGCGAACCGGGCCAGCGCGACCGGACCGTCGCCGAGATCCTGCTCGATCTGTGCCGGTACTCGGACGGCGCCACGATGTCGGGCAAGAAGGACAGCCTCGTGAACATCGGCGGCTGGCTCGGGCTCCGCGACGACGCCCTCGCCGCCAAGGCGCGAAACCTCGTGGTGATGTTCGAGGGCCTGCACACGTACGGCGGGCTGGCGGGTCGCGACATGGAAGCCATGGCGATCGGCATCGAGGAGTCGGTGCAGGAGGACCACATCCGGAGCCGCATCGGGCAGGTGCTCTACCTCGGCACCCGGTTGATGGAGGCCGGCGTGCCCGTGGTGCGTCCCATCGGCGGACACGCGGTGTTCCTCGACGCGGCGGCCATCCTGCCGCAGATCCCGCGCGAGGCATTTCCCGCGCAGGCCCTGGCCGCGGCGCTGTACGTGGAGTCGGGGGTGCGCGCGATGGAGCGGGGAACGGTGTCGTCCGGGCGCGACCCGCAGACCGGCGCCAACCGCGTGCCGAAGCTCGAACTCGTGCGCCTCACGATTCCGCGCCGCGTCTACACGCAGGCGCACATGGACGTGACCGCCGAGAGCGTGATCGCGGTGTACGAGAAGCGCGATCGCGTGTCCGGGCTGGCGTTCACGTACGAACCCGAGTTGCTGCGCTTCTTCCAGGCGCGCTTCGAGCCGGTAGGGGCGCCGGGCATCTTCCGCGATGCCGGGGCGAACCGGGAGTCGGAAGCCGCCGGCGTGTGATGCCCGCCGGCGGCGAGGCCGCCGGAAAAGCCGGGGCGGGCGGAGCCTGACGCGACGGGGGTGGTGGCCGTAAGTTGGGGGACGGGAGTTCGCATGGGGTCGACCTCGGCCCTCCGCCTCCCGTTCCCCCCGGCAGACTCCTCACCGGACCGGCATCCATGAATTTCCGCATCTGGGCCGCAGCGGCGGCCCTGGCGCTTACCACGGCCGTTCCCGCGCAGGCGCAGCGGCGCGGCGAGCGGGACAACGCCAACACCCGCACCAACAAGCCGCACATCGTCACCGCGGACTCGGTCGAACGGCTCAACCCGATCTCGCCGCTCATCGCCCAGCGCCGCGAGATCGGCATCCCCGATTCCCTGATCGGGAAGCTGGGAGCCATCCTCTCGCGGTTGGATGCGATGAACGCGCGCGCCCTCCGACAGGTCGATTCGCTGGCCGCCGCGCACGAGGGCTCGCCGGACGAGCCGGCCGAGGTGTCCACGGATCAGCCGGCGCGCGGTACCGTTTCGCTCGATCTGCTGATCGGCCAGATCGGCAAGAACAACGATGCCGCGGCCCAGCAGGCGCTGAACCTGCTCACCGGGAAGCCGGCCAGTCGTGCGCTGAAGCTGGTCAACGACCAACGGAACAAGCTCCGGCAGTTGCTGATGGACAGCGGGCTGGGGAGCCGCGGCCGCTGACGATGACCTGCCGCCGCGGTGCCACGGTGCCGGTTCCCCCATCCGGAGGCATCGGGCGTGTCCGACGCGGATGACGATCTCCGGCGCCGGGTCGGCAACCTGGAGCGCGTGGTCGCTGCCCTTCGCGACGAAGTAGCGCGGCTCGCGCCACCAGGCGCGGCCGGGCGGGTGCCACCCACGCCGGAGTCCGCCCGCCGCCCGCCGGCCGCAGCCCCGGCGCCGCCGCCGACGCCCCCATCGTCCCTGGGGGCGGGCATGGAGCGCCCGCGCACGCCGCGCCCGTCGTCGGAGGAGCGGGCGTCGCGCCTCGAGCACCTCGTGGGGCGGTATGGGGTGCTCGCGCTGGCGACGCTCACGATCATCGCGGCCGTCGGCACCTTCGTGAGCTGGGCGGCGATGCATGGGTTGCTCGGACCTTCCACCCGTGTCGTGCTCGGGCTGATGCTGGCGGCCGGACTGGCGGCCGCGGGGCTCCGGCTCCGGCGTCGCGAGCCGTCGTTCGGATCGGCGCTGCTCGCGCTCGCGCTCGTGGTGGTCGAGGTCTGTGCGTGGGCGGCCGGACCGGGATTGCGGCTGATTCCGGATCCGGCGGCGTTCGCGCTCGCCGCAGTGGCCTCGGCCGCGCTGGCGGCCTATGCGCGGCTGCAAACCGACGAGGCCCTCTGGTGCATCGGGGTGGCGGGCGCGGCGGTGGCCCCGTTCGTCGCCACGGACCGGGCGGGCAGCGCGCTGGGACTCGCGCTGTACGGCGCCGGGGTGGGCGTGGCGGCGGCGGCCGGCATCGGGCGCGTGGACTGGCCGCACGCCCGCCGCACCCTGGCCGCACTGGCGCTCGTGTACGCGGCAGCGCTGCAGCTGGCCCAGGCGCCGCCGGTGTGGGGCCCGATGCTCGGCGTGGGTGTTCCTTTCGCCATCCTGCTGGCCGGCGTTCTGCCGTTCACCTCGGAGGTGTTGGTCCGGCCCCGGCTCCGGGCCCAGGGTATCGTTGCCGGGCTGGCCGCGGTCGCCGCCAGCGCGCTCGTCAGCACCGGCGATGCGCGTCGTACCGCGCTGCTGCTCATGGGCGGACTCATCGTCTGGCTGGCGGTCGCCGACCACACGCGAACGCTCCCGGCCGCGGGAGCGTCCGCCGGGGGGGAAGGGGACGGGGAGGCCGCCGAGCTGTTCGCGCCGGCGTGGTTCGATGGCGCCTGGATTCCGTTGCTGTTCGCGACGGCGGCCGCCTACGCCTGGCCGGCCGCGGGGTGGGGGCGGGCGGGCGTGCTCGCGGCGGCGGCGGTGGCCGGAGCGGCGGCCGTGTCGCGGCGCGGCACCGGTGCTTCGCGCGATGCGCTGTCGCTTGCCGTGGGCCTGTGCGCGCTCGGCGCGGGGGCCGCGGCCCCGTGGGTGCGGCCCATTGGATACCCGATCACGAACGCGGCGCTGGCCGTGCTGTTCATGGCGGCCTTGCGCTGGCGGCCAAGCGCGTCCTGGCTGGCCGCCGGCGCCATGGCGATGGGGGCGGCCGCGGTCCATACGTGGATACTCATGGCCGAGCGGGTGCCGTTCCGGTACGTGCCCTTCGCCACCCGTCCCTCGCTTGCCGCGCTGGCCGTGCTCGCCGCGTGTCTGGTGGGGGCGTCGTGGAGCGAGGCAATGGCCCGCGGGCTGGCCGCTCCGGACAGGCGGGACGCCGTGGCCCCCGGCGGCGAGTGGCCGGGCGGCGCACGGGAGGTACAGCGTTGGGCGCTCGCGGCGCCCTGGGTCTGGGCATTCGTCTGGGCGCACCGCGAACTGGCCGCGGCGTGGAGTCCCTCCATCGCGACGTTCGCGCTGGTGAGTCTGGAGGTGGCGGTGGCGGTGGCGCTGGTGTGGGTGGGACGTCAGCGCGACACGCGGCTCATGCGGCACGCCGGGTTGCTGCTGGCGGTGGTGGCGGCGGTGCGTGCGCTCACGGCCGTGCATGCCGTGGCGTCGGTGAGCCTGCGCATCGCCTCGTATCTGGTGGTGAGCGCGTTCCTGCTCGGGATCGCGTATCTCTACCGCCGCCGGGGCCAGGACGCCGGCGCCGCGGCCGACCGCGTGGAAATCTGACGCGAACGCGCCCGGCGTGATGCCGGTTGCCGCGCGTGAACACATCCTTTACGCCCGCGGCGCTGGCCCCGACCGGGGGCGATGGTGTATCCTGCGACATTGCGCCTTTTCTTCAACATTCTCATCGGGGTGACAGAACCCGTGCGTACTTCCCTTCGCCTCCTGCTCTCGGCGGCAGCGGTGGCCGGTCTGGCCACCCCCGCGACCGCACAACGCCTGGTCCGCGATACCAGCTCCGGTGTTGGCGACACATCCGTGTTCGCGCCACTGGTTCTGCCGACGCCGAACGCCTTCCGGTTGGGCTCCGGCGCTCCGGGTCCCGACTACTGGCAGAACCGTGCCGACTACAACATCCAGGCGACGCTCGATACCGGCGCCCGGGTGCTGCACGGCGCCGAGACGCTCAAGTACACGAACAACTCGCCCGTCACGCTCGACTACGTGTGGGTGCAGGTGGAGCAGGATGCGTTCAAGGAGGGATCGCTCAACTCGTTCGTCTACGGCGCCAACACCCGGTTCGGGGCCCGCGGCTTCGAGGGGGGCGACGTGATCGACAAGGTGGAGCAGGTGCTCCCCGGCAAGAAGAACGTGCCGCTCACCACCCGCGTCTCGACCACGGTCATGCGCATCAACCTGGCCGAACCGCTCAAGCCCGGACAGAGCACGACGCTCGACATCGCCTGGCACTTTCCGATCCCCGAGCACGGCGCCGACCGCATGGGGTACGACGGCTCGCTGTTCGAATTCGGCCAGTGGTATCCGAGCATGGTCGTGTACGACGACGTCAAGGGCTGGAACATCGAACCGTATCTCGGGCAGGGCGAATTCTACCGGGAGTACGGCGACTTCAACCTCTCGCTGACCGTGCCCGCCGGCTACATCGTGGCCGCGACCGGCATGCTGCAGAATGCGGAGACCGTGCTCACGAAGGCGGAGATCGCCCGGCTGCGGGCGGCGGCGTCGTCCGACACCACGGTCCACATCGTGACGCAGGCGGACCTCGAGAGCGGCGCGGCGCGGCCCACCAGGGGCGGCACACAGACCTGGAAGTTCGCCGCCCACAACGTGCGCGACGTGGCCTGGGCCACCTCGCCCGAGTATATGTGGGACGCCTCGAGCTGGAAGGGCGTTCTCGCACAGGCCTACTACCGGCCGTCGGCGATCAGTCCCTGGTCCGATGCCGCCGATCAGGCACGGATGTCGATTCTGGAGTACTCCACGCGCTGGTTCCAGTATCCGTACCCGCAGATCACGGTGGCGGAAGGGCCGATCAGCGGGATGGAGTACCCGATGCTCGCCATGGAGAACCACAGCCGGAACGTGTACGACCTGTACAACGTCATCACCCACGAAATCGGCCACAACTGGTTCCCGATGATCGTGGGCTCCAACGAGCGGATGCACTTCTGGCAGGACGAGGGCTTCAACACCTTCATCAACACCTTCTCGGAAGCCCGGCGCTATCCCGACAAGGGCACGGAAGCGCAACGTGAAGCCGAAGAGCGGCAGGGGATCGAGCGGATCATGAAGGCCGGATACGATCGGCCCATCGACGTCGGTCCTGATCGGGTCAATCCGATCCTGCTCGGCGTCAACCAGTACACCAAGACCTCGATGGCGCTGCACCTGCTCCGCAGCGAGGTGCTCGGTGACAGCGCCTTCGACGACGGCTTCCGCGAATACATCAATCGATGGGCCTTCAAACATCCAACGCCCGCCGACTTCTTCCGGACGATGGAGGACGCCGGTGGCCGCCGGCTCGACTGGTTCTGGCGGGAGTTCTTCGAGACCAACGACCAGTTCGACCAGGCCGTCGACACCGTGGTGACGCGGATGGCGAGCGATACGGAGCAGGTGACCGTGGTCTTCGGCAATCGAAAGGAGGGCGTGCTGCCCATCGTCGGGCGGTTCACCTTCTCGGACGGCACGACGCAGGACATCGATTACCCGGCCGAGTCGTGGTACATGAACAGCACGCGGTTCCAGCGGCAGTACGAGTTCGTGGGCAAGACGTTGACCAAGATCGAACTGGATCCGGATCAGCGGTTGATCGACGTGGACCGGTCGAACAACATCTGGAAGGCGCCCGGGTCTCCGTAGGACCCGCCGGTGGCCGGGCGGACGGGGTGCGGGCGGGGCCCCGTCCGCCAACTGTTTCGGGCGCGGCACTCGCGAGGGAACGCGACGCGGGCTCGGGCGTATGTATGGAACGGGCCCGCGGCGTTCCGGGCCGTCTCGTCCCGTGCTAGTTTTCCGTGAACGGCCGGGGGGCACCCCCGGGAACCCGATCGTTCGGAGGATCTGTATGCGACGTTTGATTGCGCTTCTGATGGCTCTGGGGAGCGTTGCCGGCATTGCCGCCTGTGGCGGAACGGGGGGAGGGGGCGGCGGGATTACCGTCGTCACCGGTGGCATCGCGTATTTCGTGGTCCGCGCGACCACGAAGGATGACACCGTGAGCGTGCTGGCCGGGAACACCGCGCAACTCGAGGGCGCGGCGTTCGACGCCAGCCTGAATCCGCTGGCCCTCGTCGGCGATACGGTGTGGACGTCGCGGGACGAGACGGTGGCGACCGTCGACGCCCATGGGCTGGTCACGACCGTCGCGCCCGGATCGACGTGGGTGGTGGGCGCCTTCACACCGAAGAACGCGTCGAAAGCGTACTCGGATTCCGCGTACATCATCGCCGAGGGGCCGCACTAGCAGCGGCTGGCCGTCGCCGGGCGGCGGCGACTATTGATACTGGATGTACAGCGGGGCCGGGAAGAGCTTGAGGACTTCACTCGGAGTCATCAGCGGATTCCCGGCCTTCGTGTCGTTGTGATAGAAGAGTTTGAATCCGGTGTACTGGACGGGCTCCGCGTACACATAGGCGCGATAGCTGTCTTCCTTGAGCGCGGGCGGGCCCCAGCCGTCCATGTCCACCACCACCTGCACCCGCGGGTCGAGCGAGATGCGGTGCGCGTTGGTGAGCATCCGCCGCGTGAACCGGTGCACGACGAGCACCTTGGGTGGCAGATGGTTGGCCACCACCAGACTGTCGAGCACGCCGATCGCGTAGTTCACCTCGCTGGCGTCGAGCGTCCCGATGCGTGCGCCCGGGGTGCTGCCGTTCTTCATCGCGAACTCGGGGTCGAGCGCCAGGTGGACGTTCGGCCGGGCCAGGTACGGCAGCAGCCGTTCGATTTCCGACGCGACGCTGCTGTGCCCCACCTGCACGTCGAGGAAGAACAGGGCGTGCTTCTCCGCCGCCCACCCGTCCACGCGCGCGATCAGCGAGTCGGGCATGCGGGCGCGGTACATGCTGTCGCGCCCGGGCTGGCCCTGGGCCACGCTGACGATGAGCTGGAGCGCCGGAATGGCCGGCGTCGCCGGATCGGCGGCGTTCCAGGCCGCGACCTCGGTGTCGAGCTTGGCGAGCATCTGGTCGGGCGGCAGGGCGCCGAGGATGCCCATGCGTGACGAGAACGGATTGCCGTAGAAGGCGACGATCCGGTGCGTGGGCAGGATCGCGCCCGGCAGCGGCTCGGGGCCGTCCACCGGCCATACCGGCTCCGGCGCGCGCGCCGGCGGCTTCGGTTTGGTCACCGCCGGTTGGTCCACGCGGTCGGGGGGCGTGGGCGGGGGCGCCGCCTGCGCGGCAAGCGCGCGCGCGCCGAACACGACGAGCGCCGCGGCGACGGCGCGAGCGACGCTACGCGCCACGGGCCCCGGGATCGCTGGTGGCGGGCGCGTACGCCCGCAGCGCATCGTCGTAGCTGCGGGGGGCCTCCGCGTCCGGGGCAAACAGCACGCTGAACGCCGAGCCGCGGCCCGGCTCGCTCACTGCCGTCAACCGGTATTCGAGCGCTTCACAGAGCGCCCGCGAGATCGAGAGGCCGAGGCCCGTGCCGTCATGCCGGCGGCGTGTGCCCGACTCCACCTGCTCGAAGGCCTCGAAGATGCGGGCGATCCGATCGGGCGCGATGCCGATGCCGGTGTCGATCACGTCCAGCCGCAACGGCCGCCCGGTGCCGGCCTCGGTGATGATGCCCACCCGAAAGCTGCCCGCGTCGGTGAACTTGACGGCGTTGTCGATGAGGTTCACGAGCACCCGCCGGAGCTTGGCCTCGTCGCTCTGAATGGGACCGAGCGACGCCGGCAGGGACACGCGCGGCACGACCGCCGATCCTACCGACCGGCTCTCGAGCTCGCTCAGCGTTTCCTTCACCACGCGGTCGAGCGCCACGGGAGCCAGCTCCACCTCCATCCGCCCCGCCTCCACCTTGGAGAGGTCGAGCACGTCGTTGATGACGCGCAGCAGATGCATGCCGTTGCCGCTGATGCGCTGCACGTAGGTGATGTCCTGCGGCAGCAGATTGCCGGCGTGGTTCTTCTGCAATTCGTTCGCGAATCCGATCACGGCGTTGAGCGGCGTGAGCAGCTCGTGGCTCATCGTGGCCAGAAAGACGCTCTTGGCGCGGTTGGCTTCCTCCGCCTGCTTGGCCGCCTTCTCGAGTTGCTCGGTGCGCTCCTTCACCTTCGCCTCGAGCAGTTCGTTCTGGGCCCGGAGCGACTCGTGCAGGATGCGGGTCACGAGCAGGTTGTGAATGCGGAGCAGGACCTCGGTGGCCTCGAACGGCTTGGTGAGGAAGTCCTTGGCCCCGAGCTTGAGCGCCCGCTGGCGCGCCGTCTGACTGGCGTCGCCGGTGACGACGAGGATCGGCAGAAATTCGTCGGGGGCCGTCTGCTCCACGAGACCCTCCAGCACCGTGAACCCGCTCATCGTCGGCATCCGCAGGTCGAGCACGACGAGGTCGGGATTCAGCGCCCGGGCCAGCGGGAGCACGTCCCGGGCGTCGGAGAGGGTGTGCACCCGCGTGTACCCCGCCCGGCCAAGGATCAGTCGGAGCAACGTCAGGTTGGTCTGCTCGTCGTCGACGAGGAGCAGACAGGCGTCCTTGAGCTGTTCGGGAGAGATGGGAGATTGCGGCATTACGGTGCTGGTGAACGTGGAGTATCCACTTCCCGGCGCCGATTCTCAAGTGCGGGTGTCCCCCCTCCGCCGTCGGAGGGATCAGAATCCGGCCCGCACCTGCAGATAGAGGTTTCGCGGCGGTAAGGGATAATAGTACGATATCGATCCATCCGTATAGCCGCTGCCGTATCGGTCCACCCCGGCCAGATTGTTGACGAACAACGACACGTCCACTCGGCCGCCGGGATCCGCCCACCCGATCCGGGCGTCGGTGACGTACGCCGCGGGGAGCACGAAGCGGGGATCGCCCGTGTTGTCCAGATACGACTTGCCGCTGAAGCGCCCCTCGAGGGCCAGGCGCAGGCCGCCGCCGGGTGCGTAGGTGAGGCGCTGGTTGGATGTCACGCGCGGCGTGAGCAGCGGCGGAACGTCGCGGTAGGTCACCCCCGACGACGCATCGGTGTAGGCGGCGATCCAGTTGTGGCTCACCGCGCCGTTCACCGACACCGACACCGCGTCCGCCGGCTGCCAGCGGAGGCTCGCCTCCACCCCTCGCCGGGTGCTCGCCGGCACGTTCTGGCGCAGCGGCAGCCCGAGATAGCTCAATTGCCCGATGGCCGCGATCTCGTTGCGGAATTCCATGTCGTAGACGTCGGCGTCGACGGCCAGCTGCCGGTCGCCCGCGTGCACGCCGGCCTCCAGGTCGCGCGCCGTCTCCGGGCGCACCCGGTCGAACGGTCCCACGAACGCGACGTTCGACGTATCGAGGTTGTCGAAGCCGGCCAGGATGTCGTTGCGCGCCGGCTCGCGGCCGTTCACGCCGTACGACGCGTAGGCGCTGAATGCCGGCGTCACGTGCCAGGTCACCCCCGCCTTCGGGTTCAGAAAGCGCCAGCTCACGCTCTGCGCCGGAATGCCGGCGTTGCCGTCGGGGACGTAGCGCCACCACGCGTCCCGGGCCTGGATGTCGCCGAACAGCGAGAGGGGACCGATTTCGTAGCTCCCCTTCACGAAGCCGCTCGCCTCGCGCTTCATGCCGCGGTTGGAGTACACCCGCGTGGCCAGGTCGGGCAGCGTGTAGTCGTAGTGATCGCGGTGGTAGTTCTCGGCGTTCACACCGACGTCGAGCCGCGCCCGGTCGCCGCGGTACACGTACGTGCTCGTGACGCCGTTCCACCAGAAGTCCAGGTGGTAGCGGTCCGTCTGCCCGTAGATCACGTCGTAGTAGCCGGTGGCCGAGACGCCGTAGACCGTGGTCGAGATCGACGCCCGCGGCGGTGAGGAGCCGCGTGTAGGCGACACCCGCCAGCTGTTCGGCGAAATCGTCCCGCTCGTCGGGCGACAGCGGGTTGTCGCGCCGGTCGCGGGCCAGGGTGGAGTCGGCCGAGGCGTAGTAGGCCAACTGGCTGTGCTCCCGGCCCGCCATCGCCGTGACCTTCACGATGTCGCGATCCCCGAAATACCCGGCGCTCAGGAAGCCGGAGTGCGAACGGTCGCCGGCGTGCTCGCGGTAGCTGTCGGTGCTCTGGTCGCTGGCCCGGGCGTAGAACGCCAGGCGGCTGGGGAGCAGACCCGTGGCGTAGTCCACCGCGCCGCGCCGCGTATTCCAGGCGCCGGCGCCGAGTTGCACGTGTCCGCCGCGGGGCGTGCCGGTGAGCGACAGCGTCTCGAAGTTGATGGAGCCCCCGTACGACGCCGTGCCGTTGCTGCTGGTGCCCACGCCGCGCTGGATCTGCACCGATTGCAGGTTGCTGGTGAAGTCGGGCAGGTCCGCGAAGTAGAAGACCTCGTCCTCCGGATCGTTGAGCGGGATGCCGTCGAGGGTGAGATTGAGACGCGTCTGGTCGATGCCGCGCAGGCGGATGTAGCTGTAGCCGGAGTACCCGCCCTGTTCGGCGTAGGAGGTGAACGAGGGGGTGTTGGCCAGCAGCAGCGGGGGCTCCTGGCCGAAGGAGCGGTCCTCGAGCTGGGTCCGCGTCACGACGTCCGCCGAGATCGGCGCCGCGTTCCCGGCGCGCAGCGCCGAGACCGTCACCCGCTCCAGAGGCTGCGCGGCCGGCACGAGATCGACCACGAGGCCGGTGTCGGCGGTGACGTCCAGTTCGCGCGGCGCGTAGCCCGAGCGCGCGAAGCGCAGATGGGCGGGGAGCGCGGCGTCGAGCGTGAATCGTCCGTCGGCACCCGTGGTGGCCACGGCGCGGCCGGCAGCGGCCTCCACCCGGACGCCGGCGAGCGGCGCGTGCGTGCGGGCGTCGCGAACGGTGCCGGATATGCCCGGGGCCGCGATGAGCATGGCGAGGAGGGCGATGGCCGTCATGCGGCGGCCCTCCAGGCGGTGGGACGCGTGCGAGGGCACGCCTGGCGGCGCGAAGATGCGAATCGGTTGTTCATGGCTGACTCCCTACGCCGGTATGAGCCGGTTCAGGTTCCACGGGTGTGATCTCAGCGCGTGCGCGGAAGTGTGCACGGGCACCCCGGTCAACGACGAAAACTAGCGGTGGCGGCGCGCGGACGGCACCCCGGCAGCGCCGAAGCTGCGCGGTGCCGCGGCCCGGGGCTCCCCTTGACACCCGACAGAAGTCGCGGCATTCTGCCTTGTTCATTCGACAGGAGTGCTGATGGCCGGGTCCTCGTCTTCGTCCGACGTCCTGCAGGGCACGCTCGACCTGCTGGTGCTCAAGGCACTCTCGCTGACGCCGATGCACGGTTGGGGCATCAGCCAGCGCATCCAACAGCTTTCCGCGGACGCGCTGCGCGTGGGGCAGGGCTCGCTCTACCCGGCGCTGTACCGCCTCGAGAAGAAGGGGTTCGTCAGGAGCGAGTGGCGGACCACCGAGAACAACCGCGAGGCCAAGTATTACGCGCTCACGCGTGCGGGCACGCGCGCGCTCGGTGAGGAGGTGGCCACCTGGCGCCATTTCGTGAGCGCGGTGGATCGCATCCTCGACGCCAACGCCTGAGGAGTCCGCCATGCAACTACTCAGCCGTATCCGACACTGGCTCCGCGCGCTCTTGGCACGCCGCCGCGTCGAAGGCGAAATGCAGCGCGAGATGGGATTCCATCTGGAGATGGAGACCGAGCGCCTCGTGCGCGAGGGAGTGCCGCGCGAGGAGGCAGGGCGCCGCGCGAGGGCGACGTTCGGCGGTGTGGAACGGTTCAAGGAGGCGGTGCGGGATCAGCGTGGCCTCCAATTCGTCGACGCCTTCGCCACCGAGCTGCGGGTGGCGCTGCGGGGGTTGCGCCGGCGCCCGGCGTTCGCCGTCGTCGTCGTACTCACGATTGCCATCGGGGCGGGCGCAACGACGGCGGTGTACAGCTGGGCCGATTGGGCGCTCTTCCGGCCGGTGCCCGGCGTGCGCGATCCGCAGCAGGTGGTCTCGATCGGATTCCAGACCAAGCCCGACGAGCGGGGGGCGTACAGCCCGACCGGGATCTCGTATCCGAACTACCGCGACTTGAAGCAGACGGTCCATGCGTTCGAGGGCCTCGCCGGCTACGCGGAAGAGACGACACAGCTTGCCGGGACGGGGTTCAATCCGATCGAACTCGAGGGCCATCTGGTCCTCGGCGACTATTTCGGCGTTCTGGGTGTCGTGCCCAGGCTCGGACGGGTCTTCACCGCCGCCGAGCTTCGGTCGGACGCGACCGACCGGGTGATGGTGATCAGCGATTCGGTCTGGCACCTGGCGTTCGGGGCGTCGCGAGCCGTGCTCGGGCGTCGCGTGAAGGTCAACGGCGTGGAGTTCACGATCGTCGGCGTCGCTCCTCCCGGATTCCGGGGCACGGCCCGGGCGGGCCGGATCGATCTGTGGTTCCCGGCTGCGGCATTCGGGCCGCTGCGCCATGCCTCCTTCGACCTCGCGTCCCGCCGGACGAATGCCTTCATGCAATTGATCGGCCGCCGCCGGCCCGGCGTCTCGCCGCAAATGGCGCAGGACGACCTGAATCGCCGACTCGCCCTCCTCATCGCCGCGTACCCCGGCATCAACGATGTGTACAAGGACTGTCGCGCGGTGGTGAATGCCGACCTCGGCATGGATTCGATGCGCCGGGCCCGGATGCTGGAGACGGTGCGGCTGATGCTCACCACCGTCGCGCTGCTGCTGCTCATCTCCTGCGCGAACGTGGCCAACCTGCTGTTGCTTCGCGCCAGTCAGCGGCGTGAGGCGCTCGCGGTGCGCCGGGCGCTGGGCGCTTCCGCCCGACGCGTGGTCGGCCAGCACATGCTGGAGGGCGTGCTGCTGTCCCTCCTCGGCGGAGGGGTGGGCCTCGCGCTCGCCGTGGGGCTCGCGCGCCTGTTCTCTTCCCGTAGCCTATTCGGCGCCCCGACGTATTCGCACTTCGTGCTCGACTGGCGCGTGCTCGCCGTCGCCATCGGCCTCGGCATCGGCACCGGAATTCTGTTCGGGCTCGCCCCCGCGGTGGCGGCCGTGCGCAGCGACCCGATGCGACATCTGAAGGAAGGGCTCGGCCGGCAGTCGGCGCGGCGCGCTCCCGTCCGATCGGCGCTGACGGTCGTTCAGGTGGGCGCCGCCACGGCGCTCGTGGTCGGCGCCATCCTGCTCGGCCGCACCCTGTACGCGATCGCAAACGTGAACCTTGGCTTCGACGCGACGAACGTCTCGACCTTCTGGATCGACACCCGGCCACAGGGCTTCTCGCCGCCCAGGATGGGTGCACTGCGCCAGACCCTGTTGGCCCGCGCGTCGGCGATTCCGGGGGCCAGCGCCGCCATCGCCTCGTCGCTGCCGGGGATGGGCGCGTACCTGAACGTCGGCGTTCGCACCCTCGACGACACGGCGAAGCGGGCTTCGGCCACGGCGACGTATTTCACCGTCAGTCCGGGATTCTTCAGCGCACTCCGGATTCCGTTCGTGCATGGTTCGGCGTTCGCCCCCGCGGCCTTCGACGATACGACGAGCGTGGACGCGGTCATCAGCCTGTCCCTTGCCCGCCACCTCTTCGGGGCGCGCAATCCCGTGGGCCGCCAGTTCCGGATGCGGAGCTTCGGGGGCCCGGCGGTACGCACCGTGGTCGGCGTCACCGGCGATGTCCACACGGAAGGTCCGATCGCGGCGCCCGGCTACGCGGTATACGTGCCGGCGGGAGGCGGCGCGTTCGGCGCGTTTCTCAACTCGAGTTTCGAACTCGTCGTGCGCTCGGCGGAACCACCGGACCGCATCCGACGCGACGTTCGGGAGATGCTGCTGGCCGCCGCGCCGGACGTCCCGCTACCCGCGGGGCGGCCCTTCCGGTCGCTCGTCGAGGAAACCGTCAGCGGACCCCACCTGTTCGCGCGGCTGATCGGCGTGCTGGCGCTGCTTGCGGCATTGCTGGCCGCCATCGGCCTGTATGCCGTGATCGCCTTCGCCGTTGCCGAGCGGAAGCGGGAAATCGGCATCCGCATGGCGTTGGGAGCACACGGGCGGGCGGTGGTCGGGCTGGTGGCGCGCCAGTCCTCGTGGCTCGTCGGCGCGGGGCTGGTGGTCGGACTCGGAGGGGCGGTCGCGCTTGCGCGGCTGCTGGCCGCCTCGCTGTTCGGTGTCGGACCGCTCGATCCGCTGAGCTACGTGGGCGCCGCGGTGGCGTGGGCGATTCTGGCACTCATCGCCACGTACATCCCGGCCCGCGCGGCCACGCGGGTGGATCCCACGATCGCCATGCGCGCCGAGTAACCCGTCGGCTCATATCCCAACCACGTCGAACCCGCTCGCCTGCGCCGCGAGCGCGAGCGCCCGGTCGTGCGTTGCCACGGTGAGCCGGTCGTTGCTCGATTCGCGCCACAGGCCGGCGGTGGCCAGGTGAATCGCGTCCAGCGTTCCCAACGGCGCCGGCATCGGTTGCGCCGCGCGGTGGAGCACCGCCGCCGTGACCTCGATGAGATCGATGCCATCGAGGATACGGAACACCGCCGCACGGCGCGCCGCCGCATCCTCGACCGACAGGTGGCCCGCGGCGCGGAGCCGGTCGAGTGTCCGGAGACACTCGACCTCCAGCAGCCCGCTCGCGACGGCGGTCCGAATCTTCTTCCACTCGCCGAGCTGTCCGCGCTGCCCGAGCACGATCCGGAGCACCACCGACGAGTCGACGTACGTGGTCACCGCTCGCGCTCGCGGTCTTCCATCAGCAGGTCCACCACGTCGAGATCCAGGTTGGCGGGCGGCGGCAGGGGGATGTCGCCCAGCGTGCGGTACTGCTGCACGCGCTCCCGCACCACCAGCTGCCCCGACGCGCTGGCGTACGGTACCACCCGTGCGACCGGCCGGTCGTGATCGGAAATCGTGAGAGTGTGCCCTTTCTTGACGGCGCGCAGGTACTCGCTGAGTCGCGCCTTGAATTCAGCGACACCGATGGTGGGTTTCTTGTTCATGGTCACAAACTAGTCATCTCCGGTCATATTCGCCATCTCAACCGGGGAGGCGAAAGGGCCCGCGCGCCCACGCGCACGTGGCCGACGCCGCACGCCGCCGGCGTCCCGGCGCGTTGACGGAAAGCGATGTGTGTCCTAGACTTCCGGCTGCGACGATTGCGCCCGTGGTTCCCCTGAGCCCGTCGCGGACCCCCTCGGAGAGGCTGGATGGCGAAGGAAGAAGCGATACAACTCGAAGGTCAGGTGACCGAAGTGCTGCCCAACGCCACCTTCCGGGTGTTGCTCAGCAACGGTCACACCGTGTTGGCGACGCTCGGCGGCAACATGCGGCGATTCCGCATCCGCGTGCTCGCCGGCGATCGCGTGACCATCGAGGTGTCGCCCTACGATCTGAGCCGGGGCCGGATCACCTTTCGACACAAGAACTGAGCCGCCGCGGGTTCCCACCCGCGGCGCCGCCGTTCCGGAACGCCCACCACCGTCGATCGCCCCGCCCGACGCGCAACGCCGGCGCGCGATGCACGACCGCTCCGAGCTCAACGCCCCGTTCTGATCTCCTGCGCCGAGATCCGGTGCGTTCCCGGATACGGCACCGAATCGCCCTTCAACTGGCGCCACAGGATGTGGTTGAACAGATCC
The DNA here is from genome assembly GCA_963728115.1 of uncultured Gemmatimonadaceae bacterium. Classification (GTDB taxonomy): domain Bacteria; phylum Gemmatimonadota; class Gemmatimonadetes; order Gemmatimonadales; family Gemmatimonadaceae; genus JAGWRI01. The sequence continues at coordinate 135,640 of CAVSJE010000006.1, forward strand.
ATGTTCGCCATGTCCTCGACGTCGAGATCGAGCCCCTCCGATTCGCGGGCGCCTTGCCCCGCGCTCGGATTGACGGCGTCGAGTGAGGTGGCCGGCGTCCGGGCCGTGTAGGGTGTGAGGTCCGGGGTGCGCGCCCAGATGTCGCGCAGGGGACGGCCGTAGTAGTCGAACTGCGACATCGACTGCAATCCCAGGATCTCCTCGATCGTCCGCAACACGTCGGTGGTGTTCGTCCACCGGTGGATCGTGCCGGGACGGTTGTACGCCGAGATCACCTCCATCGGCGACCGGTGCGAATCGACGTGGTCGGGGCCGTTCTGCGCGTCGTCCTCGAGCACGAAGATCACCGTGTTCTGCCAGTAGGGCGAGTGCGAGACCGCCTGCACGATGCGTCCGAGGGCCAGATCGTTGTCGGCCATCGCGGCGAGAGGGGTCGGTGCGCCGGCCGCGGCGCCGGACGTGTGGTCGTTGGGAAGCCGCACGATCTCCAGCGCCGGCAGGCTGTTCGAACGCACGTACGCATCGAACTCCTTCTCCCAGACATCCACCCGGTGCTGATCCCGGATCCTGAGGTCGAAGCCCGGATAGTCGGGGCTCGTATGCTCCTTCAGAAATGGCTTGTTGCCACGGTAGCCGGCGGGCAGGGGATCGTCCGGGTCGAGCGAACCCGGGACCACGAACTCGCCGTAGTTCCGGAAGCTGATCCCCTTCCGATGCGCGAGATCCCACAGATAGCCGTTGGCCGGCGCGTTGGCGTCCTCGTCGGGGATGCGGCCGGACACCGAGCCCTCGTATTCGTAGGGCCGGCCGCGGCCCGAGTACTGCGACTGCACCGTCTTCTCCAGGTAGTCGGTGCCGTAAGCGGCGGTCGACCAGTTGTGGCCGTCGGCACTCACCTCGGCGTTCACGAAGAAGCGGTCGAACAGGCCGAACCGGTCGGCGATCGCATGGTGGTTCGGGGAGTCGCGCCGCGGGAAGAACACCAGCGACGAATCGCCGTCGCCGGCGGTCATGTCGCCGAACACCTGGTCGTAGGTGCGGTTCTCCTTGATGATGTAGATGACGTGGGTGAACGGCGGGTACGGAGCGGTGCGCCCCGTTGGCCGGTCCCATCCGTCGGCGCGCGTGACGCGCGCCGAGAGCGCGGCCAGCTCGGCACCGTGCGCCGTGGCGAGCGGAGCCAGCATCACCGAACCGTCGAGTTGACCCAACGTGTAGTTCCGGCCGCGGGGCGGGTGCCCGGGCATCGGCACCGGCTGCGCGCCGTCGAGGTTGGCGTGCGTTCCCAGTCCCTTGGCCGAGGCGACGAACAGGGTGTCGTGCAGCGCCGAGACCAGCGTGGGGTACCATGCCGTGGGGATTCGCCCCGCCAGCAAGTCGTCGCCGCCGGCGCCGGGAATGCCGGAGGTCTCGGGCGTGAGGTCGAACACCGCAATCGCGTTGGCATCCGCCTCGGCCACGTACAACCGCGTCCCGTCGGGAGACAGCGCCAGCGCGTTGGGCGTGCTGCCCTCGCCGGGACCCGCCGGCGGCGGGTCGAGCAACGTCTCGATGACCCGGTGGTTGCCGGTGCCGACGACCACCACGCGGTCGGTGCTCCCCGAGGCCACGAACAGCCGCGTTTCCGAGCGGTTCAACAGGAGCGCCGACGGATGGCGGCCGACGGTGATCTCGCGAACGGTGTATCCGTCCCCGCTCGGCGTGAATTCGGACACCGTGTATCCGCCCCACGCCGACACGAACACGTGCCCGGCGTGGTCGGTCACCACGGCGTACGGGTACGCCCCCGTGGCGTAGCGATGCACCACCTGGCCGCTCGCGACGTCGACGACGGCGAGCGAGTCGGCGAGATTCTCGGCCACGAACAGCCGGCGCCCGTCGGGCGAGAGGGCGATGCCGGCCGGATATCGCGTCCCCGAACCGCGCCGCCTGCCGGTGGCGAGCACGATACTGTCGCGCAGGGCCCCGCGGCCCGCCGACCAGTCATACCGGTAGATCACGTCCTGATTGCCCCCCGAGGCGTAGAGCATCCGTCCATCGGGGGAGAAGGCGATGCCGATGAACGCCGCCGGTTGCTCGAGCGTCTGCGTGACTTCACCCGTCGCGCGGTCCACGATCTGCACGCCCTGCCGGTACCAGCCGTCTACCGACATCGCGAGGTGGCCGCTGTCGGGCGTCACCGCCATGCCGAGCGGGAACGACGCGACCGGATGCTGGGGGGCCGCCGGGTCGAGGTGCAGTCCGGTGGGGAGGCGCCCGATGGTGCTGCCCAGCACGTTGCCGTCCATCGGTGATCCGGAGGGCGTCGCCCGGCAGGCGGTCGAGGCGAGAAGCAGGGCGATGGCGCTCGTGGCACGGGCGAGGTGGCGTCGCATGGGCAGTCGGGTGGCGGGTTCGAAGAAGTTGGGTCTGAAGTTATTCCGGCGCGCGCGCGCCGCCAGCGCGCGCGGTTGCGCGGGCGTACCACGCGCGCCACGATTCGAGGATCGTCCTGCATTGGTGGCGTGTATCGCGCCCGGCGCCGCCGCGTCGTCCGCCATGCTCCCTCGACGGCCCCGTTCCGGAGTTCCTGATGAGCGATCAACCCAGCCCACTGTCCGGACCCGATTTCGGGGCCGGTGTGCCGGCGCGCGTCGTTGGCGCCGCTCCCACGCTCGGGCACGCCCACGGCGAGCCGGTGTTGGTGACGCGCGTGGACGGCGACGTGTGTGCGGTGGGGGCGGTCTGTTCGCACTACGGCGCGCCGCTGATCGACGGCCGCGCGGAGGGCGACCAGGTGCGCTGTGCCTGGCACCACGCGTGCTTCTCGCTGCGGACGGGCGCGGCACTGCGCCCCCCGGCGCTCTTCGATCTGCCGCGCTATCGCGTCGAGGAGCGCGACGGCGAGATCTTCGTGCACGAACGGATGGAAGGAACCGCCCGCCGGCGCGCACCGAAACGTCGGCCGGCATCGGTGGTGATCGTGGGGGCGGGGGCGGCGGGCAACGCGGCCGCGGAAACGCTGCGCCGCGAAGGCTATGAGGGCCCGGTGACGATGATCGATCCCGACCCCGGCGCGCCCTGCGACCGTCCCAATCTCTCCAAAGACTATCTGGCCGGCACGGCCCAGGCCGACTGGATCCCGCTGCACCCGCCGGAGTTCTACCGCGACCAGGGGATCACGATCCGGCGCGCCCGCGCGACGGCCATCGATCCCGCGGGCCGCACGGTCACCATCGACGACGGTGACGCCGTCCGCTACGGCGCGCTCATTCTCGCCACCGGCGCCGACCCCATCCGCCTTCCGCTGCCCAATGTGGGAACGCCGGTGTACACGCTGCGCACCCTGGCCGACAGCGATGCCATCATCGCCGCCGCCTCCGCCGGCGCCAGCCGCGTCGTCGTCCTCGGCGCGAGCTTCATCGGCCTCGAGGTGGCGGCGTCGCTGCGCGCACGCGGTCTGGACGTGCACGTCGTGGCGCCGGAGGCGCGGCCCCTCGAACGCGTGCTCGGCGCGCCGCTGGGCGATTTCATTCGCGCCCTGCACGAGGAACACGGCGTCCGCTTCCATCTCGGCCGGTCGGGCGCGGGGTTCGGCACCGGCACGGTCGACCTCGACGACGGCACCTCACTCCCCGCGGACTTCGTGGTGGCGGGCGTCGGCGTGCGGCCGTCCGTACGCCTGGCCGAAGCGGCGGGACTCGCGATGGACCGCGGGGTGCTGGTGAACGAGTACCTGCAGACCAGTGCCCCCGATTGCTACGCGGCGGGCGACATCGCCCGCTGGCCCGATCCGCACAGCGGGGCGGCGATTCGCGTGGAGCACTGGGTGGTGGCCGAACGGCAGGGGCAGACGGCGGCGCGCAACGTCCTGGGCGCCGACGAGCGCTTCGCGGCCGTGCCCTTCTTCTGGAGCCAGCACTACGACGTCGCCATCAACTACGTGGGACACGCGGAGCGGTGGGACGAGCTCGCGGTGGACGGGGATCCGTCGGCGCGCGACTGCACGGTGCGCTACCGCGTGGATGGCCGCGATACCGCCATGGCGACGATCTACCGCGACGCGGCGAGCCTCGATTTCGAAGTGGAACTTGAGCGACGGACGGCCGCCGGATCCCCGGCGCGCTGATCAGCGCGCGGCGCGCTCCAGCCGGTCGAGGACGCCGGCCCACTCCGTCCCCGACGGCACGCGCTCCACGAGCACCAACTCGCACCCGGTCTCGTCCAGCGAATGCAGCTCGGCGTACAGCCGCCGCGCGTAGGCGGCGGCGTCGCGCGGCATCACCCGCGCCTCCGCCACCGGGAGGGGCGAGAAGGCGAGACTGCCGACGCGGGCCCCCGCCTCGGCGGCGGCGGCCGCCTGCGCGACCACCGTGCCGTGCGTGAATTCATCGAACAACAGCACCCGGGCCCGCGGCGCGTAGTGACGGTCCACCATGCCGGGCGACGAGCGGGGCGCATCCGCCTCCACGGTCACCGGCTGGTCGTCCATCGCGCCGACGACGTTGCCGATCTGCGCGGCGCTGATCATCCCCGGCCGCAGCACCCGCGGCGCCGCGCCCGTCAGGTCGACGACGGTGGATTCGATGCCCACCGTGGTCGCGCCGCCGTCCAGCACCAGATCCACCCGGTCGCCGAGGCCCTCGATCACGTGGGCCGCCGTGGTCGGGGAGAGCTGCGTGAACCGGTTGGCGCTGGGGGCCGCCACGGGCAGCGCCGCTTCGCGCAGCAGCGCCAGCGCCACCGGATGGCCGGGGACGCGCACCGCGACGTTGGGCAGGCCGGCCGTGATCGCATCCGGCACCAGCGCCCGCTTGGGGAGCACCATCGTGATCGGGCCCGGCCAGAAGGCGCGGGCCAGCAGTTCGGCGCTGGTGGGCCAATCGGCCACGAGGCGGCGGGCCCCGTCGACGCCGGCCACGTGCACGATGAGGGGATTGTACGACGGGCGCCCCTTGGCCGCGTAGATGCCGGCGACCGCCGACTCGTCCAGCGCGTGCGCGCCGAGGCCGTATACCGTCTCGGTGGGAAACGCCACCAGCCCACCGCCGCGGAGTACCGCCGCGGCCGCCTGCAGCGCGGCACGATCGGGATTGGAGGGGTCGACGCGAAGCAGCTTCATGAGAGAGCAAAGCTAATGCGTCCGTGGCGGCCCCGTCGCGGCGCGGGGTATGTTACGGGTCGAGGCGCGCCGGCCCGCGGCGCGCCCGACTCTCGCCCTGTCTCGCATGCATGCTCGTCCGCTGCTCCTCACCCTGCTCGCCGCCGCCGTCCCGGCGGCCGCCCAGACGCCGCGCGCGGCGCCGCCGCCCGCCATCGCCCGGTATTTCGCGGCCGTGCGCGGTGAGTACTCGGGCCAGCGGGCGCTCGACGTGGTGGCGTTCATGGACCACTACTTCCGGGTCCCTGGCAACACGGGGTTCGATGCCAGCCTCGATCGCGTGCGCGGCATTCTTGCGCAGGCGGGCTACGAGGCGGAATCGACGGCGGCGCCCGGCGCGCGCCTCACCTATCGCGTCGAGACGCGGCCCCTGCCCGGTCCGACGTGGGAACCGGTGGACGCGTCGCTCACCATCGAGGGGCAGCCGGCTCCCCTGCTGCAATACGCGACCAACCGCAACATGCTGGCGATCAATTCGTATTCCACGCCGCCGGGCGGCACCACGGCGCCGCTGGTGTTCGCGGGAGCCGGCACGCCGGCGGATCTCGACGCCGCGCACGTGTCGGGCAAGGTGGTGCTCGTGGAGGGTCCGGTGCGGCGGGTGTTCACCGAGGCGGTTACCAACCGCGGGGCGGTGGGCGTGCTCGGCTATTCGATGCCCGCGTACACGCAGCCCGACGTCCATCCCACCTCGATCCAGTTCACGCAGATTCCCCTGGATTCCGTCCACAAGGGATGGGCCATGCCGCTGTCGAAAGCGGCGTACGATTCCCTGCGGGCGGCGCTCGGGCGCGGGCCGGTGCGCGTGCACGTGCGAACGGAAACGCGCATCTATCCGTCGGTGGAGCGCACGCTGATCGCCGAGCTGCTGGGCCGCGTGTCGGCCGACGAGCGGTTCGTGTTCAGCGCCCACGTGCAGGAACCGGGGGCCAACGACAATGCGAGCGGGGTGGGGACGCAGGCGGAGATGGCGCGGACACTCGCCGCCCTGCTGAAACGGGGGGCGATCGATCCGGGACGCACGATCACCATGATCTGGGGCAACGAGATCGAGCAGACGCGGAACTATCTGGCCGGCGATTCGGTGCGCACCCGTGACATCCACTGGGGGGTGAGTCTCGACATGACGGGCGAGGACGTGCGCAAGACCGGCGGCACGTTCCTCATCGAGAAGATGCCCGACCCGTCGGCGGTGTGGACGCGCGGCGACGATCACCACACGGAGTGGGGCGGGCGTCCCCTGCCGCTGTCGATGCTCCGGCCGCACTACTTCAACGACTTCATTCTCGATCGCTGCCTCGACCAGGCGGCGGCCACCGGCTGGGTGGTGAAGACCAATCCGTACGAGGGCGGCAGCGACCACACGCCCTACATCCAGTACCACAAGCCGGGCCTGCTGTTCTGGCACTTCACCGACGTGTACTACCACACCGACGGTGACCGGCTGCCGATGGTCTCGGCCGACGAGATGAAGAACGTCGGCGTGGCGGCGCTCGTCTCGGCGCTCACGCTCACCGGCGCCGACGGGCCGACGGCGCGGGCACTGGTGGCCGAAGTGGAGGCCGACGGGCGCGCCCGGCTGGATCGCGAGTACGCCCTGAGCGCAGCCGCCGTGCAGGCGGGCGGACCGGTGGCGCACGAACGGGAGATTCTCACCGCGTGGAAGGCGTGGTATGTGGGCGCCATCGGCACGATGACCGACATCGAAGTCGGGGGGTCGTCGGACGCCACCCGGGCCGCGATCGACGCGGCCGGCCAGCGCATCGGTGCCTACGCCGACGGACTGATGGCGCGGCTCGGCCGGTGACGCACTGGTTCGACTTTCTCGCCCGGTCGGCCGGAGTCGAGTGGTTCGCGGCGGCGATCGGCGCCTACAGCGTGTATCTGAGCACGCGCGAGAATATCTGGAGTTGGCCCACCGCGATCGTGAACGTGGGTCTCTACATCTTCATCTTCGCGCGCCAGGGACTGTACTCCGACATGGGGCTGCAGGTCGTGTACCTGCTGCTCTCCATCTACGGCTGGTACGAGTGGCTGCACGGCGGCGAGAATCGCAGCCGGCTGGCGGTGTCGAAGGCCACGCCGCGCATCTGGCTGCTGTCGGGGCTGGCCGGCGGCGTGGGGTGGTACCTGATCTGGCTGCTGACGCACCGGCTGCCCGGCGTCTCGATTCCCCTCGTCGACTCCGGCCTCGCCGCCACGAGCCTGGTGGCGCAGTGGATGATGACGCGCAAGATCATCGAGAACTGGATCCTCTGGATCGTGGCCGACATCGTCTACGTGCCGATGTACATCTATAAACACCTATACCCCACTTCCGGCCTGTACGCGGTGTTCCTGGTGCTGGCCATCATGGGGCTCGTCGAATGGAAGCGCAGCTACCGGCGCCTGGCATCGCCCGCGTCGTCCTGACCGGGTCGGAGTCCACCGGCAAGACGACGCTCGCCCACCGGCTGGCCGCGCACTACGGCACGTCGGTGTCGCGCGAATTCGTGCGCGAGTACGCGCTGCAGCGCGGCAACGAACTCGGGTTCGAGGACCACGGACCGATCGCGCGCGGACAGATGGCGGCCGAGGACGAAGCCGTGGCGGCGGCGCGCCGCGTCGCGTTCATCGACACGGATCTGGTGAGCACCGTCGTCTATTGCGAGCACTACTTCGGGCGCTGCCCGGCGTGGATCGTCGACGCCGCCCGTGCGCGTGCCGCCGACCTCTACCTGCTCATGAACATCGACGTGCCCTGGGTGGCCGACCCGGCCCGCGACCGGGGGGACCGGCGGCCGGAGATGCACGCCCTGTTCCGCGACCGGCTGGCCGCGTTCCAACTGCCGTTCGTGGAGATCAGCGGCGGGTGGGAGCAGCGCTTCGCCGCCGCGGTGCGCGAGGTCGACCGATTGCTCGCGGCGGGCGCCGGCGGCTAACCGGTGGCCGGCTCGTCGTCCACGTGCAGCCGTCGCAGTTCGCCGCGGAACAGGGTGGCGACGCGGAGCGACAGGAACAGCGCCACCGACGACAGGCCGGCCACGAACCCCCACCAGAGGCCGATGGGCCCGCCCCCGGTGCGAAACCCGAGGTAGAGGCTCACCGGCAGGCCGATCAGCCAGTAGCCGACGAGCATCGCCACCAACGGGGCGCGCGTGTCGCCGATGCCCCGCAGCACGCCGGCCGCGACCGCCTGAATGCCGTCGAACACCTGGAACACCCCGGCCACGGGGATCAGCAGCGCGGCGATGCCGATCACGGTGGCGTCGTCGGTGAACAGCCGCGCCAGCCACTCGGGAAATGTGAGCATGCCGAGCGCCGAGAGGGCCATGAAGCCGATGCCGCAGATGAGGGCCACCCGCGCCGCGCTCCGCGCGCGGTCGGAGTCGCGGGCGCCGATGGCATGCCCCACCCGCACCGCGGCCGCCGTCGAGATGCCGAGCGGCACCATGAACGTGAGCGCCGCGAGCTGGATGGCGATCTGATGCGCCGCGACCTGCGCCATGCCGAACAGCCCCATGAGCAGCCCGATCGTCCCGAACGCACCGACCTCGAGCACCTGCTGGAACCCGATCGGCACGCCAATGGCGAGCATGCGGGCGAGCGGTTTCAGCCGCAGCGACTCGGGGCGAAGGGGCGCCAGATGCGGCCGCAACGCCGGCCAGGCGAGCCCCAGCAATCCCGCGAACATGATCCAGCGGCTGAGCACGGTCGCGATCGCGCTGCCCGCCACCCCGAGCGGAGGGACGCCGAGGTTGCCGTAGATGAACACCCAGTTGAGCCCGGCGTTGAGGATGTTCGCGGCCACGGTGGTGATCACGATCGGCGCCAGCCGGCCCATGGCCTGCAGGCTCTGGCGCAGCACGACGAAGGCGAGAAAGGGCAGGGCGCCGGCGATCGAGATCCGCACGTAGGCGGCTGCGTCGGGCACGATCTCCACGGGCTGGCGCGCCCACGTGATCACGGGCGCGGCCGGCGCCATGAGGAGTGCGCTGAGCACGCTCAGGCCGACCGCGAGCGCGAGGCCCCGCTGGATCCCCCTCGACACGGCCGGCTCGTCGTTGGCCCCCACCGCCTGGGCCACGATCGGGTCGAGCGCGAACAGCGTGCCCATGGCGAAGACGATGACGTTGAAGAAATAGATGTTGCCCAGGGCGACGGCGGCGAGCGCGGCGGCCGAGACATGGCCGACCATGATCGAGTCGATCACCCCCATGCCCATCAGTCCCACCTGGACCGCCACCACCGGGAGCGCCAGCGCCATGAGGGCCCGGAACTCGGTGGCGAACAGGTCGGCGATGGAGTGGCGGTCGAGTCTCGGCATTAGCAGGTGGCGACGGGGTTCCCGTAATCTCACCAGGCGGGGAACCCGGTGCCACGCTTCCATTTGCGAGAATCTTGTATGGGATGGCCGCGGTCTCGTTGACAAACGGGGTCGGGATGGACTTCTTCCGGGGAACCCTTCTCCCGACCGGACCCCCCGCATGAAGCCGCGCTTTCGTACTGCCGCCGTCACCGCCCTGCTGTTCCTCCCCATCGTGGCCGGCGGCTTCCTGTTGCAGGAACCACCGGCACGGGCCAACGTCGAGCTGTTCGACCAGGTGCTGACGCTCGTTTCGCGGCGCTACGTCGATTCGCTGCCCGCCGGCGACATCTACGCCAAGGCGGCGTCGGGGCTGGTGAAGGAACTGCGCGACCCGTACTCGCAGCTCTTCTCGCCGAAGGCGAGCGAGGAATTCGCACGCGGCACCGGCGGGCGCTACGGCGGCACCGGCATGCTGCTCGGCGAGGATTCGGCCGGGACGTACGCGGCGCAGGTGTTCCCGCACACGCCGGCCGAGGAAGCGGGCGTGCAGGAAGGCGACCACATCATCGGCGTCGACGGCAAGAGCGTGGTCGGCGTGTCGAGCGTCGACATCGCCACGCAGTTGCGCGGCGAGGTGGGCACCAAGGTGCAGGTGACCTATCACCGCAGCGGCGTGCCGCAGCCCATCGAGATCTCGTTCACGCGCCGTGAGGTGCACATCCCCGCGGTGCAGTACGCCACGATTCTCGACGGCTCGGTGGGCTACATCCCCATCCAGACGTTCAACGAGAACGTCGTGGAAGAGGTGACCGAGGCCGTGAACAAGCTGTCGGCGCAGGGCGCCAAAGGCTACGTGATCGACCTCCGCGGCAATGGCGGCGGCATCGTCGACCAGGCGTTGCAGCTCAGCAGCCTGTTCCTGCGCGACTCGCAGGAAATCGTGAGCGTGCGGTCGCGGGGGCAGGCGGACGAGGTCTCGCGGGCCGGATCGCAGCACGTGCTCGCCGGCGTTCCGCTCGTCGTCATGACCGACGGCGGCACCGCGTCGGCGTCGGAGATCGTGGCCGGCGCGCTGCAGGACCACGACCGTGCGCTGGTGGTCGGCACGACCTCGTTCGGCAAGGGGCTCGTGCAGTCGGTGTACGGACTCAATGGCGGATACGCGCTCAAGCTGACCACGGGCAAGTGGTACACGCCCAGCGGGCGGTCCATCCATCGCGAGCGGAAGCTCAACGACGCCGGCCAACTCGTGGAAGTCCGGCCCGACTCGCTGGAGACCGACTCCGAGCGGCTGGCCCGGCCCCGGTACAAGTCGGACGATGGCCGCGTGGTGTACGGCGGCGGCGGGATCACGCCCGACGTCGTCGTGCGGAGCGACACCCTCACCACGCTGGAGCAGCAGTTCTACCGCTCCATGGCCCAGTCGGTGGGTGTGATCGCCACCGAACTCGACCAGTACGCACGCCAGTTGAAGGACAGCCTCAAAACGCCGACGCTGCAGCTCAAGCCGGCGTGGACGCAGCACCTGATGGCCGCGCTCCGGGCCAAGGACGTCAAGATCGACCCGAAGTTCGCGTCGGTGGCGGACTCGCTCCTCAGCGAGCAGCTCGCGGTGCGGACCGTGCGAACGGCCTTCGGAGACGGGGTCGCCAAGCAGCTCACGCTTCAGGACGACAACCAGCTGACCAGGGCCATCGCTCTCCTGAAGCAGGCGGCCAGCCAGAAGCAGCTGTTCGCGGTCGCCCGCGACCAGTAACCGCCCGCGCGCGGTGCCCGAACACCACCTGCGCGTCCGGCGCACCGCGCGCTACTGCACGCTCGGGGACGGCGGGCCGCAGGTTCGGGAGATCTGGATCGCCTGCCACGGCTACGGCCAGCTCGCGAGCCGCTTCATCCGCCACTTCCGGCCCATCGAGCACGCGTCGCGACTGATCGTGGCGCCCGAAGCGCTCTCCCGGTTCTACCTGGAGAACACTCTGCCCCACGGGCCCGATGCCCGCATCGGCGCCACCTGGATGACGCGCGAGGATCGCGACAGCGAAATCGCCGACTACGTGGAGTATCTCGACGCGCTCGCGGGGCTGCTGACGCAGGGGCGCGATCGGGCGCAGCTCCGGCTGGTGGCGTTCGGGTTCTCGCAGGGCGTGGCCACCGTGATGCGCTGGCTGGCGCTCGGTCAGACGCGCGCCGACCGGTTGATTGCATGGAGCGGGAGCGTGCCGCACGATCTCGATGTTGCCGCGGCACGCGACCGGTTCGGCAGCGTGCCGGTCACCTGCGCGTTCGGGGACCGGGACCAGTTCTTCGACGAGTCCCGCATTGCGCAGCAGACCGCGGCGCTGCAGGCGGCCGGCGTGCCCTTCGAGTACGTGCCCTTTTCCGGCGCCCACACCATCGACGGTGCGACGCTCGCCCGCGTGGCCGGCGATCCGCCCGGCCACGCGTGACGCCGTCAGCGGCGCTTGCGGTCGATGAACCGGTTGAGCTGCCGGCGATCCTTCTTCGTGGGACGGCCCTTGTCCTCCCACACGAACGCGGCCGGGGCCATGCGCAGCTGCTCGGCCAGCTTCTCCCGCTCGGCGCGCGACTCCGGGGTCTCGTCGTACAGCGCCTGCGCCTCGCGGGCCGATCCGCGCCGGGGCGCCACCGCCCGCACGATCACGATGTGTTCGAAGGGGCCGAGGCGGACGCGGACCTCGTCGCCGGGCCCCACCGTCTTGGCGGGCTTGGCGCGATCGCCGTTGAGTTCCACCTTGCCGCCCTGCACGGCGTCGGTGGCCAGCGAGCGCGTCTTGTAGAAGCGCGCCGCCCACAGCCACTTGTCGATGCGGATTCTGGCGTCGGAGTCCGGCATCCCTCAAGTCTAGTGCGTCGCCGGCGCGGTGCGAGGCCCCGCCCACCGTTCCGGAGCGGCCCGCACGGGCCGAATTCGCGGCCCGTGATCGTGGTTGCTAGAATCGACTGATGCGGAAACGCGAGGCGGGACGGGGACTCCGGCGGCGGTACCGGCGGGCGATCCGGGCGGTTGCACCGCTCGTCACCGCGGCCTCGTGCGCGCTCGCGGTGGCGGCGCCGGCGCCGGCCCAGACGCCACCCGACTCCGCCGCCTGCCGCCAGCGCTTGAGCGCGCCATCCGGTGACTCGGCCGTGGTGCAGCTCAGCCTGATCGTCACGCCCTTCGACACCGCGCAACACGTCTCGGGCATCGCCCAGTCGCTGCTCGGGGAAGGGGTGCGCCAGTTGCTCGTGCTCCCGCCCGTGCTGCGGTTGGACGTCTACGACGGACGGTTGATCACCACGGCCGTGCCGACGATCGATGGCGTGTACCGCGCGACCTGGCATCGCGACGGCCGGCTGACCAGCGCCCGCGTGGTGGGCGGCACGCGGAACGAGCCGCTCGACCGGGCACTGATCGCGGCGATCGCCGCCCTCGACAGCAGCCAGTTGATGCCGCCGCCCGACTCGGCCGCGCTCGGCGATGCCGACTCCGTGGATCTGCGCATCCTCCTCACCCCCGAGGCGGTCTGGTCGACCTCGCGCGACGGGGGGATGCAACTGCCCGACGAGGCCGGGGTCACCCGCCTCGTGCGGCTGCGCGTCCCGGTGCGTCGCGTGACGCACGGGCTCGTCGTCATGCCGCCGCCGGTCCCGCCGCCGTATCCCGCCGAGCTGAAGGACGAAGGGACGGACGGGGAGGTCGACGTCCAGTTCGTCGTCGATGCGAACGGGCATCCGGACATGCGAACCGTGAAGGTCGAACGGGCCGACGCGCTCCCGTTCGTCCAGGCCGCGCTCCGCGCCCTGCCGGGCTATCGCTTCAGTCCGCTGATGATCGAGGGATGCGCGGTGGCCGCGAGCATCCAGATTCCGTTTCTCTTCCGCGCGCCCTGACCGGGTGCGGGGCGCCGGGACGGAATCCGTCCCGCGCCGCCGCCGGCTCCGGCTCCGACCTCAACCCACCAGTCCGATGCGCCAGAAGGCCGCGATCACGATTCCCGACCAGGCGAAGAAGCAGGCCCTGGTCTCGCTCAAGCGCTACGTCGCCGAGAACTTCGAGCAGGAGATCGGCGACCTGAAGGCCGACCTGCTCCTGGACTACGTGCTCCGGGAGATCGGGCCGACCATCTACAATCAGGCCATCACCGACGCGAAGGCGTTCTTTCAGGAACGCACGGCCGACCTCGACGCCGTCTGCTACCACAAGGAGTTCGCGTACTGGCCGAGGTAGGGCGGCGGCGGCGGGCGCGGAGCCGGCGCGGGTCTGCCGCCGGTCACAATGGAGCGGCGTGTCGCGTCTAGAGGACGGCGGCGGGCGTCGCGGGCCTCGGGTCGCCCGCCCGGGCGCTGCCGTGAGGGCGCCTGGTGGCGTTCCCCGCCCCCGCGATGCCGCGTCGGGAACCGGCCCAATCGTGTAGGGATTCGCCCCACGCGAGCACTTGACAAATAGTGACTGACCGGTAAGTTACTCAATTCGCGAGGCGCAACCATTGGCCTCGCTTGTTCTTGGCATCCTCAAGCAAGTGACCGACCCGTCGGTCAGTTCCTATAGGTAGGGGTTCGGAGGACAACGATGGTTCAACCTGATACCGCCCACGAGCCGAAGTGGCGGCGGCGCCCGGAAGAGCGCCCCCGTCAGATTCTCGACGCGGCGTTCACCACCTTCGCCGAGCACGGGCTCGCGTCCGCGCGGCTCGATGACATCGCGCGTCGCGCCGGCGTCTCGAAGGGCACGATCTATCTCTACTTCCCGAGCAAGGAAGACCTGTTCCGGGAGGTCGTGCGCGCCACGGTCGGAGACGCCATCGACGATGTCGCCCGCCGGCTCAACGGGCCCACCGCCACCGACGACCTCAACGCGTTCATGGAAGCGAAGTGGTCGTTCGTCTGCTCGGACAAGTTTCCCCCGTTGCATCGCTGGGTGCACGCCGAGCTGACGGCGTATCCCGAGTTGGCCCGGTTCTACGGCGAGGAAGTGATGGGCAAGAGCCGTCAACTGCTGCGCGGCATCATCGAGCGCGGCATCCGCGACGGCGAGTTCCGCCGCATGGACCCCGCCGTCGCCTCGCGCATGCTCATGGCACTGATCGGCAGCTACGGCAACTGGCGCCACCGACCCGTGCTCTGCGACTCGATCGGCAGCAAGTCGGACCAGCAGCTGCTCGACGAGATCAAGGATTTCTACATGACCGCCATCCGTCCGGTGCCCCAGGGATCGGACCAGACTCCCGCATCACTCTCATGAACCCGATCGTCCGTACTTCCGCGCGCGCCGCGGCCGTCGTGTCGCTGGCCGTCGTCGCGCTCGCGCTGCCGCCGGCGGTGGCCGCCGCGCAACAGCCCACCCCCCAGCGCCTCTCGCTCGCCGATGCCGTGCGCATGGCGTCGCGTCAGAGCGCGCTGGTGGAGTCGGCCGCGCTCCGCACGGCCCAGGCCCAGGCCCAGGTGACGGAGACGCGCTCGGCGTTTCTGCCCAACCTCCGGGCGGGAGCCACCGAATCGCAGGTGACGCTCAATTCCGCCACCTTCGGCTTCAACTTTCCGTCGCAGCCCGGGCAGCCGCCCCTGCTCGATCCCCTGGGGCAGATCATCGGTCCCGTGGCGACGCTCGACATGCGCGCGTCGGCAACGCAGACGCTGTTCGATCCGGCGGCGCTGGGCCGGGTGCGCGCGTCGCGTGCCGGCGCCGCGGCGGTGGGGGTCGGCCAGAGCGCGGCCGCCGAGCAGGCCGCGGACAAGGCGGCGTCGGCGTACGTACAGGCCCTGCGTGCCGATGCGCAGCTCTCGGCGCGCCTCGCCGATTCGTCGCTGGCCGCCGACCTGCTCACGATCGCCCAGGACCAGTTGACGGCCGGGGTGGGGGTGGCGCTCGACGTCACCCGCGCCGAATCGCAACTGGCCGGGGTGCGGGCGCAGTTGATCGCCGCCCGCAACGACGAAGCGCGGTCGCGGCTGAATCTGGCGCGGGCGCTCAACCTGCCGCTCGAGACGCCGTTCACGCTCACCGATTCGTTGACGGCGCTCGACGGCGTGCCGGGCGCATCGGCCGACGACGTGGCGGCGGCGGTGGCCGAGGCGATGCGCCAGCGTCCCGACGTCCGGGCGCTGCAGGCGCAGCTGCGCGCCGCGCAGGCGCAGGTGAACGCGGTGCGCGACGAGCGGCTGCCGAGCGTGAACGCGTTCGCCAACGGGGGCTACATCGGCCTGCGGCTGAGCCATCTCCTGGCCACGTACAGCTGGGGCGTCGAGCTCTCGGTGCCGGTGTTCGACGGCAACCGGCGCGGGGCGCGGGTGACGCAGCAGAGCGCCGTGATCCGCGAGATCGAGGTGCGCGAGCGCGACCTGCAGCAGCAGGTGGCGGCCGACGTGCGCGGCGCCGTGCTCGATCTCTCCTCGGCGCGGCAGGCCGTGGCGGCGGCGCGCGAACGCGTGCGGCTGGCCGAACAGGAAGTGGCCCAGGCCCGCGACCGGTTCGCCGCCGGCGTGGCCGGCAACGCCGACGTCATCACCGCGTCCCTGACGCTCAACGGGGCCCGCACGCAGCTCATCGATGCGGAAACCGCGTTCCAATCCGCGCGCGTCGCGCTCGCCCGGGCAGAAGGGCGCACGACGTCGTTGCAATAGATCCGCGTCCCGATCGATTCCAATACCACGTCTCACTCGATACGCAAGCACAATGGCAACTCAAACGAAGCCCACGGATCGCGACGCGAAGCCGGCCGAGAACGGCAGCCGGCGCAAGTTCGTCCTCCCGATCCTCATCGTGATTCTCCTCGTCGGCCTCGGCTGGGCGGTGAACGAGTATCTCTACGCGCGCGGTCACGAGTCGACCGACGACGCCCAGGTGGACGGCGACATGACGCCGGTGCTCGCCAAGGTCGGCGGCTACGTCCAGCGCATCACCGTGGATGAGAACCAGCACGTGGCCGCCGACTCGCTGCTCGTGCAGATCGATCCGTCCGAATACCAGGCCAAGCTCGCGCAGGCCGAGGCCGATCTGGCCGCGGCGCGCGCCGCCGTGTCGGGGCCACAGGGGGAAGGCCAGGCCCAGGCCGCGGTCCAGGCCGCGTCCAATCAGCGCGCGTCGCTGGACGCCCAGATCGGCGCCGCCAAAGCCAACCTGACCAAGGCGAACGCCGATCTGGCGCGCGCCCGGGAGCTCGTGGCCAAGCAGATCGTCTCGAAGCAGCAGCTCGACGCCGCGCAGGCGGCGGCCGACGCCGCCGCGGCGCAGTTGCAGGCCCTCGAGAAGCAGCAGAACGCGGCGTCGTCGAACATCAGCGCCGCCCAGGCCGGAGTGCGCCTGGCGCAGGCGCGCCTGGCCGCGGCGCAGGCGGCCGTGGACAACGCCAAGCTGCAGCTGTCGTACACGCGGGTCACGGCACCGATGATCGGCATGGTATCGCGCAAGCAGGTGGAGATCGGTCAGCTCGTGCAGCCGGGCCAGCCCCTGCTCACGATCGTGGCCGACACCGGCGTCTGGGTGACCGCGAACTACAAGGAGACGCAGCTCGCCGACATCCGCGTCGGCCAGCCGGTGGACGTCGAGGTCGACGCATATCCCGGGTGCGACGTGAAGGGCAGGGTGGAGAGTCTGGCCGCGGCCACGGGCGCGAAGTTCGCCCTGCTGCCGCCCGACAATGCCACCGGCAACTTCACGAAGGTGGTACAGCGCGTCCCGGTGCGCATCGCGGTCACCCAGGGCTGCGGCCCCGAGCAGCCGCTCCGACCGGGCATGTCGGTGGTGGCGCACGTGGTGACCCGGTAGTCCCGCAACCAGAACTTCGAGGCAGCAGGCCATGACGGACGCGACCGCGACGGTCGGGGACGAGGCGGAGCTGTCGGCCGGCGCCCGGGGCACCACCCGCGTGGTGTACCCCGCGCCGACGCCGCACGCCGTCGAGCACGACGACCCGTACAAATACAAATACATCATCGCCATCGCCGTCACGCTGGCGGCGGTGCTGGAACTGATCGACACCTCGATCGTGAACGTGGCCATCCCCCACATGATGGGGAACCTCGGCGCGACGATCGACGAGATCTCGTGGGTCTCCACGGGCTACATCATCGCCAACGTGATCGTGATCCCGATGTCGGGATGGCTCTCGGCCTACTTCGGCCGCAAGCGCTACCTCACGGGCTCGATCCTGCTGTTCGTGGGTGCCTCGTTCATGTGCGGCGCCGCGCACTCGCTCGGCGGGCTCGTGCTCTGGCGGGTCATTCAGGGGCTGGGCGGCGGCGCGCTGCTGTCCACCGCCCAGACCACCCTGTTCGAGTCGTTTCCCCCGCACGAAGTGGGCATCGGGCAGGCGATGTTCGGCGTCGGCGTGATGGTCGGGCCGACGATCGGGCCCACGCTCGGCGGCTGGATCGTGGACAACTACAACTGGCCGTGGATCTTCTACATCAACGTGCCGCTCGGCATCATCGCCGCGTTCATGGTCTACACGTACGTCCACGATGCGGCGCACCAGTTGCGCGCCAAGAGCATCGATTTTGCGGGCATCCTGCTGCTGGCCACCGGCGTCGGCTCCCTGCAGTGGATGCTCGAGCGCGGGGAGCGCTACGACTGGTTCGACTCGCGGTTCGTGACGGCGCTGTGCGTCGTCGCCGTGACGTCGTTCGTCCTCCTCCTGTGGCGGGAACTCACGGCCCGCGAGCCGGTGATCAACTTCCGGGTGTTCAAGAGCCGCCAGCTCGCCGCCGGCGTGAGCATCGCGGCCTTCCTGGGCCTCGCGCTCTACGGCTCGATCTTCGTGCTGCCGGTGTTCCTGCAGCAACTCCACGGCTTCACGGCCAACCAGACGGGGCTGGTGATTCTCCCCGGCGCCATCGCCTCGGCGGTGGTGATGGCCTGGGTGGGGCGCAACGCCAACTGGCTGGACGCCCGCATCACGGTGACGATGGGCGCGCTGTGCTTCCTGCTCTCCATGTACCAGCTCTCCACGCTCTCGCTCGACGCCGGCCGCGGCGACCTCTTCTGGCCGCTCATCTGGCGCGGCGTGGGGCTGGGGCTGATCTTCGTGCCGCTCACCAACGCCACGATGGCCGATCTGGCCACGCGCGATCTGGCCCAGGGCACCGGGATGTTCAATCTCACGCGCCAACTCGGCGGCTCGCTGGGCATCGCGATCATGGCGACGCTGCTCACGCGGTTCACCACCGTGGCCAAGGGCGCCCTCACGCAGCACGTGACGTCGCTCGATCCGCAGACGCTGGGGCGGTTGCACGGGCTCACCAACGCGATGATCGCGCGGGGCGCGAGCCCGCTGGTGGCCCACCAGCAGGCGCTCGCCATTCTGGACCGCCAGGTGGGGGCCCAGGCCAGCGTCCTGGCGTTCTCGAAGATCTACCTGCTGAGCGGCCTGCTCCTGGTGGCGTCGCTGCCGCTGCTCTTCTTCTTCCACACCGGCAAGGCGCGGACCACGGTCCGGGCGCATTGACGTTCGGGGCGGGCGCCCGCAGCCCCCGCCGCCCGGCAGGAACCTTCGGCGGGCGTCCACGATTGTGCATCGTGGGCGCCCGCCGGCCGCTTTCCCTCGACGGCGCCTCCACCGGAGGCTAACGTCGAGTCCATGGCCACACGACACCACTGGATCGTCCGCGTCACCCACTGGGTGAACGTGCTCGCGCTGGGGATCATGGTCACCAGCGGCCTGCGAATCTTCAACGCCTATCCGGCGTTCGCGCGCAAGGGCGAATCGTTCTGCTGCTACCCGTTCGCCGGGCGTCCCATCCCCGCCTGGCTGACCTTCGGCGGGTGGCTGGCCGGCGCCCGGCACTGGCACTTTGCCGCCATGTGGCTGCTCGTGGTGAACGGCCTCGTCTACCTCGGCTTCATCTACCTGCACGGCGAGTGGCGCGACCTCACCCCGCGCCGCGGTGACGTGCGCGACGCGTGGGAGATGACGAAGTTCTACCTGTTCGTCCGGCGGGAGCATCCGCGACAGGGCAAGCACAACGCGCTGCAACGCGGCGCGTATTTCGCGATGCCGCTCTTCGGCGTCGTCGCCGTCGTCTCCGGACTCGCGATCTGGAAGCCGGTGGAGCTGGGGTGGCTCACGAATCTGATGGGCGGCTACGTCTGGGCGCGCTACTGGCACTTCCTGGCGATGATCGCCCTCGTCGTGCTCACGGCGGTGCACGTGTTCATGGTGTTCAGCGTCGATCCGTATTCCCTGCGCGCCATCACCACCGGCGGCTACAACGAAGCCAAATCGCCGGAGGAGCGGAACGCGCGCCCCTTCTGGTGGAAGCGTCCCAGGCCCGAGCCGGGCCCGGCTCCGGAGGGCCCATGAGCATCGACCGCCGCCGGTTCCTCCAGTTGAGCGCCGCGTCCCTCACGGCGGCCTTCTTCGCGGCCTGCGACTCCCAGGGGCCCGACAGCGCACAGGGGATTCTCTCCTTCGCCGAGCGGCGCAACGAGGGCGTGGAGCGATTCCTGTTCCGCCACACGTCCATGGACCACGCACCCGGTGGCGCCGTGGCGGCCGGCGACGCCTTCCCCAAGTACTTCATTTCCGACCACGTGCCGATGTGGGACGACGCGGCACAGGGCACCTGGGGGCTGGAGGTCAGCGGGCTGGTGGACCGTCCCGTCCGGCTCACCCTCGACGACCTGCAACGGATGCCCCGAATCACGCAGCGCGTGAATCACTTCTGCGTGGAGGGATGGACGGCCGTGGCGGCCTGGACGGGAACGCGCGTCTCCGAGATCGCCGACCTCGTGGGCGTGCAGGCCGAGGCGAAGTACGTCGATTTCGTGTCGTTCGACGACCACTATCACGAGAGTTGGGACCTGGCCAGCGCGATGCACCCGCAGACGCTCATCGCCTACGGCATGGACGGCCACATGCTTGGCCCCGCCCACGGCGCGCCGGCGCGCGTGCACTCCCCGGTGAAGCTCGGCTACAAGAACACCAAGTACCTGGTGGGGGTGCGGTTCATGGCCGAGCGGAACGGCGGCTACTGGAGCGATCAGGGCTACGAATGGTACGGCGGCACCTAGGCGACCAAGGCACCGGCCGCTGACCGGGGACTCCGGGAGCGCGCCGTCCCGGCGTGGTCGCGATCCGGCGGTAATCCCGAGGGGCCGGGTCCGGATATCCGGAGCCGCGTGTTAACGGTGCCCGTCCCGAGGCGTCACCCTTGGTGAGCCCGGCGCGATGGGGCGCCGCGTTGGCGACAGGGGGGACCATGAAAAAGCTCACGGTGATACTGGTTGGCATGGCGCTGCTCGGCGGCGCCGCGGCATCGGCCGCAGCCCAGCGTGGGGGCGCGCCGGGGCAGATGGGTGGACGGGGGATGGGACGCGCCGGCGTCTCCGCACCGGGGATGTCGGATCGCCAGCTGCTTCGCGGCATCACGCTCACCGACGCGCAGCAGGCGCAGCTCCAGAAGCTCCGCGACGCGCATCGCGCCCGGATGCAGTCTCTGGCCACGGCGGCGCAGAGCGATCGGGCGGCGATCCGGACGGCGCGGCAGAACGGCGACACGGTCGCGTTGAAGGCGGCACGGCGAAACGCCGAGGGCGCCGGCAACAAGCGCATTGCCCTGCGCGCGCAGCAGCAGCGCGACGTGCGCGGCGTGCTCACGGCCGATCAGCAGAAGGTGTTCGACGCCAACCGCACGCGCCTCAATCAGCGGGTCGCGCGGTCCGCGCGCGCCATGCGATTCCAGCGCGGCCAGATGCGCCGTGGCGCGATGGCGCGTGGGTTCGCCGCCCGCCGCGGCGCGATGATGCGCGGACGTGGGTCGGCGGTGCGCGGTGGGATGGGGATGCGAGCCGGTGCCGGGCGCGGCTTCGGGCCCGGTGGCGGAATGCGGATGCGCCCGGGTCGGGGCGGCGGATTCGGCCCCGGTGCGGGCATGGGGATGCGGCCGGGGCGCGGCGCCGGCCCTGGAATGGGCATGCAGCGCGGGCGCGGCGGCCCGCCGCCCGACTCGACGGGAACCGGCGGTAACTGATACGGGGGCCGGCCGGGAGACCGACCACTGATCGCACAGCGGGGCGCTTTTCGATGGTTCGAAAGGCGCCCCGCTGTCGTTTCCAGAGCCGCCGGTTTACCAGCCCGGCGCCATCTGCACGCCCACCACCCAGTTCTTGCCCGGGCGTTGGAACGGGTGCGCCACGTAGGTCTCCAGAATCAGATAGCCGAGCAGATTGACGCGCACCGTCACGCCGGTGCTGAACACCGGGATGTGGTCCACGCAGTTCACGAATCCCGCCTGCGCCTGTGCGGCGGGCTTGGAACAGCTCGCCGGGGTGGCGTTGGCGCTCGTGGCCCAGCGGAAGTCGGGGGGCTGCGTGGACGAATACGCGATGCCGCCGTCGAAGAACGGCGCCACCTCCACGGGCAGGAACGACGTCGGCAGGAGCCCGAACGCCGGCGAGCCGAACAGCGGGATCCGGAATTCGAGGTTGAAGACGTCCACCCGGCTTCCGAGCAAGCGGTCGAACACCGGACAGGCGTTCGAGCTGTCCGCGGAAACGCACTCGTTGACGCCGAACGACCCGTAGCCGTAGCCGCGGATGAGCGTCTCCTCACCCAGATAGATGGGATAGATCTGGCCGTTGTTGTACGCCTCGGCGTCGCGGCCGTAGCGGCCGTAGTGCAGCGCCCGGAACGCGAACGTGAACGGATTGTTGAAGACGTAGCGCCGGTAGTCTCCCAGCAATCCGGCAAACCGAAGTTGGCCGAAGGTCGGGTTGTATTCGATGCGCCACCGCTCGCCCGAGACCGGCCCCACGTACGCCGAGTTGGTGTTGTCGCTCACCAGCGCGATGTCGCCCTGCGCGTAGTAGGTGGACGGGTAGCCGCTCAACTGCTGCCGTGACTGGGCCACCACCTGGTTGCCCACGAGAGTGAACTCGTCCACTTCCCGATCGTAGCCCAGGCGCGTGCCCGACACGCCGAGTTCCAGTCGCCGCGTGGTGGAGAACGGATACTGGGTGTTGAACGCCGCCTGATCGATGTAGATGCGCTGGAGGATCTGGTAGTAGTTGAAGGCCTGGATGTTGCCCGCGAGCACGGTGTCGCCGAGCGCCGTGTATCCGGTGAGATAGGGAATGTGCTCCAGTCCCACTGACCAGTTCCACCGGTGCTTGAGATTCAGATACTGCACGGCGCCGCCGATATCCTTCACGGTGCCGTTGGCCTGCAGCACCGTATAGATCTGCCGGTCGCTGAGTTGGTCACCCCACAGCGCCGCGATGCCGCCCGCCACGCCGGTGCCGAAATAGCCGCCCGTCTGCACGCCGATGCTCGGCTGGCTGATGGCGTCGAGCGAGAACGACGAGTGGTACGGATGGGTGGAGAAGTCGTTGCCCGACACGAGGCCGGTGTCCGGATCCTTGAGGTACGCGGTCACGGTGTTCGTGCCCGGCAGGTCGCCCGGCGGCAGGATGCTGGCCACGCTCACCGATTGCGTGGCCTCCACCGGCAGCCCCTTGGTGGCCGAGGCGTCGAGGCCGTAGATCCCGTAGCCCTGGCCTTCGAACACCGTGAACAGCGTGCGGCCCGTGGTCGGGGAGACCGACAGCGTGGGCGAGGTTTCGGTGATCCCGCTGATGCCCGTGGCCACCTTCGTCACCCGCGTCACACCGTTGCTCGCCAGATTCAGGCGATAGATGTCGCTGAACCCGTCCTGGTTGGAGACGAAGAGCACGTCCTTCCCGTCGGGCGTGTACTGCGGGTTGATCTCCTTGGCGTTGGGGAAGGGCGAGTAGACCGTCACCGGACCGCCGTTCACGCTGATCGTGGCGATCTGGAGCGGCGAGTAGCGGAGATCCTGGAAGTTCGTGCCCGGGCCGCGGTCGGAGGCGAAGACGATCGTCTGGCCGTCCGGCGAGAACTCGGGCATCTCGTCGCCGTAGCGGTCGTGGGTCAGCTGGGTGACCCGTTCCGTCCGCAGGTCGAGCAGGTAGAGGTCGCTGATGCCCCCCGCCAGCCCGGCGAGCGCCATCTTGCTGCCGTCCGGCGACCAGGAGACGCCGGTCACCGCCCCGACGCCGGCGAGCGTGATCTTCCGATCGATCTTGCCCGTCGCGACGTTCAACACCGCCACGTCGCTCTTGCCGTTCTCGTCGACCACGAAGGCGAACTGCTTGCTGTCGGGAGACCACGCCCCGCTCGACTGCACGAAGTTGAGGGCGTCGAAGTGCGGATCGCTGGACGGCGAGGCGAGCTTCCGGATGACCTGGCCGGTGGTGGCGTCGGCGAGGTAGAGATCGTAGCTGAACAGCGCGCGCGACGAGAAGAACGTGACGTACTTGCCGTCGGGGCTGATCACCGGCGAGACGTTCGCGTCGCTGCGCCGCGTCATCGGGATCACCATCTGGCCCACGTCCTGCGGCTTCGTGCGGCCGACCAGCTGCGACGTGTAGAGCGCCTTGTTGGCGTTCGCCCAATCCTGGCTCAACGAGTCGGGCGTTTCGCCGAGCACGCGGGTGATCGCGTTGTCGAGGCCCATGCTCAGCGACGTGCGGTACACGTCCACCACCGCCCGGTCGCCCCACCGGCCGGCGACGTACGCCCAGAGCGCCTGCCCGTACCGGTAGGGGAAGAAGCGCGGGTCGGTGTTCAACTGCTTGATCGTGGGGAAGGAGTCGCGCTCCACGGCGTCGCGCATCCACATCGCCGTGAGTTCGCTGTTGCGGCCCAGCGAGAAGTACTCGGCCATGCCCTCGATCAGCCAGCCCGGCAGCGTGCCCATGCGCGCCAGCCCGTTGGCGTCGCCGTTCTCGGCGATGTCGTACTGGAAGACGTGGACCAACTCGTGCCCGAGCACATGGTCGGTCTCGGCGTAGCTGCTCTGGAAGGGCATCACGACGCGGGTGCGGAGCCCTTCCGTCACGCCCTGGACCCCCTGGTCGGGGGAGTCGCTCACCACGTTGGTCTGCTCGAAATCGGAGTGGTCGGCGTACAGCACGATCGACTTGCGGTCGAACTGGTGGGCGAACGTCTCCGAATGGCGGGCATACCAGCGCTCGGCCATCCGGCCGGCGTCGCGGGTGGCCAGCGACTCGGCGGGGTAGAAATACAGATCGAAGTGCGGGGTCTTCAGGATCCGGAAGTCGAAGGTCTGATACTGGACCTTGTTCCGACCGAAATATTGGGCCGACGCACTCTGCACTCCGCCGAACGCAAGGAGGGCGAGCACGACGGCCGCCGGACGCGTGAACAATCGATTCATGGACAGGCCCCGCGGTGGATCCGCTGGATGTGGTCTTCGTCGCCGCCAGTGGTGCGACCCCCTGCTCAATACCGGCCACTGCACGCCGGGGCAAGGGGACCGGCGCTTCAAGACACTTCCATTACAGGGTGAGCCGGTTGCCCCGCGCGCCTCCGGGGGAACACGGCGGACCACGAATTGTACGCCGAAGTGCGTCCAAAGTGCCGCGGCCACCCCGCGGGGCCGAAAAGGATTGCAATCCGGCCTCGCCACCATCTAAAGTAGCAGCATCCCGTGCCCGCTCCCCAGGACTCCGCCCGTCACGATCCGCTCCCCGAACACCGCGCGGAGGAGCACCGCCCCTATCGGCGGACCGTTCTCGACCGCTTCGGCCCCGGGTTCGGGCGGGTGCTCGCCGCCACCGGCTGGTGCGGATTCGGCGCCCTCCTGATCGTACCAGCCGTCGGGACCCACGTGCCGCCGCACTGGCCCCCGCTGCTCACGGTCACCGCCGCCTACTTCCTGACCTGGGCGCTGTTGCTCACCGTTTCCCTGTTGCTGATCAGTCCCGTCGGTGCGGTGGCCGAGTTCTACCTGGCCCCCACCGGCGCCAGCACGCCCTACGAGGAACAGTTCTCGCAGGAACAGTCATTGGTGATGCAGGGGCGGGTGGCCGAGGCGCTGGAGGCATTCGAGCGGCGGATCGCGGCCGACCCAGGATCGATCGCGGCGCGCATCCGGGCCGCCGATCTGTACGCCGTCCCCGGCCCGGGCGCCGACCCGGCGCGGGCGGCCGCGCTCTTCCTGGAAGCCCGGCGCCAGCCGGCGCTTCGCTCCGGCGACGATCTGTATATCGGGAATCGCCTGGCCGACCTCTACCTCGGTCCGCTCCAGACGCCGGCCCGGGCGCTGGTGGAACTCCGGCGCCTGGTCGAGCGCTATCCCGACTCACGCGTGGCACCGCAGCTGCGCCAGGCGATCGCGGCGCTCAAGGTGCGCCACCTGCCCGACGACCGCGGCTCCTAGTCCACGTCGGGGCGGCGCCGGCGCTTCCGCTCTGCGCGCCGCTTCTTGTCGTCCAACCGGCGTTGCACCGAGGCGCGGGTGGGCTTCGTGGGACGCCGCGTCCGCGGCACGACCAGCGCCCGGCGCACGATCACGGCGAGCCGCGCCTCGGCCGCCTCGCGATTCTGGGCCTGAC
This sequence comes from uncultured Gemmatimonadaceae bacterium, assembly GCA_963728115.1. Classification (GTDB taxonomy): domain Bacteria; phylum Gemmatimonadota; class Gemmatimonadetes; order Gemmatimonadales; family Gemmatimonadaceae; genus JAGWRI01. The sequence goes on from CAVSJE010000006.1 coordinate 161,443, forward strand.
TGCGTCGCTCGCTCGCCACCACCCGCAACGTGCCGTCGGCGGTGAGCCGCGACCGCAGCGCGACCCGCAACCGCTCGCGCTGCGCGTCGGACAGCACCCGCGACGTCTCGATGTTCCACGCCAGCTCGACGCGGGTGGACGACGTGTTGACGTGCTGGCCGCCGGCGCCCCCCGCCCGCGACGCCCGCGCCTCGATCTCCTGGCGGGGAATCGCAAGCGCCGCGTTCACCACGAGGTCAGCCCGCCTGGGCATCGCGCCGGACCATCGACTTGTGCACCCGCACGGCGGCCACGCGCCGGCCGTCCATCGCCACGATCTCCAACTCGCCGCCCGGGTACGGGGCGCGGTCGCCGATCCGCGGCACCCGGCCCAGCCGCGCGAAGGCGTAGCCCCCGAGCGTCTGCCAGTCGCCGTCGGGGATGGGCAGTTGATACTCGCCGCGCACGTCGCGCAGGGAGAGCGACCCCGCCAACTCGAGCACGCCGTCGGTCTCGATCGCCGACCGCACCGCCACGTCGTCCTCGTCGTTGATGTCGCCGATCACCTGTTCGACGAGGTCCTCCAGCGTGACGATGCCGGCCGTGCCGCCGAATTCGTCGAGCACGACCGCGATGTGCGCCCGCGTCTTTCGCAGATCGTCCAGCACCCGTTGGGCGGGGCGGGTGTCGGGCACGAACAGCGTTTCGCGCATGTGGCGGGCCAAACTGAACGGCACGCCGGCCTCGTGCAGCCAGAGGTCCTTGGCCAGAAACACCCCCACGATGTCGTCCAGCGACTCGCCGTACACGGGGTAGCGCGAGAACCGTTCCCGTTTGAGGAGGTCGCGAACGTCGTCCTCGCCGGCGGCGAGCGGGAGCGCGACGATCTCGGTGCGCGGACGCATGACCTCGCGCACCCGCTTGGACCGGAACTGCAGCACGTCGGCCAGCATCCGGGTGCCCGGATCGGGGGTGCCGTTGGCGTGCGGCCCGACCATGAGCCGCTCCAGGGTGTCACGGCCCCGGGGCGCGGCGTCTGGCGGCGGGTCGTCCGGAACGCCCAGCAAGTCGAGAATTCGCTTGCGGATACGCCCGGCCAGTCCGCCACCCGAAATGCGGCTCATGGGATGGGGTTTCCCCAACGGCGCATCGGAAACCTATGAAGTGGAGAATCGTCCAAGGCTATAGCAGAATGCCAGAGTAGCTGTAATTCTGATTGTCTCGCACTTTGCAACAAACCGGCCCGTCCGTGCGCTCTCAAACCACCGCAAAAAGTTCACCGGCCATCGAAGCGATGTTGGACCCCCGCCTCCTGCTGCGATGGGTCTACATCGGGCGCGTGTGCCTGGCCAGCGCGATCTTCATTGCCGCGGTGGTGAACTGGGCACAACAGCAGACCGACCCCAGCAAGTTGACGTTGGTGAGCGTGGCCTTCGCGCTGACCACGGTGATCACCGTCGCGTCGTTCACGTACAGCGAAATATACCGCAAGCCGCTCGGCAAGACGTTTCTCTACCTCCAGAGCATCACCGATCTGCTGCTCGTGACGGTCGTGGTGCACGTGACGCCGGGGGGCGCGGACAGCGGAAGCGTCTCGCAGTTCTCCGCCCTCTACATTCTCGTCATCGCCACGACGACGCTCATGCTGCCGGTGGGCGGGGGCCTTCTCGTCGCGGCCCTGGGCATCGTGCTCTTCTTTGCCGACACCGCGTTCGGCGTCAACGCCGACATGCACAACGGCATCGTCTGGGCGCAGCTTGGGGTGTTCGCGGCGGTTTCCTTCGGATGCGCCGTGGTGGCCTCGCAGCTCCAGAAGGCGGGCGAGGGAAAGGAGGTGCTGGTCGCGGCGCTGGAGCATGCGCGCCTGGAGGCCGACGACATTCTGCGGAACATTCAGAGCGGCGTGTTGACGGTGGATTCGGGGGGCAACCTGCTGTACGCCAATCCCAAGGCGCAGGGGCTGCTGGGTGTGAACCTCGAGCCGATGCTCGACCATCCGGTCCTCGACCGCATCGCGGCGGCAGCGCCGGAGCTGGCGCTGGCGCTGGACCAGTCGGTGAGCCACCGGATCCGGACCACCCGCGGCGAAGGGATGGTGACGGCCGGGGGGACGACCTTCCCGATCGGCGTCACGACCACCTATACGGAAGGCGACGGTCTGCGGACGCGCCGCACGGCGACGGCAATCTTCCAGGACATCTCCGATCAGAAGCGGATGGACACGCTGCGGCTGCGCGCCGAGCGTCTGGAGGGCGTGGCCGAACTCAGTGCCTCGCTGGCGCACGAGATCAAGAACCCGCTGGCGTCCATTCGCAGTTCGGTGGAGCAGCTGGGGCGGCTGCCGCGACAGACGGACGACGAGCGCACGCTCACCGAGCTGGTGCTCCGCGAATCGGACCGCCTGTCGCGGCTGCTCACCGAGTTCCTGGACTTCGCACGGGTGCGCGTGGCGCACACCGGGTCGGTGGACCTCGCGGAGCTGGCGCGCGGCGCGGCGCAACTGGCCGAGGCACACCCCGACCGCGGCGAGGCGCGCATCGAGTGCGTGGCGCCCGACGACGGGTCGGTGGTGGTGCAGGGCGACGAAGACCTGTTGCACCGCGCCGTGTTCAACCTCGTGCTCAACGCGGCGCAGGCGTCGCCCCCCGGGGGCACGGTGCGCGTGGAAGTGGCGGCGATGAATCCCGAGCAGCTGCCGGCCGGCGTGCGCTACGACGGCGGCAGTGTCTCGCTCCGGGTGAGCGACGAGGGCTCCGGCATCCCGCTCGAGATCCGCGACCGGCTCTTCGATCCCTTCTTCACCACGAAACCCGGCGGCAGCGGGCTTGGCCTGGCCGTCGTCCACCGCGCCATCGAGGCGCACCGCGGCATGGTGTTTCTCGATAGCGGGCCGCGGGGGACGATGTTCACCGTCGTCCTGCCGCGCGTCCAGACCCCCAACGGAGATCACGCGTGAGCGCCCGTACTGCCGACGCCCGTCCCACCGTGCTCGTCGTCGACGACGAGTCGGGAATTCTCGAATCGCTGCGCATCCTGCTGCGCAACGAAGGGTTCGAGCCCACGCTGGCCCACGGCGGAAAGCAGGGGCTCGAGATGCTCGCCCAATCGTCGCCCGAGATCGTGCTCACCGACGTTCGGATGCCGGGCGTGACCGGGGTGGAGATCCTGGCGGCGGCGCGGCAGAACGATCCCGACGTGCCGGTGATCCTGATGACCGCGCAGGCCACCCTTCAGTCCGCCATGCAGGCCGTGAACGAGGGGGCGTTCTATTACATCCAGAAGCCGTTCCGGAACGACGAACTCGTGGCGATCCTGAAGCGCGCCGCCGAGCACCGGCAGCTGCGCGTGGAGAACAAGTCGCTGAAGCAGGAGATCAAGCGGCGCGAGGGCTCGCGCGGCGACCGGCCGGTGGGCACGAGCAAGCCCTGGATGGAGGTCCTGCAGCTGGCCGAAACGGTGGCCCCCACCGAGAGCACGGTGCTGATCCAGGGCGAATCGGGAACCGGCAAGGAGGTGGTGGCGCGCTACATCCACCAACTCTCCACCCGCACCGGCGGCCCGTTCCTGTCCATCAACTGCGGCGCCCTGCCCGAGAGCCTGCTGGAGAGCGAACTGTTCGGGCATGTGAAGGGCGCCTTCACGGGCGCCGTGAAGGACAAGTCGGGCCTCTTCGCCGCCGGCGCCAAGGGCACCTTCTTCCTCGACGAGATCGGTGAGACGACCCCGGCCACCCAGGTGAAGCTGCTGCGCGTGCTGCAGCACCGGGAAGTGATTCCGGTGGGGGCCACCGACGCCGAGCCGATCGACGTTCGCCTGATCGCAGCCACCAACCGCGATCTCGAGGAAGAGATCAAGGCCGGCCGGTTCCGCAGCGACCTGTACTACCGGCTGAACGTGATTCTCTTCCACCTGCCGCCGCTGCGCCAGCGCAAGGAGGACATTCCGTTGCTCGTCGACCACTTTCTGGGCCGCATCGCGGCCGCGCACGACACCGAGCCCAAGCATCTGGACGAGGAGGCCGTCGCTGCGGCGCAGGCGTATGCATGGCCCGGAAACGTCCGGGAGCTCGAGAATGCGCTCGAGCGCGCGGCCATTCTCACCCCGGGCGACACGATCTCGGTGGGCGCGCTGCCCGAACGGATCACGGAATCGCGTCCCGAGCCCCTGGTGGCGTCGCGCACGCCGCCCAACCCGACCCTCGAGGCCGTCGAGCGGGCCTACATCATGTGGGTGTTGCAGAGCGAGAACGGCAACAAGTCGCGTACCGCCGAAGCGCTCGGCATCGATCCGTCCACGCTCTACCGCAAGCTGTCGCGCTACGGGGTGGACGTCTGATGGGCGCGACGCTGCCGCCGCGCCCGCCGGCGCGCCCGGTGTCGCGCCAGACACCGCGCACGCCGCTCGACTCGCACAGCTGGCGCCTCTCCGTCCTCATCCCCGTGTTCAACGAGCGCGCCACGATCGACACCGTGATCGACCTCGTGCATGCGGCGCCGATGGCCAAGGAGATCGTGTGCGTGGACGACTGCTCCACCGACGGCACCCGCGAGCGCCTTCAGGAGCTGTACGCCTCGGGCCGCATCCACCAGCTCATCCTGCAGCCGCAGAACGCCGGCAAGGGGGCCGCCATCCGCGCGGCACTCGCCGCCAGCACAGGCGAGGTGGTGCTCGTGCAGGACGCCGACCTCGAGTACACCCCCACCGACTGGCCCGTGCTGCTGCAGCCGATCATCGACGGCCGTGCCGACGCCTGCTTCGGGTCGCGCTTTCTCGGCGGGCCGCACCGCGTGCTCTACTACTGGCACTCGGTGGGCAACCGCGCCCTCACGACGTTCAGCAACATGCTGACCAACCTCAACCTCACCGACATGGAGACCTGCTACAAGGCCATGCGCGGTGACCTGGCACGGTCGTTGCGCTTGACGGCCAACCGGTTCGGCTTCGAACCGGAGGTCACGGCCCGCCTGGCGCGGGCCCGGGCCCGCATCTTCGAGGTTCCGGTCAGCTATTCGGGCCGTACGTACGCCGAGGGCAAGAAGATCAACTGGAAGGACGGCGTGGCGGCATTCTGGCACATTCTCAAATACAACCTGCTCGTATGAAACGTCGGACCTGGTGGATGCTCGCCGGGAGCATCGCCCTGCTGGCGCTCGCGGCGTCGGTCACCGGCATCCCCAACCAATACGCGTACGACGACGTCTTCGTGATCCAGAAGGACGCGCGGGTGCACACGCTCGTCCACTGGTGGCACTTCTTCGCCGATTCGTACTGGTCGCGGAACTGGGGGGGCGACGGGTATCGCCCGCTCACGATTCTCGGGTTCGCGGTGCAGTGGGCGTTGGGCCACGGCGCGCCGCTGATCTTCCACGTCGTCAACGTGGCGCTGTACCTGGCGCTCTGCGTTGCCGTGTTCTGGCTGCTCACGGGCGTGCTGCCCAGCGCGCCGGCGTGGATTGCCTCGGCGCTCTTCGCCATCCACCCGGTGCACGTGGAGGCGGTGGCGAACGTCGTCGGCCAGTCGGAACTGACGGTCGGCCTGCTGCTCACCCTGGCCATGGGCCTCTACGTCTATGGCCGCCAGCAGGGGCCGCTCTCGTTGGGGCGCCGGATCGCGATCGCCACCATGTATGCCGCGGCCATGCTGTTCAAGGAGCACGGCATCGTGCTCGTGGCGCTGGTCGTGGTCGCCGAGATCACCGTGGTGCGCGACCCCCGGCCGCTCCGGGCGAGGTTGGTCGAACTGCGGCCCTTCGTGCTCGCCCTCACCGCCATCGCCCTCGGCTATCTGTGGGCCCGCGACGCCGTGCTCAGCGGACGGTTCACCGGCTTCCGCCCCTTCGTGCCCTTCCAGGGCCTGCACCTCTCCACCCCCGATCGCATTCTCACGATGATCGGCGTGGCGCCGGAATGGCTGCGCCTCTTCCTCTGGCCGGCGCACCTCACCACGGAATACTCGCCGCCCTGGACGCCGATCGCCCAGGGAGTGAGCATCGGGCAGCTGCCGGGCCTGCTGCTCATCGTCGGCGTCATCGGGCTGTTCTTCGCCACGCGCCGCAAGTGGCCGGCCGCCAGCTTCGGCCTGGGCTGGGTGATCGTCGCCATGTCGCCGGTGAGCAACCTCGTGCTCCCGGCGGGATTCATCATCGCCGAGCGGACGCTGCTCTTTCCGAGCATCGGCGTGATGATCTTCCTCGGCGCCCTGATCCCGTTCGCGTACGAGTGGCTGGCCGCGCGCCGCCTGCAGGCAGCGGGCGCGGTGGCGGTGGCGGCGCTGCTCGCCGCCGGCGGGTGGCGCAGTGCCCAGCGGGGGAGACTCTGGCACGACGACGACACCCTGTTCAAGCAGGAAGTCATCGACACGCCCGACAGCTACCGGACGCACTTCATGCTCGGCGCCTGGTTCATGCAGAACAAGCGGATGCGCGACGGCGAGGCCGAATACAACAAGGGGATGCGCCTATTCCCCTTCGACCCCTTCATGGCGTTCAGCTTCGGCGAGGACTATCGCGGCTGGGGCATCTGCAAACCGGCCATCAACCTCTACCGCTGGGCCATCAAGGTGGACTCGAACATCGTTGTCGCCTGGCCGCAACTCGCCGACTGCCTGCTGATCGACAAACAGTACGACGCGGCCAAGCGGGCGGCGGTGGACGCCGTGCGCCACGGCGGGCCCGTGAAGGACATGCACCAGATCCTGCTGTGGGCGGATAGCGCGAAAGCGGCCCATCCGGCGGTCGCGGCGGACTCTGGCGAAATGCCACGATCCGTGCAAAACCCCAAGAATGCCGGCCATGCCGCACCAGCTAAAGAAAACACAAAGCGTTCGCCAACAACGACTTCGGGCACTTCCCGAGCGATGGCACCAGCATTGCCATCAAGATAGTGTTGAGATTCCGATGCTGGGTCCGGCCCTTCGTATCCCATTTCAATCAGTTCAGGAGACCCCCCTATCATGCTGCAGAACCGCAAAGGCTTCACCCTGATCGAACTGCTGATCGTGGTCGTGATCATCGGCATCCTGGCCGCTATCGCGATCCCCAAGTTCGCCAACACCAAGGACAAGGCCTACATCACCGCCATGAAGTCCGATCTTCGGAACATGGTGACCGCTGAAGAGGCGTACTTCTCCGATTCGTCCGCCTACTCGGCGACCATGGACTCGGTGCACGTGAACTTCAAGCAGTCGACCGGCGTGAACACGCCGACGATCGTGACGGGCGCGGGCTTCTGGTCGGCGACCGTGACGCACAGCCAGCTGGCTGGCCACACCTGCGGTATCGCGGTCAACACCGCGAACCCGATCGTGGCGACCGCCGGCGAGGGTGAGCCGGTCTGTAACTGAGTCGCGTTTCCGCAACTCTTCGGGCGGGGCCGGACGCAAGCGCGTCCGGCCCCGCTTGTTTCTTGCTCCTCCCGTTCCGGCCCCTGCGTGCTGACCCCGGCGCCGCGAAATCGTCTTGGTAGCAACACCATCCTGCGCCGCATGCCCATACGCCCACCCCGTTCGGGGCCCTACTCCATTCGCACCGAGCTGCTCGTCAGCCTCGCCATCCTCGCGGTGGCGGCGCTGGCCTTCGCCGTCGCCGCCGTCGAGGTGATCGCAACGCGGCCGGATCCGGCCCGCAGCGCGGTGTACCTGGTGGTCCTCGTGGCGGCCGACGTGCTGGTGTTCGTGGCGTTCGCCGCCGTCCAGGTGGAGCGGGCGATTCTCCGGCCCCTGCGCGAAACGATGGCGGCCGCCGAGGCGATTGCCGACGGCGATCTCGACCGCCGGGTGCCCCTGGGCAATTCGCGCGAGTTCGCCCTCCTCGCCAGCAGCGTCAATCGCATGACCGACCATCTGCTCGAGGAGCGCGCGCACCTGATTCGCGCCGAGAAGCTGGCCAGCGTCGGCCGGCTGGCCGCCGGCGTGGCCCACGAGATCGGCAATCCGCTGGGGGCGATCAACGGCTACGCGCACCTGCTGCGGCGTGTCGCCACCGACGAGCCCTCGCGGACCGCCGTCGACGGCCTCCAGCGGGAGTCCGACCGCATCGACCGCATCGTGCGCGGGCTCCTCGACTTCGGGCGTGCCCACGCGCGCGCCACCACCTGCGTGGACGTGAACGACGCCCTGCGGGGCGTGCACGAGCTGCTGGGCACCCAGGGGGCGCTGCGGTCGGTGGAGGTGGTCATGGATCTCGCCGCCGGGGAGCTCAACGTCCGCGCCGACCGGCACGAGCTGGAGCAGGTTTTCGTCAACCTCCTGCTCAACGCCGTCGATGCGATGCCGGATGGCGGCGAGATCGCCATTCGTACCGCCGTGCTGGCTCGACAGGGCGTGGCGGTGCGGGCCTCGCGTCGCCGCACCGATACCCCCGAGACGTACGTGCCGCGCGCGCCCAGCGTGCGCGTCATGCGATGGTTGGCGGCCCGGCAGCCGGGCGACGTCGTGAAGGTGGTGGTCGCCGACGCGGGACCGGGTGTATCGCCGGAGATGGGGGACCGGATCTTCGAGCCCTTCGTCACCACCAAGCAGCCGGGTCGCGGCACGGGGCTCGGCCTCGCCATCGTGGCGCGCATCGTCGAGAATTGCGGGGGCACGGTGTGGGTCGAACCCTCCCGTGCCGGAGGCGCCGCCTTCCACCTGCTCCTCCCACTCGAGTCCGCATGAAGATCCTGATCGTCGACGACGAACTCGGCCTCCGCCATACCCTGTCGCTCATTCTCGAAGGCGAGGGGCACGAGGTGCGCGCCGCCGCGGACGCCGCGAGCGCGACCGCGCTGCTCGGCGAGGCGCCGGCGGACCTGATTCTCTGCGACGTCCGGATGCCGGGCATGGACGGGCTCTCGTTTCTCGACGCGTACCGCGAAGCGGGGGGCGGCGCGCTGGTCATCATGATGAGCGCGTACGGGGACGACGAGGCGGCGCTCGCCGCCATCAAGCGCGGCGCCTACGACTTCATCAGCAAACCCTTCCGCGCCGATCAGGTGCTGCTGGTGGTGAACAAGGCCATCGAGCGCGAGGGCCTGCGCCGCGAGGTGCGCCAGTTGCACGAGGAGCTGGCGGCGCTGCGGGATCCCGGCGGCATCGTCGGACGCAGCCCGGCGCTCCGCCAGGCGCTGGAGCTCGCGCGCAAGGTGGCGCGCCATCCGTCCACGGTGCTCGTTACCGGTGAGAGCGGCACCGGCAAGGAGCTCGTCGCCCGCCTGGTCCACCACGAGAGCCCGCGCGCGGGGCGGGCGTTCGTGGCCGTGGACTGCGCCGCGATTCCCGAATCGCTGCTCGAGAGCGAACTCTTCGGCCATACCCGCGGTGCCTTCACCGGCGCCACCGCCGAGCGCCGGGGACTCTTCGAGGAGGCGGACGGCGGGACGGTGCTGCTCGACGAGATCGGCGAACTGCCCGTGTCGCTGCAGGTGAAGCTCCTCCGGGTGCTGCAGGAGAGCGAGATCCGCCGCGTCGGCGAGTCGACGCCGCGCCAGGTCGACGTGCGCGTGATCGCCGCCACGTCACGCGACCTCGAGGCCGAGGTGGCGGCGGGCCGGTTCCGGGCCGACCTGTTCTACCGCGTCAACGTCGTCCGCCTGCGGCTGCCGCCGCTCCGCGAGCGCCGCGAGGACATTCCCGAACTGGTCCACGCCATGGTGCTGCGCTTCAACGAGCGGCTGGGCCTCGACGTGCGCGGATTCGCGCCGGCCGCCATGCAGCTGCTCATCGACTACCCATGGCCCGGCAACGTGCGCGAACTGGAGAACGTGGTGGAGCGCGCCATGGTGCTCGTCGACTCTCCGCACATGGGCGTCGAACAGCTGCCCGCCGAGGTCCGCACGCCGGCGGCGGACGCCCACCCCGAGGCCGACGACCTTTCCGTGAAGCGACGGACCGAGGTGCTGGAGCGGGAGCTCATTCGCCGCGCTCTCGATCAGACCGGCGGCAACCGCACACGCGCCGCCAAACTGCTCGAACTCTCGCACCGCACCCTGCTGTACAAGCTCCGCGAGTACGGCCTCGGCGACTGACGCAGGATCGGGGTGTGGGCGGCGCACTTTTGATGGCGCCGCCGCGGCCGGAACGCCGTACCGTGCGGCATGTCCCGCCGCCGCACCGGGTTCAGCCTCGTCGAACTGCTCGTCGCCCTCGTCGTCTTCGACGTGGCGCTGCTGGCGTTCGCGGCCGACGCGGCGCTGCTCTTGCGCTGGCGCGGTGCGGCCGGTCGGCGACAGGCCGGCCTTGCGGCGGCGCAGTCGCGGGTCGCCGTCCTCCGCGCCGAAGGATGTCCCGCCCCCGCGGCGGGGGTGGCCGTGCCCGCCCCCGGTGTGCGCGAGTACTGGCAGGTGCAGGTGGTCGCCGGCCCCGGCCGGCGCGTTCGCGACAGCATCGCCTACGCGGACGCCGATGCCCCGCGCGCCTTCGTGCTGCAAACCACGCTCCCCTGCTGATCCGTGCGGCGCGGCGTCACTCTGATCGAGCTCGCCGTCACGCTCGTCGTGTTCGGGATCGTCTTCGGGCTCGTCACCCGCAGCGCGTTGTTCCACCTGCGGATGCAGCGCCGGGCGCAGGCCGCCGACGCGGGTGAGCGGGCGACGCGCCAGGCGGTGGCCATCCTGGCCCGCGCGCTCGATGGGGCCGGCGCCGGTGACCTGCTCCCCAACGCGGGCCCGGATTCCGCGCTCGACCTGATGCAGCAGGTAGCCACCGGCGTGGGATGCGTCGCCGGCGCCGAACTGCGCACGGCAAGGGAAGGAACGGCCGCGGGGATCGCACTCGCGGAGTTCGCGACCGCGGCGAAGCCGGGCGATCGCCTCGCCGTGCTCGACGATGACGCATGGCCGCCGCGGTGGCTGGTGCGCACCGTCGTCGCCACCGCGCCGGCGGTCCAGGCCTGCGCGGCCGCCGGGGTGCCACCGGGCTCCGGCGTGTCCCTTCTCCTCGATTCGGCCGTCGATGCCGGGCCGGTGGTCGCGTTCCGCCTGTCCAGACGGACGCGCTACGACCTCTACCGCGGCGGCGACGGCCACTGGTACCTGGGCATGCGCGAGTGGAACCCACCGTCGGGCGGGTTCAACGCCGTTCAGCCGGTCGCGGGCCCACTGCACGCGTACAGCGTGCGTCCGGAGCGTACCGGGCTCCGGTTCTCCTATCTCGACGAGAGCGGCCGACTGCTGAGCACGCCAGCCGGCAGCACCGCCGTGGCGTCCGTCGTGATCGTTGCCCGGCCCCCGGCCCCCGACAGCACCGTCCGCACGCCGCCGCGTACCGTGGCCCTCCGTCGTGCGCCCTGAACGCCCGCGCCGCGGCATGGTGTTGCTCGTCGCGCTGATCGTGCTCGGCGTCGTCGGGACGCTGCTCGTGGCGAGCTATTTCGCACAGCGCGAACGGTGGGCGGTCCGTCTCGTGGCGGGGCGGTCCGCGCAGCTCCGGGCCGCGGCCGGGGGTGCGGCCGCCGATGTGCGGGCGGGGTGGGACAGTGCCGCGCGCTTCCGGCAGGCGCCCGGAAGCACGGCCGCCCTGGCGGGTCCCTGGACCGGCGTCGCCGGAACCGTGGATGCGCGTGTGACGCGGCTCTCGGTCTGGTCCTATCGTGCGACGGTACGGGTGGCGGATGCCCGCGACACCGCGTTGGCCGCCCGGGCGAGCGCGTTGCTCACGGTGGCGGCGCCGCGCTTTCCGGCGTGGGGCGCGCTGGTGGCGGCCGGGGACGTGAGCGCGGACGGCACGCTCGTCGTCGCGGTGCCGGATTCCGGCGCGCGGTGCGGACCACCGGCCGGCTGGCGGGCGGGGATCGTCACGCCGCCGGGCCACTCGGCCCCGGCGGGGGCGGGGGCCGATGCGGGAGCGGGCGCGGCTGCCACGTATGAAGTGTTCGGCGGAACCTCGCGCGCCGCACTGGCGACGCGGGCCAGCGACTCGTTGCCGGCGGGGAGTGTGGTGCCGGCGCCGGTGGGAGGTGTGGTGCATGCGCTGGGCGATCTCGAGTTGACGGGTGGGGCCGGCTCCGGCGTGCTGCTGGTGGACGGGGCGCTCCGGATTTCCGGGAGCATCGTATTTCGCGGCGTGATCGTCGTCGCAGGCGCTCTCGAGGTCTCCGGCGGCGAATCATCCATTTCCGGAATGCTCCTGATTGGCGGCGGGCGGCCGTCGGTGGACGTTAACGCTCTTGCTGGCATGAGCTTACAGTACGATTCCTGCGTCATCGAGGACGCCGAGTGGCACGCCGGAGCGGTGCGCTTCGTGTCCGGCCCCGGCGACTCGGTGTCGGCTTCAAACCCCTGATCCGGCGGTTGGCGATGGGCCTGTAACCCCATGCCGCCTTGTTACCTCATGCCGCGTAGGTCGTGTACCGGGAGGCACAACCGGTCACCGCGCGCAGGCCTCTGACCGGGGTCGGACGGGGGGAGATTTGCGGGGTCGTGTGGGCGCTCCGGCCGCTGAAGTCAGCGACACGATACTATTGAAGTTTTTCTGATGTTCGGGACCGGGCAATCGGTCCCCTTTTCGGTAGTCGCCGGGCTCCGCGAGCTCGGGGCGAGGGCCCCGCGCGGTGCGAACGGCATCACCCAGACCTCCTCATGGCATTCCTCGGTCGAAGCAAGACGACAGTCGGCCTGGACATCGGCTCGGGCCTGATCAAGGTCGCGGTAGTGGACCACGGCCGGTCGGAGCCGGAGCTGGTCAAGGTCGCGATCGCGCCCCTGATTGCGGACGCCATCGTCGAAGGCGAGGTGATGGATCCCGGAATCGTTGCCGAGGCCATCCAATCGGCGATGACGGCGGCGGGCGTGAAGGTGAAGCAGGTCGTGACCGCCGTCGGCGGCCGCGACGTGATCATCAAGAAGATCCAGATCGAGCGCGTGAAGGAACAGCAGGCGCGCGAGCTGATGCGCTGGGAGGCCGAACAGCACGTGCCGTTCGACATGGAGTCGGTGGAGCTGGACTTCCAGATCCTCGATCCCGACGCCGACGGGCTGGAGATGAGCGTGTTGCTGGTGGCGGCCAAGCGCGAGCTGGTGGAGTCGAAGCTGCGGGTGCTGCAGGACGCGGGGTTGCAGGCGGGGGTGGTGGACGTGGATGCGTTCGCGTTGCACAACGCCTTCGAGCTCAACCATCCCGACGCGATGACGGGCGTGGTCGCGCTGGTGAACGTCGGCCACGAGGTGACGAACATCAACGTCCTCGAGGAGGGCGTGCCGATTCTGACGCGGGACCTGGCCGTGGGGACGCGGCGGTTTCGCGAGGATCTGCAGCGCGAGCGCGGACTGTCGGCGGACGACGCCCAGGAGCTGTTGCAGGGGTACGACCGGTCGCCGCACCTGGACGCGATTCTCCAGAGCCGCGGTGAGGAGATCGCGCTCGGGATCGAGCGCGCGGTGGCGTTTCTGGCATCGAATTCCCGGACGGCCAGTGCCGTCCGTGCCGTGTTCACGTGTGGCGGCGGCTCGCGCATCCCGGGGCTCACGGCGATGCTGGCCGACCGTCTCAAGCTCACGGTCGAGCAGGCGAACCCGTTGGCATCGCTGAAGGTGCGTGACGGGGCTCTCGCGTCGCTCGTCACTGATGAAGTTGCGCCACTCCTGATGCTTCCCATCGGGTTGGCGCTTCGTCAGGTCGCCTAGGCCAAGCGGTAGCCCTCATGATTCAAATCAATCTCCTTCCAGGCGCCACGAAGAAGGCGAAGCGGGGCGGCGGTAAGAGCCTCGACGTTTCGTCGTTGATGTCGGGCCTTTCGGAGCGAGTCAAGGATCGATGGCTGGCCGCCGCGGTGGTCTCGGCCATCGTCGGCGTCGGCGCGATCGTGGCGATGTTTCTGATCCAGTCGCACCAGACCAGCACCCTGACCGCCGCCGAGGCGCAGGGGCTGGCCGACTCGACGCGCTACGCGTCGGTGCTCAAGGATCGCACGCATCTCGAAGCCAAGCGCGATACGCTGCTGCGGCAGCTGAACATCATCCGGACCATCGACGGCGACCGGTTCGTCTGGCCGCACGTGCTCGAGGAAGTGAGCACGGCGCTGCCGGCGTACACCTGGCTCACCGGCCTGAGCTACACCGGCACGCCGCAGGGGCAGAACCTGGTGGCCGCCAATCCGCAGGGGCCGTCGGCGCCCAAGCCCAAGAAGGCGGCGGCGTTCCAGACGTCGATCCCGCTGGACACGGTGCAGATCCGGGTGCTCGGCCGGACGGTGGACATCCAGGCGCTCACGCGGTTCATGAGTGATCTCGAAGACTCCCCGTTCTTCGGCAACGTCACGCTCGACAAGTCCCAGGTGGCGACCGACAACGGGGTGCAGGTCACCGACTTCCAGTTGACGATGCTGTACACGCGTCCCGATTCGAGCGTGATCCGCCGCGTGCCACTCAACGTCTCGGTGAAATAGCCATGCCACTCCTCCCGACTGCCAAGAACGATCAGTACAAGCTCCTCGTGGCCATCGTCTGTCTGGCCGCGGCCGGGTTGTACTACAACTTCGTCTGGACGCCGAAGGCAGAGACCGTGGCGACGCTGCAGGCGCACGTGGACAGCCTCGACGTGATGAACCAGCGGGCCAAGGTGGACGTGGCCCGGGGGAGCATCGACAAGCTGCGCGCCCAGGCCGACGAGTACGGCAAGGAAGTGGAGATCATGCGGCAGCTGGTGCCCACCGGGAACGAGGTGCCGGCGCTGCTGGCCTCGGTGTCCACGGCGGCGCGCCAGGTGGGGCTCGACGTCTCCACGTTCACCCCGGACGGGGTGATCAAGGGCGACCAGTTCGATACCTACAAGTTCAAGCTCGGCGTGGCCGGGCCCTACCACAAGATCGCCCGCTTCCTGACCAACGTCGGCGAACTGCGGCGCATCGTGGCTCCGATCAACCTCGGGCTCACCTTCGCCAACACGCAGGTGCGCAACACGGACAAGTCCGTGCAGATGCTGCAGGCCACGTTCGACATTCAGACCTACGTCGCGCACACCGAACCCGGGGCCACGCCGGCCAAGGGGGGCGAGTGAAACGCGCCGCCGTGGTACTGGCGCTCCTGATCGCCAGCGCGGGCGTGGCCAACGCCCAGATGACGAAGGCCATCGACAAGGCCAAGCGGGCCGCCGCGGCCGCCGATACGCACATCGCCAGGGAACAGAACGTCCAGGCGCAGGCGACCGGCACCGCCAAGGGCGCCAAGGCCGCGCCGTCGAAGTCGGTGGCGGGCACGGCGCAGGGCACCGGGACGGGCGGCAAGGTCGGCCCCAACGGCCGGGCGGCGGCACCGAAGACCGACACCGTGCCCTCGTTCGTCATGCGCGAGGTGTTCGACTACGACCGGGCCGGGACGCGGGATCCGTTCGTCTCGCTGCTCGGCACGAGCGACCTGCGCCCGGTGCTCTCCGACCTGCACCTCGTCGGCATTCTGTATGACGTCAACGGACATCGGTCGGTGGCCATCATGCGCGACCAGTCCAGCAAGCTTTACCGGGCCACCGTCGGACAGACGCTGGGCCGGATGCGTGTGGCCCAAATCAAGCCACGGGCCGTGATTTTCACGATCGAAGAATTCGGATTCAACCGCCAGGATTCGCTGGTGCTTGCGGATACCACGAAAGCGAGGATTCCATGAAACGCGTATTGACGGTAGTCGCGGCGCTGGCTGTCGCGCTCGTCGCCGGCGCCTGGCGCTCGGCGTCCGGGCCGGCGCCGGAACGGGGGGCCGTGACCTCGTTGAGCGTCGTGCCGACGGCCGGCCGCGCCGAGGTGCTCATCGGCGTCGGAGGCACCGTGTCGGTGCAGGACTTCACGCTCCGGAATCCGGATCGCGTTGTCATCGACATTTCGGGCGCATCGTTGCGCGTCCCCACCGGGGGGTACGACCAGGTGGATCGCGGCGGCGTGCTCGGTATTCGCTACTCGCAATTCAGCCGCGGCGTGGTACGCGTGGTCGTCTCCCTCGACGCCCCGCATCGCTATGCCGTGACCCGTGAGGACGGCCGCATCCGCGTCTCCGTGGACGGCACCTCCGCCGATTTCGACGCCTGGCACGTGGGCACGTCCACGGCGGCGCCCTCAGTGGCCGCCACCGACGATGCCGCGCCGGCCGAGCCGGTGCCGGTCCAGGTCCGTCCCGAACCCCGGCGCCCGGCGCCGGTCCGGGTGGCGTCGTACCCGTCGCAGCAACAGCAGCCCCGCATCACCATCACGTGGGAAGACGCCGACATCCGCGACGTGGTCGCGGCCTTCTCCAGCTACTCGGGCCGCACGATCATCCTCGGCAAGGGCGTGGAGAACACCAAGATCACGGCCACGATCACCGATCAGCCGTGGGACGTGGCGCTGCGCGTGGTGCTCAACGCCAACGGGCTGGATGCGGTGGAAGATCCCAGCGGCATCCTGATCGTCGATACGCAGGCGCACATCCTCGCCCAGCGGGCCGCCGAGCCCCTGATCACGCGGAGCATGCGGCTGAATTACGTGAAGGCCATGAATCTGAAGCCGCAGATCGAGGCCCGGCTCACCCGCGACTGCAGCCAGACGCAGGGCGCCAACGGCCAGGGGCAGGCGCAGACGGTGGCGGCGGCCAACGCGGCCGACGCCAACGCCGGGCAGGCCCCGGTGGTCACCAACCTCAACTGTCCCGCGCGCGGGGCGGTCACGGTGGACACCACCACCAATACGATGAGCATCACCGACATCGCCGCGAACATCGGCGTGTTGATGGACTATGCCAAGCAGCTCGACATCCGGCAGCCCCAGGTCAACATCAAGGCCAAGATCATCCTCGTCGACCGCACGTCGCTCGAGGCCCTGGGCCTGCAGTACGACATCGGGACGGCCAACCAGTACTTCAATGATCTGATCCGCCGGACCGACTCGACGGGCAAGCCGGAGACGAACATCGCCAACCGGATCTACCTGGGCGGGAATACGATCGCGGCGATCGCGAACGCCACGCAGGACGTGCCGGGCGCGGCGCTCAAGGCCGTGTACTCGGCGGCCATGGGCGGGTTCAGCTTCACGAGCTTCGTCCAGGCGCTGACCACCGTCTCGCTGCTCGACGTACAGGCCGAGCCGAGCGTGACCACGCTCAACAACCACATGGCGAACCTCACCGCCGGCACGCAGGTGCCGATTCGCATCATCGACGCGTCGTCGCAGGGCGGCACGCAGACGGCGCCGAAGGCGACGGTGAACTTCCAGCAAACCGGCATCATCCTCCAGGTGACGCCGCAGATCACCGCCAACCATCAGGTGCAGATGCTGGTGCACGCCGAGAACTCGGACGTGCAGCAGTTCTCCAACGACGTCGGAGCCGTGTTCCCGCGGCAGTTCATCGACAACACGATGCTCGTCAACGACGGGCAGACCGCGATCATGGGCGGGCTCACGCAGACCAGCGTGACCGTGTCCAAGTCGGGGATTCCCGTGCTCGTCGACCTGCCGATCATCGGCAAGCTGTTCGGGTTCACGCAGCGCCAGGAAGTCAAACGCGACCTCCTCATCCTCATCACGCCGCACATCATCGACGATGGGCAGCCGATGACGGGTGACGGCGGCTCGCACTAGCCGCCGCGGAGCGACATCATGAAATCACCCTTCGTGCGTCTGCTCGCCGTCGGCCTCGGCATCTTTGCGGTGCTGAGCTGCGACTCGTCGCCGGTGGCGTCGCCACTCGGCACCGGGTCGGGCACGGGGACGGGGGCCGGCTCCACGCCGACCACCACCACCGGGCCGGACCAGCAGAAGCCCTACGTGCTGCTCGACACGCCGCTCGTCGGCGCGCTCGTCAACATCGGCGACTCGATCTTCGTGTCGATGCGCATCCACGACAACACGGCGATCCGAAACGTCGTGCTCGACGGCTTCACCGAGAAGGGAAGCATCGCGCTCGGCACGTTCACCCGGACCCCGCGCTACACCGAAATTCCGATTCCGTCGGGCGGCGCCTTCCGCATCAATCTCCGCGACACGGTGATCAAGCGGTATCTGGTGCCCGCCATTCCGCTGGATACCACGATCGACAGCCTCGTGATCGTGGCCGTGATCAGCGATACGGCCGGACACGTCGACTCGACACTGCGCACGATCCACATCGTTGCCGGTCCGAATCTGGCCATCACCTCGCCCGCCAACGGCGACAGCGTGCCGGCCGGCGTGAGCATGGTCGCCAACGTCCACGGCCTCAGCAACATCGGCGTGGCCACGATGACCCTGCGCGTGCAGGGTGAAGCGAACTGGCCCACGGCCCTCGATACGACCATCACCCAGGCGTACCCGTCGCCGAACAACCGCGACGTGACGTTGAACGCGGTGGTGCGCGTGCCGGCCGACGCGCCGGTCCGCGGCAAGATCACCGTGAGCGCCACCGGGGTGGACGTCAACAACCAGCCCGGCAACGCCGGCAGCGTCACCGCCTACGTGCGCAGTGGCACGGCCGCCGAACCGATCGTGCATCAGACCATTCCACCGCGGCTCGAGACTACCGACAGCGTGAGCGTCAACGCGTTCGGCGACGGCATCAAGTCGCTCGGAGCCGTCGTGCTCGACAGCACCGGCGCCGTGATCGTGCGCGACAGCGTCCTGCTCGCCTCGCCATACGTATCCAACGCCAGTGGCGGCGTGCCGCTCAACCTGACGCCTGCCGATCAGGGCAAGCGCGTCAGCATCTACTCGTTCGCCATCGACCAGCAGGGCCGGACGGGGTACTCCCTGCCGGTCAGCGTCAACACGCCGACGGCTTCGGCGGCGGCGGCGCAGCGTGACACCTCGCTCATCGTCTACGGCCACACCTACGCGCTGCCGCAGTCGCGCCCCGGCATCATCGCCGACATCGCGGTCGACCCGGGCCGCGGCAACGTCTTCCTCTCCAACAGCAAGTACAACCTGCTGGAGCTCTGGCAGGACGGCACCAAGACCTTCGCGGCTACCGGCATCGCGGTCGGATCGCAGCCCTGGGGGATGTCGATCGGCAACAGCGGCGACACGCTGCTCGTCGCCAACTCCGGCGCCACCACGATCAGCAAGGTGTCCATCGTCCCGGGCAACATCCAGGAAGACCTGGCCGGGCGCATCCGCACCCGCAATACCTACATCTATTTGATCACGGAAAGCCGCGACGCCACCAGCGGCAAGACGCAGATGAGCGTTCAGGGCCCGATCAGCTACTCCGACCGTCCGCAGTACGTGGCCGAGTCGAAGGGCGGGCGCATCTTCTACTCCACCCTGCCGACGGCCAGCGCCACGGCGGGCACCATCCGCTGGATCGATCCCAGTCTGCCGGCGCCCGATCCGCAGATGCTGTACAAGTACGGCACGATCACGCCGGGACAGCAGATCGTCTACGCGCTGTTCAACGCCGATTCGGTGGGCGTGGCCAAGTCGGCCCCGAGTTCCTCCCAGTCGGATACCCTCGTGCTGTGCGACCACAAGTACGGCTCGGCGCTGGTCACCGACAACTTCTGTCTCATCGACACGACCACGGTCGGCGCCGTCAAGCTGGACTCGATCGCCGGCGGGGACGCCCTGGCCGTGCTCAACCTCGACGTCACGTCGCTCTCGTTCCAGGACACGACGTTCCTGGCGTCCAGCGGCGACCGGTCGTGGATCGGCTTCGGCGAGGGCGATTCCAAGGGACTGTCGGGCCGCGTCGTGATGGTGAACGATCCGACCCCGGGCCCCCTCGATCCGCGGAAGCTGTTCACGTCGCCGAACGTCACCGTCACCGACCTCACCGACAACGCCTCGGAACACGTCGCCGGCATCGCCATCGACAGTCTCGGGCTGCTGCTCGGAACGCACGGGGCCAACAATACGTATCTGTCGTACCTCGATAATCCCTTCCACCTGCGTCTGGCCGGAGAATATGCCGTGGCGTCGAAGGTGGATGGCGGCGTGGCGTTCGATCCGCACCTGAACGGAGAGAACACCCCGGCGGCCGACCGCGTCGGATTCACGGTCACCGCCAGCAACCAGATCGACATCTTCGATGCCGCGCAGTACGCCAACCGCGGGATCCTGAAGCTCAAGAACTCCGTCTACGGACCGCTCCGGGTGTCGGGCCCGATGCCCGGCGATCCGCCGAGCACCGTCCTCAAGGTGTTCGCGATGACGAACAAGGGCATGGTCGTGATCAACCTGAGCGCGGCGGACATCAAGCCCGCGCCCTGACGGCGGCTCGCCGCCACCGGTTCACGTCCGACGGCTAACAGTTGACTGCGCTGCAGTCGGCTGTTAGCCGTTAGCCGTTCCCCGCAGTATGGTTTGCGAGCCCGACGCCAGCGTCGGGCTCACCGCGTTTGAGGACGCATGATCACTTTCACCACCGCCGGCGAGTCGCACGGACCGGCGCTCGTCACGATTCTCGAAGGCATCCCGGCCGGCCTCCCCCTCGTCGCCGCCGACGTGAACACCCAGCTGGCGCGACGCCAGCAGGGCTACGGGCGCGGCCGGCGCATGCAGATCGAGCAGGATGAGGTCGAGTTCCTGGCCGGCGTCCGGCGCGGGCAGACTCTCGGGTCGCCAATCGCAATGCTCATCCGGAACCGCGACTGGAAGAACTGGGAAGCGATCATGGACCCCGCCGCCCGCGACGACGAGGACCCGGCCGCGGCGCGCAAGCGCGCCGTGACCCGCCCGCGGCCCGGCCACGCCGACCTCTCGGGAGCCCTCAAGTACGCCCGCGACGACGCCCGCGACATCCTGGAGCGCGCGTCGGCCCGGGAAACCGCGGCCCGCGTGGCCGCCTCCGCCGTCTGCCGGCGGCTGCTCGAGGAGTTCGGGGTCCGGATCGCGAGCCACGTCGTTCACCTGGGTGGAATCGACGCCCGGCGGCCCGACCCGATGCCCGGTGACATCAACGCCGTGGCCGATGCCTCGCCCCTGCGCACCCTGGATCCGGCAGCCGACGCGGCGATGGTGGCGCGCATCGACGAGATCAAGCGCGCCGGCAACACGCTGGGCGGCATCTGCGAGGTCGTGGCCGACGGGCTCCCCGTGGGCCTCGGCTCGCACGTGGCCTGGGACCGCAAGCTCGACGGACGCATCGGCGCGGCCATGATGAGCATTCCGGCCGTGAAGGGGGTAGAGATCGGCATGGGGTTCGCATCGTCGCGGGTGACGGGCGCCGAGGCGCACGATGAGATCGAGTCCGCGCCCGGACGCCGCCTCGCGGGCAACGCCCGCCGCCGCACCAACCGCGCCGGCGGGCTCGAAGGTGGCATGACGAACGGCGAACCGCTGGTGGTGAAGGTCGGGATGAAGCCCATCAGCACGTTGATGCGCCCGCTCGCCACCGTGGAAATGGCCACGGGACAACCGGCCCAGGCGGTCGCCGAACGCAGCGACGTGACGGCCGTGCCGGCGATGGGCGTGATAGCGGAAGGAATGCTGGCGATCGTGCTCGCGAACGCGTTCGCCGAAAAGTTCGGCGGCGACTCCCTTGCAGAAATGCGGCGCAACTATGACGGATACGTTTCGGACATCGCACGGCATCTCGGCGGCTGATCCGTCCATTCCGCACCTGATCCTCGTCGGACTGCCGGGATCCGGGAAATCGGTGGTCGGGATGCGGGCGGCGGAAATGTGCCATCGCACGTTCCTGGATTTCGACGCCGAGATCGAACGCCGGGAAGGGCAGGCCGTGGCGCAGATCTTCGCCGAGCACGGCGAGCAGTACTTCCGCGCCAAGGAGCGCTCGCTGACCGAGGAATTGCGGGAGGTGGGAGGGATGATTCTCGCGCCCGGCGGCGGCTGGATCGGCCACCCCGAAGTGGTCGGGATGCTGCGCCCCCCTGGACGGCTGGTGTACCTTCGAGTCAAGCCGGAGACGGCGCTCAAGCGCATGGGGAAGCGACAGGAACTTCGCCCGCTGCTCAACCGCCCCAATCCGCTGGAGGAACTCCGGCTGCTGTTCGTGGGGCGGCGCGTATTATATGAAGGGGCCGACGTCGTGATTGAGTCGGAAACCCTTTCACTGCAAGAAGTTACGGAAAAGGTAGTTGCGCTGGCGAATGAATTGCGTTAGCCGTTGTTGGCCTTCCGGATCGCGGGAACCGGGTACGACCCGAAGGGGATCCATGCCGTGGGAACCGCCGAATCGTCCATTCTGGGAGGGGCCGGCAGGCGGTCGAACGCCGGAGAAAGATGACGATACGCATGTTGGGGCCACATGAGCGCGGACGGTTCGCGCCGGAGGCCTGGGGCTATCTCCTCGCGCTCGGCAATTCGGGGACCGTGAGTCCCGTGGAGCTGGAGATGATCATCGAACGGGCGCTGTCGCAGATCGACGGGCGCATCACGAGCGACGATCTTCACACCCTGCTCGACGGGATCGGGTTCGACGACGGGCGGTCGCGGGACGACAATCAGACGGTACACTGATCATGGCAGTCAAGAAAACACGCACGACCACCAAGAAGCGCGCCACCAAGGCCCGCAAGCCGAAGGGCAGTGCCGCCACCAAGCGGCGCGGCCGGACGGCGCGGGCCGCCGTGGTCGAGGATGAGATTCCCGAGGGGCCGGCGGGCTCCACGTCGCTCGTCATCGTCGAGTCGCCGGCCAAGGCCAAGACGATCGGCAAGTATCTCGGACGCGGCTACCGGGTGCGGGCCACGGTGGGGCACATCATGGATCTGCCCGCCAAGAAGCTCGGCATCGACATCGAGAAGGGATTCGAACCCGACCTCGTGCCGATTCCCGGCAAGGAAAAGACGATCGCCGACCTGAAGAGCGCCGCCAAGTCGTCGCGCGAAGTGCTGATCGCCACCGACCCCGATCGTGAGGGCGAGGCGATTGCCTGGCACGTGGCCGAGCAGCTGCGTCCCAAGCGGGGCAAGTCGACGATTCCCATCCGGCGCGTGCTGTTCCACGAGATCACCAAGGATGCAGTGCAGCGCGCCATCGGCGCCGCGGGCGACATCGACGAGCGCAAGGTGGAGGCGCAGCAGGCGCGCCGCGTGCTCGACCGGCTGGTGGGCTACAAGGCCAGCCCCGTCCTCTGGAAGACGGTCAAGAAGGGCATCTCGGCGGGGCGTGTGCAGACGGTGGCGCTGCGCCTGATCGTCGAGCGCGAGCGGGACATTCGCGCCTTCAAACCGGTGGAATACTGGACCGTGGACGCGGCGATGGAGAAGGACGGCACGCCGTTCACGGCCAAGCTGCACCACGTGGACGGCAAGAAGCCCGAGATCCACACCAAGGCCGAAGCCGACCGCATCCTGAACGACCTGAAGGGCCGCAAGACGTTCACGGTGACCGACGTCAAGCGGCGCGAGCGCCGCAAGAACCCGTCGGCGCCGTTCACCACGTCGACACTGCAACAGGAAGCCGCCAAGAAGCTGTCGTTCGGCTCCAAGCGCACGATGCGCGTGGCCCAGGGACTCTACGAGGGCATCGAGCTCGGCGCCGAGGGCGGCGTCGGTCTCATCACCTACATGCGCACCGACTCCACCCGCGTGGCCGAAGTGGCGGCGGGCCAGGCCCGCGACTTCCTGCGCAAGGCGCACGGCGAGGAGTATCTGGCCTCCGGACCGCGGCTGTACGGCGACGGCAAGAACAAGGGCAAGAACACCCAGGACGCCCACGAAGCGGTGCGGCCCACCGACCCGGCGCGCCGTCCCGAAGACGTGAAGCGATACCTGACCCCCGACCAGTTCAAGCTCTACCAGCTGGTGTGGCAGCGGTTCATGGCGTCGCAGATGGCGCCCGCCGTGTTCGACACCACCACGGTGGACTTCGACCTGCCGGCGTCCACGCAGCCCGACATCGGACGCCGCAACTATCTGTTCCGCGCCACCGGCAGCATCGTGAAGTTCCAGGGGTTCCTGGTGCTCTACCGCGAGTCGCACGAAGAGGGCGACCACAAGGCGCTGGAAGACGAGCAGGCGCTCCCCGTCGTCGAACGCAACGAGGCCGTGCCGGTCAAGGCGATCACGCCGCACCAGCACTTCACCGAACCGCCGCCGCGCTTCTCCGAGGCCAGTCTGGTCAAGGAACTCGAGAAGCTCGGCATCGGACGGCCGTCCACCTATGCCGCCATCATCTCCGTGCTCGTCGACCGGCACTACGTGAACCTCGAACAACGGCGGTTCTTCCCCACCGAACTCGGCGAGACGGTGGAGAAGGTGATGGTCAAGCAGTTCCCCGATGTGTTCAACGTCGGCTTCACCTCCGGTATGGAGGGTGAGCTCGACAAGATCGAGGACGGGGAGCTGGGCTGGCGCCGCGTCCTCGAAGAGTTCTATGGCCCGTTCGCCAAGTCGCTGGAATCGGTGGACGCGCCGGCGCTCATCGCCACCGCTCACGATCTGTCAGCGGTCGCGAAACTCCGCTGCCCCGATTGCGGCGGAAAGCTCGAGCCCCGCGGCGGATTCTTCGGCCCCTTTCTGGCCTGCGAGAACCACCCCAAGACCTGCAAGTACACGCGGCCGCTCAAGGGCGAGAAGGCCAAGCCCAAGATGACCGACATTCCCTGCCCGGTGTGCGGCAAGCCGATGGTCGTGCGGACGGGCCGCAGCGGGGAGTTCCTCGGCTGCAGCACCTTTCCCAAGTGCCGCGGCACCAAGTCGATGCCGACCGGCGTGTACTGTCCGAAGGACGGCGGCGAGATCGTGGAGCGGCGCTCCAAGAAGCGCGGTACCAAGTTCTACGCGTGCGCCAACGAGAATTGCGATTTCGTGGTGTGGAACCGCCCGGCGGTGGAGAAGTGCCCCGAGTGCGGCTACATGGGCGCCGAGATGAAGTCCACGAAGGCGCGCGGCGAGTACCGCAAGTGCATCAAGTGCGGCAACGAGTGGGACGTGGAGAAGGCGCCGGAGCCGGAAGAGGCGATGGCGGGGTGACGCCGTAGCCCGACCACCATGCGAATGCCGCGCAGCCGTCGCCCGGGATGGTGGTTCGTGCTGGTGGGCGCGCTGGCGCTGGCGGCGACGGCGGGCTGCGCGCAGCTCCCGGACCGCATTTCCGACGCCGAGTTCAACCGCCTCTTCACCGGGCTCTCGGAGCCCAGCGGCTACTGGCGCTCCGAC
This sequence comes from uncultured Gemmatimonadaceae bacterium, assembly GCA_963728115.1. Taxonomy (GTDB): domain Bacteria; phylum Gemmatimonadota; class Gemmatimonadetes; order Gemmatimonadales; family Gemmatimonadaceae; genus JAGWRI01. The sequence goes on from CAVSJE010000006.1 coordinate 186,389, forward strand.
AACATTCTGTCCAACGAGGCGAGCTTCCAGCGCGTGATCCCGGCGCTGGTGGCGCGCACCGCCCCGGGCGGCGTGTATCTGGGGGTCGGGCCGGAGCAGAACTTCACCTACATTGCCGCCCTCCGGCCCCGGCTCGCGTTCGTGTTCGACATCCGGCGCGGCAACGCCCTCGAACTCCTGCTGTACAAGGCGCTCTTCGAGCTGTCCCCCACGCGCGCCGGCTTCGTGTCGCGCCTGTTCTCGCGTCCGCGTCCGGGCGGGGTCGATACGGCGAGTTCCGCGGCGGCGCTGTTCGCCGCCTACGCGCGTGTGCCGCACGACAGCGCATTGTACGCGGCCACGCTCGCCGCTGTGTATGCCCGGCTCACCGGCATACACCACCTGGCGCTCTCGGCGGACGACCGGCGCGGCATCGCCTACGTGTTCCGCGCGTTCTACGACGAGGGGCCCGACATGGACTACAACAACATGGCGGGGGCGGGGGCGGGAAACGGCTACCGGCGGTTCGGCCGCGGCTGGCGGCCTACGTACGCGGCGCTGATGACCCAGGCCGATACGGAGGGCGTGGCGCGCAGCTATCTCGCTTCGGAGGCGAACTACCGGCTCGTGCGCGGGCTGCAAATCGAGAACCGGATCGTGCCCGTGGTCGGGGACTTCGCGGGTCCGACGGCGATCCGCGCCGTGGGCGCGTACCTGCGCGCGCACGGTGCCACGGTCACCGCCTTCTACACGTCGAACGTGGAGCAGTACCTGTTCGTGCAGGGCGACGACTGGCGGCGCTTCTATGCCAACGTCGCCGCGCTCCCGCTCGACCCGTCGAGCACCTTCATCCGGGCCGTGTTCCGCAGCGGCATGCCGGGGCTGCCGGTAGGCCCCGGGGGCTCGATCACGATGCTGTCGTCGATGCGCGCCACGGTGGACGCGTTCGAGGCCGGCCGGTTGACGACGTATGCCGGTGTCGTCGGCAAGTCGCGCTGAACCGGGGAAACGCCGGAGTTCCTCTGGCCCGCGAGGCCGGATCCCTTAGTTTGAACGGGTGACCGATACCCCCATCCACATCGTCGGCGGCGGGCTCGCCGGTTCGGAAGCGGCGTGGCAGCTTGCCGAGCGCGGGCACACCGTGGTGCTCCACGAGATGCGCCCCACGCGCGGCACGCCGGCGCACAAGACCGACCGGCTCGCCGAGCTCGTGTGCTCGAACACGTTCAAGAGCACCGAGTCCACCAATGCGCACGGGCTGCTCAAGGCCGAGATGCGCCTGCTCGGGTCGCTGGTGCTGTGGGCGGCCGACCAGGCCCGGGTGCCGGGCGGCAGCGCCCTGACCGTGGACCGCGATGTGTTCTCGCAGGCGGTGCACGACCGGCTGCACGCCCATCCCCGCGTGACCGTGGAGCGCGGCGAGGTCGCGACGCTGCCGTCGCCGGGAATCGTCGCCACGGGGCCGCTCACCTCCGACGCGCTGGCCGAGGCCATCCGTACGCGGTTGGGCGTGGCGTCGCTCGCCTTCTACGACGCCATCGCGCCGATCGTCGCCCGCGAGTCCATCGACGACGCGGTGGTGTTCCGGGCGTCGCGCTACGGCAAGGAAACGATGGACGGCGCCGACGGCGGCGGTGCCTACTTGAACTGTCCCTTCTCGCGCGACGAGTACGAGGCATTTCTCGACGCGCTGCTCTCGGCCGACCAGCACCACGGCCACGAGTTCGACGAGGTGCCCTACTTCGAAGGGTGCATGCCCGTGGAGGTGATGGCACAGCGCGGACGCGATACGCTCCGCTTCGGCCCCATGAAGCCGGTGGGGCTCACCGACCCGCGCACCGGCCGGCGCCCCTGGGCGGTGGCCCAGCTGCGCATGGAAGATCGCGCCGGCCAGATGTGGAACCTCGTCGGCTTCCAGACGCGGCTTCGCATTCCCGAGCAGAAGCGCGTGTTCACGTTGATTCCCGGCCTGGCCGGGGCCGAGTTCCTGCGCTATGGCAGCATCCACCGCAACTCGTACCTCAACGCGCCGGCGTCGCTCACCCCGCACCTCGCGCTGCGCGACGACCCGATGACGCTCTTCGCCGGCCAGCTCACCGGCGTGGAGGGGTACACCGAGAGCACGGCCACCGGGCTCGTGGCGGGGGCGAATCTGTCGCGGATGCTGTACGGGCTCGACCCCCTCGTCCCGCCGCCCACCACCATGCTCGGCGCGCTCTACCGCTATCTGCGCGAGGCCGATCCGCGCCACTTCCAGCCCATGAACGCCAACTTCGGGCTCGTCGATCCGCTGGGCGAGGATGTGCGCGACAAGGCGAAGAAGCGGGCCATGCTCGCCGAGCGCGCGCTGGGCGACATGGCGCGCTGGCGCGACGCCCTCGCGCCGGCGCCGGCGCCCACCCCGTGAGCGCCGACCGGGCGGCGGAACGGCAGGGGGCGGCCGCGTCCACGCCCGGCGAGGTCGAGGAGTACCTCACCCATCTCGCCAAGGAGCGGGACGTATCGCCGAACACGGTGAAGGCCTACCGCCGCGATCTCGACGAGTTCACCCGCTACCTGTCGGATTACTACGGCGCCGACGGGTGGACGTGGGAGGGCATCGACCGGCTGGCGATGCGCGGATTCCTGGGCCACCTCACCAAACGCGGATTGGCCCGGCGGTCCATGGCCCGCACGCTCAGCGCCGTGCGCGGCTTCTATCGCTTCCTGGCCATGAACGACGTCGTGTCGGCCAACCCCGCGCGCAGCGTGGGCGCGCCCAAGCTCGACAGGCACCTGCCCGGCTACCTGGACCGCGCCCAGATCGACCTGCTGTTCCAGATGGCCGAGGTGCGGGCCATGGAGGGGCGGTTCGAGGACGTGCGCAACCTCGCGATCCTCGAGCTGTTCTACTCCACCGGCATGCGTGTCTCGGAACTCGCCGGGCTCAACCGCCCCGACCTCGACCTCATCTCGCAGCAGGTCAAGGTGCGCGGCAAGGGGCGCAAGGAGCGCATCGTCCCGGTGGGGGATCACGCGCAACTGGCGATTCGCAACTACGAGGCCAAGCGGGACGAACTGAACGGCCGCCTCGGCGGTGCGGTCGACCGGCGGGCGCTGTTCGTGGGACGCACCGGACGCCGGCTCACCGTGCGCGCCGTGCAGAAGCTGATGCGCAAGTTCCTCTCCCAGGTGGACGAGGACGCCGGGCTCACCACGCACTCGCTCCGCCACACTTTCGCCACGCACCTGCTGGATGCGGGCGCCGACCTGCGGGCGGTGCAGGAACTGCTCGGGCACGCCTCCATCAGCACCACGCAGATCTACACGCACACCAGCGTGGAGCGGTTGAAGGCGGTATATCAGAAGTCGCACCCGCGGGCCTGAGCGGACCTGAGCGGACCTGAGCGCGCCTGAGCGGCCCCGAGCGGACCGCCGCGCCGCCGGCCGGCCGGCCCGGCGCGAAACTCCGCCCCGCGCGGTCCCGTTGTGCAGGGCGTCTTCCACCAGGGCTTATGCAGCCGCCGATCACCGTCGTCTTCGAACTCTGGGCCGTCCTGTTCGCCGTCTGGATCATCGGGATGTTCACCGGAAAGCCGATCGCGCGCCGTGAGAGCGCCGGGACCCGGATCGTCCAGCTGATCATCGTCGTGTCGGCCTTCGAGCTGCTGTTCAACGGGCACCTCGACATCGGGTTCCTCGGCTGGCGGTTCCTGCGGCCGAACATCACCGTGTCGTGGGTCGGCGTGGCCCTCACCGCGGCGGGCATTCTGTTCGCGTTCTGGGCCCGGTTCACGCTGGGGCGCAACTGGAGCGGCACGGTGACCGTGAAGGAGGACCACGAACTCGTGATCCGCGGGCCCTACCGAATCGTGCGCCATCCGATCTACACCGGGTTCACGCTGGGAATGCTCGGCACGGCGCTCGTCACGGCGCGGGTGCGGGGTCTCGTCGCGCTGGCCCTGATCGTGGTGGCCTGGCGGCTCAAGTGGGGCATCGAGGAGCGGTTCATGCTGGAGGAGTTCGGGGAGCGCTATACCGCCTATCGGAAGCGGGTAAGTGCCCTGATTCCAGGCATTTGGTAGCCTGGCCCCGCCGCTTGGGCGTGGCGCTATCTTACAGCCATGCCACTCCCGACCATTCGCGCCACCACCATCCTCGCCGTCCGCCGCGACGGGAAGGTCGCCCTGGGCGGCGATGGACAGGTGACCGTCGGCGACACCGTGATGAAGGCCCGGGCGCAGAAGGTACGCGCCATGCAGGGCGGCAAGCTGCTCACCGGTTTCGCGGGCTCGGTGGCCGACGCCCTTACCCTGTTCGAGAAGTTCGAAGAAAAGCTCACGCGATTTCCGGGCAACCTGCCGCGGGCCGTGGTCGAGCTGGCCAAGGAGTGGCGGAGTGACCGCGTGCTGCGGCGGCTCGAGGCGATGCTGATCGTGGCCGACGTGAACAACGGGTACATCATCTCCGGCACCGGCGAGGTGATCGAGCCCGACGACGGCATCCTGGCCATCGGGTCGGGGGGGCCGTACGCTCTCTCGGCGGCCCGCGCCCTGGCCGGCGCGACCACGCTGGCGCCGCGGGAGATCGTCGAGAAGGCGCTCACGATCGCCGGCGAGATCTGCATCTACACGAACACCAACATCACCGTCCTCGACGCCTGAGCCGCGACGGCCGGCGCCGGACGAACCTCAGGTTCGTCGCGCGCCCCGGCGATCGTGGGTGGATCAATCATGCCGACGAATCACACCGAACAAGTGCTGGCCCGCCTCGCCGACCTGACCCCGCGTCAGATCGTCGCCGAGCTGGACCGCTACATCGTGGGCCAGGCCGACGCCAAGAAGGCGGTGGCGATCGCCCTCCGCAACCGGTGGCGGCGGCAACGCGCGCCCGAGGGCATCCGCGAGGAGATCGCGCCCAACAACATCATCCTCATCGGCCCCACCGGCGTCGGCAAGACCGAGATCGCCCGCCGGCTGTCCAAGCTCGCCGGGGCGCCGTTCATCAAGGTCGAGGCGTCGAAGTTCACCGAGGTGGGCTACGTGGGCCGCGACGTGGAGTCGATGGTCCGCGATCTCGTGGAGAGCGCCATCGACATGGTGCGCACCGAGCGCGAGGGGGAGATCGAGGACCTGGCGCACGAACGCGTGGAACAGCGCCTGCTCGATCTCCTGCTCCCGCCCCCCGAGCCGCCCAAACCGAAGTCGGCGGAGCAGCCGGCGGCGGAGGGTTCCAACGTGTTCGTCGTGTCGGCCAAGGGCGACGTGACCCGCGACCAGGAGCTGGCCAACGAGCGGCACCAGCGCACGCGCGAGAAGCTGCACCAGCTGCTCAAGGACGGCCAGCTCGAATCGCGCGAGGTGGAGGTCGAGGTCACCCCCCGGGCGCCGATGATCGACATGCTCTCCACGCAGGGCGCCCCCGAGGGCATGGACAACTTCACCGACATGCTCAAGGACATGCTCCCCAAGCGGCAGAAGAAGCGCACCGTGAAGGTGAGCGAGGCCCGGCGCATTCTGCTCGAGCAGGAGTTCGAGAAGCTGATCGACATCGAGGAGGTGACCACCGACGCCATGGACCGCGTGGAGAAGCTCGGGATCATCTTCCTCGACGAGATCGACAAGATCGCGGGCGAACGCTCGCAGATGGGCGGGCCCGACGTGTCGCGCGAGGGCGTGCAGCGTGACCTGCTGCCGATCGTCGAGGGCTCCAACGTGCAGACCAAGTACGGGATGGTGAAGACCGACCACATCCTGTTCATCGCCGCCGGCGCGTTCCACGTGTCCAAGCCCAGCGACCTGATCCCCGAACTGCAGGGGCGGTTCCCGATCCGCGTCGAACTCAAGCCGCTCACCGAGGCGGACTTCGTGCGCATCATGACCGAGCCCGAGAACGCCCTCACCAAGCAGTACGCGGCGCTCGTCGAAGCCGAGGGGGCGAAGCTCACCTTCACCGACGACGGCATCGCCGAGATCGCCCGCATCGCGGCGCTGGTGAACGAACGCATGGAGAACATCGGGGCCCGGCGGCTGCACACCGTGATGACCACCCAGCTCGAGGAGACCCTGTTCGAACTCCCCGACCGGGGCACCGGCGAGATCGTCGTCAACGCCGCCGTGGTGCGCGAGAAGCTCAAGGCGATCGTGGAAGACGAGGACCTCCGGCGCTACATTCTCTAGTCCCTCAACCCCCGGCAATCCGTCATGGCCAAGCCCGTTACCGCCGCGGCGCCCGCGCCGCCGACCGATAACCAACCGCCGCACCGCGACTTCCTGCAGATCACCGACTTCACGCGCGCCGAACTGGAAAAGCTGTTCGGACTCGCCGAGCGGATGCGCACGGGCCAGTACACCAAGAAACCGCTCGCCGGCAAGTCGCTGGCGATGATCTTCATGAAGGCGTCCACCCGCACCCGCGTCTCGTTCGAGGTCGGCACCTTCCAGCTCGGCGGACACGCGCCCTTCCTCTCGCCCCGCGACGTGCAGCTCGGCCGCGGCGAGCCGATCGCCGACACCGCCCGCGTCCTCTCCCGCTACGTGGACGGCGTGATGATCCGCACCTTCGCCCACCAGGACGCCGAGGTGCTGGCCCGGTACGCGAGCATTCCCGTGATCAACGGGCTCACCGACATGGTCCACCCCTGCCAGGTGCTCGCCGACCTGCTCACGATCCGGCAGCACCTGGGCGGCTACGCGGGCAAGACCGTGGCCTGGGTGGGCGACGGCAACAACATGGCCAACTCCTGGATCAACGCCGCGGGCGTGCTGGGCTTCGAGCTGCGCCTCGCCTGTCCCGAGGGCTACGAGCCGGCCGACCACCTGCTGGCGGAAGCCAGGAAGCACGCGAAGATCACCGTGACCCGCGATCCGATGGCCGCCGCCGAAGGGGCGCACGTGGTGACCACCGACGTCTGGGCGTCGATGGGCCAGGAACAGGAGCAGACCAAGCGGGCCAAGGCGTTCGCCAAGTACGTCGTCAACGGCAAGGTGATGAAGAAGGCCGATCCCGGCGCGATCTTCCTGCACTGCCTGCCGGCGCACCGCGGCGAGGAGGTGACCGCCGATGTGATCGACGGGCCGCAGAGCCGCGTCTGGGACGAGGCCGAGAATCGCCTGCACGTGCAGAAGGCGATCATGGCCGTGCTCATGGGCGGCGAGAGCGTGGCCTGACGCCCGCCGCCCGCGCGGTCAGCCCCGGTCGAGCCCCCGCACCTCGACGGCGGCGGCCAGCGCGGCGTCGATGTCGCGCGACAGCGCCCGCGCTTCCTGCGTGGCCGTGGAGACGTCGGACAGCGACGACTGCAGCCCCGACGACCGGAACTTGATCAGGTCGAGGTGAAGGCTGCCGAGCGCGAGCGTCGCGCTCTCGAGCTGGCGGAGCAGGGTGCCCCGGCGCTGGACCAGTTCCTGGAAGGTCGCCCGCTGGCGGCGAATCAGCCCCAGCTGGCGTGCCCCCTCCGGCGTCTGCGCCGCCGCCTCCAGTTCGCGGATGCGGCGGTCGAGGCGATCGGCCATCCGCCAGTCCATCCCCCCGTCCAGCGCCTGCACCTGTTCGGCGAGCTGCACCACGCGCTCGAACAGCGCCTTCACCGTGGCGTCGAGATCGGGCAGGAGCGCCCGGTCCACCTTGGCGAGCGTCGAGATCACCTGGGCGATCGCCGTCCGGTCGGCGAAGGCGCGCCGGATCACCACGCCCTGCGGTGACTCGAGGAGCGCGCGCGGCACCAGCTTCTGCAGCTCCAGCTCGCCCGCCGGACGCGCCGGCGCCGGAATCACCCACTTGGCGCGCGGCATCAGGAACACACGGCGAAGGCGAAGACCGGCGGCGCGCAGCGAGCGCGCCCGCAGCCAGAGCCGGATCGACATGTAGAGGGGCACGAGCGGCGCGAGCACGAACGGCGGGGCTTCGCCGCTGACGCCCGCCGCGAAGGCGCCCATGCCCCCCACGAATGCCGCCGCCGTGAGGAGCGTGTAGCCGCGCATCGCCTTCACCCGGTCGAACAGATTCACCCGCCCGTTCCAGAGCCGGAGGTCGGCGCGCTGCGCCGGCGTGAGCGGCGCCAGATAGGCGGGTTCCAGCACGATGCCGGTGTCCGGGGCCGGCGCCGCGCCGTCGGGGGAACGGCCGGCCTGCGGCACCCGCGGCAACGCCTCGGCGGCCGGCGTTCCCCGGCGCGGAGACACGTAGCGCGTGGGCTCGCGGGGCTCGCTCCGCCAGGGCGGCGGCGTGGCCGTGGCCGACAGCGCGTCGCGCAGTGCGCCCGCCGTGGGCCACCGGTCCTCGACGTCCTTCACCAGCGCCCGCTCCACCGCCTCCCGCATGCCGCGCGGCGTCTCGGGCCGCAGCTCGGCGATCGGGCGCGGCGTGTCGTGCACGTGCTTCAACAGCAGCGCCATCGAGTTGGCGCCCACGAAGGGCACGCGGCCGGTGAGCATCTGATAGGCCACGATGCCCAGCGAGTAGACGTCGCTCCGCCCGTCCAACTCGCGCTCGCCCACCGCCTGCTCGGGCGACATGTATGCCGGCGTGCCCACCGCGATCCCGGTGACGGTGAGCCGGCTGCCCCCCTCGATGGCGCGCGCGATTCCGAAGTCGGTGACCATCGCCCGCCCGCTGTCGGCGTCCAGCAGCACGTTGTCGGGCTTGATGTCGCGGTGCACCACGCCGTGCTGGTGCGCGTAATCCAGGGCGTCGGCGATCTCGCGAACCACGCGCCGCGTCTGCTCGATGGGCGGGCGCGGCTCCTGCGCCAGGTGCGCCGCCAGATTGCCGCCCGACACGAGTGCCATCACGAAGTAGGCGATGCCTTCCCGCTCACCCACGTCGTAGATGGGCACGATGTTCGGGTGGGTGAGCTGCGCCGACGTCTGAGCCTCGCGCGTGAACCGGGTGCGGATGGCGGGGTCGTAGGCCAGTTCCGGCGGCAGGATCTTGATGGCCACGGGCCGGTTCAGCCGCAGGTCGCGCGCCCGATAGACGATCGACATCCCGCCGCGCCCGATCTCCTCGTCGATGGCGTACTGGTGGCCCAGCGCCGCGACGACGCGGCCAAGGAGGGAGTCGCTCATGCGGAGGGAGAGGCGGAGGTACTCATGGTCGAGGGATCCGGGGCGAGGGGGAAAACCAACGATGCACGCGGCCGCCCGCACGGCGCAATGGCGCGGCGGCTCAGTCCTCGTCGCGGGATTGCGAGATGCCGGGGAGGGTCCAGTCGGGATCCTGCGGCCGCGCGCCGGCGATGAACCCCACCATGGCGCCGCGGGCCAGGTCGAGCGCCCGCCGTTTGCGCGCCCCGGCGCCCTGCCGCCGCGCGCTGCCGCGGGGTGCGCCGTCCAGCGCGTCGGCGATGGTGAGCGTCGCCAGGCCGTGCGCCTCGCCCCACAGTAGCGCGCCGATGCGGTCCGATCTGCCGCCGGCGATGAGCCGCTCGCGCTGCGCCTCGGCCACCACGCCGGCGAACACGGCCAGCACTTCGGCGTGCCGGGCCGCGATCGGCGACGACCCGTCGGCCGCCGCCAGCGGCGGGGTGCCGTACATGAACCGGAAGCGCGACGGGTGGTCGATGGCGAACCGCACGTACTCCACGCCCGCGGCGATCACGCGGAAGAACGCCGCCATCCGGCCGGTGAACGGGGCCGGCAATGCGGGCTCCCGGATCGCCGCCAGCAGCCGCGCATAGCCGTCGTCGGCCACGGCCAGCACCAGCGCCTCCTTGCTCGCGAAGTGGTGGTAGGCCGCGGCGTGGGTCACGCCCACGCCGCGCGCCACCTCGCGCAGACTGATGCCGAGCGCGCCGTGCCGGGGCTCGAGCGCCAGCGCCGCCTCGATGAGGGCGTCGCGGAGCTTCCCGTGGTGGTACTGCTGTTCGGCCAGACGCCCCCCTTGCGCGGGTTCGGCGTCCAATCTAATCTTACCGCCGGAAAGTTACCATTGGTAAGATACCGACGGCCCGCCGTGCGCCCGCCGGCCGCCGCCCGGACCCACTCCGGCCCGACTCCCTCCACCGACGCCTCCCATGTCCGCTCCCATGCCCACCGCGCCCACCGAGATCCCCCTCACGCTCACCGTGCCCGGCTACGCCGTGCCCGCCATGCTCACCCTGCCATCCCACGGCCCGCCCACTGGCGCCGTGCTGCTCGTGCCGGGGTCGCTCTTCTCCGACGTGCACGGCGACTACCCGGCCTGGAACGTCTTTCCCCACGTCTTCGCCTTTCTCGCCCGGCAGATGGCCGAGCAGGGGCTGGTGGTCTACCGGTTCGCCAAGCTCGGCCCCGGAACCGGCAGCGAGGTCACCGATCCCGAGGCCGCGGCGCGGGTGCGCGACTGGCGAGGGCGGATGACGATCGCCCGCGAGGCGCTCGCCCACTTCCGCGCCGAGCTGTCGTCGCGGGGCATCGCCGTGGAGCGGCTCGTGATGGCGGGGCACAGCGAGGGCTCGGTGGTGGTGTCGGTGCTCGCGCAGGAGGGCGCGGACGTGGACGGCGTGGTGCTGCTGGCCGGGCCGGCGGTCGGGATCCTGAGCGTGATGCGCGAGCAGGTCCCGGCCATGCGTCCGCCCGGGGACCGCGCGCAGATCTCGGCCGATCTGGAGCGAGTGATCGCCGCGATCATGGCCGGCGAGCCGGTGCCCGACTGGGCGAGGGAGCGCGAGGGCATCGGCGGTCTGGCGATGATGCCGCCCGAGGGCCTGCGCTATCTGCGCGAGTCGGAGCTGACCGATCCCGCCGCCGCCATCGCCGGCTACGACGGTCCCGTGCTCATCGTGCACGGCACGCGCGACGAGAATCTCGGCGTGCACCACGCCGAGCGGTTGCGCGACGTGCGGGGCGGCCGTCCCACGGCGCTGCACCTGCTCGACGGACTGTCGCACATGTTCAAGCTCCTCCCCGACGGGCTGAAGGGGCAGGAGGCGTTCGGCTATCCCGGCGAGACCGACCGGCGCGTGGCCGAAACCGTGGCGCGCTGGGTGGAGGCGCTCCCCGTCGCCGGAGGGTGAGCGCTACCGCCAGGCGGCGGAGTACTGCACGGTGAACACCCGCTCCGTGAAGTCCTGCGACGGAACGCCGGTGTTCGTCATCGAGTTGTGGCGCACGCTGGTGCGCACCTGGAACTCCTGGCCCGGCGCCACGGTGTAGCGCAGCTGGGCCAGCGGATACACCTCGCTGCCGCTCGTCGAGGCGCCGGTGCTGTGCATGAGCTGCAGCTGGAACGACAGCTGCACCTTCTGCTGCAGGAACCCGTGCTGCACGCCGGGCGCGACGGTCGTGATCACCGTGGCCTGCATCGAGTCCACCGTCACCGCGGTGCGGGTGGCGTTCAGGGTGAGCCCGAGCGTGGACGGAAAGCTGGCCACCCAGGTGCCCACCAGCGTCGTCGTCTTCGTGTTGGCGAGCGTGTAGATGCCGGTGGTGGAGTTGTCGGAGGTCTGCCGGTTGGCCAGCAGCACCACCACCTGCTGCACGTCGCCGTTGCGCCACAGAAAGCGCGGCGACACCGAGTACTGGCCGGTGATGTTCTTCAGCATCGCGGTGTCCATGGCCGCGCGGCTGTTGTTGACGTTGTTGGCCAGTTGCAGGTCGAGCCCGAACGCGGGTACCGGCTGCAGCGAGCCGGCCAGCGTGTAGATGGCCCGCCGCGTGGTCTGCACGGCGTCGTGGGCCAGGTTGTTCTGCCGCCACCCGCCCATGGCGTTGAAGGTCACGCGCCCCTGCGAGAGCTGGCCCGCGAAGGTGAGCCCGTAGTCCATGTGGTCGGGTGTGAGGCCGGCGTTGCCCATCGAGACGAACGCGGGGCTCACGTACTCCAGCGTGCCGCCCATGGTCACCGTGCCGGCCCGATAGTTGAGCTTGGCCGACCCCGCCTTGCCCGTGCTGCTGTTCGCGCCCGGCAGCCCCGGCTGCCGCTCCATGCTCGATGTGGCGCCCTCCACCAGCAGGTGCACGCGCCGCTCGGCGAACGCGGCGCCGCCCTTGAACCCCACCACCGCGTTCCGCTCCGGCGCGATGCCGGCGCCCGACGCCACGGTGGAGTCGAGCGACCCGCCGTTGTCCTCGCCCGCCATGTAGATCAGGTCCATCGACGCCGGTCCGTCGGGAGCGCCGAAGCCCACACGCGCTCCCCAGAGCCGCCGCGAGAACTGCGGCTGCCCCGTGGGAATTCCGTTCACCGGGCTCGGCACCACGGCCCGGCGCGCCTGCCCGCCCACCAGGCCCAGCCGGAAGTTGTGTTGATCGCTCTCCACGCCGCCGCCCGCCAGCGTCTGGTCGGCGAGGGTGTAGGTGGAGAACTGCGGCGCGAAGTGGCCCAGGTGCACGGTCACGCCGTGGTAGGTGGGACTGATCCCGAACTCGTTGATCTGCTGCCGGAAGCTCACCTGGTCGGTGGAGATCAGCGCGCTCAGCGGCACCACCACGAGGCCGTTGGCGAAGCTGAAGGTGAGGTTGGCCATGATGCGCCCGGTCTGATCGGGGCGCGCCGAGACGCCGGCGCCCGAGTGGTTGTAGAGTTCCCCCATCGTGGTCAGCCCGCCGGTGACGTGCATCCACTGCACGCCGGACAATGCCGACCCGGCGGGCGCGCCGCTCTGCGCGGCCAGAGGCGCCGCCGCCCCCAGCAGGCCGGCGGCCACGAGCGCCAGGGGCGATCGCCCGGATCCGTGCCGCGCCGCGCCGTTCATCGGCGGGCGCTCAGCTCCGCGGTGCGGGCGCTCTCCACGCCGTCCACCACCAGCGTGAGGTAGTAGTAGTACCGCACCCCGGCCCGCGCGGCGCGGTCGAGGTATTGCGGCGGGTCGGCGGCCACCTCGGCCACCATGCGCGGCGCCCCGCCGCGCTCGTAGCGATAGACGCGTATGCGAGCCTGGACGCCGGACAGGGCGGCCCAGCTCACCTCCACGCCGCCGGCGGCCGGACCGGCGTGTGCCCCGGCGGGCGGGGGCGGCGCCGGCCGCTCCACGTCCACCCGCACCGCCGTCGCCATGCCGCTCAAGGTGCCCGCGAAGTTGCGGCTGCGGACGGTGTACTCGTAGCTCCGTCCCGCCACGACGGTGGAATCCCACCACGCGTTGCCCGTGCGCGAAAGCGTGGCGGCCGCGGCGTACGCCGTATCGCGCGCGCCGATCTGGCGACGGAGCACGACGTACTCCGTGACGCGCGGATCGTCACCCGACATGTCGTGCCACAGCAGGCGCACGCGTCCCCCGCCGGGCACCACCTGGAGCCCGGTGGGAATGGGTGGCGGCGGAGCCGCCCCGGCGCCCCGGTCGGCGGGAGCGGTGGCCGGAGCCGAAAACGGGCTCCGCAGGTCGCTGGTACTCACGGCCCGCAGGGCGTACGTCCACTGATGCCCCGACACGGCGTGCGCCGTGCTGTCCACCCAACTCGTGTCGGTGGCGGGCACGAGGCCACTCACGAGCTGCACCGTGGACGAGTCCACCGCACTGTCCACCGGCAGATCGGTGCGGTACACGAAGTAGCCCTGAATGTCGGACTCGCCGTTGGGGCTCCAACCCACGCGGAGTCCGCTGCCCGCCGTGTCGACGCGCACGTTCATCGGCGGCTGCGGCGGTATGCGCGACGCGAAGTGGGCGAACACCGCCGCCGTGGGCGGCGACTCGGCCGCCTTCAGTCCGAGAGTGGTCACGCGATAGAAATAGGTCCGCATGGGGACGATGCGATCGTCCACGAACCGGCGTGCGCCCCCTTCCACCTCGACCAGCGGGTACCATCCGCTGTCCTGCCGCACCGACCGGTAGATGCGGAAGCTCCGCGCCAGGCCGGGCGTCGCGAAATGCCACCGGAGCACGATGCCCAGCGAATCCACCCCGCCCGCGGTCAGTGAGTCGGGCGCCGCCAGCCGCACCGCGTTCACCGAGTAGGCGGTGATCGTATCCGACGCCGGGCCGGCGTTGAAGAAGAAGTCGCGCGGCACCGCGTAGTACTGGTAGACGTTGCCCACGGCCAGCGTCGTGTCGTGATAGGTGGCCTGCAGCGAGTCGGCCACGCGGAGAAAGGCCGACACCGAGTCGCGGAGCGTGAACGCACCGGTGTTCCCCTGGCGGCGCCAGATCTCCAGCCAGCGCACGCGCGTACCGCGCGGCAGGCTCCACCAGACGCGGGCCTGCGTCTCGGCCTGGTCCACGCGCAGTGCGTGCACCGAGTCGGGCAGCGCGGGCGCGGGGTAGGCCACCACGTTGCTCACCACCGGTGCCGTGGCCGCGCCGGCGGCGTCCACCGCCGACACGCGATACTGCCACCGTTCGCCGGCGCGGGCGTTGCGGTCCAGCGCGTAGAGGCCGAGCGCCATGCGGATCGTCTCGTGCCCCATCAACAGCGACAGCGAGTCGGCGGTGGGGTGCGCCACCACGAACGCCCACGCCGAATCGTCGGTGGCGGCGTGGAGGGCGCGGCGCACGGCGGCGCGGGTGGCGGTGTCGAGGGGGCCGAACAGGCCCTGGGCCGTCTCCACCGCCGACACGTCGGCCACGCGCTGCCAGGCGCCGCCGGCGGCGGGACGGCGTTCCACGCGGTGGGCCACGACCCCGCGCACCGGGTGGGCGCGCGACACCACGCTCCCGCCCAGCCACACGTAGATGCCCTGGCCGCCGGCCACGGCGATCGAGTCCGTCCGCGCCTGTTGCGCGCACAGGGCGCCGGGCGCGGCCAGCGTCAGCAGGAGGCACGCGAGCAGGCGCCTCATCTCTTGTACACCGTGAAGTGGGCGCCCTTCTGCGTATTCCAGTTGTAGCCCATCTGCGCCTCGGCGCCCAGGCCGAGGTGGAATCCGGACGAGTTGCTCAGACACACGCCGAGGGCGCCCACGCCGTACTCGACGTTGCCGTTGAGGTCGAAGCTGGCGTCGCCGAGCACGTACCAGGCGCCGTCGCTGCGGTACTCGCCCTCGGCGCCCTGTTCGTACTTCGCCTCGCCCGACACGCTGATGCAGGCGCCCAGGCTCACGCCGCCCTTGGCCCCCACGTCGAAGCCGCTCTGCAGCCCCACGTGGTAGGTGTTGTGCTCCTGGAAGTTCATCCCCAGCCGCACGTCGCCCCACGCATCGCACCACACGGCCACCGAGGCCACGCCGATGTCGAAGCCCCCGCTCGGGCATACGGGAATCGGGATCACCACCTTGCCGTCCAGGAAGAAGCCGTCGATGGCGTAGAACGCCGGCGGCACGCCCTTGGTGCTGTACTTGGAAAAGCTGGTCAGGACGTCGCCCTGCAGGTGCGCGTTGCCGAGCAGCAGCGCCGCCGTCCCTTCCAGGTGCGGCGAGCTGAGTTCGATGTTGGCGCCCGTGAAGAAGTACCAGTAGCGGTCGCCCGGCCGGCCGCTGATGGCCAGCTCGGCGGTGCCGTGCGCGTGCGCCCCCGACGCGATCTCCTGGTCCACCTGCAGCGATCCTTCGAGCCGCTGCTGCGGGGCGTTCAGGCGGATCGTCACGTTGCCGAACGGCGTGCCGATGTTGTGCACCTGGAAGCCGCTCGTACTCACGTCCACGCCGGTCCCCGACACCCCGAACGAGAGGTCCCCCGCCGCCTGGTCGGGAATGTCCATGTGCCCGGCAAAGTGCGTGGTCCACGACGACGCGAAGGTGGCGCCGCCCTTCACGTTCGTGAGCCCGATCTCCCCGATCTTGATGGTGGCGTTGGGCGCCGCCGCGGCCCCGAAGGTGTTGGTACCCGTGAGCGGCGTGCGCGTGAACGTCGTTGCCACGGTGAAGTTGTCGGGCACGCGGATGTGGCCGCCGGCGTGCAGCCCGTTCTGGTCGAGTTGCGCATTGGAGATCAGCAGCCAGGCGCCGCCCAGGTCCACCTCGGGCCAGTTGGCGTTTTCCATGCCGAACGCCGGCTTCCCGGTGGCATCGGGCGAGTAGAAGATCGTGGCGCCCACCTGCGGGATGTGCGAGGCCGGGGGCGTGAGCAGGTCGATCGTCCCCGGGAAGCGCACCACCCCATCGGCGACGGTGATGCTGCTGATGCGGAAGTCGGCGGTGTTGTACAGCCGGACCTTGGTGCCGTTCTGGGGGGAGAACACGTTGTAGCCGTTGGAGCGCAGGCTCCAGTTGTCGAGCGTGATCCGGTCGGTGGGGCCCAGGCCGGGCAGCCCGGCGATCGTGCCGCCCAACGCCGAGAGCTTCCACGGCCCCGAGCCCTCGCGTACGAACTGCAGCGCACCCTGCGGGGTGAGCTTCACCACGCCGCCCAGCGTGACCGCATCGGACTGGACCGTGCCGCCGGTGATGGCATTGGGCAGCAGTCGCATGTTCGTGAACGGGAAGACGACGGCGCTCGTGGGTTTGTCCTTCAGCAGCGGCGCCCGCACCTGCCCCTTGCCGAAGTAGATGCCGGCGTCGCCCAGCGACCACTCGTCCACCTGCAGCGTCCACTGATCGAGCTTCACCGAGAGCGTGTCGGCCGTTCCGGTGGGCACCAGCCCCCCGCCGGCGGGCCGCAGCGTAAGGTCGGGCACCGGCAGCGCCAGGTCGCCCACGCCGGGGATGTCGGTGTGGACGGTGGCGCTGAAGTGCACGCCATCGGGGCGGAGCATGGACTTCGTGGCGTCGGCGTCCACCGGGAATCCCGACTGCCCGCTGTTGGCCGCGAGGCGGAAATGCGCGGGCCCGCCGTCCGCGGCGCCCACGTTGTAGCCGCCGGCGGGCGCCGTCGCCGAGCCGTCACCGGCCAGCGACGCCACCATCTCGCGGGCGGCTCCCGCCGCGCCCGGTACCAGCACGTAGAGCGGCGCGGGTTTGCCCGCCGGGTCCACGAAGCTGAGCGCCGTGGACGTCCCCCCGCCGCTGAATGACGCCGGGCGCACCTCCATGGCGCCATACACGGCGCCCACGCCGCTGCCGCCGCGCTCGCGCACGATGAGCCCGGTTTTCGGAGCCGACTGCCGCACCGTGTACTTGTCGTACAACCGCAGGTCGAGGTCTCCGTTGGTGAGCACCAGCGTGTCTCCCTTGGGAAGCCCCACCTCGGCGCCCGCGGAGGGCGCCACCAGCCGCGCGTTCTCGAACGGCAGCGCCACCGTCTTCTGCACCCCCACCGCGTCCGTGGGCGCGAACGCGGACGACGCCGGTGCCAGCAGCGTGCCGCTCACGAGCGCTCCCTTGCCGCCGGTCGCCGTGTCGACCCTGGTCACCTCGAGCGGGAACCCGAGCAGCGTCGCCGGGAGCTTCACCGCGCCGGGGTCCTTGAGGTGGAAGCTCACGCGCGCGGCGGCCGTGCCCCGGAGCGTGACCTGCTGCGAGTCGGCGATCAGGTGAGAGCCGGCCTTGGCGGCGCGCATCACCTCGAAGCCCATCGACACCGAGTGCAGCACGTACGATCCGTCGGCGCCGGTGACGGTGTCGCGATTGGCGTTGGCCAGATACACGCGTGCGCCGGCCACCGGCGTGGAATCGGAGGCGCCGGCGAAAACCTTGCCCGACACGTGCGTGCCGGCCTCGAGGTAGACGGTGCAGTCGATGGGCGTCCGGCTCTCCCTGCCCGGGCAGGTCCAGTCGGTGGGCACGTAGTCGGAGTCCTTCGGCGTGTCGATGTGGATGCGGGTGAGCGGCGAGCCCGTGCCGAAGCTGGTCCACTCCAGCAGGGCGATGCCGCTTCTCGTGGTATTGGCCCGCGCGCTGTCGGAGTCGTAGGCGCGCACCGGCGCCCCCGCCACCGGCGTGGTGCTGGGGCGCCCGCGAGCCTGGCCACGGGCCACCCCGCGCCGCACGATCACCCGCAGGCGATGCTTGCGGCTGGTGAGCACGAACGTGTGCAGATCGTTGTTCCCCCGGGCGATCGTGATCGACGTGTCGATGGGGAAGTAGCCCGGCTCCGCCTCCACGTGCACCTTCTGCGGCCCCGACGATGCCACCGTGTCGACGCCGAACGCCGTCGGGATCTGGAACGTGGCGCCGCCCGGGCCGACCGCCCCGCCCATGCGCTTGACGTCCATGGGGCTCGCGGTGATCGCGGACCCGGCGCCCACCGTGATCGTTGCCTGCACCGGGAGGCCGCGCTCGTCCACGAACCGGGCCTGGATGCGCGCGTCGGGTTCGAGGTAGAACTCGTACACCCACTTGTGGCCCAGTCCCACGCGGATCGTGTCGAAGGCCTCGCTCTTGAGCCCGGGCGCGGCCGCCAGGACGTCGTACGCGTCGCCGGTCGTGTAGTTGTCCTTCACGTTCGCCACGGTGAAGGCGCCCGGGTTGCGGGAGTCGATCTTGGCAAAGGCATTGGTGCCGCCCGGCCGCTTGACGACCACGTATCCGCTGGCCACCGCTTCCCTGGTGTCGCGGCGGTACACGTGGCCCGCCAGCGTCGGCGGCCGCGGGTGAAGCGCCATCGCCAGCGTGTCGAGGAGCCCGGGATTATAGTCTTCGTTGAAGTTGGCGTTGTCGCGCGCCGTCCCGTTGGCGAACGACTGGTCGTTCCACGCGTTGAAGTACGTCTTCGACAGCGGATCGTAGTTGTAGTCGCTGGCGGAATCGATGGTCACGCGCACGACGTACTGATCGTTCACCCCGACGTTCTTCACCAGACGGCGGAAGGTGGCGTAGCCGTCGGCGGCGGTGGTGGTCTCCCCGATCACCTCGCCTTTGAAGATCGGCCCACCCACGTACTTCCGCGGGGGCGGCGCGTCGCCCTCCCCGTTGGGCTGGTGTGTCGGGTGCACGAATCGGAGCACCTGCACGCGGGCGCCCTGAATGGTGTCGTGTGTCGTCTGCCCGGTCACCAGCACGCGCAGCGTATACGTGCGCACCAGCGACACCAACGTGCCCACGTCGGCCATCTTGCTCGCCGGCAGGGTGAGTTCGTCCGACGGATTCAGGTAGTGGGCGTCCTCGATCTCGACCTGGTAGTAGCGGAAGAGATCGCCGGCCGGCTCGGAGTGATTCGAGAACTCCCCCGAGCCCCACGACACGTCCTGGTGGAGCGCGATCTGGCCCGTCGGCGTGTCGTCGTTGAAGTGGAAGCTGAAGCTGCCGTCCTTGCCCGTGGTCGCGGTGGCGATCACCTTTCCCACGTCGTCGTAGCTCTTGGGACCGGCGTCTACCTCATCCGAGGTTACGGGCGCGGTGCCGCTGCGGTAGCGCACCACGAGCCGCACCGGCACCCCGGCCAGGGGCTGGCGCACCGGGAAGCCTGCCATCGCATCGCCGTGCGGCGGCGGGGTCACGTGCCCGAACTGGTTGCCCATCCCGCCGGTCGACGCGCCCGTGCCTCCCGCTCCCCCCGATCCGGAGTTGGGCGACCCGTCCACGCTGTAGCTCATGCCGGGCCACTGGTGCCCCTCGTAGGGCTTGATGCGTTTGGGTGCCGGGAGCAGCCCGGCGAGGAAGGTGTAGTCCAGCTTCCCGCTCAGCGTGGCCGCGAACATCGGCGTGGTCGTCAGGTACCCGGGTTTCGCCTGCGGCCCCGAGGGCTGCGGCGCCGGTGTGATGTGCGTGGCGGTGATCAGCAGCTTCTTCGTGAACGTGAACACCTCGCTGCGGCCATCGTTGGCCCCCACGCCCACCGTCGTGCCCACCGGGCGACCGGCGCCGGGATCGGTGCTCAGCGAGTTCACCGCCTGCACCCGCCAGGCGTACGTCTTGCCGGCTTCGAGGGGCAGCGCCGTGGGCGGATAGGTGTAGGTGGTGACCGTGGTCAGCACCGTCTCGAGCACCGGCACGTCGGCCTCGATGGCCTTGAGCGGCGTCTGGCCCGGCAGCACCTCCACCACGCGCAGCAGGTAGCCCACCTGGCGCCCCGGCATCACCACCGGCGTCCACTGGAAGGTGGGGTAGGCGCTCACCACCGTCTGCTGGTCGGCGGGCGCGATCAGCATCGGCGGCTGCGGATACGTGATCAGGAAGGGCGAGCAGGCGGTGGCGTCGGGGAGCGGGCGTCCCTGCGTGCTCACGTTCGTGAACGCCACGCACAACTGGTAGCTGCCCTCGGGCAGCCGCCCCGTGCGCCGGTACGCCGCGGCGATCGAACCCGTGATCTGCATCTGCGTCCAGTTCGCTACCTGCGACCCCGAGTACACGCTCACCTTGGGCGTGGGGATGGGGGTGTGCGAGCCCGGCACCACCATGATCGGACTGGCTGCCGTGCCCACGAGTACGTCGCCCTGCAGCAGCCGCGCCTGCACCGTGGCCTGGACGTCGGAGGTATCGGTGTTGGTGACGATGAGCTGGACGACGGCGGAACTGGCCGACCAGTCGGAGAGGAAGGGGCTGGGCGCGGCCACCGTGACGGCAGGGCTGAGCTGCGCCTGCGCGCCGGCCGGCGTGCCCGCCGCCAGCGCTGCCGCGGCCAGGGCGGCGGCGGCGCGGATCCCCCACCGGAGGAACGGGTGTGGCACCGGCTTCGACTGCATCAATTTCGATGCTGTTTCTTCCATGCCTCGACCGTTGGGGTGTCGGGAGAGGTCGCGGCCCGGCGGTGGGGGACGGGGGCGGGCGGCCATGCAGCATGCCGAGGCCCAAACATGGGCGCCCCCCGGGGGCAACGACGTGACGTGGGTCACAAACACGCCACGAACTGACGCGGGGAGCCGGCGTGTGGCTGCCGGCCCCCCGCGAATCGGTCTCCGTTGCCGCACCTGCGGCGCCGACCCGCGGCGCCCCGGTTCCGGATTCCGACCTTCCCTATGGAACAACGCATGCCCGTGTGACGGTGCGGTGACCGCGGCGCGATGGCGCGGTAACGGGCTCGCTACCGGGGCATTTCCCCCTTCCCCCGCCGACGAGACGCTACCGGCGGGTGGAACGACCGGTGAAGACATCCTCCCCGAAGGCCGCGAGCCCTGGCTGGCCTGCATACCCCAGGTGCGGCAGGGCGAAGATGTCCTCCACGCTGCGCAGCAGGGCGTAGTGATTGTACGGCACATCCGAGACCGTGCCCGGCGCGATGAACCGCGACAGGAGCACCGCCCCGGTCCTCCCGCCCCCCGGCCCGCCCGCGCCGGGCGATGTCGTGTTCGGTCCCGTGGGCTCGTGGCAACAGGCCTCCTTGTGCGCGCTCGGCGCCTCGTCCCACGTGATCACGATCAGGCCGTCCGTGCGGTAGGCGGGCGAGGCCATGATCAGCGGAATCCAATGGGCGAGAAACCGGTCGCTCGACTCGAGGCCGCCGGGCTCTCCGTCGCGGCACGGGTGGTCGTGTCCGTCGTGACAGAGGTTGGGCGTGACGTACACGAAGTTCGGGGTCGTGCCGGTGGCGCGCAGATCGTTGGCCAACGGCGTCAGCGGCACCACATGCGTGGCGCATCGCGGCGAGTCGACGATCGCGTGGAAGTACACGAACGGGTTGTGCTTGTCGGCATACTGGTCGGCGGGGGTCGCGTGCCGGGTGAGATCCTGTGTGCCGATCGCCGCGTGCCCGCATGGGGCGGGCTCGCGCGCCGGATCCTTGCCCATGTCCTCCATGTAGGCCTTCCAGGCCAGCCCCCGGGCGTCGAGCTGGTTTCCGATCGTCATCACCTGTGCCGGATAGACGCACCCATCGCCGATCGGCTGGCCGTCGGCCGCCGTGCCGGTCTGGACGAACTCGGAGTAGACGCCGCAGTCGCCTTGTGTCGCCCGGTCGGGCGCGATCCCGCTCACCATGGCGATGTAGTTGTCGAGGCTCGAGTGGCCGATGCCGAAGTACTGGCGCAGCAGCGCGCCCGCCGGCACGAGGGTGTCCACCAGATAGTGGGCGGGCGACGTGGGCCCGAAGCTGGTGTCGAATTCCTTGTTCTCGAGCACGATCACGAACACGTGCCCGATGTGGGGCAGGGCGGACCGTTGGGCCCGGGCGGTTCCGCCAGCCGCCAGCAGCAGGGCGGCGAGTCCGCCGCGCATCCAGGAACGGTGCATGGGAGTGGGGGGTCTCCGGTGAATCATCGGGGTGTGAGCGTGAGCAGGGTGAAGGAGCCCGGCAGCACCGGCGCCCGTCCGCGTCCGTTGGCGGGGCGTGGGCCGAACTTTGCCGATGCCGTATAGAGGGTGTGGGTGGCCGGATCCAGCTCCATCGTCCGCGCGCCCTCCATCGTCTTCACGGTCTGCACCACGGTGTAGTGGTCCGGCGAATCCTCGTGCAGCACGGAAATCGTGCCGTCGCCGCACGACGCGAAGGCCAGCTGCGTGCCGGGATCGAAGCGGGTGGCGTCGACCCCCTGGCCGATGGGAACGGTGGCCACCAGCTTCCCGGCCGCCGCGTCGGACACCGCCATCACGCCGCTGCGGCACCCCGAGAACAACCGGTGGTGCGCGGCGTCGATGGCGAGCCCGGTGGGACTCGTGCACGGCGCGAGCGGCCATGAGCGGGTGACCTTCCGGGTCGCGATGTCCACCTCGTCGATCTCCGCTTTGTCCTCGATGTTCACGTACACGTGCCCGGCGCCGTCGGGAATGCCGAACTCCGGTTTCCCGGTGAGTGGAACGTTGGCCACGTTGGTGGCGTGCACCGGATCGACGATCGTCATCGAATGGGCGTCGCCGTTCATCGAGAACACGAGGTTGCTGGATCCGTCGTACACGATGCCGTCGTCGTCCACCTGCGACGGCACGGTGCCGGTGACCTTGAGCGTCTTGAGGTCGATGACGCGGATTGCGCTGTCGCCGCCCGAGGTGGCGAAGGCCCGGCCGGCGCCGTACGCGAACGCCACGCCGTGGGCGCGGTCGAAGCCGGGAATGGTCGCCTGCACCTTGCCCGTTGACGGGTTCACCACCATCACGCGGTCGCCGCGGGTGATGAACAGGCGGTGGTTTCTGGCGTCGAGCGTGATGTAATCCCACCCGCCATCGCCACCCACCACCTGGCGGGCGGTGATCCGATAGTGCGAGGGCGGCGCGGGGGCCGCCGCCAGAAGCAGGGCGGCGGCGCCGACGAGCAGCGATTTGAACGCGGTCATGACACAACTCCGGAAAGAGGTCGGTGTGCGGTGCTCTCACGAGTATAGGACCTGACGCGTGACGCCGGCGTTACACGGGCACCCCGCATACCCGTTCCTGTCGCCGGGATGACAGCGCCGGCCCACGGCGCTCCGGCATCAGAACCCGATCTTGGTGCCAACGATGATCGTGCGGCCGTAGAACTCCCGCTGCACGGCGTAGCGGTGGCTCGGCGTCCCGTTGTAGAAGCCGAAGACCGCATCGTTGAGGTCGAGGCCCTGCAGCTGCACCTGCACGTCGCGCGTCACGTTGTAGATCACCGAGGCGTCGATCTGGGAGTGCGCGTAGAAGTAGTCGTCGCCGTTCGCGGTGGCCGTGCCGTCGCCGTAGTCGGCGATGTTCGCCCCCTGGTACTGCCACGCGGCGCGTGCCGACACCCGCTGCCAGTCGTAGGTGAGCGCGACGTTGCCCACGTTCGGCGAGGTCCGCTGCAATGGCGCCGACCGGGCGACGATCGGGTTGCCCAGCCCGCCGGCGGTGCTCGCGGTGTCGGCCAGGATGTCGGCGTGCGACTCCACGTGGGTCCAGTTGACGTCGAAGCCGATGCCCGACCACGCGCCCGGCAAAAAGCGCAGCCGGTCGCTGTAGTCCATCTCGAGGCCGGCCAGGTGGGCGGAGCCGCCGTTCTCGGGCTGTGTGCCGTAGTACCCGTCGAACTGCGTCACCGGTCCGTTGTACACGAATTCCCGCGTGTAGATGAATTCGGAGATCTGCTTGTAGAACACGCCCGCCGAGAAGACGCTGGTCGGTGTGAAGTAGTTCGCGTACAGCAGATCGTAGTTCCACGCGCGCTGGGCGCGCAGATTGGGGTTGCCGGCCGAGAGGTTGCTGAAGTCGTGCGTGCACGCGGTGCACACCTGCCCCTGGAGATAGGGCACGAGGTCGCCGTAGTTCGGCCGGGCAATGCCGCGCGTGACGGCGAAGCGGAGATTCGACGTGGGCCCGATGGCGTATCGTACCTGCAGGCTCGGGAAGAGATCCACATAGTCCTTCGTCCCCGACGTCAGACTGAGGGTCGTGTTGTCGAGGCTGTCCGTGGTCAGCACGTGGCCCGTGTAATCGTCGTGCGTCTGCTCCACGCGGAGGCCGACGTTGACCATCCATGGCCCGTACTGGCGGGTGTCCATCAGATAGCCGGCCAGAATGCGCTCCGACCCGGAAAAGTCGTCGCTCGAATCGCCCAGCGTGTTGGTCTTGTTCTGGAAGTCGGCGGGGTTCGCGTTCTCGTAGTCGGTGGACTTCTTCCAGTTCGGCTGCGGGCCCATGAAGAACCCCGGCGCGTGGCCGGCGTAGAAGCTGGGATCCGTGAACGCATCCTGCACCTGGGAGAGCAGCACCGCGCCCATGGGGGCGTACTTCCGGCTCAGGTTGTTGTACCAGCGATGCTCGTTGCGGATCCTGGCGCCGAACTGCACGGCATTCGTATCGGTGCCCACACCCGTCGTCAGGTGCCAGTTCGCCGCGCCGCCCACGTCGCGGGCCTGTGTCGTCTCGTCGCCGATGCTGTACTTCGACATCGCGTAGTTCGCCGGCGCCCCGGCGAGCGATGCGTCGCTGGAACTCAAGTAGGCGTAGGTCGGCGCGGCCAGGTTCGCATCGTTGTACTGCACGTTGAGCCCGTTCCCGCCCGGCCCGTCGTACTCGAAATCGTGCGTCCGGTGGTTGAGCGTCGTCTGCTGCGTGCCGGAGTAGTCCACGTGATAATCCATCGCCAGCGCGCCCAGCGGCGCGCTGCCGCCGGTGGTGAACCCGAACATCTGCTCGTGCGGCTGCCGGTTCTGGACTTCGCGCACGAAGGTCGCGCCGGTGCCGACGCCGCCGCTCGGGGTCGCGGCCTGCGCCGAGTCGCCGTCCGCCGAGACGTCGAAGCGGTAGCGGATGCCCAGATTGTCGAACTGGCTCCACATCCCCTTGAGGAACACCGTGGCGCCGTTGTCGAACCGGTAATCGAGATCCCCGCCGCCGCCGTAGCGGATGCGCCCGTAGAGATAGTCGCGCTGATCCCACTCCACCGGAGACGAGCGCCCGGCGCCATCCACGTTCCACCCCCACTCCACGTCGTCGATCGACCGGTTGTTGCGATCGTACGACCCGTTGATCAGGTATCCGAACTTGCCCTCCGGGCCCAGGCGGCCGCCGTAGCCCGCGCCGATCTGCCCGTTCGTGCGGGCCAGCAGCGACGCCCGGCCGCCCTGGGCCGCGATGTAGCCGCGCACCGGACCCTCGGGAATCTTCGTCACGAGGTTCACCGATCCGCCGATCGCGTCGGCATCCATGTCGGCGCGCAGCGTCTTCGACACCTGGATCGCGCCCAGCAGGTCGGCCGGCACGTCGTCCAGTTTGGGAATGCGGTC
This sequence comes from uncultured Gemmatimonadaceae bacterium, assembly GCA_963728115.1. Taxonomy (GTDB): domain Bacteria; phylum Gemmatimonadota; class Gemmatimonadetes; order Gemmatimonadales; family Gemmatimonadaceae; genus JAGWRI01. The sequence goes on from CAVSJE010000006.1 coordinate 211,615, forward strand.
GCCGCCCCCGGTGCCCGGCACGTGCACGCCGTCGATCGTCACGTTCGAGAGCCGCGGTTCGGTGCCGCGGATCTGCACGAACTTGCCCTCGCCCTCGTCGCGTTCCGTCGAGACCCCGGGGATGCGCGCCGCCGCCTCGGCGGCGTTGTAGTTGGGCAGGGCGCGGATCTCGTCGCCCGACATCACCGACACGAGGTTCGCCGCCGTGCGCTGCTGCTGCAGCGCGAGCTGCCTGGTCTCGTTGAGCCGCGGCGACGCGCGGCTGATCACCGGCGCCAGCTGCGTCGGCACGACACGCAGCGTCACGTTGTACACCAGCGGCGCGCCCGCGGATACCTCGAGCGCGCTCGAATCGGGCCGGTACCCCACGGCAGTGACCACCACCGTGTAGCGGCCGGGCGGGATGTTGCGGATGGAGTACCGGCCGTCGCCGGCCGTCAACGCCACCCATCGCGCGCCACCCACGTGCACCATCGCCCCCGTCACCGGCTGCCGCGTGCTGTCCGACACGCTCCCCGAAATCTGCCCCGCCGCCTGCGCCCGCATCGCGACCGGAAATGACATGGCCACGAGCACCGCGATCGCCAATCGTAACCGCATCGTTCGTCTCCTCGCGCCGCACTCGGCGCATCCAGGGTTCCCGCTTGGAAGAACCCCGCCCGACGTGACGGACCGGCGAGCGCCGGGCGATGACGCGGTAACGCCATGGCCACGGCCGAAAATGAACCCTGGATGACAGCCGTCAGGAATCGTGGGCGTCGCAAGAGCGAAATCCGCGCCATCCGTGAATTGTCACGGTGCGCGTTACATGACACCCCGATGACATCGCCGACGCCGATTCGATGCGAGGCGTGGATCGGGGAACCCCCCGGCCGCGGGTGCGCCGCGGGTGCGCCGGGGTCGCGGTCCGCGTGTCACGGCCCCGACAGCTTTCCGCTCTATACTGTGTTCGCGTGCGGCGCATCCAACCGGAGCGCCGACGGGCAATTCTTCAAAGGAGCACGGATGACCAAGCGATGGATTCCCATGGCCGCCGCCCTCGGTGTGCTGCTGGCAGGCCCGGCAAGCGCGCAGCAGTCGGCCAGCGCGCAGCAGCCGGCGTACAAGCGCGATCTGCCCCCGGCCCTCGTCAAGCGCGCCAAGGTGAAGGAGCCGGCGGCCGCGACAACGGCGCGAAAGCTCGTGCCGGGCGCCACCATCGCCGCCGTCGAACTCGAGAACGAGGGCGGAAAGCTCATCTACTCGTTCGACATGAAGACCGCCGGCAAGGACGGCATCGACGAGGTGGCCGTCGACGCGATGACCGGGAAGCAGGTGGGCAAGATCGCGCACGAATCGGCCGCCGACGAACGCAAGGAAGCCGCTGCGGAGCGGAAGCCCGCCGCCAAGAAACCCCGCGGCGGTGGCGGGGGCGGGGGCGGGGGCACCGCGCCGCGTTCGTGATATCCGGCGTGACCGCGCGCCGGGCAGATAGCGCATGACCCACGCCCGCGGCCGCTCGGGATGGTGGTTCGTCGCCGTGCCGGTGGCGCTCGTCCTCTGGACGGGCGCCACGGCGTCCGGTCGCACGGCGCGCCACCAGTTCTTCGCCGCGCTCCGCATCGCCCGCCCCGAAGCGGTGAGCGTGAACGTTCCGGCGTTCTCGGGCCCCACGGGTTCGCGCCGCCTGCAGGACGCGATCGCCGGCATGCTCGCCCAGGACGTGCGGGTGACGCGTGAGCCGGCGGATACGGCGGTCGCTGACGGCGAGACGGCGGCCCGCCTCGCCGGCTTCGTGCCCGACCTTCCCGCGTCGCGCGCCGACCGGCCGGTGCTGGCCGTCGAGACGCCGCGCGCCGTGACGATGACGGTGAACCGCAACCGGCTGCGCACGATCATGACCGAGGCCGGGCAGGGGAGCGCGAACCTCCCCGCGTCGGTCGACGGCGCGCCGCTCACCATCGAGACGCCGGCCGCCGTCACCGCGCGCTATGGCCACTGCCCGGCCGAAGAGGGGCAGACGCTGACCAACCAGATCGCCCAGCGCCCGCCCCCGAGTGCCGCCAGCGCCGACTGCCTGGTGCTCACCCAGCGGCCGTTCGTCGCCGCGCAGGCGCCGCCGGGCCTCGACATGGGGCAGCTCACCGGCATCGCGCTCGAGATCGCCGGCATGAGCCCCGACCAGGCGGCGGCCTTCCAGCGCGCCGTGCCGTGGGCCGCCGCGCTCGCGCTCACCATGCCGCGCTTCATGCGCTCCTATGACTCGGTGTCGGTGAACGGCGCCCCGGGCATGCTGCTCAACACGGCGGGGCGTCGCGGCCCCAACTACGAACTGCTCTGGGCCGCGGCCGGCCGCGTGTACACGCTCACCGGCTACGGGAACTCGGCGGATGCGCTCGCCGTCGCCGCGTCGATCCCCGCCACGGGCGGCCACCGCTGATGGCCGCGTCGGACCCCGCCATCGAGACGCGGAATCTCCGCAAGGTGTTCGGGGCGCAGGTGGCCGTGGCCGATCTCTCGCTCACCGTTCCGCGGGGCGAGATCTTCGGCTTTCTCGGCGCCAACGGCGCCGGCAAGAGCACCTCCATCAAGATGCTGCTCGGCCTCGTGCGCCCCACGGCCGGCCACGCGACCGTGCTCGGGCAACCGGTGGGCGACGTCGCCGTCCGGCGCCGCATCGGATTCCTTCCCGAGGACTTTCGGTTCTACGATTGGCTGACCGCCACCGAGCTCGTGCGCCTGCACGGCCGCCTGTCGGGCATGGACGCCGGCCGCCTGCGCACGCGGGTGCCCGAGGTGCTCGATATGGTCGGGCTCGGCCCCCATCGCGATCGCGTGCTGCGCGGCTTCTCGAAGGGCATGCTCCAGCGCATCGGGCTGGCGCAGGCGCTGGTGCACGAGCCCGATCTGGTGTTCCTCGACGAGCCCACGTCGGGCCTCGACCCCATGGGACGGCGCATGGTGCGCGATGTGCTCCGCGCCGAGCGCGAACGGGGCGCCACGGTGTTCCTCAACTCGCACCTGCTCAGCGAGATCGAGGTGACCTGCGACCGCGTGGCGTTCATCAAGGACGGCACCGTCGTCGCCACCCGCGACCTCGCCGACGCCTGGCACGAGGGCCTTCGCGTGGTCGTGCATGCGGCCGGCGTGTCCGACCAGGCGATGGCCGGCCTCTCGCCCTGGACCTCCACGGCGCGCCGCGACGGCGACCGGCTGCACTTCGGCGTGGCGTCGGAGGCGGTGCTGCCCGACATCGTGCGCCATCTCGTGGGCGCCGGCGCCCAGGTGTTCCGCGTGGCGCCGGAGCGGACCTCGCTCGAGGACGTCTTCGTGGAACTCGTGGGCGAGGACGCCGGCCGATGAGGGGCATCTGGATCATGGCCGGCGTCACGCTGCGCGAAGCGGTGCGCCGCAAGATCCTCTGGACGGCGCTGATTGCCGGCGCGCTGCTCCTCATCGTGTTCGCCGTGGCCATGCGCCTGCAGGTGGCCGAATTCCAGGGGCGCGCCATGTCCCCGTTCGTGCGCTACCAGGTGGAGGCCGGAATGCTCATGATCGGCCTCTACACCTGTGACCTGCTGGCCGTGGTGCTCACGATCCTCACCTCCATCGGCACCCTCGCCGGCGAGATCGACGCGGGCACCATCCACGCCATCGCCACCAAACCCATCGCGCGGTGGCAGATTCTCATCGGCAAGTTCCTCGGCTTCCTCGGCATGATCGTGGCCTACGTGGTCGTGACCTTCACCGCCACCATCTGGGTGGCGCACGCGACCACCGGCGTGCTGCCCGAGCATCCGCTGCAGGGGCTGCTGCTCATCGTCTTCGAGTGCGCGCTGGCGCTCGCCCTCACGTTCATGTTCGGCACCTGGTTCTCCACCCTCACCAACGGCGTGCTGGTGCTGGGCCTGCAGGGCGTGGCGTTCATGGGCGGATGGCTCGAACAGGTGAGCGGATTCTCGCAGAGCGTGCACATCGTCACCCTCGGCGTCGCCTCGAGCCTGCTCATGCCGGGCGAGTCGCTGTGGCGCCGCGCCGCGTACGACATGCAGACGCAGCTGGCCGGCTCGCTGTCGTTCTCGCCGTTCGCCAATGTGTCGATCCCCAGCCGGCTGGCCGTGGGATACGCCGGCGTCTATCTGCTGGTGGTCCTGGCGATCGCCATCTACCATTTCCAGCGGCGCGATCTGTAGCGACCGCACGCCGCGGCCCACGCCGGCGCGGTTAGATTGCGGGCAGCGGCCGGCCGGCCCGGCCCGGCCGAACTCGGACCGCACCCCATGCCCATGCCCACCACCGGAAAGTCAGCCCCCGCCTTCACCCTCGACACCGATACCGGCGAGCGCCTCGCGCTGCGCGATCTCAAGGGCCGCCCCGTCGTCCTCTACTTCTATCCCAAGGACGACACCAGCGGCTGCACCACCGAAGCCTGCGAGTTCCGCGACGCCTTTCCGCGCTTCCGCAAATCGAAGGCGGTCATCCTCGGCATCTCGCCCGATTCGGTGAAGAGCCACCAGAAGTTCAAGGCGAAGTACGAGCTGCCGTTCACCCTGCTCGCCGACCCCGACCACGCGGTGTGCGAGAAGTACGGCGTCTGGAAGGAGAAGTCGATGTACGGGCGCACGTACATGGGCGTCGAGCGCACCACGTTCGTCATCGACGGGGCGGGGAAGATCGCCCGCGTATTCGAGAAGGTGAAACCGGCGGGACACGCCGCCCAGGTGGAGCAGGCGCTCGACTCGCTGTGAGCCGAACGCCCGCCCCGGCCCCCGGCGTAATCACCGCATCGAGAAGTGATACGCGAGGCCGATCGAGAACGACAGATCGTTGTTCGTCTTCTTGAGACCGGTGAGTCGAGAAGTGATACGCGAGGCCGATCGAGAACGACAGATCGTTGTTCGTCTTCTTGAGACCGGTGATCGGGCTCTCGAAGCAGCTCATGTTGTCGCGCGCCTCCAGCCGGATGGCGTAGATGCCGCGCTGGAACTCCGTGCCCAGCGTGCCGTAGCCCGCCGTGCAGCTCTTGCTCCCCACGCCCGCCGCCGAGTAGTGGTAGGTGCGGCCGCCGGCGCCGAGGCCGGCAAAGGGACGCCAGTACCAGTGCTGGTTCAGCGACCGGATGAGGTTGAACTCCACGCCGGCATCGTACTGGTAGATGTCCGCGCCGTCGGTGGTGAGCCCGGTGAACTTCACCGTCTGCGGCACCCAGTTGAAGCTGCCCAGAATGTGGAAGTTGTTCGACATCTCGAAGGCCACCTGCCCGCCCACGAGCACCGCCGACTTGAAGTTGTCGGCCTGGTTGCCCACCGGCACGAACGCGCCCACCAGCGGCCGGATCTCGGGGCCGGACTTCGGGGCGAACGAGCGCTGCGCCTGCGCCGCCGAGGCGGCGGCCAGCAGGGCCGCGACTGCGAGGGCTTGATACCGCATCGACTCCTCCTGCGTTTCGGGATCCCGTATGCCGCGGACACCCGTGCATGGCGTCCGCGCCGGCGCCCGCCGCCTCGATGGCACGGTGCGGGCGCCGACCGGGGGAATGTCGACACGCCGGCCCCCACCCCCCAGTCCGGCAACCGCTGATCGCGCGTCGGCGCGTGCCTCACCTGGCGTGGGCACCCTCCCTACGACTTCCGGGCCTCCCGGCCTACCGAATGCCCTGCCACCTTGGCACATTACAATCCCGGCCGATCCAGGCCCCCTCACACGAGCAAGGTCCGATGACCGCTACCGATAGCAGCACCACGCTCAAGCGCACGCCCTTCCACGACATCCACGTGGCACTCGGCGCCAAGATGGTCCCCTTTGCCGGCTTCGAGATGCCCGTGCAGTACCCCACCGGCATCACCGCCGAGCACAACGCCGTCCGCCAGAAGTGCGGGCTGTTCGACGTCAGCCACATGGGCGAGTTCCGGGTCACCGGACCGCAGGCCGTGGAGTTCGTGAACCACGTGACCACCAACGACGTCGCCGCCCTCGCCGTGGGCCAGGTGCACTACTCCGGCATCCTCAACGAACGCGGCACCTTCGAGGACGACTGCCTCGTCTACCGCTTTGCCGACCACCTGATGATGGTCGTGAACGCGTCGAACAAGGACAAGGACTTCGCCCACATCAGCAGGCAGCTCGCGAAGTTCGACGTGAAGCTCGAGGACATCAGCGACCGCATCGCGCTGCTGGCGCTGCAGGGCCCCGACGCCCAGCAGATCCTCCAGCCGCTCACCGGCGTCGACCTCGAATCCATCGGCTACTACCACTTTGCCGTGGGCACCGTGGCCGGCGTGAACGACATCATCGTCTCGCGCACCGGCTACACCGGCGAGGACGGCTTCGAACTCTACTTCGACCCCGCCCACGCCACCGCCATCTGGAACGCCCTCATGAAGTCGGGGCGCGTGACCCCCACCGGACTCGGCTGCCGCGACTCGCTGCGCCTCGAAATGGGGATGGCGCTCTACGGCAACGACATCGACGACACGGTCACCCCGCTCGAGGCCAACCTCGGCTGGATCGTGAAGATGAAGAAGGGCGACTTCACCGGCCGCCCCGTGCTCGAGAAGCAGAAGGCCGAGGGGGTGCCGAAGAAGCTCGTCGGATTCACGATCGCCGACCGCGCCTTCCCGCGGCACGGCTACCCGGTGTTCGTGGACGGAAAGCCCAGCGGCGAGGTGCGCAGCGGCACCCTGAGCCCCAGCACCGGCCAGGCCATCGGCACCGCCTACGTGCCCACCGCCCACGCCAAGCCCGGCAACACGCTCGAGGTGGAGATCCGCGGCAAGCGCTACACCGGCACCATCGTCAAGCTGCCCTTCTACGCCAACGGAACGCACCGCTAGCATGCGCGTGGCCGTGCTCACCGTCTCCGACGCCGCCAGCCGCGGCGAGCGCGACGACACCTCGGGCGCCGCCGCCGCCGACTGGGCCACCGGGCGCGGCTACACGGTGGCCGAACGCGCCGTGGTGCCCGACGACGCCGACGCCATCGTGCGCCGGCTCCTGGCCTGGTGCGACGGCGACGTTGCCGACCTCGTGCTCACCACCGGGGGCACGGGCTTGAGCCCGCGCGACGTGACCCCCGAGGCCACGCGCGCCGTGCTGGAGCGCGAGGCGCCGGGGTTCACCGAGCTGATGCGGGCCTCGGTGGTGAAGGAGTTCCCCCGCGCCGCGCTGTCGCGGGCCACGGCCGGCATCCGCGCCCGCACGCTCGTGGTCAACCTGCCCGGCTCCACGGGCGGCGTGCGCGACGGACTGGCGGCGCTGGAGCCGATCGTCGACCACGCGGTGGCCATCGTGCGCGGCCGGGCGGCGGGGCACGGCGCGCCGCCGGCGCCGGAGGGACGGCACCAATGACGGTGCTCATCACGCTCAACGACGTCGAGCCGGCGGTGCGGCTCAACGCCCAGCTCGAGGCCGACGGCATCCGCACCGCCGTCGTCTCGCCGCTGGACGACATGCGCTCGGCGCTGCGCCGCGAAAAGCCCGACATCATGGTGTTCAGCGGCGACCTGGGCGACCCGCAGACGCTGGCCGTGGTGCGCGACCAGCTCTGGGCCGGGGTGCCGAGCATCGGGCTCACCACGATCACCGAGCCCGCCCAGCTGGAGCGGCTGCGCAACGCCGGGTTCGTGGAGATCTACCACAAGCCGGTGGACGTGGAAGACGTGGTGAGCGGGGTGAAGCGGGTGCTGGAGCGCCGCCGGCTGCAGCGCGAAACGGGGCTGGTGGGGGAGAGCGAGCCCCTGCGCGAGGTGCTCGTGAAGGTCGAGCAGATGGCGGGGGTCACGAGCACCGTTTTGGTGGAAGGGGAGAGCGGGAGTGGCAAGGAGCTTGTTGCGCGGGCGCTACACCGGCTGAGCCCCCGTAAGAACAAGCCCTTCATAGCCGTGAACGTGGGGGCCCTGCCCGAAACCCTGCTCGAGAGCGAGCTGTTCGGGCACGAAAAGGGGGCGTTCACCGGGGCGGCCGAGCGGCGGCTGGGGCGGTTCGAACTGGCCGACGAGGGCACCCTGTTCCTGGACGAGATCGGCGACATCCCCCCGGCCACGCAGGTCAAGCTGCTGCGGGTGCTGGAGGACCGGGAGGTGATGCGGCTGGGGGCCACCCAGCCCATCCGGGTGAACGTGCGGGTGATTGCCGCCACCAACCGGCCACTACGGGAGCAGGTGGAGGAGGGGAGCTTCCGGGGGGACCTGTTCTACCGTCTCAACGTGCTGAACATCTACCTGCCCCCGCTGCGGGCGCGGAAGTCGGACATTCCCTACCTGGTGCGGCAGTTCATCCGCGAGTTCTCGGCCGAGCACGGGCGGGAGTTCCTGGGCATCTCGGCGGAGGCCATGCAGCTGCTGGTGGACTATCCCTGGCCGGGCAACGTGCGGGAGCTCAAGAACCTGGTGGACAGCATGGTGGTGCTGGCGCCGGGGCGGGAGATCGAGCCCGACGACCTGCCGCGGCAGATCCGCGACGGGGGCTCGGCGCGGTTGCTGCCGGTGCGGATGCCCCGGATGGGGCGCGGCCGGGGCCGACGGCGGGGCCGGCCAGGAGCTGGAATTCATCGTTCGCAGTCTTCTGGAACTGAAATTGCAGGTGGAAGAGCTTCGGCACCGGTTGGATGCCGAGCGGGACCGGGTGGGGCCGGGGGTGGCGGGGTGGCTGGGGGAGATAACCGGTGGGGAGGGGCGGGGGCCGCACGTGGGGGCCATCGAGCCGCCGGGGGCGGAGCCGCCGCCCAACGAGGTGGTGATTGCGCCGGGCACGTCGATGGCCCAGGTGGAGCAGCGGGTGATCGAGGCGGCGCTGCGGGAGACGGGGGGAAACCGGCGGAAGGCGGCGGAGATGCTCGGCATCGGCGAGCGCACGCTGTACCGGAAGATCAAGGAGTATCAGTTGCCCGACGCATCATGACTTGCCGTATGCGGTGATCGTCTCGATATTGGCGTTGCCCTCCTCCAGAACGGGTTGACGCCAGGAGCACCCGAGCGATCGCGTGTGGTTCGAGTTGGAGCGATCTGCGAATTCACAACATGGCCATCACCCAGCTAGCCGGAGCCGCGTTGTCCGTGCCTGTCAATACCTCATCGTCCAGCGGCCCCTCTCCCATTGCGGGGAGCGTGCTTCCCATTTCGCGAGCCGAGGACCTGCTGTCCACGCTGCCGGGAGTGATCTCGGTGCGCATCGTGGCGGGGGTGAGCGGGGCGGTGGAGGAGATCCACCTGCTGACCACGGACGAGGTGGCGCCCAAGGCGACGGTACGGAACGTGGAGAGCGCGTTGATGGCGCAGCTGGGGATGCGGGTGAGCCACAAGAAGATTTCGGTGGCGACCACGCGCGACACCAGCCGGCGGGTTACCGAAGAAACGCCGCAGGCGGTGGCGGCGGTTGTGACGCCGGTACCGGACCTGAGGCGGCGGCGGTTGTACTTTGACGACATCGAGGTGCGGCGGTCGCGGAGCAGCGGTGTGACCTGCCGGGTTACCCTGAGGAAGGGTGACGCGTCCTACGTGGGCGAAGCCGACGGTCTGGAGAGTCCGCGGTTGCGGGTGGAGCTGGCGGCGAAGGCGGCGTTGCAGGCGATCATGCGGAGTGAGGGGGAGGCGGTGGGGTTGCTGGGGTTGCACGGGTGCATGGCGCTTGGGGCGTTCGATCACGAGTTCGTGTTCGTGGGCATCACGGCGCGCTTCGAGCGTGATACGGTATTGCTCAACGGGACGGCGGAGGTGAAGGACAGCATGGAGACGGCGGCGGTGCTGGCCGTGCTCGATGCAACGAACCGGTGGGTGGAGTACAGCGAAAAGTGACGTAGGGGCAGCGCAGGGCGCGCGACGACGCGTGGCGGCGCCTGGACCTACGCAACACGGGACCAAGCCGGAAACCTACCTCTAAAAACTGTGACCCCCTCCCTCGTAAAGCGAAGACGAGCGGAGGAATTTTTATTCCCCAAGGTAGTTGAGCGGAGCCAACCTCAGCGGAGCACTGCAGAACAGCGCAGTGACTCAGTGAAAAGGGAGGTGACGCTAAATGACATACCTCATGAGTCTGCTTTCATTCGCATTCGGCGGGTGGATCACGGCACTCTAGGGCGGGGAGAGGGGGTCTCCTAAACACCTCATTATCGAGTATGCGGAATCGACAGCTCGGCTTTGCCTTGATCGTCGCGTGCGTAGCCGCGGCAGCGGGCGTGTTGCTCTACTGGACGGCAACTCCCATCCCAGCCGGCGCCCTGAATGCGGTGGTCCTGCTTGCTGCCTTCGCAATGGTTGCGGAAATGCTGGCGTTTCTGCTGCCGCACGGAGCTCGGGGATCGATTGCTTTCATCCCTTATCTTGCGAGCGCGTTGGTAGCTCCGCATTGGGTTTCTGTTGTCGCGATTGTGATCGTCGCGGGTATCGTGCAGCTAAGTCATCGAACCCGTGCAGAGGCCCTAATTTTCAACGTCTCTCAACAGGCGCTGACGCTCACCGTGGCGATTTTGGCTTATCGCGGATTGGGGGGCGAAAGCTTTCTCGCGCTCTCTCACGAGAGTCTTGCCGACCTTACAGGTAGGATGGGGCTGCCGGCGGTTAGCGCTTACGCGCTTTCGTTTGCCGTAAATACCATCATTGTCAGCATGTTCATCGGCGTCGGTGATGGTGAGTCTACTCTCTCGGTGTGGCGCGACGTGAAGCTTTCCACGATCGGCATCGACCTACTTGCCAGCCCGATCGTCTTCTTGTTCGCGTGGCTTTACGCTGCGTATGGTGCTATTGCACCGGCTGTGATTTGGGTGCCGATGGTAGGATTGCGCCAACTGCATAGGACAAATTTGGAGCTTGAACGCACCAACCAGGAGCTCCTCGAATTGATGGTGAAGTCGATCGAAGCCCGAGACCCGTACACTTCGGGTCATTCTCGGAGAGTCCAGCAGTACTCAGTCGCAATCGCACGGCTGCTTGGCATGCCGGCTCGAGAGGTGGCCCTCGTTGGGCGAGCCGCGCTGCTCCATGACATTGGGAAGATCCATGAGAAATACGGGCAGATCCTGAGCAAGGCAGACCGGCTCACTGCCGACGAGTGGCGCATAATGCAAGAACATCCGTCGGATGGGGCCGAGCTTGTTGCGACGATGAGTCGGCTGCGAGAGTTGGTGTCGGCAGTTCGTCATCACCATGAGAATTGGGACGGATCGGGATACCCTGACGCACTCTCCGGCGAGGAGATTCCCCTCGCGGCACGCATCATCAGGTTCGCCGACACAATTGACGCTATGGCCACAGAGCGGCCGTATCGTGCGGCCCTGAGCGCGGAGCAAATTCGCCAAGAAATTGTGCGCTGCCGGGGAACGCAGTTTGATCCGGGCATGGCAGATAGAGTCCTGGGAAGCCCAACTTGGAAGACCCTATTTGCGCCGCCCGTGAGCGTCAGTGGAATTCGGGCGAATCTGAGTCTTGTCCGTGGAGTTCAACAAAGCGTGAGTTGATGCCCCGTCGCCGAATCGGGTCGCATTCCATCCCCAATATCGGGGCTTGGTGCTTGCGCCTATCGTCGAACAAGCTCCAGGCCCTGGGTTTCGATAATCGCTTGTAGTGGAGGGGCGAGTGGGAATCGATCGCGCCTTTCTGACTTCACATATTGCAGGAGCATGGCATTTGCTTGGCCGAGATACCCGGCACGCGCAAGTTCATGCCAGTACGACTCCGTGAAATTGTCGTGAAGTCCGCAGCGCTTGCCGCGGTCATGTTCCTCCGCGAGCGATTGCAGCGATGCAATGCCTTCGGGCGTGCCGGGTTCCAATTGCTTAATCCGTAGAGAGAATGCTAGGGCCAGTATCCGGCTCCTCGGTGTCGTGATCTCGGAGTAGTGAGCATTTGCCAATTGTAGCCAGTGACGGGCTGTGCCCGGATCACTTTGCTCAAGTGAGAACTCAATCTTGTTGGACAAATAGTGGGAAATTCTTCCCTTCCGCAGTCCACGGTCTGAGTAGAGTCGGTCCGACTCGCGATCCCATTCAGTGTGCGCCGGAATGTTTCGCATCATGCGGTACATCCAGGCGAGAATGCTCGAAGCATCGATGAGCGTCGAAACCATCCCGAGTCCGCGTGCGGTGTCGAAGGCTCGCTTCAGAGCGGCGGTACCGTCGCCAGTTCGTCCGCATCGAAACAGGCTCAGGGCCGCATCGACTCGTAGGCGGACTGCAAGGGCAGACGGAGTCTCATGGTTCACCATGCCCAAGAGTTCCCACCCTTCGCGAATGCCGGCATTTGGATCGCCAGCAAATGCATGGAAGAGCATTTCCGCCCGCCGCCGGTGTAGGACGTCCTTGTCCGCAGGGCACGGGATCTGCGCGACCAAGTTGTGAGTAGCTTGAGCTGCTTGAGCGTCCAGGGCCAGATCGTGCGCGGCAATGAGTTGACATGCCGCTCTCAGACGATGGGATGCGGAGGCAGTGGGCGCAGAGACGCAACGTCTAAGCGTTGGCACAAGTTCTAAGAGCGACTTGCCATCGAATCGCTCGGCTTGGATCGCGTCAAGCTCTAGGTCGTCGTGCGTGCTAGCGGGTGAGTCCTCGAACGTGAGATGCCTATGCCGCCGAACTGACTCGCGAAGCAGGGAATAGTCCTCGGCGACGCGTGCTGCAGCGATAATCATTCTGAGGAGCAAGGGGCGATCAGACGAAGATCCGATCACGAGCGCTCTTTGAAGCAGCTGGCACGCGACCTTGGGTTGGCCGATATCCACGCAGTAGTCGGCGCAGGAGCGGAGCAGCGCAACAGCCTTGTCCGTAGAGCCAGCGTGATGCCAGTGTTCGGCGGCGTCCCATAGCATTCCGATGTTGTGCTGCGGCTCGGCCTCTGCCTGCAAAAGCATCGCCGCTGTGGCATGCATGAGCCGTCTCGTTACTGGAGGAAATTCGCCGAGCGCAGTCTGGGATAGCATGGGGTGTGCGCTGCGAATGTCCGTGCCCTCGGCTTCCAAGAAGCCCTGGTTCTCAAGGTATTGGATCGAAGCAAGGAGTTCTCGCTCCGTTAGGCCGGCGACGCGCGCGAGGCGATCCGAGCGGCAATGCCTTCCCAAGAGCACTGAAGCGACAAATGCACGCAAGGTAGAGTCTGCAAGGCGAAGGACCCTTTCAGTTAGAAGGTCTGTAAGTGACGAAGGTAGGCTTTCTCGGCCGGAGGCCGCCGCTTCCATCATCAGCAAGCGCAGGAAGAGCGGATTTCCACCAGCCAAGTCCAGCCGCCGCGTAGTTGCGGCAGAGCCAACGAGGTCGCCCTGCGAGCGGGAAAGCGCCTCGCAGAGCCGTCGAGCTGACGATCTGTCTAGGGGACGGAGCCGGAGCCAGCTCACTCCATCACCTTCGGGGAAGTCTTCCCACGCCGCAGATTTCGTGCGCGAGGTGAAGAGGATCATACACCGGCGCCGCGTTCTGGAACTAGCGAGCTCGGTCGAGACCAACGCGGATGCCGGATCCATGTATTGCGCGTCGTCCACGAGGATGACCACAGGCTGTTCTTCCGCGACGGAGTCGACGAGATCTACGATCGCGCCGACGACGGTATTGAAGAGATGCCGCGGATCCGCGTCAGTGCTGCCGATGGCTGCCGCTAGGGCGGGCGCGGTAAGGCGCTTGAGGTGTCTCATAGCAGCCGGTGCGACTCCAAGACCGCCGGGGGCGTCAAGTAGTTTTGGCACAAGGTCTACGAAGACACCGAACGGGCGGCGAATATCCCGCGGTGCGCATTCGGCCTTTAGGCAACTTGCGCCGTCCAACGCGGCCGTTCTGAGAAATTCCGTTCCTAGGCGAGTCTTTCCAATCCCGGGCTCGCCATGTACAACCACGGCATGAGGCGTTCCGTCTTTGGCCGCTTGATAGCGACGCCAAAGCTCGGATATCTCATTGTCGCGTCCGACGAATGGCCCCGTCCCTATGCGCCGATATTCGGTGGGAACGTATTCTGAAATTCGGGTGCGCAGCAGCGTGGCAGAGAGTCGCAGGTCCTTGCCGTACGGGCGAGTGTCCTCGAGATAGGAATCCAGCAGTTTCACCGCGGCTGCTTTTCTTCCGCTCAATGCCAGCGATTCTGCAAGGGCAAGCGTTGCTTCGTCGTTTAAGGGGTCAATCGAAAGGCAGGCGGTGGCGATCGGCTCTATGTGTCCCCACCGACCGGCTTTGCGCAGGGTGCTTAGCTCCGTGACCAGACGAGGCACAACCACATTCTGGATTCGTGCGCGAAGTTCTTCAACCCAATGCGCGAAAGTTCGCGAAAAGGTTGGGGTATACCCCGGCAAGATCCCATTTCTGATTGCCTTTGTAATAGCTGGAGTGAGTTCACCTCCTCTGCAAAGCAAGGAGTAGTCGTTGTCAGCTCCTTCAGCGTCCAGTGCGACCGTCTGATGTGCAGTCGTGAGCGGAGTTCCCAGCCCGCGCACCCTATAAAGCAGTTGCCGCAAGTTGTGAGCCGAGGAAGCATCTGTTTGGCCGGGGAAGAACATTTCCTGAAGGTCCCTACGGGGGACCCTCCGCCCTGATTCGGCGATCATGAATAGCAGAAGGCCAAACACTCGCGCAGCACTGGGCGGGACATGGCGACTGCCAACCCGGATGGTGGCGACGCCGAGTGTTTCCAAGTAAAGTGTTGCTCGCATGGTGTTTGTCATGAGGCGTGCGATCGCCGAATGTACGAACCCAATGTGAAATGAGCGTCCCAGTATGAGCTCGTCGGTACGATTCCGCTAGGCTATCCGAGGTCGGCTGCACAGCATGTACCAGAATCCTGCGGCTGGAATGGTTTGGCTTCAGCCTCACTCGACACCGACTGGTTCGGCTACCAGCTTTCCCGAACGGAGTGTCTTAGTGTCCAAGCTCTGTATCTGACTAAGCGATAGATGCCCTTCAAACGCCGGAAAGTGTCCGATCGCGAAATGCCCTTCCTCGACCACCTCGAGGAACTTCGCTGGCGTCTCGTCTGGGCCATCGGTGCCCTCGCCGTCGGCACGGTCGTCGGGCTCATCGTCGTGACCAAGTTCAACCTCATGGCCCTGCTCGTGAGACCCGCCGCCCCCTACCTCGGCGGCGACCAGCTCATCTACACCCATCCCACCGACGCCTTCAACGTCACCCTCGACGGCGGCGTCGCCTTCGGCGTCATGCTCGCTCTCCCCGTCATCCTCTACCAGGCCTGGGCCTTCCTCTCCCCGGCCCTCTACAAGCGCGAGAAACGCGTCGTGGTGGGCGTCCTCATCGCCGGCGTGCTCCTCTTCCTCGCCGGCGCCGCCCTCTCCTTCTGGGTCGTGCTCCCCCTCGCCCTCCCCTGGCTCATCGGCTTCGGCAGCGGCTGGCTGCACCCCATGCTCAGCGTCCACGACTACTTCGACTTCGTCTTCTCCCTCATGTTCGCCTTCGGCGCCGGCTTCGAACTCCCCATGGCCATCGTCGCCCTCGGCGCGCTCGGCATCCTCTCCCCCAAGACCCTCAGCCACTACCGCCGCCACGCCTTCGTCGCCGTCCTCGTCGTGAGCGCCATCATCACCCCCGGCGACATGGTCTGGTCCACCCTCGCCCTCGCCGTGCCCCTCTACCTGCTGTACGAGGCCAGCGTTCTCGTGGTCCGCATGCTCCACCGGTCCCGCGCCCGCGAGAGCTACCCGGTCGACGTCGTGGCCCAGGAGTAGCCGCCGCCAACGGCCGGCACCTCACGCCAGGGACACGCGCTATGTGGCTAGCCATCGCGATGGGCATCGTGCTGCTGCAGGGGCCGCGCCTCACCGCCGCCGACGCGGGCGCCATTGCGCGGGTGGCGGCCGCCACGCTCGTGCCGGATACGGGATCCCTCGATCGCCGCCCCATCCACCGGCGGCGGATCGTCGTCGACCTCGGCAAGACCCGCGCCGCCTTCGGCCCCGCCGGCTCCGCCCTCACGGCGGCGGCGATCCTGCCCGGGCGTCCCGCCACCGCCATGCCGCATGCGGCGGCGGTGGCGTGCGACTCGGCCGGCGTCCGCTGCCCGGTGGCCGGTGACGGCATCTACTTCGCCATCGATTCCGTCGACCGCATGGGCGCTCGGCCTGGGGAGCTCCGGGTGCTGGTTAGCCTGCGCTGGACGCACGCCCGCGCCGCGGGCCGCACCGAGGTTCAGGGGACGGACGTTGGCATCTACGTCGCGCTCACCGACCGTAGGTGGAGGTTCGTGCGGTACGGCAGCGCGACCACGGGGTAGCAGATGCCGGCGGGATTCGCCCCGCGGCGGCTCGATTGCACAAGCGCCCCGGAGCCGCCAGTGTAGGATTGGTCATGGCACGCGACACGTCGACGCCCGCGAGTGCGGGAGTATATGGAGCGTCACCCCGCCGGCCGGCGGCCGCACGCCGGAAGCTGCCGGCCATGGGCCGAGTGGCCGCCCTCACGCTGACGATCGCGGCCGCGGGCACGGGGTGCGACCTGGTCGCGCCCGACGGTTCGAGCGGAGTGGGGGCGGCTCATGTGTTCTGGCGTGCCGACGTCCCGGCGCTCGGCCCCCCGGCGCTCGACAGCGCCACCGTCTTCTTCTCGCTGCGCGACCACCGCTTTGCCGCCGTCGATCGCGTCTCCGGCGCCGTTCGCTGGATCACGCGTTCCGGGATCCCCGGCAGCAATATCGTGACGCAGGATGTACCGGTCCGCGCCGCATCGACGGTGGTCTTCGGCGACAGCCAGCTCTTCGGCCTCGACCCTGCCACCGGCGCCATCGAGTGGGTGTTCGGCGATACCCTGGCCGTCAACCCCGGCGCGGGCATCTATCCATTCAGGACGGACGGTGCGCGGATATATGCGGGTTCGGTGATCGGCGCCGTGTTCGCACTGGACGCCGGCACCGGCCGCCAGACCTGGCGCACCGACATCCTCCCCAGCGGCGACACGCAGATGCGGATCATGGCCGTCCGCGACGGCCGCGTGTACGTGGACGTGAAATACGACGGGCCCCGGTACTCGGGACGGGTGTACGCGCTGGATGCGGCTACCGGCGCCGTGGTCTGGTCGTACGCGCCATCGCAGGTCGGCCCCTCATCCACGGGCACGGTGAACGGCGTGCTGACGACGCCGGATGCATCCGGGCGCGCCCTGTTCGTCGTCTCGCTGCTCGACGGTCGGGTCGTGGGGCTCGACGCCGCGACGGGCACGCCGCAGTGGACGATTCCGCCCGTAGTCCCGGACACCGCCGAAATGCTGTCGCTGCGATGGATGACCGCCTCCGGTTCCGTGCTCGTGGTGGCCTCGCCGGGCCCGGACCTCGTCTCCGGCTTCGCGCTCGCCGACGGTGCCGCACTCTGGACGGCGAGATCGGATCAGGGATCCCCGTTCGACGCCGAGCTGACCAGCGACTCGGCGTTCGCGTACGTGGTGTTCAGCAATGGAAGGCTGGCAGCCTACGATCTCCAGACGGGCAGCCGACGCTGGCTCCGCGAAGCGCCGGTCGGCTTCTTCGCTCACGGGCCACGAGCCAGCCACGACACCCTCTTTCTCGGCGGGTACGACGCCGCCTACGCCATTCAGCGGTGAGGCCGAGGCCCCACACCAGCTTGGGGCTGCAACCACCGGCGGCGTACGCGGGCGCCGGCCACTACCTACCTCGCATCAGAACTCTCAGAAACTGACACTCTGGAGCGGATCAGTTTTGGGGACCCGGGCCACGCCCGTCCCAAGCCCAAATGCCGCGCCGCCCTGGCCACGCCGCGCTGAAAGGGTGACGCATCGGTTCCCCCTCAGGGCTACGATGGCACATGCACCCGGCACCTTGCGTAATTCCCAAAATGGGAATAATCATACCCATTATGGGAACGACTGGATCGGCTCGCTCGACGGGCCTCGCCTCGGCGCTCTTCACGCCGGTACAAGCCCGCGTGCTGGCACTGCTGTTCGGTCAACCGACGCGCCGCTATCAGGGCGCCGAGCTCATCCGTCTGGCGCACGGTGGCACGGGCGCCGTCCATCGGCAGTTGGCTCGCCTCGCCGACGCGGGTCTCGTGACGGTGACCGCCATCGGAAATCAGAAACACTACCAGGCGAATGCGCATTCGCCGGTGTTCGCGGAACTGCGGGGACTGGTCCAGAAACTGACGCGCTTGTGGAGCGGATCAGGTTCTGGCTCCGGACGCGTCCAGGGTCCGGGCGGCGTTCGTCACGGCTCCGTGGCCAAGGGCACCGACCGCCCGGCGAGCGACGTCGACCTCATGATCGTGTCGGACTCGCTGCGTCACGCTCAGGTGTTCGAGGCGCTCTCGGCCGCGGAGGCGATGCTGAGCCGGCCGGTGAATCCGACGCTCCTGTCGCGTAGCGATTGGCGGGCGAAACGTGCGAAGAAGAACTCCTTCGTGTCGCGGGTGATGTCGGGGCCGAGGCTGTTCGTGATCGGTAGCGACAGTGACCTCGACTGAACTGGAGAACCTCGTCCGGACCGGCGCGCTCAAGCCTGAGGCACCGTCGGAGTCCGAGGTCGAGGGTCTTCGTGCGTCCGGCAATGCGCGGCTTGCGGACGCGGCGAACCCGTCGCTCTCGCTGGAGAGCCGGTTCGATCTCGCGTACAATGCCGCGACGCGCTGTCGCTCGCGGCGCTGCGCCGCGCTGGCTACCGGCCCGGATAACAGATACGTGGTGCTTCGGTGCCTCCCGCACACGCTCCGCCCGCCCACGGCCAGCTGGCGCCTGCTCGCCAAGCGTCACGGCATGCGGAATCAGGCCGAGTATGAAGGGGCGGTCGAACTCGATGAGCGGTTGGTGGATGACCTGGTCGCAGCGGCCGTCGCGGTACGCGATGCCTTGTGAAGGCAACGCCGAGGACGACTATCGCGGACTGAACCTTCGGCGGCTGGAGATGTGCGCGGCGGAGGTCGCCGCGCGTAGCTGAGCCGTGCATTCTTGTGGGTATGCACAGGTCCTCTGACGGTTGCCGGTTGAGGGTCCAGACAACCCCAGCTTGGCGCTTCTACGACCTGCGAAGAACTTCCCGATCGACTACACCTGGCTCGCCCTGATCGCCGCGAGCGTGTGTTGAGGTGTCGCCTTCCCACCGGCGACGGTCGTCTTTGGCGAACTCGCCCCGGCACACGTGATCTTGTTGAGGCACGCAATCGCGTCGCCAATTCTGGCCGGTAGCCGCCCCCCCACCTTGACACCCCCACCCGGCAAGCACTAACATCGCTACTGGTTCACACCACCGGGGGACCCGTGTCCGACAAGTCCACGCTCGGAGAGTTCGAACACCACGTGCTGCTCGCCGCCCTGCGCCTGGGCGACGACGCCTACACCACCTCCATCCTCACCGAACTCGAGGCCCGCACCGGACGCGAACTCTCCGCCGCCGCCGTCTACATCGCCCTCCGCCGCCTCGAACGCGCCGGGCTCGTGGCCACCCGCCTCCAGCGCGCCACCCACCTGGGCGAACGCCGCCAGCGCCGCCACGTGCGCGTCACCCCCGCCGGCCTCCACATGGCCCGCGAGGCGCGCCGCCGCCTGGTCAACCTCTGGGACGGGCTCAACGTGCTCGCCGGGAACGGCTGACATGACGCCCGCATCCCCCGCCCGCGAACCGCGCCCGCCGCGACTCTGGATGGCCCTCATCCGCGTCTCGCTCCCCCGCCGCGACCGCGACCTGGCCCGCGAGCTGGCGCTGCTCTGGGCCGAGCGCGCCCGCACCCGCGGACGCCGCCCCGCCAACCGCTGGCTCGCCCGCCAGGCGCTCGGCTTCGCCCTCCGCGTGCTCCCCACCCGCTGGCTCCCGCGCGCCATCCCCCGCCCGCGCCGCGCCACGCTCGACTCCGTGCTCTCCGACGCCCGCATCTCCGCCCGCGCCCTGCGCCGGTCGCCCGCCTTCACGCTCACCTTCATGCTCACGCTCGCCATGGCCACCGGCGTGCTGGCCACGGTGTACGGCGCCGCCAACTGGGTGCTGCTGCGCCCCGTGCCCGGCGTGCGCCACGCCGGCGATCTGTTCACCCTGCGCCTGGGCATGCACGGCGGACGCGGCTCCCACGTGGACTGGCGCATCTCCCAGCCCGACCTCGCCACCCTGCGCGAGCGGCTGGGCAGTGTGAACGAACTGGCGGCGATGACGCCGGTGGACGTGGACGCGCGGGTGGGCGCCGCCCCACCGCGCCGCGTGGCCGCCGAGCTGGTGACGACCGACTACTTCCGCCTGCTCGGCGCCCGCCCCCTTGCCGGCCGCGGCTTCGACGCCGGCGACGCGACGGGCGCCCCGCGCACCGCCGTGGTGGCGTACGAGTTCGCCCGCGGCCTCGCCGAGAATCCGGCCACCGTGGTGGGCTCCGACGTGCGCGTGAACGGCACCCTGCTGCGCGTGGTCGGGGTGATGGAACCCGGCTTCCGCGGCGCCGAGCTGCCGGGCCGTCCGCTGCTCTGGCTCCCGCCGGCGGCGATCTCCGTGATCGAACCCTCGGCGCCCCCCGGGGCGCGGGGCGACCGCGGATTCGCGATCTGGGAGCGGATGATCGGGCGGCTGGCGCCGGGCGCCACGCCGGCTCGGGTGGAGACGGCGGCCAACGCCGTGATCGTCGCCGAGCGCCAGGAATTCCAGCGGCATTCGTATACCGCCATGATCTTCGAGTTCCAGGCCTACCCGGGCGTGGGGCTCGACCCGGCGGTGCGGGCGTCGGCGCGGCAGACGCTGGGGCTGCTCATGGGCGCCGCGGCGCTGCTGCTCTGCCTGGCCGTGGCCAACCTCACCAACCTGGCGCTCGCGCACGCGGTGCGCCGCCGCGGCGCGATGGCGGTGCGGGTGGCGCTGGGGGCCACGCGCGGCCGCATGGTGCGCGGGCTGTTCGTGGAGACGCTGATGCTCGCCGCCTGCGGGGGCGCGGTGGCGCTGCTGCTGGTGATGGCGGGCAGCCGCTGGTTCGAGGGCACGCAGCTCAGCGAGTTCGGCGCCTCGCTGCAGGGACTGCACGTGGACGCGCGCGTGGTGGGCTTCGTGACCGCGACGTCGTTCCTGGTGACGCTGGTGGCGTTCCTGCGCCCGGCGGCGCTGCGCCGCTGGCGTCCGCTGGAGCATCTGGCGCGGCGCGGCGGTGCCGGCGCCGAGGGGCAGCGCTTCCGCTCGGCGCTCGTGTCGCTGCAGGTGGCGCTGTCGGTGGTGCTGCTGGTGGCGGCGATGCTGCTGGGGCGCACCGTGGCCAACCTGCAGCGCGTGGACCTCGGCTTCTCGCCGGCGCGGCTGTTCACCGTGCAGGCCGATCCGCAGCTGCACGGCTACGACGCGGCGCGCACCGGGCGCATGGCGCTCGCGGTGGAGGCGCGGCTGCGCGAGACGCCGGGGGTGGCGGCGGCGGGCGCCGTGACGCCGGCCCCGCTGCGCAGCCAGTACGTCACCGATTGGCTGGGCCGCCCCGGCGAGACCGACCCGCGCCGGCAGGTGGTGGGGGCGGGGTATTACGTGACGCCGGGATTCCTGCAGGCGCTGGGCGTGCAGGTGCTGGCCGGCGACCGGGCGTGGCGGGCCGACAGCGGCACGGTGGTGATCACGCGGGGCATGCTGCGCGCGCTGTATCCCGATCTGGCGCCGGCGGCGGCGATCGGACACGTGGTGATGGGCCGCGGCAAGGCGGCGCTCCGCATCGCGGCGGTGGTGGCCGACGTGAAGCTCAGCGATCTCACCCGCGACCCGCCGCCGACGATCTTCCATCCGCTGGCCGGGAGTCCGCTGGGCGAGCCGTTGAGCATCTACGTGCGCACCGCGGGGGGCGCGCCGTCGTCCGCGCGCGCCGCGGTGGAGCGCGTGATGGCCGGCGTGGCGCCCGACGTGCCGCTGTACGATGCGCGCAGCGCGCGGGCGGTGGTGGACCTGCAGTTCGCGGCCCAGCGCATCATGGCCGTGGTCGCGACGACGCTCGGCGTGCTCGGCATCGCGCTGGCGGCGATCGGGTTGTACGGCGTGCTCGCCAACGTGGTGGCGGCGAGCGAGCGCGAGATCGCCATTCGCGCCGCGCTCGGCGCCGGCCCCCGGCGCATCGTGCGGCACGTGCTGGCGCGCGGCTTCGTTCCGGTGGCGGTGGGCATGGTGGCCGGCACCGGCGGTGCGGTGGCGGTGAGCCGGCTGTTCGCGTCGAAGCTGTTCGGCGTGCCGGCGCTGGACCCGGGCTCGTACGGGTGGGGGCTGATGGCGACGGCGGCCATCGCGGCGCTGGCGGCGATGCCGCCGGCGTACCGGGCGACGCGGGTGTCGGTGGTGCGGATGTTGCGGGCGGAGTAGGGGGATCGGGGCCGCGACGGCGTGCGCCGGCGCCGGCCACTACCTAGTCTCCATCCTGAAACTGCCATGTCGGACGTCTCAGGAGGCGATGAATGCCCACGAAAGTGGTTGAAGTCGGGTGAATTGGCGACGGGCTGCGGAGGCGCGTGGCTCCAGCCCGGGAAGGGCCCGCGGCCCGACGATCGCGAGGATGGCGAAGTGCGCGCGAGACTCGCGCGCCCCGGCGTGATCCCCGGTTGCGGTCAGCGGAGTTGGGCGCGGGCGAGGACGAGGAGATTCCCCGCGAGCACCGCTGTTCGCACCTGCGCGTGAAAGCCCGCAGCCCCTTTCCAGATGCACCGGGCCAAGCCGAAGACGCGTTTCAAGAAGGAAATCCCGCTCTCGATCCCGGCGCGAAAGCGGCGGAGCCGGTCGTACACCCACGCACTCCGGACCATGTCGCACACGGCGAGGCCCCGTTGGGTCTGTCCCGAGCTTAGTTGAAATTCAGGTAGTGTCGCGGAGAGGCGGCTCAGGCCGCAGCCGCCGGGGATGATACGAGTTTGGTGGTGAGCGCCTGTTTCAGCAAGGGCAGATGGCGATAGCCTTTCACCCGCCGGAAGTGCCGCTCCATCGCCCAGAGTGCCGCCGCACACCAGCGGAGTTTCTGATCGCTCGTGCGCCAGCGGGTCACGCGATGCGTCTTCGCTTCGAGGCGCGCCATCACGCTCTCGATCAGGTTCGTCGTTTTGAAGCTCACGCTGAGTTCGGATGCGACGCCGAGCCGATGCAGCGTGAGCGTCTCCTCCAGCCCTTCGGCGAGACTGGCCGCGGCGGAGGCGTTCCGGAGCTGGAGCTCGTGTTGCAGCCGCGTGAGCGCGCGTTTCGCCGCCGCGTAGCTCGGCTGCGCGTACGCGGCCTGCAGTTTCCGCCGCCAGGTCGGCTGCTCCTGTTTGGCCAGATAGCCCACCACGTTCTCCCGCTTGTGCCACTGGCAGCGCTGCACCGGCACGTCCCCGAACACCTCGCGCACCGCCGCCCGCAGGCCCTTCGCGCCGTCCAGCACCGCGAGCAACGGCTGGTCGAGGGGGAAGCCGCGCTCCCCCAACTCGCGCAGGAAGCGCGCCAGCACGCGTCGATTCTCGCTGGCCGTCTGCACCAGGCCCAGGATCCGCTTCTCCCCGGTGGCCGTGACGCCCAGGGCGACCACGAGCTGATCGCCGGCGAACGTCTTGCCGTCGAGCACCAGCACCAGCCACGCCGCGTCGTCGAGCCGCCGGTCCTGGAGCCGCTTGAGCTCCCGCGCACTGGCCCGGATGAACCGCCGCGACACGCTCGTGCGGGCCAAGCCGAATGCTTCCGGCACCGCCTCGGCGGCGCCTTCGTACGCCCGACACGAGAGCCCGCCCAACACGCGCCGAAAGAGCCCCACGTCGTGGCCGCGCGGCGTCTGCAGCGCCGCATACGTCGCCAGCGGCAGTTCCGCCCCCGCCGCGCGATCGCGCACCCGCGGCACCTCAATCGGCAGCTTCTGATCGGCCAGATACACCGAGCCGCGCTGGGCGCCCCACCGCACTACGGGGGAGGGCCCCGTCTCGCGCGCATATCGGGGGCCCGCCAACACGGCGACCTCGGCCTGCAACGCCTCCTCGACCGCCCGCAGCCCGAGCGGGATCAGCGCTTGGATCATGGCCACCGTCACGGCGGTAGCGTCCGCCGCCTCAACCGGAACGGGCAGCGCCGGCTGGCTGGGCGCCGACTTTCTTCGTACTGTTCGCATGGGTGGTGTCCTCAGGAATGAGTGGAGATCCTTGCCGGGATTCACACTCTAGTACTGCGGCACCACCTTCTTTTCAACTAGACTTGGGACTCACCCGGCCCCGTTTCTTGGCGAAACAGACATCGGTGTCATTGATCGTTTGAAATTCCCTACTTGCTGACATTTGAAATTCCCTACCCCCACCTCACGGGAGGCAGGGATGGAAGACGGCAGGGAGGCGGGAGCCGCGGTAGCGTTGACGCCGACTCAGGCGTCCGCGGAGGCCGCAGTGCTCAAGGAAGCGATGGCCGAAGAAGTGCTCGCCCGGCCGGGGCGAGGTGAGACGGTGCTGGCGGTCGCGGCCGTGTACTGGAGCAACTGCCGATAGCACTGGCGCCGGCGCGGCCCCGCGTGCAGCGGGAGGTGCGGGATCTCCACGGCCCGACGCTTGGCCCGCCGGAGATGCCGATGATACGCGATGAAGCCCGCGACGGCCTCACTCTGCCGTAGGCCGGGATCGAGCACGCGCACCGCATCCAGCAGCAGACTGGAATCAGTCGGCGGATGGATGGCCACGGGCACCACGGTCGCGTCCATGCGGACTGTCTGCGCGCGTTCGATCGCACGGGCGGTGGGGCTCGTGACGGGCTGCGTGTTGAGCGCCGCCAGGGTCGTGGGCCGTACGCGCCGGAGCGTGGCGGTCAAGGCGGGCTTCGACGGGGGGCCACCAGCGCCCCCACCCGGCAGAAGGCCCGATATGTCCGCGAGTCCGCGAGGTGGAACGCCAATTCGGTGTAGGTCCAGCCCGTCAGTTGGCGCACCAGTCAGTTGGCGCACCAGCAGGAACCGGAGCGTCTGCTCGCCGGTCAACCCGGGAGGTTCCGTCCGCGCGTTGGTTGGGCGGCCGGCCTCGAGGTCTTGCTGAACGGCGGCGGCGAGCGCAGGTTGAGCATCCAAGAGCCTGCTCATCGCCGCGAGGACCGCGGCGTGCGGGCGCGCGATCCACGCCGCAAGCAAGGGCATCCTTGGCGATACGTGACGCATTTGGTGGTGCCTCCGGTGACGGCCTTGGACGTCTCGACAACGCCAACGTACATCCGCGCCGGGCGAACACCATCCCCGCATGCGTCACTCGCTTCCAGCCACCAGCTTTGCCCTCATCACAGTTTCAGGCCAGACACTAGCCAGGCAGAAGTGTGACGTGGTCTCGGAAGCAACCCAGGCGCCTGACTCCGAATCGGGAGAGCCCTGGTTCGATCCCAGGAGGGGCAGCTAATAGCGACTCAACCGGTTAGGTTGGGTCGCTGTTTTGCCTTTTCGGGCGCGTTCCCCTGATTGGGGTCTGAACATTCCAGTCCTTGTGGGATAGTTAGAAGGCCTAGCCTTCCGTCGGCATCGAGGGACGCTCAAAGTGGCCTCGATACTTGCTTCAGATGATCGAGTATCGCAACTGCCTGCGCACCAGGCCGCAGGATTGCACCCGCGCGTCTAGGGTAAGACTCGACGATGTGTCGATGATCCCCCGCTGCATCAACCGATCAATTTCAAGAATCCCTCAGGTTCCGAACGGAGCAAACGTCGCATTCGAGCAAACAGCACCAGTCGCTAAACCCACCGTCCACGGAATCCAGTACAACTCAGCAACGCACATCACCTGCCGAGAAGCACTTGAAGCGTATCATCACGGCTCGGCACACACATCTGGGCCGTGCATGCCGACGCGTGAACGACGATCTGTACCCGGTCTAAATTACGACCGCGCGCCACACGCCGAAGTGGCACGCCGAAGGAGACTTCCCCGGTATAGGTTTCCGCGGCAACATTCGCGCGCTGGTGCTCCTCCCGATTCGGTGGAGGCTCAATGAGGCGACCCGCTCTAACGTAGTTGCTTCCGGGAACCAGGGACACGTCGAGAGCGAGGGGTCCGTTAGCGTTTTCATCCGGCCCGTAAAGCCTCCAGCCGATCGCCAGCTTGGCCCGAAGGAGCAGCATTATCGTAGCGCTCGACTTGGTGGCCATTGGCGGTTCGACTGAGAACGTCAGATTGCGTTCAGTCTTGTGATGGCATGCCAAGCCTGAAACGACCAGAGTGCTCATAAGTGATCTAATCAGCCAGCGCATCGCTGAAGCAACGAAGGGAGTCTAAAGGGTGCGGTTGTGCTACTGGGCATCGCCAGACCTAAGGAAGCTCTGAATAAGTAAGAAGTGGTATCGCCAGCGGTGCTGGGGGCGCGGCCATCGTCGCGGCGGTGGGGTGAACCGCCGTTTCGGGGCCCCCAGGAGGCCGTAGTGGGGCTCCCGAGGGCGTTTCCCCAACTATTGGAGACACGTCGCCCCCAGGGGCCGTAGGCGATGCCGCATCAGATACAGATTCGCCAGCGCGAACAGCGTGAACGCCCGCTCCGTGTTCTTGGCCAGGCCGCGGTAGCGCACCTTCCGAAAGCCCCAGAGCTGTTTCACCACGTGGAAGGCGTGCTCGCCGCGCGCCCGCACCCGCGAGCGCGCCCGATTGATCTGCCGCCAGTACGCCGACACGGGGTGCTGCTTGGTCCCGCGGCGATTCACCCGATAGCGGATCCCCGCCGCGGCGCACGCCTGCCGGTCGCGCTCACTCCAGTACGCCCGGTCGCCGTACAGCGCCGTCTCCTCCCCGTGCAGCAGGGGCGGCAGCTGCGTGATGTCGGCCTGCGCCGCGTCCGTCGTCGTGAGCGTATGGACCACGCCCCGGCGATCGGTGCCCACGTGCACCTTCATCCCGAAGTACCACATCTTCCCCTTCCGGGTCTGCTTCATCTCGGGGTCGCGCGTCCCCGTGGCATTCTTCGTCGAGCTCGGCGCATTGATGATCGTGGCGTCCACAATCGTCCCGGGCTTCATCAGCAGCCTCTGCGTCTCCAGCAGGGCGTGCACCAACGCGAAGATCTGCTCGGGCAACTGGTGGTCCACCAGCAACTGCCGGAAGCGCAAAATCGTCGTCTCGTCGGCGATCGCATCGTCGCCCAACTCGACGCCGACGAACCGGCGCATCGATTCACTGTCGTAGAGCGCGTCTTCCGCGGCGGGATCCGAGAGATCGAACCACTGCTGCAGGACGTAGATCCGCAGCATCACCGCCAGCGGCATCGGCCGGCGCCCCCCGGCCCGCGCGGGGGTAGTGGGGCGCGATCAGCGCCTCCAGCTCCGCCCACGGGATCACCCGGTCCATCTCGCCCAGAAAGCGCTCGCGGCACGTGACCTTCCTTTTCTGGCTCCGGGCCAGGCCGGCGAACGTCTCCTGCTTCTCCATGATCGTCCCTCGCGTGGGCGTGTCGCTCGGGAAGGCAATACTCCATTCCGAACCCCTTCACGCAAGAGCCATTTTGCAGAGCTTCCCAGGGCGCTCAAGACATGCCGGTACCGTCATACATCAACAAGTTGGAAGCATGCGCGCTGCACATGGCAGCGTCAAGGCAACGATGATCGTCCGGGGCCGCTTAGCTCGCCAGGTGTCCTCCGTGCGAGGCGTAGAATAGGGAGCCGCTGGTGTCATGGTGACTGGAGCGATCGGCCGTCCCACCTGCCGTACGGAATGCGCGTGCGGCATTCATTTGAGTGGTCTATCATGCCGAGAAGCGGTTCCCCTCGTGTTACACCGAAGCTGATTGCTGCAATTCGGGCCGCGGGGGCGCGTTGTGAGTATTGACAAATCCAGCCCCAGCTCTTACCTAAGCTCGAGTACGTTAGGGCAACGACTAGCCGGCTGACGCGACGTGTGGAGTCAGACCGTCGGATGGCACTCAATCAGAATGAGTTGGCGCGAATCCATCTTGGACATTGCCGCCGCAGCCACGGCATTGTGTACGGTCACGGTAACTGCCGTATTGTTCTTACATCCGTCATCGTTACCGGTTCTCGGTGCGGATGGAAGGCTGGGATCAGGGCGGACCGCGGTCCCGGGGTGGCAGGAACTTGTGAAGTCGGGTCACCGAATTGGGCCGAAGAATGCCGCACTTACAATCGTTGAATTTGGGGATTTCGAGTGCCCCTATTGTGCAAGGTACGCATTGACGCTCGACTCGGTTCGCGCGAAGTATCCCAAAGACTTCGCATTTGTGTTTCACCACTTTCCATTAAACTACCACAGGTTAGCATATCCCTTGGCGAGGGCCGCCGAGTGTGCCGCGGACCAGGACAGGTTTGCAGCATTTTACGATACCGTTTACGAGCATCAGGCGCGGCTCCTCAGCAGCACACCGGGAAGAATCGGCCTTCAGGCGGGGATCCCAGATTCTACGCGCTACACCCGCTGCGTAGACAACACCGCACGCGTCCCTTCGATCGACAGCGATCTGGTACGAGTACGCACTCTGGGTGTACCGGGAACGCCCGCCATCATCGTGGCAGGCGCGTTATATGCCCGCAGTCCCAGCGCCGCCGAGTTGGAATCGATGGTGGCGAAAAGCATCAGGAGTCGATCGCCTTAGCGTCTGGAGTTCAGTTTCAACGCAAATGATAGCGCATTCCCAAGGCTCTACACCGCATTCCTGATTGGCGCCCAAGCGAAGCGTCATCTGGCGTGTTCAATCCCGGCACCGCTTGTCGTTTCTGTCTATAGCGGATCCAACTTGGCTCATCCTATCCACTGCAACATCGAAGTCGGGCACAGCCTGCTCAAGAGCTGCCTTTCGCAGACAAGCAGGGGGTGCTTGTGACGAGACCCGTCGTGGCGCGAAGTACCATTCGTTCGCTGATACGTTCACCGGGTTTTACGGTTTTAGCGGCGCTCCTTCTCACCCTGGCGCTCGGGCTTGCAACGACAACGTTCGCGCTGGTCAGTGCCACCATTCACCCGCGCTTGCCCTACCGCGACCCCTCGAAGTTATATCGTGTCACGATCGATGAGGTCGGAGCAACTCAGCGCGACTTAACGGCCGCATACGAGCTCGTTCGATCAGAACGCCAGGTCTACTCTGACTTCGCAGCGTTTACAGTCGGGCCCGCACGAAACATTGAGGTCGAAGGCCAGCCGACAAATGCTCGCGAACGGGTTGTTACTGCCAACTATTTCAGACTTCTTGGCGGCGATTTCTACCTTGGGCGAGGGTT
Organism: uncultured Gemmatimonadaceae bacterium; assembly: GCA_963728115.1. Taxonomy (GTDB): domain Bacteria; phylum Gemmatimonadota; class Gemmatimonadetes; order Gemmatimonadales; family Gemmatimonadaceae; genus JAGWRI01. The sequence continues at coordinate 240,625 of CAVSJE010000006.1, forward strand.
CCGGCGTGAGAACGCAGCCGATCCAGAAGGCGCCGGGGTAGTCGTGAGCTATGAGTTCTGGGCCCGGCACCTGAATCGAAACGAGGATCTAGCCCTGGCGGTGATTACCGTTGACGGGCAGAGTATGAACGTTATTGGCGTGTTACCGCCATGGTCAGGTGAAGTCTTCCCGCCAACTTTCGGAAGTGACGAAGTCTTTGTCGTTATGCCAGCGATCGAGGCCGACGCACCCTCGCGGCAGACTGTGACCCAAGTTGTGCTCCGCCTGCGGCCGAACCAAACTGCAGCTGCCACGGCTCGTGAGCTAAGCCGGTTGAACGCAAGGCTCCAAGCCGAATCTGCGGGAAGCAGCAGAATTTGGCTCCGAGGGCAAGTGCCGGGAAATGGCGGCGGTTCGTTCTCGCCGTTCCACAAGGCCCTGTCCTTGGCCGTCATTGCGATTATCCTCATCGCTAGTGCGAACGTCGTAAATATTTTTACAGTGAGGGCCATTCGTCGCCAGCGCGAGATGGCGATACGGGCCGCGCTCGGTGCGAGTCCTCGACAGTTGCGCCGTCTTGTCTTCATCGACGCGGCGGTCGTGAGCTCCATTGGGTCCCTGGGAGGCCTGGCCGTTGCTGGTGTGACGAGCGGACTGGTGCGACACAATTTGACAACCGAACTAGTTGGTCTTGGCTTTGTCGTCCCCGCCATTGATTGGCGTGTACTGATATTTGCCGCCGGAAGCGGAGCGGTCGTCACACAGCTGATATCGTGGGTGGCTTGTCGCCGCGCCGGCATCGGCGATCTAAGTCGGTGGTCAGGGCGGGGCGGCGGGGTTGCTGGTCGTCCGGGATCGCGTTGGCAGCAGGTGGCTGCCTCAAGCCAAGCGGCGCTAGCGCTGGTTGTCCTTTCACTTGCTGCGCTACTTGTGCTAGCGGCTGGTGCGATCCGGCGCTTTCCTTTCGGCTACGATCCGTTGCAAGTAGTGGCGTTCCGCGGAGTGGCGCCAAAGACGGATACAACGACGGCGCAAATGGAGGATTTCTATTCGGCGGTCGTAGGTGGGTTGCGCAACATCCAAGGCGTCGAGGCGGCAGCCGTTGCCTACACCGAAGGAGTCAAGGGGGCTGTCGTAAGATCGGATGGGTCGGGGGGCGCTAGTCGCGAGATGTCCGTGTGGAGCTATCGAGTGGTCTCATCAGACTTCTTTCGGGTGCTCGGGGTTTCACCGACATATGGGATCGACTTCGCCCCTGGAAATCTAACGCGAGACGGAGCGGCGATCATCGACGAGTCGGTCAGGCGAGCCCTGTGGCCGGGTGCATTCCCGATCGGGCGACGAATACTGCTCGGCGAACCGGATTCGATCTCAGCGTGGGTGCCCGTAATTGGCGTGATTCCAGACATTCGACTCAGGTTTACGGGAGACGCGGCTGCGGCCGAAGGGCCGACTCGCGGGATATATGTAATGCGATTGTCCCGTGACGCGGCAAAGTCGAGGCCCCGGTCGATTCTTGCCCGAGTTCCGAGCATGCGTCCCGAAGTTGCTGAGAGAGCATCGAACTACTTAGGCGACGTACTTCCTTATCAACCACGAGCCGAGCCCATTATCAGTGAGTTTAGGTCGGAACTGAAAGTCCGAGAGTTTCTCGCAACTGTATTTGGCGTTCTTGGGCTGTTCGCGCTGTTACTTTCAGCGACCGGATTGTACGGTATTGTGAGTTACTCGGTAGGCCAGCGTCGTAGGGAGTTCGCGGTGCGACTGGCACTTGGCGCGCGGCGAACCGACATAGCCAAGCTCGTCGCAATAGAAGGCGCAACAGTGGTGCTCGCCGGTACCGCCGTAGGTGGGTTGCTGGTATTGTGGACTGGGCAGGCGCTTCAGCATTGGCTCTTCACTATTCGCGCAACGGACGCGCGCGCACTAATTGTAGCGGAGGCCATACTCTTAGTGACATCTGGAGTTGCCGTGGCTGGGCCAGCGGTCCAATCGGCTCGTATCAACCCCATGGAGCTAATGCGAGTCGAGTAACGATGCTGCGGGTCCGAGTTCGATGCGGGCCAGCCGGACGTACATAGGTGCTGGCCTGGGTCCCTGAAAAGTGGTCCAGTCGGGGTCCCGCTTTGACAGGGAGCTGAGGCGAGGCCAGACTCTCGGGAGAGAGGAGGCCAGGGATGCGGAAGAGCAAGTTTACGCCGGAGCAGATCCTCCAGGCACTGCGGCAAGCCGAAGGCGGGACGGCGGTGGTCGACATCTGCCGGAAGCTCGGGGTGACGGAGACGACCTTCTACCGCTGGAAGAAGCAGCACACGGGGCTGGACGTGAGCGAGCTGCGGGAGTTGAAGCAGCTGCGGGATGAGAATCGGCGACTGAAACAGGTCGTCGCCGATCTGACGCTCGACAAGACGATGCTGCGCGAGGCGCTGGGAAAAAAATGGTGAGCCCAAGCCAGCGACGCCGGATGTTGGCTTGGGCGCGGGGCGCCTATGGCGTGAGCGAACGGCGTGCGTGCCGGGGCTTGGTCGTCGGGCGCTCGTCGATGCGCTACCGGGCCCGGCGGCCGGACGATGCGCCGGTGCGCCGCCGCCTCCACGAGCTGGCCCGGGATCGGCCCAGCTTCGGCGCGAAGCGCCTGCACGTGCTGCTGCGTCGAGATGGTCTCCGGATCAATCACAAAAAGGTGCATCGGCTGTATATCGAGGAAGGGCTGCAGCTCAATCCGCGCCGCCGGCGTCGCCGCTCCGCGACCGTTCGACAGCCGCGGGCCGTGGTGAGCCACGTGAATGAGCGGTGGGCGATGGACTTCATGCACGACGTACTGGCCACCGGGCAGACGGTGCGCGTGTTCACGCTCGTCGATGTGTACACGCGCGAGTGCGTCGCCCTCGAGGTCGCGCGGTCGTTCCGGGGGAGCGACGTGGCGCGACTCCTCAGTGATGCCGGCGAGCGCCGCGGCGGCTTGCCCGCCATCATCCAGTGCGACAACGGGACGGAGTTCACCTCCACGGGGCTGGATCACTGGGCGTACTGGAATCGGGTCCAACTCGACTTCAGCCGTCCGGGGAAGCCCGTCGACAACAGCGTGTGCGAGGCCTTCAACGGCAGCGTACGACGTGAGTGTCTCACGTGTCATTGGTTTGCCTCGCTCGCAGAGGCGCGCGTCACGCTCGCTTCGTGGCGCGAGGACTACAACATCCACCGACCCCACACCAGCTTGGGGCTGCAACCACCGGCGGCTTACGCGGGCGCCGGCCACTACCTACCTCGCATCAGAACTCTCAGAAACTGACGCTCTGGCGCGGATCAGTTTTGGGGACCCAGGCCGACCCCATCTTTCGACCAGAGTGCCTGGTCCAACTTTCAGGGAGGGGGGCCGCGGCGCCGGTAGACCCCGGGCTGAATCTCCGCACGGACACAAGCGGTACGCCGCCGGTGGTCGCGGTGCCACTCCCGCCCGGCTACTTGAGCCAGAATACGATCACTCCGCAATTGGGCGTTCCCGAGTAGCGCAGCGGTCTCGGTTGCCCCGACCGGTAGACCTCGATGCCTTTGAATTGAAGTGGCCCGTACGCAGCTACGAGCTCGTGCCAGCCCAACGTCCAGGGGTTCCCATTTACGTATATCGACGGTTCACACGTTCCCGGTCCCGCCGCATGCATTCTGGGCGGTCCCGAATGGATTCCAGGCTCCGTCACGAATCCGCCGTGCGTACGCAGCAACAGCGCGACGGGATCGTAGGACGGCCTGGCGGCGATTTCCTGCTCTTTCAAGCACGCCACCAACGGATCGTGGCAACGAGTGGCAAACCCGTTCCACAAGCCGGAGTCGCGATCCAATCTGTACGAGCTTCGAACCAGGACCTGAGGAAGGCTGGGTGGCGCCGCCGGGACAGGTGCAAGATCGACCATGAGAGTCGTATCCGTCGTTCCCATCCGCGCTCGTCGCGTAGTCGAAAGAAACCCAATCTTACGAATGGCGAGAACATACCACTCTGCACCTCGCGAAGCGGAATACCGGATGCGCCCGAAGGAGTCTGTCGTCCCCACAAAGGACGTTCCGGTGGTGCGAGGGTCCGTGATGGTGACCTGGGCCCCCGGTAGCGGTACGCTTCCCCCGTCGGACACCTTCACTGTGATCACGACGCGAGAGGTATCCTGCGCAACCGCCGTCCTGCCGCAAACAGCCGTGAGAGCTACCAGCGACAGACACACGCAGCCGAAGCATCGAATGGTCATCATACCTTCGTGAATATGCTGGAAGACACCCAAGTCCTGCGAAACGCCATTGGCGACCACCGGATCCGTGGCTGGAAAACGCACGCGTTCATTGCACTTTGATTGTCTCGGTACAGCTTCATAACAATCCGAGCGGATGCGATGCCTTGGCCCTGGGCACAAACGACTATCTGTTGGCCGCGGGGGCCGTTCGCGAGTTGGCGCCGCCGAAAATCCGAGTCAGCCCGACGTGCGTCGCCCGACGGAGTTCTTCGGGATCGATCCTGCGGTCCGCGGGAATCCTGGCAGCGGAGCGAATGTCGTCCGTCACCGTTCCGAACTTCTTGGAGATCGATCCATCGATCGCCTCCCTGAGCGGTTCCGGCAGCCCCGGACGGAGTTCCGCATTCCAGAATTCTTCCAGTTGGTCAAGTCGTGCGCCGAAGAGCTGAATCGTATCGTACACGTACAGGGCGTCCTCCGCGCGCTTCCCCCGAGTGCGTTGATCGTGAATCAGGAGCTTTTGCGCCAGGAAGCATCCCGGATTGGCAACGTGTACCGCTGCGGGTTCACGGAGGGGAATCTCGCCGTTGGGGCCCAGGTGGACAACGGAAGGCTTCAGGAGCAGCAGGTCCACGTAACGTGTCGACGTCGCGGGTGCGCAGCACCGCGTGATCCCCTGAGACTGCGCCCGGGAGCAGGTGATGGAGCCGATGTGCCCAGCCACCGACGATGACGAGGCTCCCGAGCCAGGGGCGAACGGCCTCGATCAGCTTCCCGAACGCTTCGCGATCATCCATGCGGGCGGGCCGGCGAGATCATCCTGTCCAGTACTCGCTTTTGAATCAGGTTGGCTTGCTCGGCGCCGCGAGACGGGTGAGCACTCACGTCGAGCCAGACCTGCACGACGTCGCTGACCCGGCTCCCGTCCGCCAGCACCGAACCGCGAAACAGCGATTCCGGGGCACCCGCCTGTCGGAGAATCGCATCTGGTGCCTCCGACGGTCTTGCCCGGACGAAGATTCTCCATACGTCGGCGCCGGCCGGTCGCAGGTCTCGCGCGTAGATATGCGGCGGCACGCCGCGTACAAAGCCCAGTCCCAGCGCATCGGCGGCCGCGAAGAGGCCCAGGCAGAACTGGCCGGCCCCCGCATGGCGCCGCAACTCCTGCCGAACGTCTCCCCGGATGAGCAGCCGTACGGGCACGTCGTTGATCGACTTCGCGGCCACTGCGGACCTCCACTGCGACAGCAGTTCCTCACGTCGAACGAGTTCGAGGACTGACGCTGATTCATCGAGGTATCCGTCCTCTCGCAGGCGCTCGATGAAACGGAACGCGCTCATGACGGAGACGCTTGCCGCGTGCGCCAACTCCGACGCGTTGCGGTACCGGCCTCGCGGGGCGGCGAGCAAACCTTCATGCAGCTCCGGGGCGAGCAGGACTTTGAGCATCCATTGGTTCAGGTCCGAGAACAGATTGAGGGGCATCCTGTGTTCGATGCGGTGACGGTCCGCCATCGGACTCGCATTCAACTCCTCGAGGTGGCCGCCCCGGAAGAGACGCAATCCCTCGTCGTCGATGACTCCGGCGGCCGACGACGGCGCATAGTCGGCCGCGAATCGGAGCACCCGCTCCGCGGATCGTCGATTGATCCTCGGCGCTGCGACGACTGCCAGCGGATGGCAGCCAGGAGCCGGGCTTTTCGAGGCCTGGAGCCAGGCCTGCGCCCAGAGGGGCACCAGTCGGTCGCCGCGCCCTTCCGGCGCCGCCTTTATCTCGACGGCGTACGCGGCCTGGCCCCGGCGAACCACCATGTCCGGCTGGTATCCGTCCACGGCGACCGGGCGTGCCACCTGCCACCCGGCCTTCTCAAAGGCCCTGGCGAGCAGATCCTCCGCCCAGGCCCCCCCGGGGTAGTTCGCGCGGTGGCGTTTGGCACGTTTCTGCATTTGCTTCGGGGGTGGCTGCATGAGATAACATGGCCATGTTAATCAATTCGTTCGAATCTCGCAACGGCGGAAGACCAGGTGCCGCGTGATTGCAAGCGAAGTCATTGCAAGACACTAACTTGCCATACATGTCCGCCTGCTGATCCACCAGGCGTCCGCTGCCCGCTACCCGCTACCGGCCCGGGTCGGTCCGCGCGTCACCGATGCCGCAACCCGGAGTATGGCCGCGGCGCTCCGTTCGACGTCTTCGGCAGTCGTCGCCCAGCTCGAGACACTGATCCGCATCGCCGTGCACCCGTGCCATTCCGTGCCGCCGCACCAGCAGGTGCCCTCCTCCTGCACGCCCGCGATCACGCGCTTCGTCGCGGCGGAATCGCCGAACGACACGAGCACCTGATTCAGCACGACGTCGTTGAGCGCCTCGTGGCCGCCCGCTCGCAGGCGGTCGGCGAATACGCGCGCGAATCCACAGTTCCGTTCGATGAGCTCGCGCAGTCCGCGGCGGCCCATGGAGCGCAATGCCGCCCACAGCTCGACGCCGCGGGCCCGTCGCGAAGCTTCCGGCGTGTACTGACACGGGTCCCGCTCCGCGCTGAGCTGCAGGTAGGCGGCGCTGAGCGCCATCGCGGCTCGCAGATGTTCGGCCTCGCGCACGAACGCGATCCCCGAGTCGTACGGGACGTTGAGCCACTTGTGACAATCGACCGCCCACGAATCGGCCAGCGCAAAACCATTGGCCAGATGCGCGTACCGGGGCGAGACCGCCGCCCACAATCCGAACGCCCCGTCCACGTGCACCCACGCGCCCGCCGCCCGCGCGCGCTCGCAGATCTGCTCCGCCGGATCGAACGCCCCGCTGTTGACGTTCCCGGCCTGCAGGCACACGAGCGTCCGGTCGTCCAGACTCGGCAGCGCATCCGCGCGCATGCGTCCCTGCGCGTCGGCGGGTACCGTCACGACGCGGGCCCGCCCCAGGCCGAGCAGCGACAGCGGCTTGAGCAGCGACACGTGCACTTCTTCGCCGACCACGACGGTGATCGGCGGCGCGCCGAACAGTCCATCGGCCTCGACGTCCCACCCGCTTCGGCCGAGCAACGCGTTCCGCGCCGCGGCCAGTGCCGCGAAGTTCGCCATCGTCGTGCCCGTCACGAAGCCGGCGCAGCTCTGCGGCGGCAGGCCGAGCAGGTCGACGATCCACGCCGTCACGATCTCCTCCACCCTCGCGGCCGTCGGCGACATCACCCGCAGCGCCGCGTTCTGATCCCAGGCGCCGGCCAACCAGTTGGCCGCCAGGGCAGCCGGCACCGCGCCGCCGATGACGAAGCCGAAATAGCGTCCGCCCGTCGTGGCCACGGTGGCCGGCGACCCGTAGGCGTCGAGCAGCGCCAGCACGTCGGCCGGATCGGACGGACTCTCCGGCAGCGGCCCCCCAAGGCGTTCGAGACCGGCGACGTCGGCGGGATCCGGACGCACCGGTCGCTCGTTCCGCCCGTCGACGTACGCCGACGCCCGCGCGGCGGCGTCCAGCAGCAGTTCACGCATGGAGTACCCCGTCGTTCTCGCGGGCGGGCACCGGGGCGGCGCCGGAGAGATCGGCCGACCACAGGTGTTGCGCGGCGTACGCGCGCCAGGGCCGCCACGATTCGGCGCGGGTTCGGAGCGCGGACGACGACACGCGCGCGCGGGACAGTTCCGATGCGCCCCGGAGCAGCCCGACGTCGGTTTCCGGAAATGCGTCCGGTGCCCGGTGGGCGCGCATCGCGATGTATTGCGCCGTCCAGGCGCCGATTCCCGGAAGCGACACCAACCGTTCGACGCGCCCCTGGATGTCGCCCGACGGGCGAAACAGGTCGGGATCCCCGATCGCCGCGCCGGCGACCGCTGAAATCGTCCGCAGCCGGGCCGCCGGCATGCCAAGCCCGATCGGGCCGGCGGCCAGGACCTCCGGGGTCGGGAAGACGTGCGTCAGCCCGGCATCGAGCCGCCACGGAAGGGGGACCGTACGCCCATGCGCCGCGACCAACTGCCCGGCGAGCCGGCGCGCGGCGGCCACCGAGACCTGCTGTCCGAGCACGGCGCGAACGGCCAGTTCGAAGCCGTCCCACGCTCCGGGAACCCGCAGGCCCGGCCGCCGCGCGACCAACGGTCCGAGCATCGGGTCGGCGGACAGGTGGGCGTTGATCATGTCGATGTCCGTGCCGAGGTCGAAGAGTTCGTGCACCCGGTGCACGATGGCCGGCAGGATCCGGACCGAGGGGACCAGAATATGGACGGCGAGACTCGCCCGATCGGGATCGTGTGAGACCTCGATGCTGCCGACGTCGCCGTCGAGGTCGATCGTGCGCAGGTAGCGCCCGTCCCGTACTACTTCGACCCCGGCAATGGCCCGCGCGCGCAGGAACCCCAGCATCGCCTCCCAATCGTACGGCGGCCGGTACCGGAGGCGCAGCGTGACCCCTGCCCGTTCGCCGCATGGCGGTGGGTTCCGCCGGAGGGTGCTCGGCGCGCAGTGGATGAACTTCTGAAACGTTTCGTTGAAGCGGCGCAGGCTCCCGAATCCCGACGCCATGGCGACCTCGGTCATCGACATCCCGGTGTCCTGGATGAGGCGCTGAGCGAAGAGGAGGCGGCGCGTACGGGCAACGGATGCCGGTGGTGCTCCGAGGTGTTGAAGAAACAGGCGCCGGAGCTGGCGCTCGCCGAGCCCCACGCGCTCCGCGAGTCGGCGGACACCGTACGTGGCGTGGCCGCCGTCGAGGGCGCCGTCGGCGATGAGCGCGAGCGCGCGTGACACCACGTACGAGCCGCCCTGCCAGGAGGTCAACTCCGGCGCGGTCTCGGGGCGGCACCGCCGGCAGGGGCGAAACCCTGCATCGCGAGCCGCCGCCGCGGAGCCGAAGAATCGACAGTTCTGGTAGTTGGGAGTTCGGGCCGGACAGACCGGGCGACAGAAGACGCCCGTCGTCGATACGCCCACGAACATCAGCCCGTCGAACCGGGCGTCGCGGCTCTGCAGCGCGCGATAGCAGACGCCGTGATCGGGGAGTTGCATGGCGTGACTATAACGATCGCCGGGGCGCCATGCTCGCGGTTTTCGGACATGGTCAACCTGAAGCGCGCGGGGGAGTGCCGGAGGGGCGCGGAATTGAGCGTAGGGCTTCGGCGTCGTGGCCGACGCCCCCTACGGCCGTTCCTCCACCTGCACCACCTGCCCGGCGCTCACGCCCTCCGCCTCGGCCTGGAAGTTCAACACCACGCGATGCTCCAGCACCCGCATCGCGATCGCGTTCACGTCTTCCAGATCGGGCATCGGCCGGCCGTCCATCGCCGCCCGCGCCTTGGCGCCCAGCACCAGGTACTGCGAGGCCCGCGGACCCGCCCCCCAACTCACGTACTTCTTCACCATCGGCGTCGCGTCGTCGCTCTCGGGACGCGTGCGCCGCGCCAGCTTCACCGCATAGCTCACCACCGTGGGCGGCGCCGGCAGCCGGCGCACCAGATGCTGCAGCTGCAGCAGACGCTCGGCGGTGAGCAGCGGCGTGATGGTCACGTCCTCGTCGCTCGTCGTCGCCGCCACGATCTGCTCCTCCTCGGCGCGCGACGGATAGGCCACGCGGAGCTGGAACATGAACCGGTCGAGCTGCGCCTCGGGCAGCGGATACGTGCCCTCCTGCTCGATGGGGTTCTGCGTGGCGAGCACGAAGAAGGGGCGGGGCAGGGCGTGGGTCTGGCCCGCCGCCGTGACCGCGTGCTCCTGCATGGCCTGCAGCAGCGCCGCCTGCGTCTTGGGCGGCGCCCGGTTGATCTCGTCGGCCAGCACCACGTGCGCGAAGATCGGCCCGTTCACGAACTTGAAGTACCGGTGACCCGCCGCCCGGTCCTCCTCCAGCAGCTCCGTGCCCGTGATGTCGCTGGGCATGAGATCGGGCGTGAACTGCACGCGCGAGAAGCTGAGGTCCAACGCCTGCGCCACCGTCTGCACGAGCAGCGTCTTGGCCAGCCCCGGCACGCCCACCAGCAGGGCGTGCCCGCCGGCCAGCAGCGCCGTGACGAGATCGTCCACGATGGCGTGCTGCCCGACGATGCGGCGCGCGATCTGCGCCTTCAGGTCGCGGTGGGCCGCCGCCAGTTCGCTGAGCAGCTCGAGATCGCGGGCGTCGCTGGTGGGTGCGCTGGTGGGCATGCGGGTGCGGGGTTGGACGAACCCACAAGCTAACCGCCGGTACGGGGTGGGGGAACAACGCGCCCGGCCCTAGATTCCCCTCTCACCGCCGCCGGAGACCCGCGCTCCCCCCCCGTCCCCCGCCGCGCGGCCCACGCCGAGGAACCGCCATGACGACGTTGATCAAGATCAATCAGATGCTGCTGCGACTGCTCGTGCTCGCCCTGCTCGTGGTGGGCGTGCTCGTGTGGATGGGAAATGCCGGCCTCGTGCAGGCGCACATCGGGCTCGGGTTCCTGTTCGCCTGCCTGGTGCTGCTGCAGGCGCTGCTGGGGGGACTGGCCCGCGCCGGGTGGGGACTCGCCGGCCTCGCCGCGCTGTGGGCCGTGCTGCTTCCGGTGGTGGGGCTCGGCCAGCGCGCCGTGATGCTCGGCGACGCCCACTGGGTGGTGCGCGTGTTCCACCTGCTGTTCGGACTCGCCGTGATGCCGGTGGTGGAGCGCATCGGCAAGCGGGCGCTCGCCGCGGCACGCCCCGCGGCCCCCTGAACGCACACCGGCGGCGGGCGCTCTCCCCAGAGCACCCGCCGCCGGTGGTCCTGCTCCCCTCCCTCGAAGGGTTCCTAGTGGCTCCCGCCCATCCACGGGCCGAGGCCGATCGTGACGTACGCGCCCGGCACGTGCGACGCATCGAGTGAGATGCTGTGCGTGCCGCTGGCCGTGTTGTGATGCCACCAGGTCACCGGCGGCACACGCACCGTGCCCGTGAACTGGAAGGTGAAGTCGGCCATCTGGCACGACACCGAATTGATGTGCAGCCCGCCCCAGCCGTGTCCCTCGCGTTCACCGCCGAACCCGCCGCGGTTGCCCGACGAGGTGCTGTCGCTGGAGGTGCTGTCGCTCGCCGTCGTGTCGCTGGGCGTCGGGCAGGCCTGCCCGTTGGGCGTCACCGCGTTCATCTGCGAGCCGTCGGAGCCCCACCAGATGCCGCTGCCGTCGCCGCTGAAGTACTTGAGCCGCGCCGGAACCAGGAACGTCGCGATGGAACCCGTGCTGTCGGTGCCGGTGGAGTCGTGCGTGGTCATCGTGTCGCTGCCGGCGGCGAACCAGCGCCAGCGCCCCGGCAGTCCGATGGCGCTCGAGTCGTTGACCGCCACGAGCTGCACGATGTGCGGCGGCTGGCCGGGCTGCCAGGCGAACAGCGTACGCGTGCTGTGCGGCCGGCCCCACGGGCAGAGGAACTGCGCGTCGCCGTCGTTGTCCATGGGCGGCATGGGACACAGGCCGGTGCCGCCGGTGTCGGTGACGTCGAGCGCCACCGCGTTGAACATCATCGGCTCGCTGTCCACGGTGATCGTGATCGTGTCGAACACCGGCACCCGCCGCAGGAGTGCGGCCACTCCATAGAAGCGGTTGGCGGCGTCGCTATCGCCGTGCTGGGCCACGACGGAATCGCCCATGCGGTTGAAGGTGGCGGCTACGGCAAGGGCGGCGGACGGATCTGATGCAAGCGGGGCGGTGGGGCGCTGGTCCGACGAGCAGCCGACGACGGCGCTCGTGGCGGCAGCAATCGCCAACCACAACCCACGGGACGTGCGAGGCGTCATTGGGGTACCTCCTGTTCTCGCGCGGTTCGTTGCGTAGTACTCGGCAGAACACGAGAGGTGCCATCAAGAAACGACAACGCAACACAACCCGGAATTCACGACGTTGGTGCGCCGATTGCGCTCCCACCGAACGTTTACCGGCGTGCGCCGGGTCACGCGCGCCGCGCGCGCGTCAGGGAAGATCCCGAACCCGGGGCCACACCTGCTGCAAGGTCATCTTCGGTTGGCGCGCCACGTAGATCGGCACGTCGCGTTCCTCCTGCACCGACCAGGGGCTGAGCACGCGCGCCACGCGGCGCACGTCGCCGTACAACTGCGCCACGTCGGCGGAGTCGTTGCCGATGGCGATGAGCACCGTGCCCGGGCGCGTGCCCGGTCCGAAGAACCAGTACGAGCCGCATCCGCACACCACCGGCGGCAGGTCGTACGCGCCGGCGTAGAACTCGGCAGCGCCCGCCTCTCCATAGTTGTCGGCGCCGATCACCGCCTGCGCCCGGTCTTCGGGCGACAGCGCGTGATAGACGCCGGCCAGCGCCCGCGCCTGCCGCCGCCATCCCGTCTGATCGGCAAAGTCCTGCGGCAGCAGGTCGGTGCCGCCCCAATTGGTGCCGAGCGCCCAGTCGTACCCGGCGCGCACGATGTAGCGCGCCGTGGCGGGACGGCTGAGCAGCGGCAGCGCCACCGGCAGCCCGACGGCGCCCTCGATGAGCAGGAGCGCCGCCACCGCCCACCGGAACGCGCGGCGCACACGCGGCGCCGGCCCGGCGCTCACGGCCTCCAGCCACACCGCGCCCGCGGCGAGCAGCGCCGGATAGATGGGGCCGATGTAGTACGCCTTGCCGTGCAGCGCCAGCAGCAGCAGGAAGGCGAGCACACACGCCCAGCCGGCGGCGCGGTAGGCGCCGAGCGGTTTCCAGGCGACGAGCGCCACGGCGCCGGCCACGGCCAGCGGCCAGGCCGTGAAGCCCACCATGAACGGCTGCGCGGCCACGAACGACAGCCAGCTCACGTGCGAGAGCTGCGACGCCGCGAGGTCGTGCATCTGCCCCACCACCGGGTAGCCCAGGCGGAGCTGGCCGACGATGCTGGGACTGCCGATGGCGAACGCCAGCGCCGCGGCGAGCCAGGGCCACGGCGTGCGCAGCGCGCGCCGCAGCGGCGTCACGACGAGGGCGCCGAGGGTGGCGACCCCGAGAAAGAGGATGCTGAACTTGGTGAGCAGTCCCAGTCCGGTGGCCACGCCGAAGGCGAGCCACCAGTTCCGTTGGCCGCGCGCATCGCCGGCCTGCGCGGCGCGTCCCACGCGCAGCAGCGTGTAGAGGGCGAGCGTCCACCAGAGCTGGTCGAGCACCACCGGCTGGAAGAGCGTGCTGGGGCGGAGGAAGATGCCGCCCGTGAGCACGCCGAGGGCGGCGAGTGCCTGCGCGAAGGTGCCGCCGCCCAGCTCGCGGGCGATGAGGGCGGCGAGTACGAGGATGAGCGTGCCCTCGAGGGCGGGGAAGACGCGCGCCGCCGCCATCGTGTGCCCGAACAGTGCGGTCTGCACGTTGGCCATGACGGCGATGAAGGGCGGGAAGTCCATGCGCCAGAAGCGCAGGTGGTCGCCCATCGCGAAGTACAGAAAGGCGTCGCGCTGGATGCCGTAGGGCGACACCACGAGCACGACGAGATGGAGGGCGAGCTTGGCGGCCGCGAGGGCGGCGACGGCGCCGGTGGCGAAGGGGCGCCGCGGCAGCAGAGACGGCGGCGCCTCGGTCACGGTGTGGTGGCGGGGGCGGGGCGGGAGCCGGACCGGCCCGCGCTGCTACTGGACCGTGAAGGTCGTGCGCTCGCCCACCGGCACGTTGGTGCTGGTGAGCATGGCGACGGCGGTGTAGGTGCCGGGGCCCGGCGGGTGCTTCCAGTTCTCGGCCACCGCGTACTCCTCGCCGCCGCTCAGATACTTGATCTGCGTGGGCTGCGTGAACAGGCGGCCTTTGGCCCAGCGCCAGACGGTGCGGCCCAGGGAGTCCATGACGACGAAGTCGTAGGCCTGGCCGTTGGGGAAGTCGATCTCGATGCGCTTGTTGCCGGTGTTGACGACGTGCAGCGCGAAGCGGACGCCCTGTTTGTGGCGTTCGATGTCGAGGAACGATTTGATTTTCGGGTGGCCGTCCACGGGCTGCGCGGACGCGGGCGCAGCGACGGCTTCATCATGCGAGCGGGCGGTACAGGCGATACCAATGGCGCCGGCGCAGAGCAGGGAGATGGCGAGACGCGAGTTCATTCCGGGACCAACGGGGCGGGCGTACAGGCAAGGCAGGTTGTGACGGTGCGTCCCGATCACAAATCGTTGCAGAGCCAACTTATCAACTACAGGACGAACAGTCAACGTGAAGCGTAACGACGGATATCACCAACTGGTCACGACTTGGCCCACTCGGCGTTTGTTCGGGTACCGGGGGTGAACCGCAGGGGGAAAGCCCAGAAACGGCGGCTTCCTGTACGAATTCCGGGGTCTACCCTGGGGCGCCCGATGTGATCCCGATTGCACAACCGGGTCGATCCCGAAAAGGCGCCGGTTGGCCCCTGGTGCCGGCGGTGCGCGCCGCCGGCGGAAGGGCCGTTCGAGGGGCGAGTTTTCCCCCTCGCAAGACAGTATCGGTTCGCTTGCGAAAAATTTCACAAAGTCCTAGTTTCAGGGCGGAAATGGACCGCGATCGCGAGCCAAACGAGGGGCAAAAGCCGGCACGATTCCCGCCCGGGCAGCGTTCGATGCCGTCGGGCGCCGAGTTCGCCGGGATCGGCCTGCAGTTCGGCCTCACAATCGTGGTCTTCGTGTTCGGGGGCGTGTGGCTGGACGGGAAGCTGCACACCACGCCCTGGTTCACCATCGGGTGCACGTTCGCCGGCGCGTTCGGCGGGTTCTATTCGATCTACCGGCGGGTCATGGCGCAGCAGCGATCGCACGGGCGGGACGGGCAATGAAGGCGTTCGCGGGTTTCGTGCTCGCGGCGGCGGGGCTGATCGGGGCATCGATGGCGGCCCTCATGCTGCTCTTCCCGACGGCGGCCGATCACGAGGCGCTGGAGTTGACGGCGCTGGTGGCGTTCGTGGTGCACCTGGTGGCGTTCGGCGTCGCCCGGCTGCTCCGGGGGCGCAACATCTGGGTGGCGTGGGGGGTGGGGAGCGTGCTGCGGCTGGGTACGCTGGTGGTGTACGCGGTGCTGGTGGTGAAGGTGCTGGCGTTTCCGTTGGTGCCGGCGCTCATCGGATGTGCGACGTTCCTGTTTCTTCCGACTCTGATCGAACCCCTGTTGCTGCTCAAATGAGACTTCGCTCGATCTTCGCGACGCTGGCGCTGGTGACGATGGGCGGCGCGGTGCTGGCACCGGCGCCGCTGGGCGCCCAGGATGCGCCGCCCGCCTCCTCCGGGATGCACGCGCCGGAGCAGGAGCCGGTGCTGCAGCATGCGCTCGGCCCCGCCGATCTGATCATGCCGCACATCACCGACTCGCGGACCATGGAGCTGCCCTGCTTCAACAAGGAGTGGGCGTGCGAGGTGCACCTGCATTCGTGGCCGGTGCACATCGGCAACACGACCATCGACCTCGGGCCCACGAAGCACGTGGTGTTCATGCTCCTGGCGGCGGTGCTCTGCTTCCTGGTGCTCTGGCTGGCGGCGCGCGCCCACACGCGGGCCACGCGCGAGGCGGGGCACCCCAAGGGATTCGCGGCCGGCGTGGAGTCGGTGGTGCTCTACCTGCGCAACGAGATCTTTCTGCCCTCGCTGGGGCCGCACGGCGACCGCTACATCCCGTTCGTGCTCACGCTGTTCTTCTTCATCCTGTTCATGAACCTGATGGGGCTCGTGCCCTACGGGTCCACGCCCACCGGCAACGTGAGTGTGACGGCCACGCTGGCCATCTGCTCGTTCATTGCCACCGAGACGGCGGGGATGATCGCCCTCGGGCCGGCGGGCTACATGAAGACCGTGATCTACTGGCCGAGTGACATGCCGGTGCTGATGAAGGCGCCGCTGTCGCTGGTGATGACCCCGGTGGAGATCATCGGCAAGTTCACGAAGCCGTTCGCGCTCACGATTCGACTGTTCGCCAACATGATCGCCGGGCACGTGATCGTGCTGGCGATGATCGGGCTGGTGTTCACCTTCGGGAGCTGGCTGATCGCGCCGGCGCCGATTGCGATGGCCATCGGCATCATGATTCTGGAAGTGCTGGTGAGCTTCATCCAGGCGTTCATCTTCGCGCTGCTGGCGGCGGTGTTCATCGGCCAGATCCGGGCGGCACACCACTAGCGGCACCGCAGGGAAGGACGGTGCGCCGCCAGGGCTCCAGGGCGCACCGAGTATCCGGTCGAGCGACCGGAGATGCCCGTTGGGACCCGGGTCCCGTTGACGGGCAGCGTGCCGGCGAGAGCCGGCGGCGCGGAGCAGGGACATCGACTACGCAGGAAAACGGAGACCGACAATGCACATTCTTCCGCTGCTGCAGGCCGTAACCGACACGTTCGGCAAGTCGTATTCGGGCGCCTGGGCGATGATGGGTGCCGGGATCGGCGCCGGCCTGGCGACGATCGGTGCCGGAATCGGCATCGGCCGGATCGGTGGCTCGGCCATGGACGGTATGGCGCGCCAGCCGGAGCTGCAGGGCAACATCATGACCAGCTCGCTGATTCTTTCGGCGCTCGTCGAGGGCGTGGCGCTGTTCGCCGTCGTCGTGGCGCTGCTGATCGAACTCAAGTTCACGTTCTGATTCCGGGCGGAGGCGCGCGCCCCGGGGCGCGCCCTCCAACCTCCACACCCGCCGGATTTTCCATGCGTTTCCTTCGTTCGACTCTGCTCGCCGTTCCGATGACGTTCGCCGCCGCGCCCCTGCTCGCGCAGGAAGCCCCGGCGCCGGGCGGCTCGCTGATGAGTCTCCAGAGCAACCTGATGTTCTGGACGCTGCTCATCTTCCTCGTCCTGCTCTTCCTGCTCACGAAGTTCGCGTTCAAGCCGATCACGGCGGCCGTCGAGGCCCGCGAGAAGTCGCTGGAGGAGGCGCTCGCCGCCGCCAAGCGCGACCGCGACGAGGCGGCGAAGCTGCTCGCCGAGCACCGGGCGCAGATCGAGGCGGCGCGGGGCGAGGCCCAGAAGCTGATCACCGACGCCCGCAGCACGGGCGAGAAGATGCGCAACGATCTGCTCGAGAAGGCCCGCGCCGAGCAGCAGGCCGCTGTGGAGCGCGCCGCCGCCGAGATCGAGCGCGAGAAGGACCGGGCCCTGGCCCAGCTCCGCCGCGAGGCCATCGAGATGGCGATCGCCGGCGCGTCGCGGGTGATCGAGGAGAACCTCGACAGCGAGAAGAACCGCAAGCTCGTCGAGAACTTCCTGTCCACGCTCAAGCCGGCGAAGGTCATCCAGTAATGCGCGACGTCACGATCGCCGAGAACTACGCCGAGGCGCTGTTCGCGCTGGCCACGAAGGCGAACGACCTGCACGGCTGGCAGGCGCGCTTCGGCGGCCTGGCCGACGCGATCGGCCAGGATCCCACGCTGCGCCTGTTCCTCGAGTCGCCGCGCATTGCCGCCGTGGACAAGAGCATGGTGCTGGGCAAGGCGTTCAAGGACGCGCCGGCGCACTTCGTCCGCTTCCTGCAGACGCTGGTGCGCAACCGGCGGCAGATGCTGATCCCCCAGATCTCGACGGCGTTCATGGATCTCGTGGATCGGGTGGAGGGGCGCGTGCACGCCACGGTGTCGGTGGCGCGCGAGACCGGCGACGCCGAGCGGGCGGCGATCGCCGCCGAGCTGTCGCGCGTGTTCGGCAAGGAAGTGGTGCCGCACCTGACCGTCCGCCCCGAGATCCTGGGCGGGGTGGTGGTCCGCATCGGCGACAGCGTGATGGACGGCTCGATGCGCAAGCGGCTGGGGCTGCTGAAGGCGGCGCTCACCGGCGGTTGAGGAACCCCCCGGCGGCGCAGCACCCGCCGGGGCTGGCGCGTATCCGGTACGTGGCGCATTTGCCGGCCCCCGGGCCGGCCGCCAACTTCCACCGGTAGCCAGGGCCGGCACTCCCGGCCCCTCGAAGCGCCCCCAGCACCCCCCGCCCCCCAGTCCCGCCGAGGTTCCCATGATGCGGTTCCATCGCATTCCCGCCCGCCGTCCGACGTCGCGCGCGCTGCTGCTCGCCGCCTTCGCCGCCGCGGCACTCCCGCTCTCCCTCCACGCCCAGCGCTCCAACGTTGCCGAGCAGATTGCCGCCGACCGCGCGCTGCTGGCCAGGGAGGTGTACGTCACGCCGCCGCCCGAGATCGAGCAGCTGGTCACGGCGCCGCGCTACCGGAACGTGACGCTCACCGCGCAGAGCCCCGACCGCACGCACTTTCTCAAGCAGGAGTCGGACGGGCTGCCCACGGTGAACGAGTTCGGGAAGTTCCACTACTACTTCGGCGGGCTGCAGGTGGACCCGAAGGCCAACCGCGCGCGCACGCTCACCACGCGGGCGTCGGCCGGGCTCTCGCTCATCGACGCCGCCACCGGGAAGAGCACCACCGTGCAGGTGCCGAAGGGCGCCACGGTGAGCAGCCCCGCCTGGAGCCCCGACGGCAAGCAGCTGGCGTACATCGCCAACTTCGACGACGGCTCCTACATCTACGTGGCCGACGTGGCCACCGGCCGGTCCACCCAGGCGTCGAAGGCGCCCCTGCTCGCCACCCTGGTTACCGGCATCGACTGGACGGCCGACGGGTCGAGCGTGATCGCGGTGTTCGTGCCCAGTCCGCGCGCGCCGGAGCCCAAGGAGCCGGCGATCGCCACCGGGCCCACCGTGCGCCTCTGGCTGGACGGCGTGAAGGAGCCCGAGCGCAACTGGGCCAGCCTGCTCGAGGATCCGTACGACAAGGCGCTCATGAAGTACTTCGTCACCGGCCAGCTCGGGGTGGTGAACGTGAAGAGCCACGCGCTCCGGAAGATCGGCGCGCCGGCGATGATCTCGGCGGTGGACGCCGGGCCCGACGCCAACTACTTCCGCGTGACGACCATGAACGAGCCGTTCTCGTACGTGGTCCAGTACAACAGCTTCGGCACCACGCAGGAAATCTGGGACGCCACCGGCAAGGTGCTGGCGCAGATCGACAGCCAGCCGAGTCGCGAGGGGCAGGAGCCCGATACGGCGGGCGGCGGGTTCGGGCGCGGCGGACGCAGCGGCGCCTACCGCGGTCTGTCCTGGATGCCCCAGGGGCCCGGGCTCTACTACCTGTCGTCGGACACCCCGGCGCGGCGCGGCGGTGATTCCGCGGCGGCGCCGGCCGGCGGGCGCGCCGGCCGCGGTGGGCGCGGGGCGACGGCCGCCCGGCGCGACCGCGTGATCCAGTGGCTGCCGCCCTTCGGCAAGGGCGACACGACGGTGCTCTACACGGCCACCGGCCAGATGAGCAACGTGGTGTTCAGCGACGATGCGAAGACGCTGTTCGTGGCCGACAATGCGAACGGGATGGGCGAGATCTACGCGGTCACGCTCGCCGATCCGGAAACCAAGCATACGATCATCCGCGAGCGCGGGTACACGCCGTCGTTCGCGGGCGGCGGCCGCGGGGGGCGGGGCGGATTCGGGGGACGCGGCGGGCGCGGCGACGACTCGGCATCGTTCTACCACAACCCGGGCGCGATGATGACCGAGCGCGGCTCGCGCGGCGGCGAGGTGGCGATGGTGAGCACCGACGGCAAGAGCGTCTACCTCACCGGCACGCAGTACCATCCCGACTATCTGGCCAATCCGCCGCAGGCGTTCGTGGACCGGTACGCCATTGCCGGCGGTGAGAAGACGCGGCTGTTCGAGGGCGCGGCCAACGCCTCGGAGGCGGTGGCGGCGCCGCTGGACGACGACTTCGACCGCGCCATCGTGACCCGCGAGACGCCCACCGAGGTGGCGCAGTCGTACCTCTGGGTGCGGAGTTCGGGGCAGCGCACGCAGCTCACGGAGAACAAGGACTACTCGCCAACGTTCACGGCCGCCATCCGCAAGCGGATCACGGTCACGCGCCCCGACGGCTTCCAGTTCGTGGTGAATCTCACCCTGCCCGCCGACTACAAGGAGGGCACGCGGCTGCCGGCGATGTTCTGGTTCTATCCGTACGAGTACACGAGCCAGCAGGAGTACGACCGCACGCTGCGCACCGAGAACGTGAACCGCTTTCCGAGCGCCGGCCCGCGGACCATCGAGTATCTGATCACGCAGGGGTACGCGGTGGCCAACTTCGATCCGCCGATCGTGGGTGACGCCGGGCGCATGAACGACAATTATGTGCACGACCTGGTGATGAACCTGTCGACGGTGATCGACGCCCTGGATGCGGGCGGCTACATCGACCGCACGCGGCTCGGCATCGGCGGGCACAGCTATGGCGCGTTCAGCACCATGAACGCGCTCGCCCACACGCCGTTCTTCAAGGCCGGCATCGCGGGCGACGGGATGTACAACCGCACGCTCACCCCGGACGGCTTCCAGAACGAACGGCGCACCTTCTGGACGGGGCAGAAGACGTACGAGGAGATGTCGTCGTTCTTCTACGCCGACAAGATCCAGGGCGCGGTGCTGATGTACCACTCGATGGAGGATCAGAACGTCGGCACGACGCCGATCAGTTCCATCCGCATGATGCAGGCGCTGCGGGCGCTCGGAAAGACCGCGGCGCTGTTCATGTACCCGTACGAGGACCACGGCCCGGCCACGCGCGAGTCCGATCTGGACCAGTGGGCCCGGTGGACGGCGTGGCTGGACATGTACGTGAAGCACGCCGGCCAGTGGAAGGCCGGCAAGGACGACAAGATCTCGGTCGTGACGGCGGTGCAGCCGCAGAAGTAATCCTGGCGCACGATCGAGCGTCGTGAGAACGGCCCCGGGGTTCACGCCCCGGGGCCGTTCGTCGATGCGCGCCCTGCTCCCGGGCCGTATCGCCGAATCCTCAACGAGGGCGAGCCGCGCCGGCGTGCCCGGCGGGCCGCTCTGAAACCGGGAGCGGATAACGGCCGATGCCACGGATCGACCGGATACTGCGTTCGGGTACGGCGTTGCCGGGGCGGATCGATGGCGGCGGCCGAGCCCTCAAGAAGGATCCGCCGTGATCCGCCCAATCGGCCGTTATCCGCTCCGGCATGAACAGAGTGGCCTGTAGCGCGCGGCCCTGAGCAGGGTGGCTTGCGGTGGCAGACGGCTGGATCGCGCCGGCACTGCGCCGACGTCGTCCGCGGGTCAGTTGGGCCGCACGACGCGATGGAACCGCGCCACGGGACCGAAGTGCAGCAGCAGTCCGACTTCGAGATTCGTCGATCGGAGGTAGCTGTAGAGCTGGCGCCTGGCCACCCTGGGCAGGTCGGCGCCCGACTTGACCTCCACGACGACGCGATCCTCGACGAGCATGTCCAGCCGCTGCGTCGTCAGCGGCTCGCCCTTGTAGATGACCTGAACGCCGACTTCACGCCCCACCCGATGGCCACGCGCGCGGAGTTCCCGCTCCATGGCGCAGACGTATACGTGTTCGAGATAGCCGAAGTCGAGCGCATTGTACACGTCGTAGAACGCGCCGATGATCGACCGCGTGAGCGTTTCGTCGATGAGCCGGACCATGCCGGCAGGATGCGGACGCCCGTTGCCACCCTCGGCATCGAATCCCTTCGGATCGAAAGCCCGGCGCCCGGGGGCTTCCTGTCATGCCCCGATCGATCCGCCGTGATCCGTCCCATCGGCCGTTATCCGCTCAGGCATGAACGGAGTGGCCTGCCCGGGCTCAGCCCTCGGACGGCCGGAGCGCGCGGAGCTGGTCGAAACCCGGTGGGTCGAGCAGCCCGTCGGCGATCGCGGCGATCTGTTCGGCCTCGCGCCAGGCATCGGCCAGCAGGTGGAGCTCGCCCTCCAGCGCCCGGCGTTCCGACTCCTCGTGCATCGACATCTCGAGGGCCAGCCGCTCGGTGGCCAGCAGGTGGAGGGCGCCGAGCCGGCGGATCTCGTTGAGCCGCGACATCACCTTCCCCTCGCGCCACTCCACCGCCCGAGAGGCCTTGCGCAGGAACGCCGACGCGTCGCCGGCACTCTCGATGTGGTCCACCGCCCGGCGCACGTCGCCCCCCGAACCCCCGTAGCGGTTGGCGCTCGCCAGCAGCACGGTGGCGATGTGCATGGCCTCGGTGCCGTCGAGATATTGCCAGCCGTCGTCGTGCGGCAGGCGCATGGTGGGGTAGTCGCCCGCCATGTGGAATTCGGCGTCGCGCACGTGCCGCTCGCGCACCACGAGCAGGCGCTTGCCCTTGTGGAAGCGGGCCACCACGCGGTCGTCCAGCAGGTAGTCGCGCGCCGCCAGCGCGCCCACCATCGGCACCGCCCCGAGCACGGTGGTGACACCCGGGAAGGCGATCACCGACATCGTGCCGGTGAGCAGCGCCGGCAGGATGACCGGCGAGAAGACGGCACCGGCCAGCGCCGCCGCGGCGGCCGCCGCCCCGGTGAGCACCTGCACGTTGAGCCGCCGCCGCGCGAACCGCGTGCCGTAGCGCCAGGCCGCGAACTCGGGGCGCAGGGGCTTGCCGATGCGCACGAGTTGCACGCCGCCGGGCAACCGCGCCAGTCCGATGTTGTCGGTGGTCACGCGCATGCGCGTGTCGCGGAAGATGCGCTCCGCCTCGTCGATGGCCTCCCACCGTTCGTCCAGCGGCGAGAGGTTCCAGCGGGCGCAACTGCCGCAGATGACCCAGAGCCGTCCCTTGTCGGCGTCGAAGGCAAGCCGCTTCCCAACCGGGAAGTGCTCGATCGCGTCATTACCGCCGAGCGAGGCATGACAGAAGAGGCAGGTCGAGTACATTTGTCCCTACGTTACAGGCAATCCGCGAATCGGCTAGGGGCCTTTCATTAAAGGATCATGACGACAGCTTCCGTCCTCGCCCTCCTCCTCGCGTTTCAGCAGGGACCGCAGGGCACATCCGGCATCCCCGGGGCAAACACGACGCCGCCCTCCGGCGACACCACGGGCTACTGGCAACAGTTCGTCGACTACCGGATGACGGCGACGCTGGACGAGTCGCAGCACCTGGTGCACGGCACCGCCGATCTCACCTACGTGAACAATTCGCCGGACACGCTCCGCGAGATGTTCTTCCATCAGTACCTCAACGCCTTCCGGCCAGGCTCCAAGTGGAGCGCCGTGGATGCCCGCGAGGGACGCGAGCGGTTTCAGAATCTGCGCGACCCCGACTACGGGTACGAACGATTCACGGCGGTGCCGACCTTCGGCGGCGTGCCCGTGGCCGCGGACTATCCCGGCGCCCCCGACAGCACGGTGGCGCACTTCACACTGCCGCGCCCGCTCGCGCCCGGCGATTCCATTCGCGTGCACCTGCAGTGGGACGCGCGGCCGTCCACCGTGCTGCGCCGCCAGGGGCGCCGCGGCCGGAGCTACGACTTCGCCCAGTGGTATCCCAAGGTCGCCGTGTACGACCGCGGCGGGTGGGAGCCGAATCCGCTGGTGCCGGCCGGCGAGCTGTACGGCGAGTACGGCACCTACGACGTGACGCTGGTGGTGCCGGGCGACCAGGTGCTGGGCGCCACCGGGGTGCCGGTGTCCGGCGATCCGGGGTGGGAGGGGGTGAAGCGCTGGGGCGTGGTGCACATTCCCCGTGACGCGTACGACGACGTGCCCCCGGCCCCCGCGGTGACCGTGCCGCCGGGCGACAAGGCGGTGCGCTTCTACGCCCGCAACGTGCACCACTTCGCGTGGTCCGCGTCGCCCGACTACCGCTACGAGGGCGGGATCTACGTACGGCAGCTGCCGGCGACCCACTTCAAGACCTGGGACACACTCTCGATCAACGTGCTCTACCGGGCCGGCGACGACACGACGTGGGGCGGGGGACGCGCCGTGCAGCGCACCATCCAGGCCTTCCAGTGGCTCGAATCGATCTGGGGGCCGTTCGCCTATCCGTCGTTCACGAATCTCCACCGGCTCGAAGGGGGCGGCACCGAGTTCCCGATGATGATCATGGACGGGAGCGCTAGCCTGGGGCTGATCCTGCACGAGGGCGGGCACAACTTCACCTACGGCGTGCTCGGCAACAACGAATGGCGGTCGGGATGGATGGACGAGGGGCTCACCTCGTACCAGACCGCCTGGGCGCAGGGGCAGACGGCGCCCGAACTCGCCGCCCAGGGGCCCGAACCGCCGCCGCGGCTGGGCGAGGGCTACCGCGCCTACGCCACGACGATGACGCGCCGCCAGCAAGCCGACCTCGGGATGCCGGAGCTCGACATCATGGGCCACACGCAGCCCATCGGCACGCCGGCGTACGACTTTCGCGATTTCGGCACCTACAACAACATGATCTACTCGCGCGGCCAGCTCATGTACTCGCAGCTGCGCGACGTGCTCGGGGACAGCGTCTTCCGCGCCTTCTTCCACGACTACTACAACCGCTGGGCGTTGAAGCACGTGGACGAGTGGGCCATGGAAGCGTCCGCCGAGCGCGTGTCGGGAAAGAAGCTGCGCTGGTTCTTCGACCAGTGGGTGCACCACGTGGGGCTGGTGGACTACCGTCTCTGGCGCGCCACCACGGTGCAGGAGAGCGGCGGCCGCTGGCGCACCACGGCCACGGTGCAGCGGCTCGGCGCCTACCGGCATCCGATGCCGGTGGGTGTGCGCACCGCCGACGGGTGGACCATCGTCCGCGCCGACGAGGCGAAGGACGTCCAGACCGTGGAGATCACCACCGCGCAGCAGCCGCTCGAGGTGCGCCTCGATCCCGACCACACCACCTACGACTGGGACCGCCGCAACGACGTGCCGGGGCTCGACTTCTTCGGACTCAGCGGCGCCGAACCGGTGTTCGACTGGCCCTTCCTGAATCAGGCGAACCGCAACCACTCGCTGGTGGCGCTGTCGCCGATGCTCTGGTACTCGGACCCCGGCGGCGTGACGGTGGGGGTGCGGGCCCGCCCGAGCTACCTGAACCTCGTGGACCAGTACGATTTCGGCCTCGCGGTGACGAGCGGGCTGCGCACCACGCCCGGCAACCCGACGCCGAGCGCCGCAAGCCGGCTGCAGGGCTGGTGGCGGTTCCGGAATCCGTACTGGGACATGCTGCAGGCCCCGAGCATGGGCACGGCGGGGGGTGTGGCGCTCGCCGACGGGGTGCTCAAGCTGGATCTCTCGCAGCAATGGGACCTGAGTCCCTTCTGGACCGCGGACGGCCCGCGCATTTCGGCGACGCTCGGCGCCACCGGGGCCTATCCGTACGACCAGGGGATGCTCCCTGTGGGGTGGGAGGACCGGTCGATCACCGAGCTGCACGGCGGGGTGGACGTCCGCGTGCCGTGGGACGTGCTGGGCGGGTCGGGATCGGCGGCGCTCAGGCTCTCGGCAGCCGCCGGGATCGCCGATCCGCAGCAGCGCGTGCCGGCGTTGGTGCCGTTGACGCTGGGAACCGGCGTCCAGGCGTATTCGCTGGGCCCGGTGGCGGAGCCGGCCGCGTACGGGCGCCTTGAAATCGAGGGCACGAGCGTGAGCAGCTACGCCGACAGTGCGTCGTTGATCTCACTCCGGATCTACGGCGCGGCCAGCAACACCCCGCCGGCGCAGCGCGCGCTGCACCTGTCGGCCAGCGACCCGCTGTCCAACTTCGAGAACAACTGGTACCGTCCGCAGGGCTCGATCCTCACCCGGGCCGGGGTGAACTATCTGCCGCTGGGCGGCGCCGGACTGCGCGGCTACGATCGTGCCGTCACCGTGGACCGCATCGTGGCCGGCAACGCCGAGCTGAGCGAGCGCATCGCGCACCGCGTGTTCAGTGGACTCTCGGTGTACGGCTCGGTGTTCGGCGAGGCCGGGTTCGCGGCGTCGCGGACCTATCAGATGAACGGGAGCCTGCTGGGCGACGCCGGGGTCGGCGTGTCGGTGCGCGGGAAACTGTACGACCGCCCGGTGACGATGCGGCTGGACTTCCCGCTGCTCGTACAGCAGCCGGGGCTGGCGGGCGGCCGGGGACTGACGACGAGCGGGGCGAACGTGACGGCGCGCTGGGTGTTCAGCTTCAACGATCTCTGGTAGCGGCGGAGGGCACGGGGCGCCGGCGCGTGGTCAGGGCGCGGCGGCGGGCGGGTGCGCCCGCACGTAGGCCCAGAAGCTGCGGTCCATGGCGCCGGTGTGGCTGGTGAGGTACGGAAAGTGGCCGTAGCGCAGCGAGAGCTGGCGGTCGGCCACCTCGGCGCTGCGGCCGATGATCTCCGCCTCGTAGAGCGCCGAGACCAGCCCCGACCGGTCGGCGCCGCCCTGGCAGTGGATGAGCACCGGCTTGCGCGCGTCGCGCAGCATGGCGAGGATGGCGTCGATCTGCTCGGGGGTCACCTCGCGGTTCGCCGAGATGCCGTAGTCGAGGTGGGTGACGCCCAGCGAATCCGAGACCGCCCGTTCGTCGTCGTACCAGGGCGCGCCCGGATGCGCGCCGCGCAGATTGACGATCGTCTGGATGCTGTCGTCGCGGATGACGCGGGCGAAGCCGGCCTTGCTGAGCTGCGCCGAGCGCACGAGCTGGCCGGGCTCCACGACGTGGATGTTGCCGTCGAACTGCAGGGTGCCGAAGTAGGCGCCCGAGGAGAGCACGAACAGCACGAGCGCGATGCCGGCCGCCTTGACGGCGAACGGAATGCGGAAGCGGCGCCTGGCGTCGCGGCCGGAATCGGAGTCGGTGCGGGACATGTCGGCCCCCTGCGGTGAACGAGATGGACGATTTGCAGGATGATACCCGAAAACGGCCGGGGAGGTGCCCGCGCCGTGCGGCGTGCGATACGGTGCGCGTTTGTACGCGCCTGGTAATGGTTCTGTAGAACCGTTGGAGCGGCGGCCGTAAGCGTGCATCTTGGCCCCGGACCTCAATTCGTTCCGGAGCCCGCCATGCCGCTCGTACGCCACCGCTGGTTCGCTGCCGCCCTCACCCTCGCCGCCGTCTCCGCCGGTGCGCAGATGCCCACCATGTCGCCCGCGGCCGCGCACGCCGACTCCGTCTACCGCGCCGGCGACTACGCCGCCGCGGCGGCGGCGTACCGGACGCTCGCCCGCGAGACGCCCACCTCGCTCGCCTACTGGGCGCGGCTCGGCATCTCGCTGCAGCAGATCGAGCAGTTCCCGGAAGCGGTGGACGCCTATCACCATGCGCTGGCCATCCAGCCGGTGCCGGTGGTGGCGTACAACCTCGGCGCCGCCGAAGCCCGGCTGGGCCATCCCGACCAGGCGTTCGTGTGGGTCGACTCAGCGGCGGCGCTGGGGTTCAGCGCCGAGTCGACGTTCACGCACGACCCGGACTTTGCGCCCTATCGCGGCGACGCGCGGTTCGCGGCCGCGACCCAGGCCGTGCGTCGTGCCGCCGTACCCTGCGAGTACCAGCCGGAGTCGAAGCGGTTCGATTTCTGGGTGGGGGACTGGGACGTGACCACGGCCCAGGGCGCGCACGCGGGGTCGAGCTCGGTGCAGAAGATTCTCGGCGGGTGCGTGGTGTTCGAGAACTGGACGCCGGCGTCGGGCGCCCCGGGCAAGAGTCTCAACTCGTACAACCCCGGCCTCAAGATGTGGCAGCAGTTCTGGACCTCGGCGTCGGGAAACGTCACCGAGTACCGGCAGAGCAAGTGGGTGGACGGCAGCCTGCAGTTCGTGGCCCACGTGCCGGACGTCGATTCGCCCACCGAAATCCGGATGACGTTCACGCCCGTGGATTCGAACACGGTGCGCCAGTTCGGCGAGCTGTCGACGGACAGCGGCAAGACGTGGAAGCCGAGCTTCGATCTCTACTACCACCGGAAGATGTGAGCGCGCGCGGGCAGGACGGTGCGGTGGCCGTCCCGTGACGCGGCGAGGGGAGCGCGACGCGGCCCAACGTGCGATATTATGGGGTCTTTCAACCCCAACATCGCATGTCCGGACGAGCCACCGTCACCCGCGTCCCCAAGCCGTGGGGACACGAAACCATCTGGGCCCACACCGACCGCTACGTCGGCAAGATTCTGCACATCAAGGCGGGGCAGGCCCTGTCGGTGCAGTACCACGACGTCAAGGACGAGACCGTCTACCTCCTCTCCGGTGAGCTGATCTACCGGGTGTGGGACCGGCCGGTCGCCGGCGGCGCGCTGCCGGGCGACGCCGCGCCCGTGGACGTGAAGCTCAAGCTCGGCGAGGCGTACCGCATCACGCCGCACACGGTGCACCAGATGGAAGCGGTCACCGACTGCGACGTGCTCGAGGCGTCGACGCCCGACCTCGACGACGTGGTGCGGCTCCAGGATCGTTACGGACGCGAAGGAACCAGCGCTCCATGAAGGTGATCATTCCGCTGGCGGGCAAGGGCACGCGCCTGCGCCCCCACACGCACGTCACGCCCAAACCGATGCTGCGCATCGCCGGCAAGCCGGTGATCGACTACGTGATGGACGACCTCCAGCGCCTGGGCGGCGTGGAGCAGGTCGTCTACATCACCGGCCATCTCAAGGAGAAGGTCGAGGCGTACGCGCGGGACAAGTACCCGTTCGACTCGGTGTTCATCGAGCAGCGGGTGCAGGACGGCACCGCCGGCGCCGTGGCCCTCGCCAAACCCTACGTGGACCAGCCGGTGCTGATCGTGTTCGTGGACACGATCTTCGACGCCGACCTCTCGGTGATCAATCGCACCGACGCCGACGGCATCATCTGGACCAAGGAGGTCGAGGACTACCAGCGGTTCGGCGTCGTCGTCGCCGACGCCGACGGCAACATGACGAAGATCGTCGAGAAGCCGACGACGCCGATCTCCCGGCGCGCCAACATCGGCCTCTACTACATTCGCAACTGGAAGCTGCTGTACGAGGGGGTGGACCACGTGCTCGCCTCGCCCAAGAACAAGGGCGAGTTCTACCTCACCGACGCTTTCCAGTACATGATCGACCACGGGGCGAAGATCCAGGTGCTGGACGTCGAGGGGTGGTACGACGCCGGCAAGCTCGACACGCTGCTGGAGACGAACCGCACGATCCTCGAGAAGCGCGGCATGGCGCGCCACCCGAAGGCGGGCGCCGACGTGGTGTTCGTGGAGCCCGTGTACGTGGAGGACGGCGTGACGCTGCGCAACGCCACGATCGGGCCCAACGTCTCGGTGGGCACCGGGTCCACCATCGACGGGTCCACCCTGCGAGACACGATCGTCGGCAACAACGCGCGCATCGTGCGCTCGACGCTGCACGATTCGCTGATCGGCGATGACGTGGGGCTGGAGGGGTTCTCGGGCCAGGCGACGGTGGGCGACCACTCGGACCTGCGGGGCGAGTGACGCCCGGTCGCGCGATCGCGGCCGGCATGGTATCGTAGCGGGTCCCGTCCCGCCAACTCCCTGACCCGGGTCCCCATGATCTCGGTTCGTGCCCTGACCAAGCTGTACGGCGACTTCCCCGCCGTTTCCGATCTGTCGTTCGAAGTCGGGCCGGGCGAGGTGCTGGGCCTCGTCGGCCCGAACGGCGCCGGCAAGACCACCACCCTGCGCTGCCTGGTGGGCATCATCGCCCCGTCGCGGGGCTCGGTGGTCATCGCCGGCCACGACATGGCGAACGACCCCGTGGAGGCCAAGCGGTCACTCGCCTTCATCCCCGACGAGCCCTACCTGTTCGAGTACCTGACGGTCGCCGAGCACCTGCAGTTCATCGCCCGCGTGTATGGCGTGGCCGACGCCGGCCAGCGGGCGCCCGAACTGCTCCGCGAGTTGGAGCTCTCCGACAAGACCGACGTGCTGCCGGCCGAACTGTCGCGCGGCATGCGGCAGAAGCTCGCCATCGCCTGCGGACTGCTGCACGCGCCCACCGGTCTGATCCTCGACGAGCCGCTCACAGGGCTCGATCCCGGCGGCATGCGCCGCATGAAGAACACGATCGCCGCCCGGGCCCGCGAGGGCGCCGCGGTGGTGCTCAGCTCGCACCTGCTGCACCTGGTGGAGGAGTTGTGCACCAAGCTGCTGGTGATCGCCAAGGGCCGGGCGGTGGCCTACGGCACGATCGACGAGATCGTGGCCGGCCGCCCCGAGCTGGCCGGCCATACGCTGGAGGAGGTGTTCCTCATGCTCACCGGCGACGGGGCGGGCCGGGCGGCCGGTGAGTGAGCGCCCGGCGGTAACCGGCGCCTTCGTCTATCTCACCTGGACGAGCATGCGGAACCGGACGCTGCACCGGATCCGCCAGTCGAAGAATCCGCGCTACGCGCTCGCCATTCTCATCGGGGCGGCCTACTTCTATCTCATCTTCTGGCGCAATCCGCGCCACGCGGGGCACGACCAGGCCTTCCCCCTGCTCACCAACGCCGGGGAGCTGCTGGCGCTCGCGGGACTGCTGTTCGGCGCCGTGTCGATGTGGATCTTCGGTGGGGACAGCACGGCGCTGGCGTTCACGCAGGCCGAGGCGTCGTTCCTGTTCCCGGCGCCGGTGTCGCGGCGGCAGCTCGTGGCCTACAAGCTGATCCGCGGCCAGCTCCCACTGCTGTTCAACACGCTCATCTGGCTGCTGCTGCTCAATGCGGGGCCGCAGCCCCTGCCCGCGTGGGCCCGCGGCCTCGGGCTCTGGATGCTGTTCAGCACCATCTACCTGCACCGGATCGGGTCGTCGCTGGTGCGCACGGCGTGGGCCGAACACGGGCTGCAGGGGCTGCGGCGGAACGCGCTCTCGCTCACGGTGTTCGCGGTGATCGTGATCGGCGTGGGGATCACGGTGGCGCGGAGCGCCGACGCAATGCGGCAGGCCGCCGACCTCGACGCGCGGGTGGCGGTGCTCTCGGCGGCCATCGGCCAGGCGCCGGCGCGGTACGTGCTCTGGCCCTTCACGGCGCTGCTGGCGCCGGTGTTCGCCACCACCACGGCGGCCTGGCTCGCCGCGCTGCCGGGGATGCTGCTCGTGGTGGCGGTGCACGTCTGGTGGGTGCTGCACACGGACACCGCATTCGAGGAGGCGGCGTTGGCCGCCACCGCGGAGCGGGCGCGCCGGCTCGAGGCGCTGCGGGGACGGCGGCTGGGTGCGGCGGGCCGCCCCACGGTCCGCGCCGCCAGACGGAAGCGGGGCGCCGGGGGGCGGGGCATCCCGCTGGCGCCGACCGGATATCCGGCGGTCGCCATCGTCTGGAAGAACATCGCCTGCCTGCGCCGGACCACGCAGCAGCGGCAACTCGTCACGCCGCTCATCTTCGCGGCCGTGGCGGGGTTCGCCAGCGCCTCGGACCTCGGTGTGTACCGCGGGGTCACGGTCGCGCTCGTCGTGTTCGCGGGGGCGATGATCTTCCTGGGGCCGATGATGCTGCGCGGCGACCTCCGGCAGGACCTCCAGCATCTGGCCGAACTCAAGACGCTGCCCTTTCGCGGGGCGACGATCGTGTTCGCCGAGGTGCTGAGCGTCTCGATTCCACTGGCGCTGATCCAGGCGTTGGCGCTGGCCGCGGCGGCGCTCGCCGCCCGCGCCGGGGGCGTGAACTGGGGGCCGCCGGCGATGCGCATCGCGATCGCGGTGGGCGCGCTCCCGGCGTTGCTCGCGTTCAACGCCTGCAGCGTGACCATTCAGAACGGGGCGCCGATTCTGTTTCCGGGGTGGGCGCGGCTGGGCACGGTGGTGCCGGGCGGCGTCGAGATGATGGGCCAGATGATCCTGCTGATGGGCTTCTACGTCATCCTGCTGACGCTGCTCCTGCTGCTGCCGGTGGCGGTGGGCGTGGTGGCGATCGTGACGCTGAACCTCACCGGACCGGTGGCGGTCGCCGCCACGATGCTCGCCGGGAGCCTCGCGCTGGCGCTCGAGTTGCAGGGGGTGATGCAGCTCCTCGGCCGCGCCTTCGACCGCCTGGAACCGTCGTCGGTTTCGGGCTGATCAGCCGCGCGCGGTCTGCGCGGCGGCGAGGACGATGGCCAGCGCCCGGGCCACGCCGCGGGTGCCGTCGACGTTCTCGAACCACTCGTTGGCCGAGTGCGCGTCGCCGCCCTGGCCGCCGGCGCCGATGGCGATGGCCGGAATGCCGAGGCCGATGGGCACGTTGGCGTCGGTGGAGGCGATGGCGAGTTCGGGTTCGCCGCCCGACAGCTGCGTGATGGCGCGCGCGGCCTGCACCAGCGGGTGGTCGGCATCGGTCTCGCCGCCGGGCCGGTCGCCGATGCGCGCGATGTGCGCCGCCAGGGCCGCCGTGCCGCGCGCGCGATGGGCGTTCTCGGCCTCCACCGCCGCGGCCACCGCGCGGTGCACTTCGCTCTCCATGCGGTCGAGCGCGCGGGGGCCCGCCGAGCGCACGTCGATCTCCAGCCAGGCGTGGTCCGGAATGGCGTTCACGGAGATCCCGCCGCCGATGCGTCCCACGCTGAGGGTGGTGCGCGGGTTGGCGGCGAGTGGAATCGACGACAGCCGTGCCGTGGCGCCGGCGGCGGCGTGGATGGCGTTGGGCGCGCCGAACGCCGCCCAGCTGTGGCCGCCGGGCCCGTCGAAGGTCACCCGGTAGCGCCGCGTGCCGAGCGCCCGGTGGATGATCCGCTGGTCGCCGGCGCCGTCGAGGGCGATCATCGCGGCCGGGCGCTCGGAGGCACGCGCGAAGTAGTGCTTCACGCCGCGCAGGTCGCCGTTCCCCTCCTCGCCGGTGGAGCCCACGAACTCCACCGGATGTTCCAGCGCCGCGCCCTCGCCGCCGAGCGTCTCGGCCAGCGCCAGCATCGCGGCCAGGCCGCGGCTGTTGTCGGTGATGCTCGGGCCGAGCAGTCGCGGCCCCTCGCGGACCACCACGTGCGGCGTCTGGCGCGAGAAGACGGTATCCAGATGGGCGCACACGACCACCGGCGCATCGGTCTGGCGCCCGGGCCGCCGGCCGATCACGTTGCCGACCTCATCGATCCGGATATCGGCCAGGCCCAGGGCCTCGAACCGCGTGCGCACCCACTGCGCCCGGTCGCCCTCGTCGCCGCTGGGCGCCGGCACCTGGGCGATGGCCACCTGCGTGTGCACCAGAGCGTCGTCGCGCGCGGCCAGACGTTGGCGCAGCGGGGCGAGGGCGGCGAAGGCTTCGGCGTGGGATCGGTGAGCGGTGGGCATGGTCTCAATACAGCGGCGGCGCGTGTCGATTTGGCAAGTGGTAGATTGGGCGGAGCCATGTCCACGCCTCCCGATCGTCCCGCCCGTTCCAGCTCCCGCCCCCGCATCGGCCGCAACGTCGTCGCGCTCGGTCTGGTGAGCTTCTTCACCGACATGTCGAGCGAGATGATCTACCCGCTGCTGCCGGTGTTCCTCACCGCCACGCTCGGGGCCAGCGCCGCGTACGTGGGCGTGATCGAGGGGACGGCGGAGTCGTTGTCGGCGCTGCTGAAGCTGCTGAGTGGCTGGTGGTCGGACCGGGTGCACGAACGCAAACCGTTCGTGCTCGCCGGCTACCTGCTGGCCACGCTCACGCGGCCGCTGGTGGCGGTGGCGCAGGCGGCCTGGCAGGTGCTCGGCATCCGGGTCACCGACCGGGTGGGCAAGGGGCTGCGCACGGCCCCGCGCGACGCGCTGATCGCCGACTCGGTGGACCCGAGCATCTGGGGCCGCGCCTATGGTTTCCAGCGTGCCTGGGACAACGCGGGTGCGGTGGCGGGACCGCTGATCGCGTTCGCGCTGCTGCAGTGGGAAGGACTGACGCTGCGGCACGTCTTCTGGCTGGCGCTGGTGCCGGGGCTGCTCGCGGTGGCGACGGTGGTGTGGGGCGTGAAGGAGGTGCCGAAGAGACTCGAGCGCAGCGGCGCGCCGCTGGATCTGCGCCAGCCGATGGGCCGGCGGTTCTGGGCCATCCTGGCGGTGATCTTCGTGTTCACGCTCGGCAATTCCACCGACGCCTTCCTGCTGCTGCGTGCCAACCAGCTCGGGGTGCCGTTGGCGCTGACGCCGATCATCTGGGCGCTGCTCAACGCGGTGAAGTCGCTGACCAACGAACCCGGCGGTGCGCTGAGCGACCGCGTGGGACGCCGGCCGACGCTGATTGCGGGATGGCTCTTCTACGCCGCGGTGTATCTGGCGTTCGCCCACGCCACGGCGCAGTGGCACGCGTGGGCGTTGTTCGCCGTGTACGGCATCTACTTCGGGTTCACCGAAGGTGCGGAGAAGGCGCTGGTGTCGGACATCGTGCCGGCGGAGCGCCGGGGCACGGCGTTCGGGTGGTTCAACTTCGCCGTCGGCCTGGGCGCGCTGCCGGCGTCGCTGATCTTCGGCGTCATCTGGGACCGGGTGAGCCCGGCGGCGGCGTTCACGCTGGGCGCCGCTCTGGCCGTGGTGGCGGCGGTCGGTATGCTCGCGATCGGCCGCCCGCGCTCCGCTGCGGCGTAACGGCGGTACTTGGCCAGGGACATCCCCGGGCCGCCGCGACGAGGCCGGTTCAGCAGCAGCGCGATCCGGGCTTCGAGTACTTCTCTTCCAGCCGCAGCCGCGAGAACTCCGCGCGCGTGAGCGGCCGCTCGCCGGGATGGCAGCGGCGCATGTGGGCCACGTAGCGCTCGTAGTCGGGAGCACCGATGATGCGGCGCGTGATCTCGCCGACGGCCCGGAGTCGTTCGCGAAGCGGAGACTTTGATTTCATGAGCGATGCCTCCGTGCGGCCGGAGCGATGCACACTCCGGCTGCACGGCGGGCGGAACTATTTTCGTGCCGTCCGGATGGTGCGTTCGAACAACTCGAAGATGTGGCTGTACTCGTCGGTCCACGAGTCGGGGCGCACGAAGCCGTGGTTCTCCACCGGGTAGGGACGCAGCTCCCAGTTGTGCTTGCCCAGCTCGATGAGTCGCTGCTCCAGGCGCACGATGTCCTCGAACTCCACGTTCGTGTCCACCATGCCGTGGAACATGACGAGCGGTCGCTTGAGACCGTCGGCGAAGAAGATCGGCGACGAGCGGTGGTAGGCCAGCGTGTCGTCCTGCGGGAAGTTGAGGATCCGCGCCGTGTACCCGTGGTTGTAGTGCGACCAGTCGGTGACGCTCCGCAGCGCCGCGCCGGCGCCGAAGTCGTCGGGGGCGGTGAACATCGCCATCAGCGTCATGAACCCGCCGTAGCTGCCGCCGTAGATCCCGATCTTCGTGGCCGGGATACCGTAGGTTTTGGTGAGCCAGTGCGAGCCGTCCACCTCGTCCTTGAGGTCGCGGCCCCCCATCCACCGGTAGATCGCGGTGCGCCAGTCGCGCCCGTAGCCGGCCGACGCCCGGTAGTCGAGGTCGAGCACCACGTAGCCGTGCGCCGCCAGATACTGGTTGAACATGAACTCGCGGGGGTAGGGTCCCCAGTAGTTCACGACCTCCTGCAGGTAGCCGGCCCCGTGCACGAAGATCACCGCGGCGCCGTTCGGCCGGGCGCCGACGTCCTTCGGTTCCCAGAGCCGCGCCGGCACCTCCACCCCGTCGTCGGCGCGCACGTGGATGATCTTCGGATTCACCCAGTGGAAGGCCAGCCAGTCGGCCGTCGGTGACGTGGTGAGCTGCGACTCCGGCGCGCCCGGCCGGTTGTCCATCAGGAACAGCTCGGGCGGCCGGTTCTCCGCCGTCGAGTAGACGTCGGCGATTTTGGTCTCATCGGGCGACAGGTGCGCGGCGTGCGCGCCGTGGCCGGGAGTGATCAGCGTCCGCGCGCCGCCGTCCACCGGCATCCGGTAGAACTGCTGCTCCGCCGGCGACCGCTCGCTCGTGGTGAGATAGAAGGTCGATCCGTCGGCCGAGATCTGCGCGTCGTCCACCTCCCATGCGCCGCTCGTGAGCTGCTTGCGATCGCTCCCGTCGGCCGCTTCCGAGTACAGGTGCGCGTAGCCGCTGGCCTCGGATGCGAAGTAGAGGCGGCGGCCCCCGTCGATCCAGCCCGCGCAGTAGCTGCACGGGCCGCCCACCCAGGCCGTATCGTGCAGGGCGTCCACCTGGTTCGCCGTCCCGTCGTCGGCAATCGTGTAGTAGTAGCGGTACTTGAAGTGCGCCGTCTCGGTGTGCACCAGCGCCCGCGTGCCGTCGCGGTTCCACCCCACCACGTACGCGTTCGACCCCGGTCCCGTCGTGTCGTCGGGGGTGAGATCGAGCACGTGGGACCGGCCCTCGGGCAGCGCCACGAACAGAATCCGGCCGCCGCTCTGGACGTCGCCCACCAGCGTCCGCCCGCGTTCCGTCTCGACGTACCCGCTCGCCGTCACCCATTCCGGCACGATGGTGTTCCGCGCCGACGTGTCGGGAATGAACGTCGTGAGCAACGCCGCCTTTCCGTTCGGCGACACGTCGATCGACCGCACGCGCTCGTTGGGGAGCAGGCGGAGCGGGCGCAGGCGACCCGTGGTGTCGGGCGTCCCGCGCGCCGCGCGATTCACGCTGTCCATCCACGCGCGGTCCCGCAGCACCTGGAACAGTGCCTTCTCCTGGCGTTCCAGCGTGGCCCGTTGGGGATTCGCATTCGCCGAGTCGCCACGGCCCGCCCCGCGTCCGCCGCGGGCGCCACCGCCGAATCCGCCGCGTCCCCCGCGGCCGCCGCCGAACGCCCCGGCCGCCGGGCCCGCGGATCCCGCGCCCGCGGCGCGGATGTCGGTGAGCTGGCGCAGGAAGCCGGACGACAGATCGAGCGCGAACACATTGTCGGCCCTGACGAAATACACGGTGCCCCCGTCGGCGCTGTACCCGGCGCCCTGCTCGGCGTCCTCGGTCTGGGTCAACCGGCGCAGGGCGCCGGTGGCGATCGTGCGCTCGTACAGGTCGCCGTCGTAGCTGATCAATTCACGGCGGTTGTCGGGCGACCGGACGCCCGTGGCGAGCGCGAGGGCCACCGAATCGGCAAGCTGCCGCGACACCTTTTCCGGCCTGGCTCCCGGCTCCGCCCGCACGCGGTACTGCTCCATGGGCGCCCGCCAGTCCGTGCCCGGCTCGTTCCACATGAAGTAGATCCACTTGCCGTCGGCGGTCCAGCGGATGTTCGACGGCTCGCGCCCGTACAGTTCGGGGCCGCGCATGATGTTCTTGATCGTGAAATCGAAGTTGGCGGGCTGCTGGGCTGGCGCCGTCGACGGCGCGACGACGAGCAGCGGGGCAAGGGCGAGGAAGAGGCGGGTGCGGAGCATCATGTCGAGTCCAGGTTGAGACGGTGCGGCCGGGATGCCGGCGCGAGGATACGTGGTGTTTGGTGCGGAGATGCGGAGATGCGCGGGGCGGTTGAACGGTGGAAGCTATCGTCGTTGCATCGATCCGTGTGCGGCGCGAGGCCGGACCCGGTGAAGGAAGCGGGCCCGGAGGCGAAGCGCCATCGGTGGCTTCACGCTCCCTCCGCCGCCACCCGCGGTTCGAACGGCACTTCGGTGGATACCGCCGGCGTACGGCCGGTCACCACCGAGTACCACGCGCGGATGGAGTCGGCGAGGATGACGATCACCGAGATCATGAAGAACGCCGCCACCGCCGCGTCGA
Organism: uncultured Gemmatimonadaceae bacterium; assembly: GCA_963728115.1. Lineage (GTDB taxonomy): Bacteria > Gemmatimonadota > Gemmatimonadetes > Gemmatimonadales > Gemmatimonadaceae > JAGWRI01. The sequence goes on from CAVSJE010000006.1 coordinate 277,968, forward strand.
GGTAGTCGTTGAACATCATCTGATGGGCTGCCGCCGCGGTGGCGACCCCGGCCGGCAGCGCGCCGGCGTCGACCGCCGCCGCCAGCGACCGGGCGTGGGCCAGGAAGCCGAGGTGGGGATCGGGGGAGAACATCTTGGCCCATCCGGCCGACATCGTCACGATCACCAGCCATACCAGCGGCGTGATCGTCACCCAGGCGTAGCGTGCCTTCCCCATCCGGATGAACACGGTGGTGCCCACGCACAGCGCGACCGCCGCGAGGAGCTGGTTGGAGATGCCGAACAGCGGCCACAACGAGTTGATGCCGCCCAGCGGGTCGATCACGCCCTGGTACAGGAAGTGCCCCCACATCGTCACGAAGATGGCGCTCGACAGCAGCACGGCGGGGTACCACGACACCCGCCCGAACGGCTCCCAGACGTGGCGGCCGAGGTCCTGCAGCATGAACCGGCCCACCCGCGTTCCGGCGTCGAGGGTGGTGAGAATGAACAGCGCCTCGAACATGATGGCGAAGTGGTACCAGAGCGCCATCGCGCTGCCGCCGGAGAGCGCGCCACTGAACAGCGTCGCCATGCCGACGGCGAGACTGGGCGCGCCGCCGGTGCGCGACAGCAGCGTCGTCTCGCCGACGTCGTGGGCCAGCCGCGCCAGTTCGTCCGGCGACACCGTGAACCCCCAGTGCGCGATCGCCGCCGACGCCGTCTGCACCGTTCCGCCGAGCGCGCTGGCCGGCGCGTTGATGGCGAAGAAGACCCCCGGCGTGAGCGCGCAGGCGGCGATCAACGCCATGATCGCCACGAACGACTCCATGAGCATGCCGCCGTAGCCGATGAGCCGCGCATCGGGCTCGCGCTCCAGCAGCTTGGGCGTGGTGCCCGAGGCGATGAGGGCGTGGAAGCCGGAGATCGCCCCGCAGGCAATGGTGATGAACGCGAACGGGAACACCTTGCCCGCGAAGATCGGGCCGGTGCCGTCGGTGAACCGCGTGAGCGCCGGCATGTGCAGCGGCGGCAGCACGATCAGGATGCCCACGGCGAGCGTGAGGACGACGCCGATCTTGACGAACGCCGACAGATAATCGCGCGGCGCGAGCAGCAGCCAGACGGGGAGCACCGACGCCGCGAAGCCGTACGCCATCACGATCCAGGCGAGCGTGGTGCCGCTGAGGGTGAACGCCGCGGCCAGCCCGGGGTCGGCCGCCACCCACTTGCCGGCGTAGAGCGCCACCACCAGCAGCGCCACCCCGATGGCACTCGCTTCGAGCACCCGCCCCGGGCGCAGCCAGCGCAGGTAGACGCCCATGAACAGGGCGATGGGGATGGTCAGCCCGATCGTCACCGTGCCCCACGGGCTCGCCTTGAGCGCGTTCACGACCACCAGCGCCAGCACCGCGATGAGCACGATCATGATGCCCAGCACCGCCACCAGCGCCGTGTAGCCGGCCACCGGGCCGATCTCTTCCTTGGCCATCTGGCCGAGCGTCTTGCCGTCGCGGCGTATCGACGAACAGAGAATCACGAAGTCCTGCACGGCGCCGCCGAGCACCACGCCGACGATGATCCAGATGGCGCTCGGCAGGTAGCCGAACTGCGCCGCCAGCGTCGGACCCACGAGTGGCCCCGGGCCGGCGATCGCCGCGAAGTGGTGCCCGAACACGATCCACTTGTTCGTGGGCACGTAGTCGCGCCCGTCGTTCAACCGCTCGGCGGGCGTGCGCCGGTTGGCGTCGAGCGCGAATACCCGCGAGGCGATGAACTTCGCATAGAACCGGTAGCCCACGAGGTAGCTGCACACCGCGGCAGTGAGCAGCCAGGCGGCGTTGATCGATTCACCACGGGAGAGCGCCAGCCAGGCCAGGGAGCCGGCGCCGAGCAGGGCGATGCCCGTCCAGAGGAGGGCCCGCAGCAGCTTCGACATTCGGGGAAGACTCCGGGTCGGGGTCGGGGCCAAAGTTGGGACGGGGGGCTGGTGGGGGCAAGGATCGGGGCGACACGGTGCGGCGGTCCCGCCGGGAATCGGTTAGATTGGGGGCGTGAATCGTACCCTCCGTCTGGCCGGCGCGCTGTGTCTCGCGGCATGCGCTTCTCCGGCGTCGCACGCCCAGCAGTCGCCCACGCCCGCATCCACCGAAGCCCGGCGGCCGCTGGCCAATCTCGCCGCGCTGCGGATCATCGTGCCGCCGGTCTTCCGGATGGAGGACGGCGATTCGCTTGGTTGGGCGGCCGGCATCGCCCGTCCGCGCGCCATGCTCCGCCAGCTCGATTCGGCGATCGTCCGCGAGTTCGATGCCCGGGGGCTGGGCAGCACCTGGTACTTCGCGCCGGCGCTCGAGGAGAGCTACAAGCTCAACTCGACGTACGCTGCCGATCCGCACATGCTCGCCGAAACCCCGCTGCTGGGCAAGATCGAACTGGGGAAGAACTACGGCGACCCCCTGGCCTCGCAGCTGCGGACGATGATCGCCATGCAGGACGGCGCCCGCCGCGTGCTGCTGCCCGTGGACCTCCGGTTCGAGAAGGCCGACGACGGCACATCGGGGGTGGCCGTGCTCAAGCTCGTGCTCGTGGACGCACGGACCACCGAGTTCCTCTGGGTCCACGACGTGAAGAGCGACCCGGCACCGGCCTTCGGACCGGCCGTGCTCACGAGCCTCGCCAACCATTTTGCCGATCTGGTCATCTCGCCATAGCTGGCGCGGCGGCCGTTCCTGACATGACATGGGCATTCCAGTCACGCTGATTCCGGGCGACGGCATCGGGCCGTCGATCACCAGCGCCACGGTGCGCATCCTCGAAGCGGCCGGCGCCGATCTCGAGTGGGACTCGCAGCTGGCCGGCATGGCCGCCGTGGCCCGCTACAACGATCCGCTCCCCGACGCGACGCTCGATTCCATCAAGCGCACGCGGCTGGCGCTCAAGGGCCCGCTGGAGACGCCGGTGGGGCAGGGGTTCCGCTCGATCAACGTCGCGCTGCGCAAGACCTTCGACCTGTTCGCCAACGTCCGCCCCGCCTACTCCATCGTGCACGGCGGCCGGTTCGACGACATCGACCTCGTGCTGATTCGCGAGAACACCGAAGGGCTGTACGTGGGCGTGGAGCACTACATCAAGGTGGGCGACGACCCGAAGGCGGTGGCCGAGTCGACGGCGATCGTCACCCGGGCCGGGTGCGAGCGCATCGTGCGCTACGCGTTCGAGTACGCGATGACGCACAACCGCAAGAAGGTCACCCTCGTCCACAAGGCCAACATCCTGAAGAACACCTCGGGCCTGTTTCTCGACGTCGGCCGCCAGATCGCCCACGAGTACGACCACCTCGAGTGCGACGACGTGATCGTGGACGCGATGGCGATGAACCTCGTGATGCGTCCCGAGAAATACGACGTCATCGTCACCACCAACCTGTTCGGTGACATCCTCTCCGACGAGATCTCGGGGCTCATCGGCGGGCTCGGGCTCGCACCCGGGGCCAACGTCGGCACCAACGGCGCGATCTTCGAGGCGGTGCACGGCACGGCGCCCGACATCGCCGGCAAGGGCGTCGCCAACCCCAGCTCGGTGATCCTCGCCGGGTGCATGCTGCTCGAGCACGTGGGCGATGGGGAACGGGGCCGCCGCGTGCGCTCGGCGCTCGAGGAGACGATTCGCGAACGCGAGACCGTGACCCGCGACCTCGGCGGCACGGCGAGCACCGACGAATTCACCGACGCCATCATCGCCCGCCTGTGAGCCGGCTGTCGCTCTTCCACTGCTCCGATCTGCACTTCGGCCATCCCGCGGTGCCGGCGCAGTACGAGGCGCTGGAGCGGTTGATCCACGACCGCCGCTACGATGTGGTGGCGATCTCCGGCGACGTCTCGCAGCGGGCCCGCGCCGGGGAGTTCCAGCGCGCCCGCGCCTTCATCCAGCACGCCGAACGGGTGAGCAAGGTGATCGTGGTGCCCGGCAACCACGACGTGGCCTGGTGGTTCTCCCCGTTGCGGCTGGGCCGGGACGAGGCGCTGCTCCACAAGTACCGGCAGTACATCAGCGACGACATCGAGCCGGTACTGCGGGTGCCCGGCGCCGTGATCGCCGGCCTCAACACCTCCCACGGCGTGCTCTGGGAGACGCTCACCTGGAATCCGCGCGACATCTCCATCATCGGGCACGTGAGCCGGCCGCAGCTCCGGCACCTGCGCGAGGTGTTCGCGACCGCGCCGGCCGGCGACCTGCGCGTGGTGGTCATGCACCACAACCCGGTGAAGGGCGAACTCTCGCAGCGGCACGGGCTCAAGCACACCCGCCGCATCCTCGGCTATTTTGCCGACATGGGCGTCGATCTCGTGCTGTGCGGCCATGACCACCAGGAGGCGGTGCACTTCGTCGAGCACACGGTGAAGGGCACCGTCGTGTCGACCGCGGGCACGGTCTCCAACCGGTCGCGCGGCGGGCGGCCGTCGTCGGTGAACAGCATCCACGTCACCGACGACGCCATCGAGATCGCCACGCTCATCTGGTCGGATACCGACCGCGCCTTCACCCTGGGACCGTCCAAACGCTTCCCACGCTGAGACGACTGATGCGCCGCGCCGATCCGGCGCAGCTCGAGTTGGGCGTGGAGGCCGCGCCTCCGCACGATGCCGCCACCCTGCTGGCGCGGTTGCGCGCCCTGGGCATGCGCCGCATCCAACGCTGCGTGCTCACGCGTAACCGGACCGTGATGGTGAGCTACGGCAATGGCGAGCTGCGCGTGCACGAGGGCTACCTGGGGGCACCCGACCCCGTGCTGCGCGCCATCGTCGCGTTCGTGGAGGGACGCACGCGTGCCGAACGCCGGGCCGCGCAGCGGGCGATCATCGACGCCGCCGTGGTGGCGCACGTGACGCCGCGGCCGCCCGAGCGCACGCACCCCGACGACGCGGCGCTCGTGGCCCGGCTGCAGGCGCTGCACGCCCGCCTCAACGCCGAGCGCTTCGGCGGGGCGCTGCGCACGATTCCGGTGCGCGTCTCGCGGCGCATGAAATCGCGGCTCGGGCACTACGTGCCGGCCAGCCAGAGCGCGCACGTGGAGATCGTGATCAGCCGGCGGCACGTGCGGCGCGACGGCTGGGCCGACGTCACCGACACGCTGCTCCACGAGATGGTCCACCAGTGGCAGGACGAGTCCGGTCTGCCGGTGGACCACCGCGCCGGGTTCCGGCGCAAGGCGCGGGAGGTGGGCGCCGCGCCGGCCGCGAAGAAGGTAGTGGACCGGATCGGGGAGCGGCGGCGGGCCGGGTGAGCCGGTAGCCGGCGCTGGCCGACGGGCGGTGAACCGGTAGTTTAGGCGCCATGCCAATTCGTGTGGTGCGCGGCCTGTTGGCGGCGACGGTGCTCGGTGCAGTGCTCTGGCTCGGCGCCCGCGGCGCCGGCCCGCTTCCGCCGCTCGGCCCCCTGCTCGATCCCGTGAACGGCGCCTGGGGCGCCGCGCGGCACGCCCGGCTGCCGCGGAGCGCCGCCGCCCAGGTGCCGGGGCTCACCGGCCCCGTGGACGTGCGCTACGACGACCGCGGCGTACCCCACATCTTCGCCGGCAGCGAACTCGACGCCTACCGCGCCCTCGGGTACGTCGTCGCCCGCGACCGACTCTTCCAGCTCGACCTGCAGACGCGCGCCGCCTCGGGCCGCCTCACCGAATGGGTGGGCGCGCGCGCCCTGCCGCTCGACCGCCAGACGCGCAACCTCGGCATGCCGCGCGCCGCCGAGCAGAAGCTGGCGGCCCTGGACACGAATGGCATCGCGTGGAAGGCGATGCGCGCCTTCTCCGACGGCGTGAACGCCTACATCGACGCGCTCACCCCGTCGGAGTGGCCGGTGGAATACCGCCTGTTGGGTGTGAAGCCCGACCGCTGGCAACCGATCAACGCCATCCACCTCTTCAACCGCATGGGGTGGACCCTGTCGTACAACCCCGACGAATCGGTGCGCCTGGCCGCGCGCGCCCTCGTCGGCGACTCGGCGGCCGACGCCCTCTTCCCCATCAACAGCCCCATCCAGCAACCGATCCAGCCGGCCGGCGGACCCGTGCCGGCGTTCGAGTTCCGCCCACTGCCGCCCCCCGGCCGCCCCGACTCCGCGGCCCGGGAACTCGCCGCGCTGCTGCGCGGGCTGGACCCGGTCGGCGCCGATCCCCGCGCCGACCTGCGCCACTTTGCCAGCAACAACTGGGCGGTGGCGCCGGCGCGAACCGCCGCCGGCCATGCGCTGCTGGCCAACGATCCGCATCTGGACCTCACGCTGCCGAGCATTTGGTACGAGACGCAGCTCGTGGTGCCCGGCAAGCTCGACGTGTACGGCGTCACGATTCCCGGCGCGCCCGGGATCGTGCTCGGGTTCAACCGCGACGTGGCGTGGGGCTTCACGAACACGGGCGCCGACGTGGTGGACTTCTATCGCGAGACGGTGAACGATCCGGTCAACCCCACCGCGTACCGGCTGGACGGCGTGTGGAAGCCGCTCACGGTGCGCGTCGAAGTGTACCGGGGTCCGGACGGGCGGCCGGTTGCCACCGATACCGTGCGCTACACCCACCGCGGCCCGATGACGCGGCGGTTCGGGGACTGGGTGTCGATGCGGTGGACGCTGCTCGAGCCGTCGCACGAGATCAGCGCGTTCTCCGACGCCGCCCACGCCACCACGGCGCGCGGATTTCTGGACGCCATGGCCCGCGGATTCTTCGCGCCGGCGCAGAACATGATCGCGGCCGACCGCGGTGGGCACATCGCCATCCGCTCCACCGGCCACTTCCCGTTGCGCCCGCGGGGCGCCGACGGGCTCCGGATCTTCGATGGCTCCACGAGCGCCAGCGATTGGACCGGCTACTGGCCGGTGGACCGCTACCCGCAGGCGTTCGATCCGAAGCAGGGCTTCCTGGCGTCGGCCAACGAGCAGCCGCAGGCGCCGGCGGACCGGTTCGCGTATCTGGGGGACGAGCGCGGCTACGAACCCTGGCGGGCGCTCGACATCAACGAACTGCTGCGGGCCGACGATACGGTGACCGTCGACGACATGCGCCGCTTCCAGGTCAGCCCGCTGAGCGTGCGGGCGCGGCTGTTCCTCCCCTACTTTCTGGCGGCCGCGTCGGACTCCACGGCACCGGCCGCCGCCGCGCGCGCCGCGGCGATCCTGCGGAGCTGGGATGGCCGGTACACGCGGGACAACCGCGGGGCCGCGCTGTTCGAGGCCGCGATGCGGACGCTACGGCGTCTGGCCTGGGACGAACTCGCCGATTCGACCGGCCGCTTCGTGGCCATGCCCTCCGAAGCGGTTACCCTCGAACTGCTCCATCAACCGGACAGTCGCTGGTGGGACCGCCGGGACACGCCGGGCGTGACGGAGCGCCGCGACGCCGTGGTTGGCCAGGCGCTGGCCGCCGCCTACGACGGGCTGGTGAAGCAGCTGGGCGCGCCCACCGGGGGCGGCTGGCGCTGGCAGGACGTGGCCACCGTCGACATCAGGCATCTCCTCGGGCTGCCCGGCTTCTCGGCGCACGGGCTGGTGACCGGCGGCGGGAAGGGGACGCTCAATCCGGCGCCCGGCGGCAACGGGTTCGGTCCGAGCTGGCGACTGGTCGTGCAACTGGGCCCGGACGTGAAGGCCTGGGATACCTACCCCGGCGGGCAGAGCGGGAACCCCGCCAGCCCGGAATATGACGACCGGATTCCGCAGTGGCTCGCCGGGCAGTTGAGCCCCGTGCTCTTTCCGCGCGGCCCGTTGGCCCTGCCGGCAGACCGCGTGCGCGCCGTACTGACACTTCAACCGGAGGGCGGACGATGAGCCGCGGGTTGCTGCGCGTGGCGCTGCTCACGCTCGCGTTCGGGCTCGCCACGTACGCCTTCGGCTGGTGGGGCGTGCCGGTGACCGGGGTGATCTGGGGCGTGATCACCGGCAGGCGTCCGCGAACGGCGTTGCGCGCCGCCGCCGGCGCGGCGATCGCCTGGGCGCTGCTGCTGGCGGTGCCGGCGCTCTCCGGCGCGCCGACGGCTTCGTTCGCGGCCCGGCTCGCCCGGTCCATGACACTCCCCGTCTGGGCGCTGCTGGCGGCGGAACTGCTCTTCCCGTTCGCCCTCGCGTGGGCGTCGGCGGCGTTGGGGGCCGCGGCCCGCGGCGGGGCCCCGTCGCGCGACAGGGCCGCCGCGGGCAAGTAGATTCCACGCATGACGACCGACTTCTTCGACATCGACAGCGCGCTCTCGGAAGAGGAGCGCGCCGTGCGCGACAGCGTGCGCCAGTTCGTGGACGAGCGCGTGCTCCCGATCATCGGCCAGCACTACATCGACGGCCACTTTCCCCTCGATCTCGTGCCCGAGATGGGCGAATTGGGCGTGTTCGGCGCCAACCTGCCGGAAGAGTACGGCTGTGCCGGCCTCAACAACGTCGCCTACGGGTTGATCATGCAGGAGCTGGAACGCGGCGACTCCGGCGTCCGCTCCTTCGCCTCGGTGCAGGGGGCGTTGGCCATGTACCCCATCTGGGCGTTCGGCAGCGAGGAACAGAAGCGGCAGTATCTGCCGAAGATGGCCACCGGCGAGATCATCGGCTGCTTCGGGCTCACCGAGCCCGACTACGGATCGAATCCCAGCGGCATGATCACGATGGCGCGGGAGCAGAAGGACGGCACCTGGGTGCTGAACGGCGCCAAGATGTGGATCACCAACGGATCGACGGCCAGGATTGCCGTGGTGTGGGCCAAGACCAACGGCGACAAGAGCGACAAGTCCATCCGCGGCTTCATCGTACCGAAGGGCACGAAGGGATTCACGTCCAAGGATCAGAAGGGGAAACTGTCCCTGCGGGCGAGCGACACGAGCGAGTTGGTGTTCCAGGACGTCCACCTGCCGGCCGACGCCATCCTGCCCAACTCCGGCGGGCTCAAGAGCCCGCTCATGTGCCTGACGCAGGCGCGCTACGGCATCTCGTGGGGCGCCGTTGGGGCGGCCATGGCCTGCTACGAGGAGGCGCTCAGCTACGCCAAGAACCGGGTGATGTTCGACCGGCCGATTGCCGGGTTCCAGATCCAGCAGCAGCGGTTGGCCGAGATGCTCACCGAGATCGTGAAGGCGCAGCTCGTGTCGCTGCACCTGGGGCGGCTCAAAGACGCCGGGACGTTCACGCCGCAGCAGGTATCGCTCGCCAAGCGGAACAACGTGAGCATCGCCACCGACATCGCCCGCGAGGCGCGGCGGCTGTTGGGCGCCAACGGCATTCTGGCCGAGTACGCGTCCATGCGGCACATGGCCAACCTGGAAAGCGTGTACACGTACGAGGGCACGCACGACGTACACTCGCTGATTCTCGGGCAGGCGGTGACGGGGTTGAGCGCGTTCAAGTGAGGCGGATAGGCGTAGTCGACGGAGGGCGGCGAGTGGGGAGATGCGGGTTGCCCGCCAGGCGGGCAGCGCCGCGGCGAGCGCTGCCGCCGCGATCAGCACGATGGCGGCCTGGAGAAAGGTCGTCGGCTGCGTTGCCGTGACGCCGTAGAGGGAGCCGCGCAGCAATCGCGCGGCGGCGACCGCGCCGCCGGCCCCGACGATCACGCCGATGACCGCTAACCGGAGCGCGCGGGTGACGACGTACCGGAATACGTTGCTGCGTTGCGCGCCAAGGGCGATGCGCACCCCGATCTCACGCGTCCGCTGCGCCACGAGATACGCAATGACCCCGTAAACACCGACCACGCCAAGGAGCAGCGCGATCGCGGCATAGGCGCCGGTCAGAAACGCCGCCAGCCGCGGGCCGGAAACCGTGCGGTCGACCACGTCGTGCATCGTCCGCAGCGAGTACACCGGCAGATTGGCGTCGAGGCCGGCCACGATCCGTCGAACCGACGGCGCGAGCGACGCGGGATCACCGGCCGTCTTCACCGCGAGCGTCAACCCGGCGAACGGGTCCTGGGCTTCGGCCACATAGAGTTCCTGCCGCGACTCGGCGGCCACGCCGTAGCTGGCGACGTGCCGCACGACGCCGATCACGCGCCGCGTGGAGTCTCCCATTCCGATGATCCGCTTCCCGAGCGGATCCTCACCTGGCCAGAAGGCCTGCGCCAGCCGCTCGTCGACTACCACGACGTGCGGACTGGATGGCCCGTCGGCCGCCGTGAAGACGCGGCCGCGCACCAGCGTCACGCCCATCGCACGGAAATAGCCCGGCGTCACGATCTGGATGTCAGTGGTCGTGCTCGCGTCCTCGGTGGTGCCCGCGGGACGCATGCCGCTCTGGCGGCCGCTGCCCGAGAAGGGGAGCGGGGTCACGGCACCGACGGCGGTGACCCCGGGCAGCGCCGAGAGTTGCGCTTCGAGGCGGCGATAGAGACTCGCCCGCTGCTCGGGGGTGGGATAGGAGGCGGCCGGCAGACGGATGGCAAAGGTGAGCACGCCGTCGGGGTCGATCCCGCCGCGGTCCGCGCGCATGTGCTCGAACGTCCGCAGCAGGAGCGTGGCCGAGACGAGCAGGACGAGCGACAGCGCGATCTCTCCAATCACGAGCGCGTGGCGGACGCGAGGGCGTGCCGTGCCGGCGACGCCGCGGCTGCGCAGCCAGAGGTCGATGTCACCGCGCCGGGCCCACGCCACCGGCAGGGCGGTGAGCGCGACGGCCACGATCGCCGCCACGCCCAACGCCAAGGCGAGCGCGGGCCGTCCACCGAGAGCGCCCCGAGGCGTGGCAGGTTGGCGAGCGCCGGTCGAGCGGCCACGACGAACACCTCCGCAGCCACCACGCCGAGCATCCCCCCGGCGGCCGCCAGGAGCAATCCCTCCCCGATCAGCGCCTGCGCCATCTGGGCCGGACTGGCGCCGAGCGCGGCACGAACCGCGAGTTCGCGTCGCCGCACGTCCGCGCGGGTGAGCACCAGACCCGCCACATTGGCGAGGGCAATCAGCAGGACGAGCACCACCGCTCCAAACACCAGGCGCAACGACGTGCCCAGGGAACCGACGATCACCGTCACCGCGTCGTCCACCCGCACCCCCGTGTCCTGGTTCGAGCGCGGATACTCCGACCGCAGCTGAGCGGCCACCGATGCCAGATCGAGTCGCGCCGACTGCAGTGTCGCCCCTGGCTGCAGGAGCCCCACGCCCTCGATGCCGGGGTGGCTGTCACGCGTCCTGCGGTCGGCGGCGCCGAGCATCGACATCGGTGCCCAGACGTCCGCCGGGCCGTACACGATGCCGTCCGGGAAGCGGAACCCCTGCCGCATGACCGCCACGATCACGTGGGCCTCGCCATCGAGCGTAATCGTCCGTCCGACGATGGCGCTGTCCCCGCCGAATCGCTGACGCCAGAGCCCGTATGAAATGGCGACGACCCGCGCCGCGCCCTCCGCGTCGTCCTCCGGTACGAACGCGCGTCCCATCAGCGGCGTGACGCCGAGTGTGGAGAACAGGTTCGACGTCACCACGGTGCCGCGCAGCCGCGCGGCGTCTCGTCTCCGGTGATGGTGAAGGTGTGACCGTAGAACCCAGCCACCCGGGTCAGCGCGTGGCTCCGCTGGGCGAAGTCCTGAAGATCCAGATACGAAACCGAGATGCGGTCGGCGTCGTGCGTCTCCTGAAATGCCACCAGCCGATCGGCATTCGGATAGTGCAGCGGGCGGAGCAGCGCAGTGCTGACCACGCTGAACGCCGCCGTGGTGACGCCGATGCCGAGCGCAAGCGTGAGGACGGCTGCCGCGGCGAAGCCAGGGCTGCGGCGTAGCGAGCGGCCGGCGAAGCGGAGGGCCGAGAACAGTCGTCAAACATCGGACAACTCCCAGGGATGGACCTTTCTCTGACAGTCCGCGCGCCGCAGAGGTTGAGCGTGCTTACATTTACCGAACGCGCGGCGAGAGCGCGCGTGCCCGATGGCCTCATCGCCGTCCCGTCAGGTCTTGAACGGTCCCGACCCTTGGTTATCTTCTATGTGAATCTTTTCACATACGGGGACGGACCGTGAAGATCGCCGTCTGCATCAAGCGCGTTCCGGACATGGAGTCGCGCTTCAAGATCGCCGCCAGCGGCGTCGCGATCGACGAAACCGGGCTCAAGTTCGACATCAGCGACTTCGACGCCTACGCCGTGGAAGTCGCCCTTCAGATCAACGAGAAGGCGGGCGCCGGCGAAACCACCGTGATCTGCCTGGGGCCCGACGTGGTCCAGGAGACCATCCGCAAGGCCCTGAGCATGGGCGCCGACAAGGGCGTGCAACTCAAGTCGGACGCCGTGCCGGCCGACTCGCTGGCCATCGCCAGGGCGCTGGCCGCCGAGCTCAAGGACGGCGGCTACGAACTCATTCTGTTCGGCAAGCACTCGCTGGACGCGATGACGGGCGGCGCCGGCACGATGACCGCCGAGCTGCTCGGACTGCCCTGCCTGACGGCGGCGTCGCGGCTCGACGTTGCCGACGGCAAGGGGACGGCGCGGCGCGAGTTGGAGGGCGCCGCCGAGCTGCTGGAATTTCCGCTGCCGGCGGTGGTCACCATCGACGAGGGGATTGCGCGGCCGCGCTACCCGTCGCTCAAGGGGATCATGGCCGCCAAGAAGAAGCCGCTCGACGTCAAGCCGGCGCAGCTCGGCACCGTGCGGGTGACGGTCGAGAAGATGGCGCTCCCCGCCGAGCGGCCACCGGGGCGGATCATCGGCACCGGCCCCGACGCCGTGCCCGAACTCGTGAAGCTCCTCCAGACGGAAGCGAAAGTGCTCTGATGCCGAATATTCTCGCAGTGGCGGAGACGCGCGGCGGCGAGCTGCGCAAGGTGGCCCTCGAAGCGGTGACGGCGGCGCGCGCGCTGGCCGATGCCGCCGGCGGCGGCGAGGTGCACGCCCTGGTGTTCGGCCCGCCGGGGATGGCGGGCAAGGTGGAGCCGCTCGCCCGGCACGGCGCCGACAAGGTGGTGGTGTGCGAGCATGCGGCGTACGACCGGGCGGATGCCGAGTCGATGGCGGCGACGATCGCCGCCCGCGCGGCAGGATTCCCGCTCGTGCTGTTCAGCGCCACGGCGCAGGCGCGCGATCTCGCGCCGCGGGTGTGTGCCAAGGTCGACGCCCCGCTGCTCTCCGACTGTCTGACCGTCCAGCTCACCGACGCGTCGGTCACGGTCACGCACCCGACGTACACGGCAAAGCTCGTGGCCACGCTCAACGCGAACCCGTTGCCGGTGGTGATCAGCGTGCGTCCCAGCGCCTACGCGCCGGCCGAGAACGCGCGGCCGCTGTCCGCGGAGACGATCGCGCCGGCCGCCGATCCCGCGGCGTCGCGCGTGAAGGTGACCGAGATGGTGAAGAGCGGCGGCGGCAAGCTCGATCTGGGGGAAGCGCCGGTGATCATCTCCGGCGGGCGCGGGCTCAAGGAGGCCGCCAACTTCAAGCTCGTCGAGGATCTGGCCGAGGCGTTCGGCAACGCGGCCGTGGGCGCCACGCGCGCCGTGACCGACGACGGCTGGCGTCCGCACGAGGACCAGATCGGGCAGACCGGACGGCTGGTGAGTCCCGACCTCTACGTGGCCGTGGGCATCTCGGGGGCCATCCAGCATCTGGCCGGCATGCGCACGTCGAAGACGATCGTCGCCATCAACAAGGATCCCGAGGCGCCGATCTTCAAGGTGGCCGACTACGGCATCGTCGGCGACGCCCTCGAAATCGTTCCGGCGCTGACGGCCGCGGTGAAGGCGGCGAAAGCGTCGCACTGATCGCGAGGAATTCCTGCTTGTATTCGAAGCCCGCGGCGGACTAGCTTCCCCGCGGGCTTTCGTTCTGTTCACGCCTGGTGGAGCGCCGGAAATGTCCGCGGAACGCGTGATCTTCGTCTTCGTGTTGCTGGTCGCGGCGGGATTCTTCTCGCTCAACGTCCAGCGGTTGATCCAGTATCTGCGCATCGGCCAGCGGGAAGGCCGGTTGGACCACCCGTGGCGCCGGGCCTGGAACGTGCTCCGCATCGCCATCGCCCAGGAGAAGATTCTCCGCGATCCCGTGGCGGGGCCGATGCATGCCGGCATCTTCTGGGGATTTCTGGTGCTCACCGCCGGCACGGTGGAGCTCATCGCCCAGGGGATCGTCCCCGGGTTCAGCTACGCCTGGTTCCTGCCCCGTCCGCTGTACGTGGTCTATTCGGCGTCGCAGGACGTGTTCGCGGCGCTCGTGCTCGCCGCCGTGGCGTTCGCCTTCTTCCGGCGGCTGGTGCTGCATCCCCGGCGGCTGGACGGCGATCATACGCACCACGGCGATGCGTACTTCATTCTCGGGATGATCGGGGCGTTGATGGTGACGCTGCTCGCCATGTTCGCCTTCACGGGTGTGGCCGATCCGGCGGCGCTGGGCCCCGAGAAGTTCATCTCAGGTGCGATTGCCGGAATGCTGGCCGGCGTCGCGCCCGGCACGGCGGCCACGGTGGCCCACGTCAACTGGTGGGCGCACGTCCTGCTCGTGCTCTTCTTCCTGAACTACCTGCCGTACTCCAAGCACCTGCACGTGGTGACGTCGCTGTTCAACGTGTTCTTCTCGAACACCAGCGGCCCCGGGCAGAAGGGCGTCATGCGCCCCATGGACCTCGAGGCCGACGTCGAACAGTTCGGAGCCAACGACGTGCAGCAACTCACCTGGAAGAACCTCCTCGACGGCTATTCGTGTACGGAGTGCGGCCGCTGCACCGCCGCCTGTCCGGCCAACATCACCGGCAAGCCGCTGAGTCCGCGCAAGATCGTCATCAACACGCGGCAGCGCCTGATGGAGACCGTGGGCGGGCTGCCGCTGGTGCAGGAGCATGCGGCGGCGGACGCCGGCGAGCGGCATCTGCTCGAGGACTACATCACCGACGAGGAACTGTGGGCCTGCACGAGCTGCCGCGCCTGCGTGCAGGAGTGCCCGGTCTCCATCGATCAACTCGACATCATCAACGAGATGCGCCGCTACCTCGTGCTCTCGGAGTCGCGGTTCCCCGAGGAGCTGCAGCCGGCGTTCGAGTCCATGGAACGGAACGGATCGCCGTGGGCGTTCAGTCCCGCCGACCGGGGCCAGTGGGCCGAGGGCCTCGAGATCCCGACCATGGCCGAGGCGTTCGCGGCCGGCCGCCGTCCCCAGGTGCTGTACTGGGTGGGATGCATGGGCTCGTTCGACGACCGCGCCAAGAAGACCACTGTGGCCTTTGCCCGCATCCTCAAGGCATGCGGCATCGACTTCGCCATCCTCGGCCAGGAAGAGAGCTGCAACGGCGATCCGGCGCGCCGCATGGGCAACGAGTACCTCTATCAAATGCTCGCCAAGAATGCCATCGAGACGCTCGATCGCTACGAGGTGCGCACCATCGTCACCAGCTGCCCCCACTGCTTCCATCAACTCGGGAACGAGTTTCCGCAGCTCGGCGGCATGTACGACGTGATCCATCACTCCACGTACATCGAGCGGCTCTTGGCCGACCACCGCGTGCCGCTGCAGACCGAAGACGGCAAGGCGCTCACCGTGGCCTACCACGACTCCTGCTACCTGGGCCGCTACAACGACGTGTACGACGCGCCGCGCGAGACCATCCGCCGCGCACTTCCGGTGGTAAAGCTCGTGGAGCCGGAGCGCACCCGCGACCGCGGGCTGTGCTGCGGCGCCGGCGGGGGCCGGATGTTCATGGAAGAGAAGACCGGCAAGCGCATCAACGCCGAGCGGACCGACGAACTCCTGGCCACCGGCGCCGACACCATCGCCGTGGCCTGTCCCTTCTGCATGACGATGATGAGCGACAGCGTGAAGTCCCGGGACTCGGCCGTGAACGTGGTGGACATCGCCGAGGTGGTCGCCGGGCGGCTGGCTTCGCCCTAGGGAGCACCCCGATCCGTTCCATGGGAGGCAGCGGCATCACGCCCGTGGCATCGCCCGGAGGCCAACGCAGATCGCCACGCATCGTGCAGTTCACAAGATGGATGGCCTTTGTGGGGCCTTAACGGACTCTTGCAAGTGTTTACGCAGTAGAGGCTTACAGAGGTGGCACCGGATGGCACCCTCCGTGCACTTGGAGGGCTCGACCGCGGACGACCGCGAAATCCCATCCTCCATTACTCGGGAAGGCAAAATGTTGAGCAACCGCAAAGGCTTCACCCTGATCGAACTGCTGATCGTGGTCGTGATCATCGGCATCCTGGCCGCTATCGCGATCCCCAAGTTCGCCAACACGAAGGACAAGGCCTACATCACCGCCATGAAGTCCGACCTCCGGAACATGGTGACCGCTGAAGAGGCGTACTTCTCCGATTCGTCCGCCTACTCGGCGACCATGGACTCGGTGCACGTGAACTTCAAGCAGTCGACCGGCGTGAACACGCCGACGATCGTGACGGGCCCGGGCTACTGGTCGGCGACCGTGACGCACAGCCAGCTGGCTGGCCACACCTGCGCGATCGCGGTCAACACCGCGAACCCGCTCGTGGCGACCGCTGGCGAGGGCGAGCCGATCTGTAACTGATCGCTGGCAACTCAGGAAGTCGGGAAGGGCCGGGTGCACTGCACCCGGCCCTTTCTGCATGCATTCGGTCCGCTGTCGAGGGGATGTCCCGGCGCCGGCCTGCGCCCCGTCTAGAACGCGGGGCGCTCCGAGAGCAGCGATTCCGATCCCAGGAGGATGGCCCCCAGGGTCTCCCCCGGCTCGGCCCCCGGCCGGTCGGCGGGCACCACGAGCAGCGCGTTGGCTCGCGCCATGCTGGTGAGCAGCCCCGATCCCTGCGGCCCGGTCAACCGGGCCTCGAGGGTGCCGTCGGCGCCGGCGGAGACCACGGCGCGCAGGAAGTGCGTGCGTGGGGCGCCGGTGGTCACCGGCTGCGTGACCCGAACCGGCAGCGGCTGGGGGAACACGGCGGCCATTCCGAGCATGCGGCGGAGCGCCGGTTTCGCGAACAGCTCGGCGGTCACCATGCTCGAGACCGGATTTCCCGGAAGTCCGATCCACGGCGTCCCGCGCCACCGCCCGAACCCCAACGGCGCGCCCGGGCGAATGTTCACCCGCCAGAACGCCAACTCGGCGCCCAAGTCGTCGAGCACCCGGCGCGTGTGGTCGAAGGCGCCCACCGAGATCCCGCCCGAGGTCAGCAACAGGTCGTGCGCCGGCAGCGCCGTGAGCCAGTCGCGGAGCGCGGCCGGGTCGTCGCGCACGAGGCCCACCGCCACCGGCTCGCCACCGACACTCCGGACGAGCGCGCGGAGGGTGTGGCCGTTCGAGTTCACGATCCGGTCGCCGCGTCGGACCTCTTCGAACCCCTCGACGTCCACGAGTTCGTCGCCGGTGGTGAGGATGGCGACGCGGGGACGCCGGGCCACCGGTACGCTCGCCAGACCGACCGAGGCCAGCACGCCGAGCTGTGCCGGGCCGATGCGGGTGCCGCGAGCCAGGGCCAGCGCGCCGCCGGCCAGGTCCTCGCCCCGGGGCCGCACGTTGCGCCCCGCATCCCGGTCGTCGAACAGCTGCACGCGGTCCAGACCGGCGTCGCTGTCCTCCACCCGGATCACGCCGTCGGCGCCCGCCGGCACCGGGGCGCCGGTCATGATGCGGTACGCCTCCCCGGCGGCCAGGGGGCGCCCGGCGCGGGCACCGGCGGCGATCGTCCCGATCACGGTGAGCGTCACCGGCGCCGTGCGCGAGGCGCCGCGCACGTCCTCCGCCCGCACCGCATAGCCGTCCATCGAGGCGTTGTCCCAGGGGGGCAGGTCCACGGGGGACACCGCATCCTGCGCGAGCACCCGGTCCAGCGCGTCGGCAATCGGCACCGCCTCCGTCTCCAGCGGGTGCACCGCGGCGACGATGTCGGCGGCGGCGTCAGCGACGGCGCGCACCGGTCAGCGGAGGTCGAGGGAGGCGAGTTGCGCCGCGATCGCGTCCTGCACGCCCAGCACCCGACCCGCGCGGGTGGTGAAGTTGTTGCACAGCAGGCTGAACACGAGCATGCGCCCGTCGGCGGTGGTCACGTATCCCGAGAGCGATCGCGTGTTCGACAGCGACCCGGTCTTGGCGCGCACGTTTCCCTCGGCGGCGGTGCCGCGCATGCGGGCGTGCAGGGTGCCGTCCACGCCGGCCACCGGCAGTGCCGTGTAGAAGGTCCTGAAGTCGGGAGAGCGGCGCATGGCGTCCAGCACGTGCACCACGGTCTGGGGGCTCAGGTAGTCGTAGCGGGCCAGCCCGCTCCCGTCGCGCAGCACGAAGCCGGCGCTGTCGGCGCCCCAGGCCAGCAGGCGGTCGCCCTCCACGCGGGCGGCGCTGTCGGCGCGACCGAC
The DNA here is from genome assembly GCA_963728115.1 of uncultured Gemmatimonadaceae bacterium. Classification (GTDB taxonomy): domain Bacteria; phylum Gemmatimonadota; class Gemmatimonadetes; order Gemmatimonadales; family Gemmatimonadaceae; genus JAGWRI01. The sequence goes on from CAVSJE010000006.1 coordinate 296,207, forward strand.
CCCGGTCTGTGTCAGGCCGATGGTTCGAAAGAGCATCTCCGCCATCTGGTTCTGCGACGGCTTGAGCAGCGCCGGCAGCAACTCCCCGAGCGGCGGCGACTGAATGCGGGTGAGCGAATCCACGGCGGCCGTCGTATCCGTGGACTGTCCGTCGACCACGATGCCGCGGTCGGCGAGCGCCTCCCGCAGCGACCACAGGTAGGCGCCGTCGGGGTCGTTGAAGGAAACGGTGATCGTCGTCGAATCGCCCGCCGCGATGGTGCCGCGCAGCTCGAACAGGCCGGCGTTCGTGTCGAGCACGGCGCGGAGCGGATCGGCGTGGAGCGTGGCGGTATCGCCGCGCGCAACGGTGTGCGCCACCACGCGCACCGTCGGGTACTTCGCGGCCGGCGTCGTGGTCACCCGCGGCGGCGCGCCGGCGCGGGCGGCCGCCTGGACGTGCAGCTGACCGTAGCCGTCGTTGAACAGCAGCTCATCCACGGCGGCGCCGTCGGGGTCGTCGAGGTCGTCCCACGACCACCCGAATCCCACCGTGGGCCCCGGAAAGACGTCGGCGCCCACCACCACCCGCCCCCGGATGTGGCGCACGCCGGCGAGGTACAGCGAGTCCGCGATCTCGTGCAGCGGCTGCATGGCATCGCCGCGCACGGAGTCGCTCACCGAGGGATCCCCGCGGCCGAACACCAGCAGGTCTCCGTCCAGCAGGCCGTTGCGCAGCGGGCCCCGCGCCGCCAGCGTCGTGGTCCAGCGGTACTGGGGACCGAGCGTGGCGAGCGCTACCGAGGCGGTGACCAGCTTCAGGTTCGACGCCGGCAGGAACAGCTTTCCGGCATTCTGCGCGTAGAGCGTATCTCCCGTCGCCGGATCCACCACCAATACGCCCCACGTCGCGTTGCGGAACTCGGGCTGGTCGAGCAGCGAGTCGATGGACCGGCGGAGCAGGGCGCGCGCATCGGGCGAGGGCGTCGCCTTCGCTACGGTCCCGGCTGGTCGGGGCGGAACCGGCTCCGGCGCGAGCGGCGTACTCCCGGGCGTTCCCGCCCCGTGCGAGAGGCAGGCGAGGTTGAGGGCCGTGGCGAGGGTCGCCGCATGCCGTGCGAATCGGGGAACGAGTGTCATCACGATACCGAAAAAACTACACCGTGCCGGTGCACATCGCGTCGGCGCGCGCCAGGTCGGCCACGGTGTTCACGCTGAGGAACAGGCGCCCGGGATCGCCGAACGCCGCCAATTCGCGGTTCCGAATCCAGCTCACACGCGCCAGGGAGCGTGCGAACTGCGCCCCGCCGCAGTTGCCGGCCGCGAGCGCCGCTGCGAGCGGCGCCAGGCAGCCCGGCGCGTAGCAGGCACAGAAGGGCTCCAACCCGACGGGTGAAGGGCTCTCGGCGAAACATGCATCCGTGGATTCCTCGGCACGCTTCCGCGCCAACGCGCCGAGCAGCGCCCCGGTGACGAACGGCATGTCCCACGCCACCGCGACGATGGGCCGCTGCGCGTGCGCGAGGGCTGCGTGCACGCCGCTCAGGCCCCCGCCGCCCGGAATCGCGTCGCCGACGATCGGAACGCCGGGCAGCCAGCCGGCGGCTTCCGGCGCGTTTGCCACCAGCAGCAGGTCGGGCGTCACGGCGGCGAGCGCGGCCACCACCCGGTCCACGATGCGCCGGCCGCCGACGCGCTCCAACCCCTTGGGGCCGCCGAATCGGGAGTTCGCGCCGCCCGCGAGCACGACGCCTACGACGTCCGGGGCCGCTGGTGCGGCGACGTCGTCGTCGTGATGCCTGGGGCGGGGACTGGGCACGGGCGGCGCGCGGCGGCGCTACTCGCGGCGGTAGCTGGCGCTGAGGGTGGCGTCCTCGGCCACCCGTACCTCGTACACCTCGATGGCGGCGCCCAGCCCGCGTTGCACCGTCTGGAAGATGTGCCGGGCCAGGTTCTCGCCGGTGGGCATCAGCCGCCCTTCGGCAAACTCGGGCACGTCGAGGTTGAGGTTGGCATGGTCGAATCGCGAGCGCACGTCGCGTTCGAGCACCCGGTCGAGGTCGCCGAGGTCCATGATCATGCCCGTGCGCTCGTCGATCGTGCCGCGCACGGTGACGTCACAGGCGTAGCTGTGCCCGTGAAAGTTGGGGCGCGCGCAGAGGCCGAAGCGGCGGGCGTTCTCCTCATCGCTCAGTTCGGGCAGCCGGTACCGGTGGGCGGCAGCGAAGGTGACGCGGCGCGTGAGGTAGGCGGTCGCCATGGGCGGCGGTCAGTGCGAGAACAGGTACGAGATGCCGATCGTCAGCGACGGGTTGTTCCGCCAGAAGGACTTGCTCAACTGCGTGTTGACCACCGTGTTCCCGTCCTTGCCGGCCACGTAGTACGTCTCCGGATACCCCATCGAGTAGAACCGGTTGTTCAGGTCCACGCGGATGCCCCAGCGGCGCGCCGGGATGTAACGGATGGTCGCGCCCCAGACGAACTCGAAGCGCGTGCCGAACTGATAGTCGCCGATGTCGCTGTTGGTGTGCCGGTCGCTGATGAATCCCATGCCGGCGTTCACCACGGGCATGAACCCGTGATACGTACGGTCGCCGGTGAGCGAGAGCGCGAGGCCGCCGTCGATGGCGTACAGCGGCCACGCCTCGGAGCCCCGGTCGCGGTTCAGCGCCAGCGGATCGATGATGTGCCGCATGGAGCCGATGCGCGAGAACGAGCTGGTGAGGAAGAGCGGCCCCGTGGCGTGCCACCCGTAGAGCAGGCTCCACATCTGGCCGCCCTGCGGCGCCACGCCGGCGGGATCGGGCGTCGCCGAAAAGTGCCCGCCCAGGAGGGCGAGTTCCATCGTCATGTCCACGTCCCGGTACGGGCTGTGCGACGGCGCGTAGCCCACCTGCTGGGCCGGAAGGGCGACGGCCGTGGCGGCCAGCAGCAGGGCGGTCAGCAGACGCTTCACGAATTGACTCCCGTCGGTCGAAGGTCCCTGCCGGTCATCTCGGCAGGTGTTTCCAGGCCCAGCATGGTGAGCAGCGTCGGCCCCACGTCGCAGAGGGCGCCGCCGGCGCGCAGGGGCGCGGCGCTCGCCGCCGTGGCGGCCGCACCCGCATCCACCGAAACGATCGGCACCGGGTTGGTGGTGTGCGCGGTGTGCGGTCCCCCCGACGCCGGGTCGATCATCTGCTCACAGTTGCCGTGATCGGCGGTGACGAGCAGCCGGGCGCCCGAGGCGTCCGCCGTTTCGAGCACGCGGGCCAGGCAGGCGTCCACCGTTTCCACGGCGGCGATCGTGGCCGGCATCGAGCCCGTGTGTCCCACCATGTCGCTGTTCGCGTAGTTGCACAGGATGAAGTCGTAGTCGCCGCCCGCGATCGCGCCGCACAGCGAATCGGTCACGCCGTGGGCACTCATCTCGGGCGCCAGGTCGTAGGTGGCCACCTTCTGGCTGGGCACCAGCAGCCGCTCCTCGTGAGGGAACGGAGTCTCGCGACCGCCGTTGAAGAAGTAGGTCACGTGCGCGTACTTCTCGGTTTCCGCCGTTCGGAACTGGTGCATGCCGGCGTTCGCGATCACCTCGCCCACGATATTCACCAGGGTGCGGGGTTCGAAGGCCATCGGGACGGTGAACGTCTGGTCGTACTGCGTCATCGTGGCCAGATACACCGCCGGCCGGTGCCCGGTGGCAAATCCGTCGAACCCGTCCACCGTCAACGCCCGGACGATCTGGCGCATGCGGTCGGCGCGATAGTTGAAGCAGATCACGGCGTCCCCATCGCGGATCGGCGCCACCGGCTTGCCGTCGGCGACGATGGTCGTGGGCGTGATGAACTCGTCCGTCTCGTCGCGGTCGTAGGCGGCGCGGATAACGGCGAGCGGGTCGGTGCCCGTGGGGCCCGTCCCGTCGACGGCAGCCCGGTACCACTTCTCGGTGCGGTCCCAGCGCTTGTCCCGGTCCATCCCGAAGTAGCGGCCGCCGAGGCTCGCCACCCGGGCGCGTCCCCGGGCCTTGTCGAGCAGCGTCTGCATGAACCCGAGGGCCGACCGGGGCAGGGTGTCGCGGCCGTCGAGCAGTGCGTGCACGGCCACGTGCGGCAGCTGCTCGCGCTCCGCCAGGTCGATGAGCGCGAACAGGTGCTGGTCGAGCGCGTGCACGCCGCCGTCGCCGATCAGCCCCATGAGGTGCAGCGTGCCGCCCGACGCCCGAACGCGCCGGCAGGCTTCCAGGAACGCCTCGTTGCGAAAGAACGATCCGTCCTTGATGGCCTGCGAGATGCGTACGATGTCCTGCATCACGACCCGCCCGGCGCCGAGATTCAGATGCCCCACCTCGCTGTTCCCCATCTGACCCTCGGGGAGGCCCACGCGGAGCCCCGAGGCTTCCAGCAGGGTCCGCGGATACCGCTCCACCAACCGGTCCCAGGTGGGCGTGTTGGCGAGGGCGATCGCGTTGCCCTCGGTCTCCGGGCGATATCCCCATCCGTCGAGCACGACGAGGACGACGGGATGTTTGACGTGTGCTGGCATCGATCTCCGGTTCGGCGCTTGCCCCGCGGCGCCGGGTCTTTATACTGCGAACGCGAGTGGCGGGGGTCACGAAATGTACCCGTCGGCCTAGCCTCAACCAAGCGATGCGACTCCGTACGAACCTCAGCGTGATCCTGCTCGCCGCCGGTGCGGCGCTGCCGGCGCGGCCCCAGGGCCTCACCGGTCCCGCCGTGCTCTACGCGCGGCCCGGCAGCACCGAGCTGGCGACGGTGGCCGAGGGCACCGTGCTCGATCCCGTGCGCACCTCCGGCGAGTTCGCGCTCGTCCGCTTGCGCGGCTTCGTCGCCACCTCGCTGCTCGGCGGCCGGCGGGATTCCTTCCCGGCCAGCGTGGGGGGCAGCGAGGTTCGGATGCGCGGCCAGCCATCCACGTCGGCGGCCGTGATCGCCGATCTGCGCGAGGGAATGGCGCTCCACGTGCTCAAGCGCACCGGAAGCTGGACCGAAGTCGAACGCGCGGGCTGGATCCGGCGATCGGCCTTCCCGGCCGTGCTGGCGCGGCGCGACGTCGCGACGGCGTCGAAGCCGTCGCGACCCCAGCGTTCGCCGCAGAAGCCGCGAGCTACCGATCCGGCAACGCCGGCGCCGCAGTCACCGGCCGGCGTTGCTGCCGCCACCACCGCCCGGGCCGGAACGGCGCAAGACAGCGCCGAGGCCCTGACCCCGGACTCGGTGGCGAGCCTGTCTACGGCGCCGGGCGTGGCGCCGGTGGCCACGATCCGGCACGGGGCGCGGCTGGTGCCGCTCGCCCGCGATCGCGGCTGGGTGCGGGTGCGGCTCGAGGGGTGGGTCCGGGAGGATCAACTCGAGGCGGCCGACAGCACGATGGCCGAATTGAGCGCCGCCGATCTCCGCGCGAACCCGGGGCGCTACGTGGGACGCACCGTGCGCTGGTCGGTGACCGCACTGGCGTTCCAGACCGCCGACCCGTTGCACCACGACATGCGCCTCGACGAGCCCTATCTGCTCGCCCGCGGACCTGGCAAGGAGAACGCCCTGCTGTACCTGGCGCTTCCGGCCGATCTGGTGGCCCGCGCCAAGGCGATCTCTCCGATGACGCCGCTCGTGGTAACGGCCAAGGTCCGGACCGGTCGGTCCGATCCGGCCGGAGTACCGATCCTGGAAGTGTTGACGATGGGGAAACAGTAGACTGACCCATAGGTCAGGTTCGGCGGTTTACGCTTGCGGTCAGTAGCCACGGACGAGTCTGTGCAGGGGCGGTTGGGCTGGATATGGTGATATTCGGCATTCGCTGACCTATCGGTCAGCGTGGCTTCTGTCGTCGCATTGCGGCGACCCGGAAACCGAAGGGTCGAAATTCCGTTCGATTGGTACCGGCGCAACCCGCGCCGCTGCTTAGATTGCGCTCGATTCGCCTGATCGATTCCCACACCCCGAGCTGCATGAAATCGAGGCCGCCGCGACCCCGATCGTCATCGCAACCCGCCGGGCGACGCGCCGGCGGACGACGGGCGCGCTCGCTCGCCCTCCTCGCCGTCGCCGTGGGTGGCGTCGTGGCCCTGTCCCGGCCGGCCAAGCTCACCGCACTCGTGTCCGCGCCGGCCCCCATCCGGGTGCTCGGCCCGATGGCGACCCCGGCGCGCGCCGGCGTCAGCGGCGAGGTCGAGCTCGCGGTGGCCCTTCCCGGCGATTCCGTGCGACTGCCGATCGCGCTCGGCGCCGACTCCAACCGTCTCTCGTACGCCTGGGTTCCCGTCGGCGATACCCTGCGGCACGCGCTGGCGAAGCCGATCGGCCGGTTTCCGCTGTACGCGCCCGCCAAGCCGGGCTTCTACCATCTGGCGCTGGTCCGCGACACCGAGCAGCTCGTGATCGACCAATCGATGCTGGCGGTGATGGTGCCCTTCCAGGAGAAGCGCGCCGGACGGATCAATGCCTACCGGATCGGGACCTATCGCGGGGAGCAGACGAGCCGCGCCGCGCACCCCCGCGGGTTCCTGATCGTCCGGCCGTCCGACGCGGAACTCCCCGTGAGCGCCCACCTCCGCCTCGGGGATTTCCTGGCGCACGACGCCCAGCAGGGCGTGTGGCCCAAGTATCTGGCCCTCGACCCCCGGCTGCTCGACAAGCTGGAACTCGTGATCGCGGAACTGGAGCGGGCGTCGAATCGTAGTGATGCCATGCAGATGGAGATCGACGTGCATTCGGGATTCCGTCCCCCGCAGTACAACCGCACCGTGCCGCGCGCCGCGGACGACAGCCGCCACCAGTTCGGCGACGCGGCGGACGTCGCGCTCGACGTGAACGGGGACGGCCGGATCACGGACACCGACGTCACGGCCATCGTGCAGGCGGTGGATGCAGTCGAGGCCTCCCACCCCGAGTTGGCGGGAGGACTGGGCGTGTACACGAGCCGCCGCTACGCCACGCCCTACGTGCACATCGACACCCGCGGCACGCGCAGCCGGTGGCGCGGCTAGCCGCCGGGTACGGGATTCCCCAATGAACGAACACCTCCGCGATCGCATTCTCCGCAAGCTCGACACGCTCTCCGACGAGCGCGGCTATCAGGTGCTCGACTACGTCGAGTTTCTCGAGTCCAAGTACGCCGAGCGGCAATCGCCGGGCGCGAACGTGTTCACCCGGCTCTCCGAGTCGGTGGAAGACAAGTTGCGCGCCGGGCGGGTGTCGGCCTCCGTGATCGCCGAGACGATGGGGTTTCTCAACCGGGCCACCGGCGTGCTGAACAGCGCCATGGCGGCCGGCAAATCGATGGCCGACGACGTGGTGCGGGGGGTGAAGGGATCGGGCGGGGCGGAGGGGACTCCGGCCGCGCCCCCCCCGGCGGCACCGGCGGAGGGAGCGGCCCGGGAATCTGGGGCAGCGGGGGGAGCGGCGAACGCCGGGGCGCCGGCGGAAGAGGCACCGCGGGACTGACGGCCGATCGCCGGCCGGCGGGGTCGCGCCCGTTCCGTCCTCCCGGTTTCCCCTGTCGTCCAGCGCCGTCGTCTGCCTCGTTGCGCCCCTCCCCATGGCCGCATATTTTTCGCCATGGCAACCACGACTCGCCCAACTTCCCGGCCCGCTCCCTCCGATCATCCGGAGAGCGGGCCGTCGCGTATTCAGGCCCCTCCCACCGGCACCGCGCGTGTGCGCGAGGCGGTGGCGCTGACCTTCGACGACGTACTGCTCGTGCCGGCGCACGCCGTCACCCACCCCAAGGAGGTCTCGCTCACCTCCCAGTTCAGCCGCGGCATCTCGCTGAACGTTCCGCTGGTGGCGGCGGCCATGGACACCGTCACCGAGAGCGACATGGCGATCGCCATGGCGCGGGCCGGTGGGCTCGCGGTGCTGCACAAGAACATGTCCATCGACCGGCAGGCCGCCGAGGTGGACCGGGTGAAGCGCAGCGAGAGCGGGATGATCCTCAACCCGATCACCCTCCGGTCCGTCGATACGGTGCGCGAGGCGACGGCCCTGATGCGGCGGTTCAGCATCTCCGGCGTTCCGATCGTCGACGAGGGCGGGCGGCTGGTGGGCATCATCACCAACCGCGATCTGCAGTTCGAGACCCTGCTCGATCGACCGCTTTCGGAGGCGATGACGAAGGACGGGCTGGTGACGGCGCCGGTGGGCACCACACTCGAGGAAGCCGAGCGGATTCTGGCCAAGGGCCGCATCGAGAAGCTGCCGGTGGTGGACGAGTCGGGGAAGCTCAAGGGACTGATCACCGTCAAGGACATTCACAAGCGCCGGCAGTATCCCGGCGCCAACAAGGACGAGCACGGCCGGCTGCGGGTGGCGGCGGCGATCGGTGCCGCGGGGGACTTCCTGTCCCGGGCCCGCGCCCTCGTCGAGGCCGGCGTCGACGCGCTGATCATCGACACGGCGCACGGGCATTCCGAAGGGGTGCTCCGCGCCACGGCCGAAGTGCGTGAGAAGTTCCCCGACGTTCAGTTGGTGGCCGGCAACATCGCCAGCCGCGAGGGCGCGGCCGCGCTCGTGGAGCGCGGCGTGGACGCCGTGAAGGTCGGGGTCGGACCCGGTTCGATCTGTACCACGCGGGTGGTGACCGGCGTCGGCGTTCCTCAGCTCACGGCCATCTTCGAGGCCGTGGAGGGCGCGGCCGGGGTGCCGATCATCGCCGACGGCGGCATCAAGTACTCGGGCGACGCCGTGAAGGCGCTGGCCGCGGGCGCCTCCAGCGTGATGATGGGGTCGATGCTCGCCGGCACCGAGGAGAGCCCGGGCGAGGCGTTCCTGCTCGAGGGGCGCCGGTTCAAGATGGTCCGCGGCATGGGCTCGCTCTCGGCCATGCAGGACGGGAGCGCCGACCGGTACTTCCAGGAGGGCGAGCTGAGCCCCAAGAAGCTCGTCCCCGAGGGCATCGAGGGGCGCGTGCCCTACAAGGGGCCGGTGGGCGACGTGCTGTTCCAGATGGTGGGCGGGCTTCGCAGCGGCATGGGCTACGTGGGCTGCGCCAACATGGAAGAGTTGCGCACCCGTCCTACCTTCGTGCGCATCACGTCGGCCGGGCTGCGCGAATCGCACCCCCACGACGTCACGATCACGCGCGAGGCACCGAACTACTCGCTGTAATCCGGGTCACCGGGGAATCGGCGGCTCCCCCGGGGCCGGCCGGGGCGGCGGGGGCGGCCGGCGACGTTTTCCATACGTCCAGCACATTGACAAACCGAGTGCTGCGGGGCCAAGTTCTGATTTGCATACAGTCCCGGACCCATTCGGCCTGCATGTACCCACCTGCGGGCGGCGCCACAGCCGCCCCTTCGTATGTAAACCCCCGGAGAAACTGACATGGGACTCTGGTCGAAAAAGAGCCTCGCGCTACTGCAAACCGAGGCCAGCGCCGAAGGTGAGGACACCCTCAAGCGCGTACTCGGTGCGTGGAACCTGACCTTCCTCGGGATCGGGGCGATCATCGGCGCCGGTATCTTCGTGCTGACCGGCACGGCCGCCGCGCAGTACGCGGGCCCGGCCATCGTGCTGTCGTTCATTATTGCCGGCCTCGGCTGTCTGTTCGCGGGCCTCTGCTACGCCGAGTTCGCGGCGCTGATTCCGATTGCCGGCAGCGCCTACACGTATGCCTATGCCACGCTCGGGGAGTTCATCGCCTGGATCATTGGGTGGGATCTGATCCTCGAATATCTCTTCGGCGCCGCCACGGTGGCGGTCGGCTGGGCCGGCTACTTCACGGCGTTCATGAACGAGGTCGGCATCCACCTGCCGCTGGCCTGGAGCCAGGCGCCGCTGGACGTCGTCGGTTCGCACACGCTCGTACGCAGCGTGCTCTGCATCGATCCGGCCACCAACCAGGCGGTGACGCTCACCGCGGGGCAGGTCTGCGACACGTCCAAGTACGTGCTGCAGCACGGCATGCTGAATCTGCCGGCGATGATCCTCATCGGCCTCATGACCACGCTGCTCGTGGTCGGCATCAAGGAGTCGGCGAACTTCAACAACCTGATCGTGGCCGTAAAGGTCTCGATCGTGCTGCTGGTGATCGGCTTCGGCTTCATGTACGTCAAGACGGGCAACTGGCACCCGTTCATCCCGCCGGCCGGCGAGCACTTCGGCGACTTCGGCTGGAGCGGAATCGTTCGTGCGGCGGCGGTGGTCTTCTTCGCCTACATCGGATTCGACGCCGTGAGTACCGCGGCGCAGGAAGCCAAGAATCCGCAGCGCGACATGCCGATCGGCATTCTCGCCTCGCTCGGCATCTGCACGGTGCTGTACATCCTGATGGCGCTGGTGATGACGGGCTTGGCCCACTACACCACGCTCAACGTGCCGCACCCCGTGTTCGTGGCCATCGCCGCCGCCGGCCAGCCGCTGCTCTGGTTGGGCGTGTTCGTGAACGTGGGCGCCATTCTCGGCCTCGCGTCCGTGGTGCTGGTGATGCTCATGGGCCAGCCGCGCATCTTCTTCTCGATGGCGCGCGACGGGCTGCTGCCGGCCGTCTTCGGCAAGGTCCACCACAAGTTCCAGACGCCCTACATCACCACTATCCTCACGGGCTCGGTGGCGGCGGTCGTCGCCGGCCTCTTCCCCATCGGCCTGCTCGGGGAGCTGGTGTCAATCGGCACCCTGATGGCGTTCGTCATCGTCTGCGGCGGCGTGATCGCGCTCCGCATCAAACGCCCAGACCTCGAGCGTCCCTTCCGCACGCCGTTCGTGCCGCTGGTGCCGATTCTGGGCATCTTCACCTGCGTGTTCATGATGGCGTTCCTGCCGTGGGATACGTGGGTCCGGCTGATCGTGTGGATGGCGATCGGGTTGATCCTGTACTTCGCGTATGGCAAGTCGCACTCCCGAATCCGAGGGGATCTCGCCGAGCCGTCGGGCGACTGAGCCCCGCTCACGTTAGTATTGAAACGGCGCCCGAATCCCGGGCGCCGTTTCGCTTTTGCCCATATTCCGCGTGAGCCCTTCCGACTACCTTCGCGTTCCCGACGCCCGCCGCGACGCCATTATCCGACTGGCCGAATACTGGCAGCCCGGCCGGGTGGTGGCGCTGTCCACCCACATCAACGCCGATGGCGACGGGTGCGGATCCGAAACCGCGCTCGCGCGGCTGCTCGCCGCGCACGGCCTCACGGTGCGGGTGGTGAATCCCACTCCCTGGCCCGACCTGTTCCGGTTCCTGCTCGGCGGCGACGTGACCGATGCGTCGGCCGAGGGGGCGGCGGCGCTGGCCGGCATCGATCTGCTGGTCGTGCTCGACATCAACGACGTCACCCGGCTGGGCGGTCTCGCCGACGCGGTTCGCGGCCTCGCCGTCCCCAAACTCGTCATCGACCATCACGTGGTGGCGCACGACCCGGCGGGCGACGTGATCCTGAGCGATCCGGGCGCCTGCGCCACCGGCGAGCTGGTGTTCGACATCGCCCAGGTGCTCGGCTGGGCGGTGACCCCCGATGTCGCCCGGTCGCTGTACACGGCGATCCTCACCGACACCGGGGGATTCCGCTTCAGCAACACCTCGCCCCGCGCCCACGCCATCGCGGCGCAACTGCTGGCCGCCGGGGTCAATCAGGAGGAGATCTACCGGCGTGTGTACGCGTCGGCGCCGGTGGGCCGGGTGCGGCTGCTGGCCGAGGTGCTCCAGTCCCTCGGCGTCGACGAATCGGCCGGCCTCTCCTGGCTCTCCATGCGGGCCGGCGCCCTGAGCGACTACGGGGTCCGGCAGGAGGACCTCGACGGGATCGTCGAGCATGCGCGGTCGATCGCCGGCACCCGGTTGGCGGTCTTCTTCCGCGATCTGGGGCATGGCAAGGTGAAGGCCAGCTTTCGCAGCACCGGCGATTTCGACGCCAACGCGTTCGCCCGCCGCTACGGCGGCGGGGGGCACGTGCGGGCGGCGGGCGCGCTGATCCCGGGGCGGCTGGACGAGGTGCGGGAACGGGTCCTCGCCGACGCCCGCGTCCAGCTGGGCTCGCTTGGAAAGGCCCCCGGCACTCCGTAGTTTCCGAGGCATGACCGAGACTCTCAATCAGCGCCTCGCGACGGCGCTTTCGAAGACCCGCAACCCGCGCACCGGGCACGACGTGGTGACCGACGAGATGGTGCGCGATCTGGCGACGACCACCAGCGGGAAGGTGCGGCTCACGCTATTGCTGGCCGCCGACGATCCGGCCACGCTGGTGCGTGACGTGCGCCTGGCGCTCGAACGCGTGGAGGGCGTGACCGAAGTCCGCGTGGACGTCAAGGATCCGGCCGAGGCCGCGAAGGCGACCCCGAAATCGCGCGCCCTGCCGGTGATGGACGAGCGGCCCGCGGCCCCACGCCCGCACGCGCCCACACCCGTGGCCTATCCGAATCTGGGACGCATCATCGCCATCTCCAGCGGCAAGGGCGGCGTCGGCAAGTCGACCGTGGCCACCAATCTCGCCGTGGCGCTCGCGCAGGCCGGCCATCGCGTCGGTCTCATGGACGCCGACATCTACGGCCCCAACGTGCCGCGCATGATGGGCGTGGACGAACCGCCGGCCGTGGTCAGCGAGAAGATCGTGCCGCTGGAAGCCTTCGGCGTGAAGGTGATGTCGCTGGGCTTCATGATCGACCGCGATCAGCCGGCGATCTGGCGCGGGCCCATCGTCATGAAGATCATCACACAATTTCTGCGCGACGTGGCCTGGGGCGATCTCGACTACTTCATCGTCGACATGCCCCCGGGCACCGGCGACGCCCAGCTCTCCCTGGTGCAGGCCACGATGCTCAGCGGGGCCGTGATCGTGACCACGCCGCAGGAGATGTCCACCGGCGACGCCCTGCGCGGCGTGCGCATGTTCCAGCGCGTCGGGGTGCCGGTGCTCGGCATCGTCGAGAACATGAGCTACTTCGAATGTCCGCACTGCGGCAAGCCGACCCCGATCTTCGGCGCCGGCGGCGGCGAACGGCTGGCGAAGGAGACCGAGCTGCCGCTGCTCGGCCAGATCCCGCTGTACCCGCGGGTGCAGGAAGGGGCCGACGTGGGCCAGCCGATCGTGATCGCCGACGGGGACTCCGCGGCGGCCCGGGCGCTGACCGCGGTCGCCCAACGAATGGCCGACGCCGTTCGCGAACTGGCCCCGGCGCCATGAGATAGCCCGTGTCGCGTCCCCTGGTCACCCTGCTCACCGACTTCGGCACCGCGGACGGGTACGTCGCGGAGATGAAGGGAGTGTTGCTGACCGCGGCGCGCGATACGACGCTGGTGGACATCTCGCACGACATTCCGCCGCAGGACGTGGACGCCGGCCGGCTGGCGCTCGCCCGGTACTGGAAGCGCTTTCCCGAGGGGACGATCCACGTGGTGGTGGTGGATCCCGGTGTGGGCACCGGCCGCGCCGCGATCGCGGTGGAGAGCCAGCGCCGGTATCTGATCGGGCCCGACAACGGGGTGCTCTCGCCGTCGCTGTTGGCGCCGGGCGTTCGGGTGGCCAGCCTTGCCATTCCCGCCGGCGCGTCGAACACCTTTCACGGCCGCGACGTGTTCGTGCCGGCGGCCGTGCATCTGGCGCTGGGGCAGTCGTTCGACGCCCTCGGCCCGCCCGCCACCGAGCCCATCATCCGCCGGACACCGGAACCGCATCGTGGAGCCGACGGCACTGTGGTCGGGCAGGTGGTGACGATCGACCGGTTCGGCAACGCGATCACCAACCTGCTGGGGATCCGCGGGGGCGCCGTCACGGTCGCGGGGCGTTCGGTGCCGGTGCGCCGCGTGTACGGCGACGCGCCGTCGGGCGAGCCGCTGGCGCTCGTCGGGTCCTCGGGGCTGCTCGAGATCGCCGTGCGCGACGGGAATGCCGCGCAGGTGTTGGGGATTGCGCGCGGTGCCGAGGTGGTCCACCGGAGCTGATGATGATCGCGCCGCGCCGCAGGGGCGGGCGATCGGCGCGCGGTCAGATTCGCGGGATGAGAAAGCTCATCGCCTGGGCGCCGAGGTAGATGTACAGCGCGCAGATGGCTCCCTCGCCGATCGCGATGCCCACCAGGTACTTGGCGAAGTTGACCCGCAGTGCGCCGCATACGTAGCCGATCGCATCGGTGGGAGTGAGCGGGAAGAAGCTCCAGCCCACGATCACGGGCAACTCGTAGCGCGTGAGCGCTGCCCGGAGACGGTTGACCTGGCGTTCGTGCCGGGGCGTCAGCAGTTCGTCCACGTGGAGCGCCGAGGAGAACCAGTAGACACTCGCGGCCGATACGAGGATTCCGGCCAGCGTGAGCAGGAACAGCGTCGTCGGCGCGAAGAAGGGAATGGCGACGACCAGCAGCGCCGTGGCCGGGACCAGGGTCAGGCCACGGACGCAGCCGAGGAGGAGATACACCCCGGCGGCGACCACCATCGACGTGGAGGCGGCCGACTGCAACTCGCCCTGAAGCAGTTCACGGTGGAACAGCACGACGTACAGCGCCGCGGCCACGGCGCACACCCATAGCCCGACCAGCGCGGTCCGGGCGCTACGTCGCACGGCGCACCGGCGTCAGGGCTGCCCGGAGTCGCCGAAGCGGTCGATCGCGATCTCGCCGAAGGTGGTCTGGACGTGGATCCGGAGATGGTACGTCGCCGTGTCCCAGTTGTCCGAGTAGTACGACCCGTCGCGCTTCACCAGCCCGTCGTTGTCGAACGATGCGAGAAAGCGCTGCATGTCGAGCCGCACGCCCACGTTCCGTGGGATGCGCAGCGTCACCTTCCCGAGCGTCACCTGGACCTCGGCGTCCATGTCGCCCGTCCAGGTGCCCCCGAAGCCGAGATCCAGCGATCCGACGCCACCGTGCGCGTGGAACGACGACGCATTGGCGTTCGCCAGATTGCTCAGCACGAAGCTCGCGGCGCCGACGTCTACCGTGATGTTGCCCATACGGGTCCGGTTGGGCGTGCTGAAGTCCACCGTTTCATCGGCGGCGCCCGACTCGACGTGCAGGCCGCGGAGCGTGAGTCCGCCGAGATCCACACGCGCCTCGGTGGCGCCCAGCGACAGGGTGAGATCGAGCGGAACCGAGGGGGCGAGCGCCAGTCGCATGGCCGACTTGTTTCCGTCGTCCGAGCCGTGGCGGACCCACCGCGACCCGCCCTCCACGTCCTTCACCCCGAGGTCGAGCGTCCCGGCCGTGGCGTCGAACCGGTGCAGCGGCGAGGTGCGGTCGTCGTCGTAGCGGAGCTCCATGGAATAGAGCACCGGTGAGGTGGCCCCCCGCAGGTCGAACTTCCCGACGCCGTACTGCACATGGACGTGCAGTTCGCTGCTGTCGTGCAGCTGGCGCGAGACGTCAAGCGTGCGCCAGGTCTGGGCGCCAGCCACTGCGGGGACGAAGGCCAGCAGCGCGGGGATCGTCAGCGCGTGGGGTCTCATCGTCCCTCCGGCGCCGAGGGGGCGGGGCGTCTGGCGGCGGTCACGCCCGCCACCGGGGTCGGCGTCTGCCAGGCCAGGGGCTCTCCGCCTCCGACCGTGGTGGCGGGCTCGCGCGGCCGCTCGTGCTGGGTGCCGGCGCGCGAGAGCACCGTGGCCCCGAGGCCGGCGGTCAGGGCCACCCAGGTCACCGCCAGTGCCACCGCCCGCATCACGGGCTGGGCCGCCGGCAGCCAGGTGAAGGCGGCGACCACGAACCAGAGTCCGAGGTACGCCACGAGCCCCTGCAGCATGGCCTGCAGGCTCACGCCGCGCGGCGACGCCGCCGGAGTGGCGCGCACGAAGGCCCGGCCGGTGAATCGCGCCACGGCCAGGAATCCGAGCGCCAGCAACCCGGCGACGGCGATGATGTACGCCACGATCGCGAACGGGATCAGCAGCAGCCCGACGACGGTGATCGCCAACGCGGCGACGCCGACGATGAGCAGCGGCAGGAGCCCGAGTTCGGCGAGCAGTCCCACCCAGAAGGCGCGTGCCAGGTGCCGCTCGAGCACCGTCACCACCCCGTCGAGATTGCGCTCGGCAAACAGCAGGACCCCGATGCCGATGGCCGCGAGCATCATGAACCACGCCAACACCCGCTTCATGGCGTCCCACGTCGTGATCGGCGGAACTGCCGGGGCGGCGGCCGCCGCCGAGGTGAGGTCGCTCAGCGAGCGCATCTCTCCGTACACGCGGCCCCCGTCGAGTTTCACGTGGCCGCCGATCGAGACCGCGTCGCCGTCCACGACGCCGCCGCGGTGGACCACCACGTCTCCCCGGAGCGCGATCACGTTGCCGGTCACATGGCCGGTGATCTCGACGGGGCCGTTGGCGGCGGCTACGGTGCCGGCAATCGTCGAGCCGGCCGGAATCGTGCGCCCGCCGAGCGCGAAGCTGTCGGCGGGCGGGACGTCGGGGAGGTCCACCGAGTGGGCGATGCGCCCGATGTCACGGCGAAGCTTCTCGTCGAGCTTTGGGGCTGCCGACTGCGGAGGGGTGGGCGGGGGAGTGGGAGATGTCTGCTGCGCACCGAGCGCGGCGGCGCTGGTGAGCGCCGCCAGCACGAGGCTGGTCCGGAGGGCCCGCATGACTCAGCTCCTCCGGCGGGCGGCGGTGGCGATGGCCCGGAGGCCGAGCGCCGACGCCGTGGCGGCCACCAGGAACCCGGTGGCGATCGCCGCCAGTCCGAGCAGGCCGCCATGCTGGAGGCCGTCCATCACCGCCGGACCGAACAGCGCCACCATCCCGTCGCGCAGCACCTGGGTAGCCGCCGTACGGAGCTGCGAGCCTGCCACCTCGGTGGCGAAGCCCACCAGGTCGCCGCGGCTGGCCAGCCAGATCGCGCCCCCGGTGAGCGTGGCCCCGACCCCGGCCATCAGGCCGGCGGTCAAGACCCGGCCCGTCCGGGAGTGGGGCAGCCAGCGGGTCGCTGTGTCGCGGGCCGCGACGTGCCAGGGCACGAAGACGGGCACCTGCGCCATGATCCGGTCGGCCAGAGCGTACGAGGGGGCGAAGTGGGGCAGATCCTCAAGGGCGGCCGCCACGCGCCGCGCGTCGTCCAGTTGCGCGCGGCACTGCGCGCACCCCTGAGCGTGTTCGCGCAGGGGTGCGACACCGAACCCGACTTCGTCGTCGAGCAGCAGGTCGAATTCTTCCGGGAGTAGATGGCGGTGATTCACGGAGCCTCCAGGGTGTCCTACGGCCGGCCGGGAGAGCCGGTTTCAGGGGAAACGGGGGGTGGTGGCGTGATGGCCATCACTGTTTCAGGTGTTCCAGCAGACCGCGCAACTCGTGCCGGGCGCGGTGGATGTAGGTCTTCACGGTGCCGAGGGGGAGATCGAGGGTAGCCGCAATCTCCTCGTACGACTTGTCTTCCACGTGGCGCAGCAGAATGCAGGCCCGGTATTCGGGGCGCAGTTGGGCGATGGCGTCTTCGATGGCCGACCCCAGCTCCTTGGCCTCCAGCCGTTCCAGGGCGGACTCGTCGTGGGCCGAGACGTCGAACGACGTCGCCTGGACGGCGTCGGAGGTCACGGCGTGCGGGGAGCCGTCCATGCTGATGGTATCGAGCTGCCGCCGGCGCAGATGATCGATGGCCACGTTGTTGGCGATCTTGAACAGCCAGCTCGAAAACTTGAATTCCGGACGGTACCGGTCGATGTGCTGGAGCACCTTGATGAAGGTGTCCTGCGCCAGATCCTCGGCCAGTTCGCGGTCGCGGACCATGCGGAACACGAGGGAGAAGACGGGCCGCTCGTAGCGCCGGATGAGTTCACGGTACGCCGGTTCCCGCCCTCGCTGTGCGAGCGCGACGACGTCAGCGTCCGGAAGGTTGGCGAGGTCGAGAGCTGGGGGCATCGAGCGAGCGGGCCGGGCGATCGCGGAGCGCGCCGCGCCGGCCCACGTGCAACCTACCCGGACCACCCGCTGCGAGCCAGCCGCTTCGCTTGCCGCGGCTGCGCCGCCCGGCGAAGTTTCGAAGATGTCCGTGAACCACCTGGAAGCCGCCGAGGCGGAGGCCGCCGCCCGATGGGGCGACGAGAAGCGCGCCTATGTCCAGCGGATCTTCTCGCAGATCGCGCCGCGCTACGACCTGCTGAACCACCTGCTGAGCTTCAACGTGGACCGGCGGTGGCGCCGGCGGGCGATCGCGGCGCTCAACGTGCCGCGCGATCCCACCGGGCGCTACCTGGACCTCTGCGCGGGCACCCTGGACGTGGCGGCGCAGCTGGCGCGCTCGGCCGGGTTCGCCGGATCCATCGTCGGCGCCGACTTCGCCGAACCGATGCTCCGCGCCGGGGCCGGGAAGACGTCGCTCGACCTCGTGCAGCCGGTGGCGGCCGATGCGCTGCACCTTCCGCTGGCCGATGCCTCGCTGGCCGGCGCGATCGTGGCCTTCGGCATTCGGAACCTGGCCGACCTCGACGCCGGGCTTCGCGAGGTGCGCCGGGTGCTCGCGCCCGGGGCCCGGTTCGTGATTCTCGAGTTCTCCACGCCGCGCTCCGCGGTCGTGCGCGCCGTGTATCAGGCCTATTTTCACCACGTGCTGCCGCTCGTCGGCGGGCTGGTGAGCGGCCACGCGACCGCCTACCGGTACCTGCCGCGCTCGGTGGCCAACTTTCCGTCGGGCGACGTCCTGGCCGCCCGGATGACGGCAGCCGGGTTCCGGGCCGTGCAGTGGCGCCCGCTCACGCTGGGCATCGCGGCCCTGCATATCGGCGAGAACGCGTGACCGTTTCCCTCACCCCTGCCCGCCCGTCGTGACCCTCGATTCACTTGCCGCCTTCGTGGACGCCCTGGATCGCGCCGGGGAGTTGGTGCGCATAACGCACCCCGTCTCGGTGGACCGCGAACTGTGCGAGATCGCCGACCGCGCCATGAAGCAGCCCGGCGGCGGTCCGGCGCTGTTGTTCGAGCGGCCGGTGCTGATGAACGGCTCGCCGTCGGCGTTCCCGGTGGGGATCAATCTGTTCGGATCGATGCGCCGGATGGCGATGGCGCTGGGGGTCCGCGACCTCGATGCCATCGGCGCGCGGATCACCGAGCTGCTCGAATTGAAGGTGCCCCAGGGATTCGTGGCCAAGCTCTCCCTGCTGCCGAGGCTGCTCGAACTCGCCAAGTTCCCGCCACGGGCGCACGCCGGGACGCCGCCCTGCCAGGAGGTGGTGTGGCGGGATGGGGACGTGGATCTGAACCGGCTGCCGCTGCTCAAGTGCTGGCCCGACGACGGCGGGGCGTACATCACCTTCCCGATGGTGATCACGCGTGACCCCAAACGCGGCATCCGGAACGTGGGCATGTACCGGGTGATGCAGACCGGCCGCACCACCCTCGCCATGCACTGGCAGCGGCACAAGGTGGGCGCGGCGCATTGGCGCGAGATGGCCGAGCGGGGCGAGAAGATGCCGGTGTGCATCGCGCTCGGTGGCGATCCCCCATCCATGTATTCCGCCAGCGCGCCCCTGCCGCCGACGGTGGACGAATTCCTGTTCGCGGGGTTCCTGCGCAAGGAGCACGTACGGCTCGCCCGAGCGGTCACCAACGATCTCGATGTCCCTGCCGAGGCGGACTTCGTGATCGAGGGGTACATCGATCCCGCCGAACCGCTCGTGAGCGAAGGGCCGTTCGGCGATCACACGGGGTTCTACTCCCTCGCCGATTTGTATCCGCAGGTGCACGTCACCGCGATCACGATGCGCCGCCTGCCGATCTTCCCGTCCACGATCGTCGGACGGCCGCCGATGGAGGATTACTACCTCGGCCACGCCACGGAGCGGATCTTCCTCCCCCTGCTCCGACTCACGGTGCCGGAGATCGTGGACTACCACATGCCCGCCGAGGGCATCTTCCACAATCTCGTGTTCGTGTCCATCGACAAGCAGTACCCGGGGCAGGCGCAGAAGGTGATGAACGCCCTCTGGGGCCAGGGACTGATGTCGCTGGCCAAGGTGTTGGTGGTGGTGGACAAGTGGGTGGACGTGCAGGATCCACAGCAGGCGTGGTGGGTGGCGCTCAACAACCTCGACCCGGAGCGCGACGCGCGATTCACGATGGGGCCGGTGGACGTGCTGGACCACTCGAGCCGGACGTTCACCTACGGGTCGAAGATGGGGCTCGACGGCACGCGCAAGCTCGCCGAGGAGGGGTTCACGCGGGACTGGCCCCGGGTGATCGAGATGGACGCGGAGACGCGGGCGCGGGTGGACGCGATGTGGACGCACCTGGGGCTGCCATGGCGATGAGCGCGCGCGAGGGCCAGACGTTCGCGGACCGCGGATCGCGGTTCATCGCCTACGTCAATCTCGTGAAACTCCCGCACACCGTGTTCGCGCTGCCGTTCGCCCTCGTGGGGGTGATCCTGGCGTCGTACCGGCGGTCGATCCACGGGTGGCAGGTGCTGTGGGTGGTGGTGGCGTTCACGGCGGCGCGGTTCGCCGCCATGGCCTTCAACCGGATTGCCGACCGGGAGCTCGATGCCCGCAACCCGCGCACGGCGATGCGGGAGATTCCCCGCGGCGCCCTGAGCGTGGGCGAGGCGTGGGCATCGGTGATCGTGGCGTCGGCGTTGTTCGCGTACGCGGCGGCGCGGCTGAATCCGCTCTGTTTCGCGCTGTCCCCGGTGGCGCTGGTGTGGGTGTTCTTCTACAGCCACACCAAGCGGTTCACGCGCTGGGCGCACCTGGTGCTCGGGGCGGGGACGGCGATCGCGCCGGTGGGGGGCTATCTGGCCGTGACCGGATCCTGGAGCCGGCCCTGGTGGATGCTCATCTGCCTTGCGGTGGCCGTGATGACGTGGGTGGGAGGCTTCGACGTCTTCTATTCGCTGGCCGACGTCGAGTTCGACCGCGCGAATGCGTTGCACTCGCTCCCCTCGCGGTTGGGGGAGGTGCGGGCCATCCAGGTCGCCCACGTGCTGCACGTGCTGACGGTGGCCGCGCTGGCGGCGGTGGGGGTGGCGACGCACGGCGGCGTGTTGTACTGGATGGGGGTGGCGCTGGCGGCGGCGATTCTGGCCTACGAACATTCGCTGGTGCGGGCCGACGACCTGTCGAAACTCGACGCCGCCTTCTTTTCCATGAACGGGATGCTCAGCCTGGCGTTCTTCTTCTTCGTACTCGCCGACCGGGTGCGTCCGCTGCTGGCCATGGGCCTGGGCGGGGGACGTTGACCGTGCCCGCCGCGCGGCCGATCGTCTTCGCGATCACCGGCGCGTCGGGGGCGCCGTACGCGGTGCGGCTGCTGGAACAGCTGGTGGCGGCGCGGCGCGCCGTGCAGTTGATCGTCTCGAGCCACGGCCTGCGCCTGCTGCGCACCGAAACCGACATCGACGGGGTGGAGGCGCTGCGGACGACCGTGGGGGCGCGGGGGTGGGACCGGTACGTGACCGCCTACGACGACGGGGACCGCGGGGCGGCGCCGGCCTCGGGCTCGGCGCTCAACGCCGGGATGGTGATCTGCCCTTGCTCGATGGGCACGTTGTCGGCGGTGAGCGTGGGCGCGTCGCGGTCGCTGGTGGAGCGGGCGGCCGACGTGGCGCTCAAGGAGCGCCGGCCCCTGGTGCTCGTGACGCGCGAGACCCCACTGTCGGCGATCCACCTGGAGAACATGCTGCGGCTCACCCGTGCCGGCGCCGTCGTGATGCCGGCGGCGCCCGGGTTCTACCACCGCCCCCGCGGCGTGGACGACCTGGTGGATTTCATGGTGGCGCGGGTGCTCGACCATCTGGGGGTGGAGCATCGCCTCATCAAGCGGTGGAAGGGGGAGCCGCCCGTCCGGCGGGGCCCGCGGCGTTGACGGCGCGCGAGCGCCTCGTGGGGCTCATCTCCGACACGCACGGTCTCGTGCGTCCCGAGGTCTTTACGGCGCTCGACGGGGTGGAGGTGATCCTGCACGCCGGCGACGTGGGCGGGGGCGTGCTGGAGGAACTGGAGACGATCGCCCCGGTGCGGGCCGTATTCGGGAACACCGATGCCCCCGGCACCCGGGGCCTCGTGCCGTCGCTGGAGGAGGTCTTCGACGACATCCGCATCCACGTGAGCCACGGTCACGAGTTGGGGGCGCCGACGCCGGAACGGCTGCTGGCGGCCTACGATGCCGACGTGCTGGTGTACGGACACACGCACCGCCCGCTGCTCGTGAAAGCAGACGGGCGGTGGGTGGTGAATCCAGGTGCAGCTGGGCCGCGGCGGTTCGACATCGAGCCGAGTATCGCCCGCATGCGTATCTCAGGTCACGACATCCACATCGCGCACGTACCCCTCATTCCCTGAATTCGGCCACCGTCACTTCGCCGTAATGGCGATCTTCCTGCTGTTGACCTTGGCTTCCTTGGTCTTCGGCAGTGTGACCGTGAGTACGCCGTTCTCGAACGACGCCTCGATCTTGTCCTGATCCACGCCCATCGGGAACGAGAACGAACGCTCGAAGGCGCCGTAGCTCCGCTCCCAGACGTAGTACTTCTTGTCCTTCTCGTGCTTCGTCTCCGTCTTCTCGCCCTTGATGCAGAGCATCCCGTCGTCGAAGTCGGCCGAGACGTCCTTGGCCTGGAGGCCGGGGAGTTCGGCGGTGACGGTGAACGCATCCACCGTTTCGGCGATCTCGACGGCCGGGTTCCAGCCCAGGGGCTGGACGAACGACGGCGAAAACGGTTCGAACGCCGGCAGATTCAGCGCCTTGCGCAGCCGGTTCTGCATCTCGTCCAGGTCACGCGTGAACGTCGAGACGAACGGGATCCGCGTGGTCGTGGCCCGTGTTACCTGAGTGTTCGGCATGGAAGCCTCCTGCTCGGTGCTGCCTGGGTCCCTCGGCCGGATCCCCAACAGCGGTCCGGCCCGCCCCGGCGCGCGCTCATACCCGCCCTGGCGCGGGAAAGCGCGAGTGAGGCGAAAAGACGAACGTGCGCCGCGTCAGGCGGTGGTCCGCGACCGCCGTGGCGATGTCCAGCGCACTCACGATACCGACGAGACGTCCGGCCTCGAGCACGAGCAGCCGATGGATCTCGGCGCGCCGCATGAAGTCGGCCGCCATCTCGACGGTGGCATCGGGCGGAAGGGAAAACACGATGTGCGTCATCGCCTCGCCCACCGTGTGCTCCGAGAGCACGTCCCATTCCCGGCGATCCACGTTGTGCATCCGCTCGACGATGTCGGCGACATCGCCGGCGGCGGCATCGGAATAGAACGCGGCCACGGCTTCCAAGCCGTCGTCGTCGCCCTCGATGTCGCGCGCCCGCTCGTCGGGTGGCACCCCCGGGGAGTTCGCGATGAAATCGACGATGTCGGACAGCGACAGCACGCCCAACACCACGATCCCGCTCACGACTGGTGCTCCCGAGATGTGCGATCCGGAAAGACGTTCGGCGGCCTCGCGCAGGGTCAGATCGGGCCCCAGGGTAATGGGGTCCTCGGTCATGATCTCGCGGACCTTGAGCATCCCTTCCTCCTCGATGCCCCAGAACGTATGGACGGCCGGGGATCCCGTCTGTCGGCAATGGCGGAGATTCGTGTCGGGGGAAGGCCCACGCCGGCTGTCGGCGGAAGCCGGGCGCGTGTCAGGGGCCTGCCGTTGGCGCCGGCGCCGGTGCGAGCATCACCGATGGGCCGGCGTGCGGGCTCAGTCGCCGTCCAGCGGCCAGACGCCCGGCGCTCCGACGACGATGGCGCCGACCATACCCGGTGCCGGGTCGAACGCCCGGAGCGTCCAGGGCGAGCGGTCAGCGTCCTCGCCGCCCACCCGCAGCAGACGGGCCGGCCGGTCCGGACTCAGCGACACGTCGAACTGATCGAGCGGGTAGCCGAGGCCATCGCCAACCGCCTTGACGAACGCCTCCTTGCGCGTCCAGCCGTTGAAGAAGCCGCAGAACTTCGCCGCCGGGGGCAGGGCCCGGTACTCGGTGCGCTCGTGTGCCGAGAATACGATCGCGGCAATGTCGTCCGCGTCGGCCAGTGGACGGACGGCTTCGATGTCGATGCCCACCTCGCACCCGTCCGCGATCGCGACGGCCAGCACGTCGCCGCAGTGCGAGACGTTGAAGCGCAGGCTGGTACACCGGTGGCGCGGCCCGAGCGCGGGCTTGCCGGCCCGGCCGTACGTCAACTGAACGCCCCTCGGAGATGTGTCCAGGCGCTCGGCCAGCAATTCGCGCAGGCGCGCGCGTGCGACGACGAACCGCCGCCGGTCGCACTCACGCCGGAAGCGGTCGGCCCGCGCACGTTCGCCGGGGGTCAGATGCGCCTCCGCCGCGCGGCAGGCCTCGGGATGCAGGTCCAGCGGAGCTACCACGATCGCGGCGGCGTCGCCGTCCACCATGGATTCCGTCATGGGACCTTTCAGGAGCAAGGCGTATGCCGGAAATCAGACGGTCGTGTGACTCAGGTCACCAACCACCCGTGTCGTCCAGCTACTCCCGTGGTGTTGCCGGGCGTCTGGAGATCCATCCGGCGTCGGCCGTCCACCTCGCCGCCGTCGCCATCGGCTACGGCGCCCGCGTGCGTTTCAGTTCCGCCGGGTGCGTCCGGAACCAGCTCGACAGCAGCATCAGTTCGTCGATCTCGTGGGTCGGCACCCGGGCGCCCCGCGGCTCGCCGGCGCTGAACACGTCGCGGACGAGGGCCGCCAGGGCCCGGCGCCCGGCGCGGGTGCGTGGCGCCGCGGTCTCGCCGCGCACCCGACCGCGCCGCACGAGGTACACGCGGTCGTCGCCGTCGAAGCCCGCCACCCGATAGACGAACGAGAGCGACTCGAGCGCGAATCGCAGCCGGTCGAACTGATCGCGAAGGGCTTCGAGCCGGGCCAACTTGTCACGGAGCGACCCCGCGCGTTCGAACTCCAGCCGGTCGGCGCTCGCCTCCATCTCCGCGCGCAGCGTTTCGATCGGGCCGTCGCTCCGACCGTCGAGAAAGGCGCGGGCGAGGCGCACCCGTTCGTCGTAGGCGGAGGCCGTGCAGGCACCGGCGCAGGGGCCGAGACAGCGGCCGATTTCCAGACGGATGCAGCCCGGCGTGCGCGCCGGCCCCGCGAACAACTCCGCCTGATCCGCGTAGACCACACGCTGCGTCAACCGGCAATCGCGGAGACCGAGGACGTCGCTCAGCTCCCGCAGCGACTCCTCCAGGCGGCGGGCTCCGTGAAAGGGGCCGTAGTAGAGGGCGCTGTCGTCGCCACTGGGCCCGCGCACGGCGAGCAGCTTGGGCGCGGCGCCCCCGGTGAGTTTGATGAAGGCGAAATGCCGCGCGTCGCGCTTCATGGCCACGTTCAGGCGGGGCCGGTATCGCTTGATGGCGCGCATCTCACCCAGCAGCGCGGCGAACTCGCTGGGCACGTAGTCCCATTCGATGGCCGTGGCTTCGCGCACGATGCGCGCGGCCTTCTCCTCCGGGTAGGCGGCCCGGAAGTAGCTCAGCAGTCGCGTCCGCAACTGCTTCGATTTCCCCACGTACACCACCTCGCCGCTGTCGGCGATCATTCGGTAGACGGCCGGACGGTCGGCGGCGTGAGCACGGACGTGCTCGCGCATGGCGCGTAGCCCGGCCGGCGACGTGCGCGACGGGCCGAGTGCTAACGCTGGCAGCGCGCACATAGCACGGTGCTCCGGCCATCCACGGCGTGGGTGCCCACGAGTCGGGCGCCGCAGCGCGGGCAGGGCAGCCCGGCGCGCCCGTACACGGCAAGGCGCGCCTCGAACGTTCCCGCCCGCCCGCTCGCATCGCGGTAGTCCCGGAAGCTCGTGCCGCGGGCCGCGATGGACTCGCGGAGCACGCTGGCCAGCGCCGCGTGGAGTGCGGACGCCTCCGCCGGCGTGAGCGAGCGCGCCGCGCGCGACGGATCGACGCCGGCGCGCCAGAGCGCCTCGTTGGCGTAGATGTTTCCCACTCCCGCAATGCGCCGCTGGTCCATGAGCACCTTCTTCACCGGCTGCCGGCTTGCCCGAAGAATTCCCGATAGTTCACCCGGGCCGAAGGCCGGGTCAAGGGGTTCCGGCCCCAATCCGGCCACGTAGCGCTCGAATCGACCGGGGGACATGAGGGCCACGGTCCCGAGGCGGCGGATGTCGCGGTAGACCAGTGCGCGGCCGTCGGCGAGGGCGAAGCGCACGGCGGCGTAGCGGTGTTCGCGGTCGTCGAGCTGGCCGCCGTCGAGCAGCAGGGCGCCGGTGAACCGGGGTTGGACCACCAGCCGGTCGCCGGTGGAGAGGTCGAGCACGATCAACTTGGCGCGGCGCCACGATCGGGTGATGCGGGCGCCGACGGCCCGCCGGCGCAGGGTGGTGGTGGTGGTGCCCCGCAGAACGTCGGGGTGGGGAACGTCGATGGCGTCGATGGTGGCGCCGGTCGCCAGCCGGTCCAGCTCCCTGGCGATGGTTTCGGTTTCCGGCAGTTCAGGCACCGCGTGCCCGTTCACGCCATCCGATATCGTCCCGGAACTGGCGCCCGGCGAATTCCACACCGGCCGCCACCTCGGCGCTCACGCGTTGGGCGTCGGCGAACGTTGGGCCGAGCCCCGTCACGGCGAGCACGCGGCCGCCCGCGGTCACCAGGGTGCCGTCGGGACGCCGCTTCGTTCCGGCGTGGAACACCAGCGCGTCGCGGCGCGGCGCCGGCAGGGTGATGGCGTCGCCGGCGTGCGGCTTCGACGGGTACCCGGCCGCCGCGAGTACGGTCGTCACGGCGTAGCCCTGCGCGCGACAGGCGGCGCCCGGCGGCAGCCCCTCGCCGCGGGCGATCGCCAGCATGACGGCGGCGAGTGACGGACGCACCCGCGCCACGGGCAGCACGGCCTGAGCTTCGGGATCGCCGAACCGGCAGTTGAACTCCACCACCTGGGGGCCGCTGGCGGTGATCATCAGGCCGGCGTACAGCAGACCCGTGAACGGACGGCCACGGTCGCGCATGGCGCGGAGCGTGGGCAGCAACACGCGTGTCTCTACATCGGCCAGGAGCGCGGTGGTGTCCGGCGAGACCTCGCCCAGGCGGGCGCCCAGCGAAACCGGCGCGTACGCTCCCATCCCGCCGGTGTTGGGTCCCCGATCCCCGGGGAGCAGCCGCTTGTGGTCCTGCGCCGGAACGAGCGGGAGCACGCGATCCCCGTCGGTGAGGGCGAGCACCGAGACCTCCTCGCCCTCCATGAACTCCTCCACGAGCACCTGGTGTCCGCTCTCGCCGAAGGCGTTCCCCACGAGCATCGACTCGATGGCCGCGTCGGCCTGGGCCATGCTCTCGCAGACGATCACGCCCTTGCCGGCGGCCAGTCCGGAGGCCTTGATCACCACCGGGGCGCCGTACTCACGGGCGCAGGCTCTGGCCTCGTCCACGTCGCTGAACACCCGCGCCGCGGCGGTGGGCACGCCGGCGTCGAGCATGACCTGTTTGGCGAAGGCCTTGGACGTCTCGATCTCAGCGGCGGCCTGTGTGGGACCGAAGGCGGCGACTCCGGCCTCGCGAAGACGATCGACGAGGCCGGCGGCCAGCGGCGCTTCGGGGCCGACCACGACGAGATCGACGCCGCGTTCCGTCGCCAGCGCCACGAGGCGTTCGAGGTCGGTGGCGGCCACCGGCACGCACTCGGCGAGGGCGGCGATGCCGGGATTTCCTGGTGCGGCGATGAGTTCGATGGTTGGATCGTCCTGCCTGAACTTCCAGGCGAGCGCGTGTTCGCGCCCGCCTCCGCCGACCACGAGCAGCTTCATTTTGGAGCGCCGCGCCAGGCTTCGTTGAACGCGTCCTTGGCTCTCGAGAACACGTCGCCCACCTGCTTGAAGGTGGAGCGGGTCTGATCTCCGTAGTAGCCGGCGGCGTCCGCGAAGTCGTCGCTCAGGGGGCGGTCGCGGTCGTCACGCCGCTGGTAGGTTCCGCCGATGATCGCGTCGTAGGCGCCGCTCTTGTGCCAGGCGAGCAATTCCGAGGCGCGGACGGTGTTGAACGGATGGTCGCGGAAGGCCGTGTTGAGCACCTTGAAGATGGTGTCCCAGGCGTTCCCGCCCGTCTCGTACTCTTCCGCCTGCCGCATGAACTCCTCGAGACTGGCCTCGTCGTCGGCCGGGGCGTTGCCACCGGCCAGCTTCATGAACCCGCGCATGGCGACGTCCAGATCCTGTGTGCCGAGCAGCCCGGCGCGGTCCGACGAGAGTTCGCTCTTGCGATACCACTCGAGCAGGGCGAGTTGGAAGGGCAGCAGCGCGATCCCGGCGAGGAAGGGCAGGTTGTTGATCCCCACCGTGAGGATGACGATCGCGATCGTCCGGTACGTGGTGTGCCCGCTCATGATGTGGCCGAGCTCGTGGGCGAGGATGAACCGCTGTTCGTCCTCGTTCAGCATGGCGAGCGTGGCCGAGTTGACGACGACGAAGGGGTCGTCGAACCCCACGGCTCCCGCGTTCACGAATGGCGTCTGCGTGACGTAGAGTTGCGGACGCGTGGGCCAGTCGAGCGTTTCCAGCACCTCGGTCCACATGGCGTTCAGCTTGGGCCGCTGATGTTCCGACACCCGAACCGCGTTGGCCAGGAAGAGCTGGCGGATGCCGCGCTCTCCGAAGAACGAGGCCACCTTGCGAACCACCTCGTCGAAGCCGGGGATGGACCGTAGCGTGTTGAGGGCGGCCCGGTCGGCCGGATGCTCCCAGGCACGCGAGGAGATCTGAAGCAGCGGAGTGCGTGGCATTGTCGGTTCGCGGAAAAGGGGAAGCCGAACGAGGGGGTGGGCCGACTCGGGCGCGCCCGCTCGGGAAAACCGTCTCCAGCCCCTACGGGTACAGGCTCACGCTGGTGTCGTCGCCGCCGCCCTGGCGCCCCGGCTGGGCGCCGACCCGCTGGCGCGCTCGGGAAGCCGTTCGAAGGCCCGGTCGAGGTCGGCGAGCAGGTCCCCGACGTCCTCGACGCCGCACGAGAGGCGGATCAGCCCGTCGGTGATGCCGAGGGCGGCCCGCCGCGCCGGCTCCACCGAGGCGTGGGTCATGGAGGCCGGATGGCTGATCAGGGACTCCACGCCGCCCAGCGACTCGGCGAGCGAGAACAACCGGACCCGTCCCAATACGTGCGCCGCCCGTTCGTGCGTGCCCATTTCCACGCTCATCATCCCGCCGAACCCCGTCATCTGGCGTTTGGCCAGCTCGTGTTGCGGATGGGTGGGAAGCCCGATGTAGTTGACCTGTTCGGCCCCCAACCGCTCGGCGAGCCAGTTGGCAACCGCCCGTCCGTTGGAGTCGTGGCGAGGCATCCGCAGGTGGAGCGTCTTCGTGCCGCGAAGCGCGAGCCAGCTGTCCATGGGGCCGGGCACGGCGCCGGCCGCGTTCTGGATGAAGTTCAGTCGCTCGGCCAGGGTGTCGTCGTTGACGAGGGCGATGCCGCCGACCATGTCACTGTGGCCGTTGAGGTACTTGGTCGTGGAGTGGAACACGATGTCGGCCCCCAGCTTGAACGGCTGCTGGAAGAAGGGGGATGCGAAGGTGTTGTCCACGATCATCAGCGCGCCGCCCTTGTGCGCCACCTCCGCCACCGCCGCCAGATCGGTGAGGCGCATCAGGGGATTCGTGGGGGTCTCGACGACGATGGCGCGGGTGGCCGGCGTGACGGCATCGGCAACCCGCTGCGGATCCCGGGTATCCACATAGGTGAACCGCAGGCCCATGGGCTGCAGAATCTTGTCGAACAGCCGGAAGGTCCCGCCGTAGACGTTTTCTCCGCAGATGATGTGATCGCCGGCCCGGAACAGCTTCATGATCGAGTCGACGCACCCCATCCCGCTGGAGAACGCGAATCCGTGGCGGGCCCCCTCCAGTGAGGCTACGTTGCGCTCCAGCGCCTCCCGGGTGGGGTTCTTGCCCCGCGCGTATTCATAGCCCTTATTCTCCCCGAGTGCCTCCTGGACGTAGGTGGAGGTCAGGTACACGGGCGTCATGATGGCGCCCGCCAGGGGTTCCGGCCGTTGGCCAGCGTGGATGGCGCGGGTCGCGAACCCGGCCGCGAGATCGTCGTCGAAGGCGCGCGTCATGCCGATACTCGATGGGTGGGTGAAGGACGAAAGATAACCGTACCCCGCGGACGCGGCGAGCCGTCAAGTCCGTGACGGGGTAGGAGAGGGAATGGAACCGACCGGTCGCGCATCCTGCTTGATCGTCGACGACGAGGCGCCCCTGCGGCAGGTGCTGCTGCACCTGATGCGGGGGGACGGCTTCGTGTGCGCGGAAGCCGGCAATGGACGTGAGGCGCTCGACTATCTGGCGTCGCATCCGGTCACGCTCGTGATCTCCGACCTGCGCATGCCGCAGATGGACGGCATCGAACTCCTGCGGGAGATTCGAGCGCGCTACCCGGATATCGCCGTCGTGTTGATCACGGCCGTGGCAGACGTGGAGGTCGCGGTGAAGTGCCTGGCCATCGGCGCCATGGACTACCTCACGAAGCCGTTCCATCTGGAAGAGGTCCGCGCGCGCGTGGCCCAGGCGCTCGAACGGCGCCGGCTGGTGATGGAAAATCGCGACTATCAGGAACGCCTCGAGGACCGGGTGCAGGCCCAGGCCCGCAAGCTCGAGGCGCTCTTCCACACGGGCATCCAGTCGCTGGCCGAGGCGCTCGAGGTGAAGGACCCCTATACACGCGGGCATTCGATTCGCGTGAGCCACTACGCCAGCGTCATCGCCCGCACGTTGCAGCTGGACGACGAGATGATCTACCAGGTCGAGCTCGGCGGCCACGTGCACGACCTCGGCAAGATCGGCGTCCGCGAAGAAGTCCTGAACAAGCGCGGCCGCCTGACGCCCGAGGAGTACGAGCACATCATGATCCATCCCGTGGTCGGCTGGCGGATTCTCGCGCCCCTGCTCGGGGACGTGCCGATCGCGCTCAACATCGTCCGGTCGCACCACGAGCGGCTGGACGGAACCGGCATTCCGGACAAGCTGCGGGGGCGCGCGATTCCACTCGAGGCGCGGATTGCCGCCGCCGCCGACGCCATCGACGCGATGACGAGCGGCCGGCCCTACCGCGCCGCCGAGATGACGCTGGCCGGCGCGGTCACCGAACTCCAGCGGAATGCCGGCAGCCAGTTCGATCACGACGTCGTCGAGGCCGTCGCCCAGGCCGTCGCGTCGGGGGAGCTGGCCCTGATGGACAAGGCCGCGCCGGTCGCCGCCGGGCACGAGAACGGTGGCGGGACGCCGGGGGCGCGGGTGGCCGGACGCGGGGCGTCCGCTACCGGCCAATCGTGATCGTGGCCGGCTGCTTGTAGGCGCTCAGCCGCCGTTCGCACCACGCGCGCACCTCGTCGGCGGTCACGGCGCCGGTCACCTCGAGGGCGATGTCGTGCTCGCGGGCCGGTTCGGGTATCGCTCGCACCGCGACGGCGCGGACGCCCGGCAACTCCAGGACGGCCCGCTCGATCTCGGCCGGATAGATGTTGAACCCATTGCGCGTGAACATCGGCTTGAGGATCCCGTCGAAGGTGACGGTGCCATCGGCGCGCACCGTTCCGCGATCGCCCGTGTAGAGCCACCCGTCGTGGACGGCCAGCCCCCCGCCGTCGCCTCCGATATATCCCGCGAACACATTCTCGCCGCGCACACAGATCTCTCCGGAGGTGCCGGGGGAGAGCTCCGGGGTCAGCATTCCCGCGCCGTCCTGCGGGGCGCGGACGGTGACCTCGACGCCGGGAAAGGGAACGCCCAGCGTGCCGCGGGCATTTTCGCGGTCGACCCGATTGAATAGGCAAACGGGGGCCGCCTCGGTCAGGCCGTAGCCCTGCCGGAGTTCGACCCCGGTCACGTCGAACCAGCGGTGCTGCAGGTCGGCGCTGAGGGCGGCCCCGCCGCAGATGCACAGTCGGAGCGCGCCGACGCCCGTCCTCCGTCGCTCGATGGCGGCCAACAGCGACTGGAAGACCGCCGGGACTCCCACCACCTCGGTGATGCTCCCGCCGCCGAGCAACTCAGCCGCCCGCGGCGGGGCGTAGCGCGCCATCGTCGTCACCCGTCCCCCGGCGAGCAGCGGCGCCATGGCGGTCACGGTGAGGCCGAACAGGTGCGCGAACGGCAGCAGGGCCAGCACGTGGTCGTCGGCCGTATTGCTGGCAGCCACCACGGTGCTGCGGGCGTTGGCGATCAGATTGCGATGCGTGAGCACGGCCCCCAGGGGACGTCCGGCCATTGCCGAGGTATAGACGACCGCGGCTTCCTCGTCGCGCCCCGGCACATCCCGTTCGCCCTCGATGGGAAGACCGTGGTGGCTGCCGAGGTCCACGTCCCGGGTGGTCGCGGCGTCCACGAAGCGCGCCGACCGCGGCGCGTCGTCCAGCAGCACACGGGGGACGCCGGCCGCCAGCCGGTCAGCCAGCGCCGTAGTGGCGAAGACGGCACCCACGCCGGCATCGTCGAGCTGGACCGCGATCTCCATCGGCGAGGCAAGCGGGTTCAGGAGCACGGTGCCGCGCCCGTCGCTGGCCGCCAGCGCGGTGAGGAACGCGGGCGAGGCGGGGAGCAGGATGGCCGACCGGCGGCCGCTGAGCGCGCGGACCAGAGGCGCACACCGCTGCAGCAGCGTGATGCCCGCCGCCACGAGCTGCTGGGCCTCGAAGTCCCCGAGGGTCCCGCCCCCGGCCGCGGCGGCGAGCGGGAGGAGCGCGAGCGGATCGCTCACGCGGCTAGAGTGTGAACCGGGACATCGACTGGCGCAGCCGTTCGGCGATCGCCGCCAGGTGCTGACTGGACTGCACCACGGCGTTCATCGATTCGGTCTGCTGCTCCACGATCCCGCTCATCTCCTGGGCCGTGGCCGCATTCTGTTCCGCGGCGAGCGCCAGTTCCTCGATCTCCCGCGCCAGTGCCGCGGCGTCGTCGCGCTGCGCCTCGGCCGACGCCACGATGAGGTCCACCGCGCTGCGACTGGCCTCGATCTCCTGTCCGATCTGCGAGAGCGCGCCCGACGATGCCCGGATGACCCCCTCGCCCACCGCCACGCGGTCCGTCACCTGGGCGATCTGTTCCTCGGTGCGGATGGCGACGCCGCGAATCTCCCCGGCGAGCGTGCGGATGTTGTCGAGCGCCGACGCCGTCTGATTGGCCAGCTTCCGCACCTCGTCGGCGACGACGGCGAATCCCTTGCCGTGCTCGCCGGCGCGGGCGGCCTCGATGGCCGCATTCAGCGCCAGCAGGTTCGTCTGCTTCGCGATGGCGGCGATCGTCTCGGTGATCTTGCCGATGCGCTGCGACTTCTCCCCGAGTTCCACCACGGCGGGCACCGCTTCGTGGGTCACGGCCGCGATCGCCGTCATGCTCTCCAACGCCTGGCCGGCGGCGGTGACGCCGCGGGCGGCCGAGCGCGCCACCACGTCCGACGCATTCTGGGCGTTGCGGGCGTGGCCGGCCACGGTGAAGGCGCGATCGGCCACGCGCGTGGACCCCGCGGTCGCGGCCTTCACGTTGCGTGTCTGGGTGGACGTTGCGTTCGCGATCGCGCGTGCGGCGCCGGAAACCTGATGCGTGCCCGCGGTCATCTCCTGCGCGCTGGCGGCAAGTTCCTCGGCGGTGGCGGCGACCTCGTTCGATCCCATGTCGAGTTGCAGCAGGAGCGTGCGCAACCCCACCGTCATCTGGCGCACCGACTCTGCCATCGCCCCGATCTCGTCGTCGGCCGCGTATTGCAGTTCCTGGTGCAGCTTGCCCGTGGCCATGCCATCGGTGTGCCGCGTCACCTCGTCGAGGCCGCGGGTCAGCCGGGCCGCGCCCCAGTAGGAGAGCCCGAGCGCCAGCAGCAGGGCCACCAGCGGATAGGGGGCCGATCGCAGCAACTGCCAGCGCAGTTCGCTCAGAAACTGGTCGGCGGTGAGTGTCGCCACGATGAAGCCCGCAATGGACCCGTCGTTCCGGCGGACCGGGGCTTCGGCCGACAGCAGCGATCCTTCGCCGGCGGCGTACACGCCGGTGTACCCCTCGTGCCCGACGTCCATGCTGTCGGCCAGTCCCGGCGGCGAATTCCAGGGCAGCCGGTACTGCGGCTGGCCCGGCTGCCACGATGCGTGGACGAGCACGCGCCACCGGCCGAGGCTGTCGGCCCGCACGATCTCGATGCCGTTCAGCAGGTTGCTCTGGCTGGCGCCGTTGGCGAGCCAGGCATGCAGGAGAGCCGACCGCGTGGCGTGGAAGGCATCCGTTTCCTGTCCGCGGGCCGCGATGGCGTCCAGGGACTCCGCCGGCACCACGAGCGTGGCTCCCCGCGCGATGCCCAGCAACCGGTCGCCGTGGACCTTGGCGAGCTGGCTCCGCGTGCTCACGTACACCGGCGGCATGATCACGGCCAGCGTCAGCGCGACGGCCGCCGCGCTGATAGCGGCCATCTTGAGGCGGAACGGGAAGCGGATTGCGCCGCGTGGTTCGAGCGGCTGAGTCAGGGGGCCGTCCTCCGGAGCAGGCGGCGCAAAGTTAGACCGGGGTGGAGGGGGTGTAAAGCACTGGCGGGCTCGCGCTTTGATCACTCGACCGGGGGGACTACCTTAGGTTTTCCCATAAGGAGGACGCATGGGCCACGACGGCCTGATGGTGAGTGTATCGGGAATTCGGGGGCGTGTCGGCGAGGCCCTCACTCCCGAAGTCGTCGCGCGCTATGCCGCGGCATTCGGCGCCTGGGCCCGCGCGGCCGGGGCCTCGCGCACGGTGGTGTTGGGCCGGGACAGCCGTGTGTCGGGCCCCATGTTCCACCGCGTCGCCGTGGGCGCCCTGCAGTCGGTGGGGTGTACGGTGATGGACATCGGGCTCACGACCACGCCGAGTTGCCAGCTGGCGGTGGAGCACCACCACGCCGCCGGCGGCCTGATGCTCTCGGCGAGCCACAACCCGATCGAGTGGAACGCGCTCAAGTTCATCGGGCCGAGCGGGCTCTTTCTGGAGGCGGCAGAGGGCGCGGCGATGCGGGCGCTGATCGACTCCGGAATCCCCTATGTGACCTGGGACACACTCGGCGTGGTCGAGCGCGACGATCGTGCTGTATTCCGACACATCGAGTGCGTCCTTTCGCTCCCTTTTGTGGACGTCGAGGCGCTCAGGCGGCGCCGGTTCAAGGTGGCACTGGACTGCTGCCGGGGCGCGGGAGCGGTGATCATGCCGGCGCTGCTCGACCGCCTGGGGTGCGTGGTGAGCACGATCAACGCCGAGCCCGACGGACGTTTCCCCCGTTCCCCCGAGCCGGTGGCGGAGAACCTGGGTGAACTGGAACGGTTTGTGCAGGAGACGGGTGCGGATGTGGGGTTTGCCGTGGATCCTGACGTTGACCGGCTGGCAATCGTCTCCAATCGTGGACGGGCCATCGGTGAGGACTACACGCTGGCCCTGGCCACGCGGTTGGTGCTGCGCTACCGGCAGGGGCCGGTGGTGACGAATCTGTCGACCAGCCGTGTGGTAGAGGATGCGGCGGTGGCGGGGGGCGCGACGCTGGTTCGTGCGCCGGTGGGTGAGGTGAACGTGGCCGTGAAGATGCGCGACACGGCGGCGGTGGTGGGCGGGGAGGGGAACGGCGGTGTGATTCTGCCCGAAGTGCACCTGGGGCGGGACGCGCCGGTCGGTGCGGCGCTGGTACTGCAATTGATGCTCGAAGAGGCGCGGCCGCTGGCGTCGATCGTCGACGACCTGCCGCACTATTCGATCGTGAAGGACAAGCTTGCCCGTCCGGAGGCGAGCCTGGAGACGGTGTACGGCGCGCTCTGCGCGGCGTTCCCGGCTGCCGAGGCGGACATGCAGGACGGGTTGCGGTTGAGCTGGAAGGACCGGTGGGTGCATGTGCGCCCGTCGGGTACGGAGCCGATCGTGCGGGTGATTGCCGAAGCGCCGACGGAATCGGAGGCGCGGGACCTGGTGCGACAGGCGCGGGCGCCGTTGGACGCGCTCGGGGGCCACTAACGGGGACGAACTCGTATGTGCGGAATCGTCGGATATGTCGGGCCGCGGATCGCGACGCCCATGCTCATCGAAGGGCTCAAGCGGATGGAGTATCGCGGGTACGATTCCGCGGGCGTGGCGCTGCTCGGCGGCGACGGCGTCGACATGCGGCGGGCCAAGGGCAAGATCGCCGCGCTGGAAACCACGGTGGCGGCCCGCCCGATCGGCGGCAACGTGGGGATCGGTCACACGCGGTGGGCCACCCACGGCGCGCCCAGCGAGAAGAACGCCCATCCCCAGCGTGACTGCGGCAACACGCTGGCCGTGGTGCACAACGGCATCATCGAGAACTACAGCATCCTGCGCCAGCGGTTGATCGATACCGGGCACGTGTTCAAGTCCGATACCGATACCGAGGTGCTGGCCCACCTGATCGAGGAGGCGATGGAGGGCAACCTCGAGGAGGCGGTGATGGCCGCCCTCAACCTCGTGGAGGGCACGTACGGCATCGCCGTGATCTCGAGCCTCGATCCGGACAAGATCGTCGTCGCCCGCAACGGCAGCCCCCTGCTCATCGGCCTCGGCGAGGGGGAGAACTTCGTGGCCAGCGATGTGGCCGCCATCCTCCAGCACACGCGCCAGGTGGTGTATCTGGACGACGGGGAGATGGCCGTGCTCACGGCCGACAGCTACCGCGTGTTCGATCTCGACGCCAACGACATTCCCAAGGGCGTCAACCTGATCGACTGGGACCTGGAGCAGATCGAGAAGGGTGGGTACGACCACTTCATGCTCAAGGAGATCTTCGAGCAGCCGGCGACCATCGAGAACACGATGCGCGGCCGCCTCGTGAGCGACGCCGGCTTCTCCAAGCTCGGCGGCATCAACCTCTCCAAGGCGGAGATGCTGGATCTCCAGAACATCATCATCACCGCCTGCGGCACGAGCTGGCACTCGGCGCTCATCGGCAAGCTGATGATCGAGGACCTGGCGCGCATCCGCGTGGAAGTGGAATACGCGTCCGAGTTCCGGTATCGCAACCCGATCGTGGACGACAAGTCGCTGTGCGTGGTGATCTCCCAGTCCGGGGAGACCGCCGACACGCTGGCCGCCATGCGCGAGGCCAAGCGCCGCGGCGCGAAGACGCTGGGACTGGTGAACGTGGTGGGCTCGACGATTGCCCGCGAGGACGACGGCGGCATCTACCTGCACGCCGGTCCCGA
The DNA here is from genome assembly GCA_963728115.1 of uncultured Gemmatimonadaceae bacterium. Lineage (GTDB taxonomy): Bacteria > Gemmatimonadota > Gemmatimonadetes > Gemmatimonadales > Gemmatimonadaceae > JAGWRI01. The sequence continues at coordinate 333,156 of CAVSJE010000006.1, forward strand.
GATCGGCGTCGCCTCCACCAAGGCGTTCACGAGCCAGGTGATCGCGCTGGCGCTCCTCACGCTCAAGCTGGCGCGTCTGCGCCTGCTGTCGGTCGAGAAGGGGCGGGCGATCGCGCAGGCCATGGAGGCGCTGCCGGCCCAGGTCCAGTCGATTCTCGACCGGGCCTCGGAGATCGAGACGATCGCCGAGCGGTTCCGCGACGCCACGAATTTCCTGTACCTCGGGCGCGGCTACAACTTCCCGGTGGCCCTCGAGGGCGCGCTCAAGCTGAAGGAAATCAGCTACATCCACGCCGAAGGGTATCCGGCGGCGGAGATGAAGCACGGGCCGATCGCGCTCATCGACGAGAACATGCCCGTCGTGTTCATCGCGCCGCACGACAGCGTGTTCGAGAAGGTGGTGTCGAACATCAGCGAGGTGAAGGCGCGTGGCGGCCGGGTCATCGTGATCACGAGCCGCGAAGAGCCCAGCCTGGCGGGCAAGATCGACTTCGAGATTCGGATCCCCGAAACGATCGACATGCTCTACCCGGTGCTGACCGTGATTCCCCTGCAACTCCTGGCGTACTTCATCGCGGCGAAGCGCGGCCTCAACGTCGATCAGCCGCGCAATCTGGCAAAGAGCGTCACGGTGGAGTGACCGCGTGCCGGCCGGGCCCCGGTCGGCGCCGGGCGGGCCGCGGCCGGTGCGCTCTCAGTCGAGCCGCCGCCGGACCACCTCGAGCAGCGTGGCCAGCCGGTACGGCTTCTGAATGAAGTTCTGCCCGTCGACGAGCGGCGGCTCCCGGCCGGCAATCTCGGAACTGTACCCGCTGGTGAAGAGCACGCGGAGATTGGGCTCCTCGTCCTGGAGCCGCGCCGCGAGGTCGCGGCCGCTCAGCCCGCCGGGCATCACCAGATCCGTCATCAGCAGCCGGATGGACGCGCGGTGCTCCGTCCAGACCTCGAGGGCGTCCACACCGGTGGGCGCTTCCAGCACCGAATAGCCGGCGCGCTCGAGGGCGGCCGCCGCCAACCGGCGGACCATCGGTTCGTCTTCGACGAGCAAGATCATCTCGTTTCCCCCACGGGGAGTGGCGGCGGCTCCCTGTTCGCCCGCCGCGGTGGCGCCGGCAGGGTCCGACGCCGGTAAGAGAATACGGAAGGTCGTGCCCTCGCCGGCACGGCTGGTGACGCCGATCGACCCTCCATGCTGCTTCACGATCCCGAACACGGTCGCCAGGCCGAGCCCCGTGCCCTTGCCCGGTTCCTTGGTGGTGAAGAAGGGCTCGAAGATCCGCGGCTGGAGTTCCGGCGGGATCCCGCTCCCCGTGTCGCTCACGCTCAGTCGCGCGTACCGCCCCGGGGGAAGCGGTCCGGCGAGATCCGTCGAGTCGGCGTCGATGGTATCGATGCCCGTTTCGATGCGCAGGCGGCCCCCCTTCTCCATGGCGTCCCGTGCATTCACCACGAGGTTCATCAGCACCTGATCGAGCATCCCGCGGTCGGCCAGGGTGAGCACGGGTGCCGGGTGCAGGCCCAGTTCGACTCCCACGTCCTCGCCGACGATGCGGCGCAGCATCGTCACCAGGTGGACCACCGTGTCGTTCAGGTCGAGCTGCCGCGGCTGGAGCACCTGGTGGCGGCTGAAGGCCAGGAGCTGGCGGGTGAGCGCCGCCGCGCGCTCCGCCGCGGCGCGGATCTCGTTGACCATGCGCTCCACCGGCGGGGTCAGATCGCTCTTCAACGCCGCGAGCTCGGTCTCCATCATGATCGCGGCCAGGATGTTGTTGAAGTCGTGCGCGATGCCGCCGGCGAGCTGTCCCACGGCCTCCATCTTCTGCGACTGCCGGAGCTGGACCTCGAGGTTGTGCTGGTCGGTGATGTCCCGCGCCGTGCCGACGATGCGATAGACCAACCCGTCGCCCGTGCGCAGCGGGATGCCCCGGTCGTGCACCCAGCGCATGACCCCGTCGGGACGGAAGATGCGGTACGTGATGTCGTACTGCCCCGCGCGGCGTTGGCCGCGAACGCCTGCAGCACGCGCTCCCGGTCGTCGGGGTGAATGCTCTCCGACCAGTGGTTGGGGTTGGTGTAGGCTTCCTCGCAACTGCGGCCCCAGACGTGCTCGAACGCCCGGTTCACGTACTGCGCACGTCCCGATGCCGGATCCACCATCCAGAAGACTTCGTCGATGTGGTCGGCGAGTTCCCGGAACCGCTCCTCGCTCTCCCGCAGCGCGACGTCCACGGTGCGCCGCTCCGCCTCGCGGCGGTCGAGTTCCAGGGCGAACCCGATATCGAGCGCCAGTTCGTCGAGCAGCGCCAGCTCCTCGTCGCCGAACACGTCGAGTTCGCCGGCGTAGAGATTGAACACGCCGACCACGCGCCCCTCGACGACGAGCGGAAAGGAGCCCGACGAGCGGTAGCCGCGGCGCAACGCCTCGGCGGCCCAGGGGCGAAACGCCGGGTCGTGCTCGATGTCGTCGCAGACCCGGTGTTCGCCGGTCAACACGCACTGCGCGGATGGTCCGCCGCGCCGCACCGGATCCCCGATGTCGATGTTCACGAGATCGAGATAGCCGTCGATGTGGCCTGCCGAGGCCACCGGCCGTAGCACCTGGCCATCGTGCTCGAGCATCCCGATCCACGCCATGCGGAAATTGCCCTTCTCCACGGCAATCCGGCACGCCGCCGCCATCGTCGCCTGCGGGTCCCGCTCCCGGACGATCATCTGGTTGGTATCGCTCAGCACGGCGTACACACGATTCAGGTACTGCACCCGCTGCTCCGCGGCCCGGCGCTCGGTGACGTCCTGGATCACGGTGCAGAGCGAATCGAGGGTCCCGTCGGAGCGGCGGATGGCACGCACCGCGAGGTTCGCCCACAGCACCGAGCCGTCCTTCCGGATGAAGCGCTTGTCGAGGGTGTACGAATCGACCTCGCCGCCGGCCACGCGCGCGAAGGCGCGGAGGTTGGCCGCCAGGTCGTCGGGGTGGGTGACGTCGGGCCAGCCGAGCGCGGTCAGTTCGCGGCGCGAGTAACCGAGCATGTCGCACAGCCGGTCGTTCACCTCGATCCACCGCCTGTCGGGAGACGAGACCGCGATGCCGACCAGCGGCAGCTCGAAATAGCTGCGGAACCGGGCCTCCGACGCGGCCAGCGCCTGTTCCGCGCGCCGCCGCTCGGTGATGTCCCGGGTGATCGACGCGCCGCCGATCACCAACCCCGCCGCATCGCGCACCGGCGCTACGGTGACTTCCACCGGGATGATGGCGCCGTCCTTCCGTCGCCGCACTGTCTCGATGCGGCGGGCCGCATCGCCCCGGCGGAGCCCCTCCATGATCCGGGCCAGTTCCTCCTGCTGCTCCGGCGGGTACAGCAGCGCGATTGGCCGGCCGATGATTTCGGCCGCTGTGTATCCGAACAGGCGCTCGGCGCCGGCGTTCCAGACCAGGAGCGTGCCATTCAGATCGCCGGCATACACCGCGTCGTCGGCGGACCGGATGATCGCCGCCGCAAACGCGTCGGAGGCGTCCGATGGGCGGACGTCTCCGGCGGGTGTTGCGTTCGTCTGATCGGAATTCCAGCGAGACGACACGTACTCTCCATCGGTCGACCGGGGGCCGACAGGACGGCGGACTCGATTCGCGCCCGGAACATCCAGGCACTGGCGGAACGTTAATCGTGGCCCACGGGAACCGTGGTGGCAATCCTCCGTGGCGAGACCGCGACGGCCGCGGACCGGGCACGCCCACCTCCCGGGCCTTTCGACAAGTATCGGCGCCTTGCCGGAATGGTTGAGCCGTCCGATTCAGGCGCCGGGGCCCGGGCGAGGCGGCGTTCCGACGGCCGCTATTTGAGCCAGAACACGATCACGCCGCAGCCGGGATCTCCCACGAACCGGCCCGGCCGCGGCTGGGCGGCCCGGTAGACCTCGATGCCCTGGACGGCGAAGCCGCGATACGCCTCCGCCAGCTGCTGCCAGTCGAGACCCCAGCGGAAGCCATTCACGTAGTAGGCCGGTTCACACTGCCCGCCGAAGGTGGCGTACATCTTCGGCGGATTGGGCGCGAACCCGTTGTCCGACTGCGGGATGATGCCGTCCGTGCGGTTCAGGAACGAGAGCAGGTCGGCCGACGGGCGCTGGGCCAGCGTCGAATCGCCCACGCAGGCGACGATCGGGGAGGCGCACCGCTGGGTGAACCCCTCCCGGGTGCCCGGATCAAGGTCCAGACGGTAGCTCTCCCGCGTCACCACCGTGGGGAGCTGCTGAACCGCCGCCACGGCGGCGAGCCGGAGTTCCAGCGAGGTCGTGTCGCCCGGCGTGAGCGGCAGGAGGCGAATCGTCGCCACGAACCCGAGTTTCCGCGCCGTGATCCGGTAGCGCCGGCCGGGAAGCGACAGCGAAAAGGTGTGCGAACCCGTGGAATCGGTGGTGGCGACGGCGACGGCGTCGGGATTGCCGGCGTTCAGGACGGCCAATTCGGCGTTGGGAATCGGCGTCCCCGTGACGTCGGTGACGCGGACGTGCACGACCGCGGGAGCGGGAGTGGTCTGCGCTGCGGCCGGCATGGCGCCGGCCAGGGCGAACAGGGAGAGGACGAGGGTCGCCGGCCGCAGACCATATAGGGCCGCGATGTTCGCCGTCAGATGGCGCGGAGTCCGGCTCATTTGCGACCGGGCTTGCCTCTACTCGAACACCTCCGCCTCGAGCCACGCCGCCAGCCGCGCGTCCACTTCGTCTTCCGGCTGCCCGGGCTCGAGCGGAATGGCCGGCCAGCGATTCCCCGCGTTCAGCAGATACCACGTGGCCGGCATTGCCTCCACTCCCTTGTTGGGATTTCCCGGCTGCGCGTCGTACGAGACGAAGTGGAAGGGACGGCCGCGGAAGGTGAAGCGGCGGTGCTCATTGCGAAAGGCGGCCATGAATCGGTCCTTGTAGATCGGAGGGGCCGCGAGAGCCGCGAAGTCGCTCTCGCCGTGCGCTCTACGAAATATAGCTTCGCCCCCCTCCGACCGGCCGGTAACCGCCGGAATCAGATGTTCGCGCGGGGTGCGGCGCGCGGACGCCTACTCCGCGCGAATGGCGATCGTCGGATCCGTCCGGGCCGCCCGGCGCGCCGGAAGCCACGTGGCCGCGCCGGCCACGGCGGCCAGCACCACCGGCACGATCACGAACGTGGCCGGGTCGGTGGTCGTGGTCTGGAACAACATGGCCCGCAGGAGGCGGGTGGAGATGAGCGCGCCGCCCAACCCGATCGCCGCACCCAGCAGCACGTACAGGGCGCCGTCGCGGAGCACGGTTCGCACGACGTGGGGTCCCGTGGCTCCAAGGGCGATGCGGATCCCGATCTCGCGGGTTCGCTGCGACACGCCATAGGCCACGATGCCGTACAGGCCGATGGCCGACAGCAGCAGCGCGCCGATGGCAAATCCGGTGAGCACCGCGGTGATGAAGCGCGTTTGTGCATCAATGGCGCCGCCGCCGGTCTGCACGAGGCTGGGCTGGCCGCGGAACCGGATTTCCGGATCGACCGCGCGCACCGCGTTCGTGACCGCGGCCAGGAGGCGGCCGGGATTCCGGGCGCGCGCCGTGAAGTTCATCCAGGGCCACACCTCGAGCGTGTAGGGCAGATACACCTCGGGTGCCGGACTGTCGGCGGGGCCGTACTCGTGAACGTCGCTCACCACGCCGATGATGGGCAGCGTGATCGGCTGTCCGAAATCGGCCCGCGCCTGCGACTGCCGGTGCACGGTGATCGTCTCGCCCAACGGACTGCGTCCGGGCCAGATGCGCGTGGCCAGTTGCTGGCTGATCACGAAGCCCGTGGCGGCAAGCATGTCGGCGTCGGTGAACCAGCGGCCGGCCACCATCGGCGTGCGCATGGTGCCGAGGTAGTCCGTCGAGACCGGGTGGTACAGCGCCTGCACGAGCGGCTGTCCGTCGGCCGGCGTGGCCGCCGTGCGCACGGTCGTGGGCAGGAGCGCGCCGCCGGCCGCCGCCACCGACTGCACGCCGGGCACGGCGCGCACGGCGTCGAGAATCCGGGCGTAGAGACGCGCCGCGTCCCGGGGCGCGTCGTACGTGTGCGGCTCGGGCGCGACCGCGAAGCGGATGAGATTGGAGGCGTCGTACCCCATGGGCACCGACGCCAGCCGCCGGAAACTCTGGATGAGCAGCCCCGAACCCATGAGCAGCGTCAACGCCAGCGCGAACTGCAGCGACACGAGCAGGTTCCGCGCCCGCTGCTCACGATGCGTCCCGGCGCCGGAAGCGCCGCCGCTCCGAATTCCCTGCATGGCGCGCCGCCGGCCGGCGTGCAGCGCGGGCGCGAGCCCGACGAGGAGCGCCGTCGCCACCGAGGCGGCGAACGCGAAGGCCAGCGCCCGTCCGTCCACGGCCAGCCGGTCGGTGAACGGGAGCAGGGCACCGAGCGCGTGCCGCGCGTAGCCCACGATCGCGGAGGCGAGCGCCGCGCCGAGCAACCCGGCGGCGAACGCGATCACGAACGACTCGGCGAACAGCTGGCGGACGAGCCGCCACCGCCCCGCCCCCAGCGCCACCCGTACGGCCAGCTCCCGCGACCGGCCGTTGGCGCGCACGAGGAACAGGTTCGCCACGTTGGCACACGCCAACAGCAGCACGAGGCCGATGGCACCCGACACCAGCAGCAGCGACTGCGGCAGGGTGCCGAACAGCTCCGTACTCATCGATTGGAACCCCACGGCGGTCCAGTGCGCCTGATCCGCCGGATATTGCGCGGCGAGGCGTTGCTGCACCACGTGCATGGCGGCCGCCGCCCGCGCCGAATCGACGCCCGGACGCAGGCGAACGAGCGTCCGGCTGTCGACGTGGAGTCCTCGCCGCGCGAGCACGTCGGGGTGCGTGGCCGCGAAGGCGGCCATCGGTTCCCAGAGCTGCGCCGGCGCCCAGTAGTTGCCGCCGAAGTTGGGATAGGCGAACCCGCGCGGCATCACCCCGATGATCGTCGTCGGCACGCTGTCCATGTCCACGGCGGTGCCGATCACGGTCCGGTCGCCGCCGAAGCGGTCCATGAACAGGTCGTACGAGATCACGGCGACGTTGGGCCCGCCCGGCCGTTCCTCGTCGGCGCCGAAGGCGCGGCCGAGCAACGGGCGCGTGCCCATGAACGCGAAGTAGCCGGGCGTGACGTAGCCCACGAGGAGACGTTGCGGCTCTCCGTCCCGGTCGGGCACCGCGACGCCGTCACCACGCACGAACGCCACGTCCTCGATCGGCGAGGTGGACGCCGCCAGTTGCGCCTTCCAGTCGCGGTAGGTGGGGAACGACGGGACGCGCAGCCCGCCGTCGTCGCGCTGCTCGTACACCGTGCGCAACCGGTCCGCCGCGCGGTAAGGCAGGCCGCGCAGCAACACGGGATCCATGATGCTGAACGCGGCGGTCGTACTCGCGATGCCCAGGCCGAGGGTGAGAATCGCGATCACGGCAAAGACCGGTGACCGGCCGAGCGTTCGTACCGCGTAGCGGAAGTCGCGGATGATGTCGGAGAGCGAGTCGGGCATCGGGCCGTGGGTCGAGGCGGCGGCTGGGACGGATCGCCTGAGGGATGTTCGCCAACCCGGAGCAACGAGGGAAGGGTTCGCGGCCCCAACAGGAGTATCCTGATCGCTCCTCGATGTTCCGCGCCCCGGCGCCACGCCGCGGTTCGTCGGGAACGCGGGCGCGGTCCCGGGGTGCTAGACTGGAGCAGGGTAGATGCCTTCGCGTATGACGCGATGCAGGTTCGCCGCACCGATTCCTCGTTCAGGGAGTTCTCATGACCCGCCTTTCCGCCGGCCTGACATTGCTGGCCATCGCCGCCGCGTTACCCGCGCCGCTGGCGGCGCAGACGTCGCGCCCGGAATTCACGATCGCCGTGGGCCCCACCATTCCCACCGGCCGGTTCAACGACCACAACCCCACCGGCTACAACGTGACGGCCGGTCTCGGCGTCCACCCCGGGGGATCGCCGCTCGGGTTCCGCCTGGAAGGGCTCTACAACGCATTCAACGGCCGCGCCAACTACACGCTGCTCTGTGCCAACGGCAGCGCCGATTGCAGCCGCCGCGCCTACGTCACGGCGGCGACGCTCAACCTCACCTACGACCGGTTGCTGCCGTACAATGGTCGGCCGGGCGCCCTCCATCGCGGCGGTACGAGCACGCTGTACGTCATCGGCGGGGTCGGCGTGTATCGCCTCCACCAGCCGTCCGACACCGTGTACGTCAACAACCCCGGTGGCCCGGCGTTCGGGGGGCTCCAATTCCACAACCGGTCGGTGCTGGGGTGGAACGTGGGCGGTGGCCTCCGCATTCCCGTCGGCGGCATCGCGATCTACGCCGAAGCGCGGCTCCACATGGTCGACGCCAACGCGGCGCAGTTCGTGCCGGTGAGTATCGGCATCGTGTTCTGACCCGTGCCCCGCGCGGCCGGGAACGACTTCCCGGCGGCGCGGGTTCGCGGTACTGTATGCCCACACCCGCCAACGCCCCTCCCGCTCCGGAGTCGACGATGCCCTCCCTTCGCGCCCTCACCCTCGCATCCGCCCTCGTGCTCACCGCCACCACCGCACCGGCCCAGGGCACGCCCGGCCTGCCGGCGAGCAATGACGCCGCGCCGGCCCGGCTCTCCGAGAGCCCGCGCCACGCCGAGTGGGTGAAGATCGCGTGGACGCCCGGCTCCTCCGATTCGCTCATGGCCTGGGTGGTGTATCCGGTGACGGCGCGCGCGCACTCCCCGGTGGTCGTGGTCGTCCACGAGATCTTCGGATTCACCACCTGGGTTCGCGCGGTGGCCGACCAGGCGGCGGCCGAGGGGTTCATCGCCGTCGCGCCGGACCTGCTGTCGCGGGTGCGGGGCGGACCGTCGACCACCGAGCTGAGCCGCGATTCCGCGGTGAAGCTCATCCGCGGCGTCGACCCGGCCGAGCGGGCGCGGGGCATCACGGCCGCGGCCCGGTATGCGATGCAACTGCCGTCGGCCGACCACCGGTACGCGGTCATCGGGTTCTGCTGGGGCGGTGGCACGGCCTGGGACTATGCGATCAACGGCGGCACCGACGGCTTCTCGGGCGCGGTGGCGTTCTACGGCACACCGTACATGAACGGGCCCGCACCCGACGCCGACTCGCTGGCCAAGATCCACGTGCCGATGATGCTGCTCAGCGGCTCGCGCGACGCGCGGATCGGCGCCGCGATGCCGGCCATCGATTCGACGATGCGCGCCCTGGGCAAGGACTATTTCGGGCGGAACTACGAGGGGGCGATTCACGGGTTCATGCGCGCGCAGGACGATCCCATGCAGCCGGAGCCCAACGCCGCCATGCAGCAGGCCAACCTGGCCGCCGCCAAGGACGCGTGGCCGCGCACGGTGGCGTTCCTGAAGCAGCAGTTGGGAATCCACTAGCGCGGCCGGGGCCGCGCGCGGCGCGTCACCGGGCCCGGGCGATGCGCTGGATCCCGGCGAGCGAGAAGTCCACGATGTGATCCGCGGCGGCGGCCAACTCGCGGGCGCTCGGCGGCCAGCCCGGGAAGGCCGTGTCGCGAAACCGGTTCGGGGCGGCGTAGAACAGGCATTGGGCCTGGATGCTCAGCACGCAGCGGTGCACGCGCCGGTCGCCGGGCCGGCAGTGCATCAGTTCGGCCACGAGGGCGCTGAGATAGCGGATGCGCGGCATCAGCGCCTGCTCCGCGATCCACGGTGCGAGCGGCGTCGGCTCCGTACTCTCGTGGCTCATGAGCTGGTGGACCCAGGCGTGGCGGCCGGCATCCGGCCGGTGGTCCCGGCCCGCGACGGTCCGCACGTAGGCGTTCACGTAGTGGCGCAGCCGCTCGGCGGGCGGGCGGTCGGCGGCTACGAAGATCATGCGGTCGGAGGCGTCGCGGATGGCGTCGACGGCCGCGCGGACGACTTCGCGGTAGAGCCCCAACTTGCCGCCGAAATGATAGTTCACGGCGGCGACGTTCGCCCGCGCGTCGCGGCACAGATCGCGCACGCTCACGTTGTGGTACCCGTGCTCCGCAAACCGGGCCGTCGCGGCGCGCAGCAGCCGGTCGCGGGTGATCACGACAGGGTCCGCCGGAACAGGAGCGTGGCGGCGACCATCGTGACCGCCGCGAATGCCAGCAGGTAGAACAGATCGAAGCCGATCGCCGCGAAGCCGGTGTTCTTGAGCAGCAGCGCCTTGAGCGCGTGCACGGCATAGGTGAACGGATCGACGACGGCGATGGCGCGCATCCACCCCGGGAAGGCCTGCTGCGGATAGACGGCGCCGCTGGGGAACCAGAGCAGGGTATTCATGACGCCGAACAGCGCCCGGGGCAGGAGCGGATCCTCCATGCGGACCATGATCAGGAACATGAAGCTCACCAGCGCCACCGAGGTGACGGCGATGACGAGCAGCAGGCGCAGCATGCGCACGGGCGCGAACGGGTCGGGAATGCCGGCGATCACCGATCCGATGGTCATCAGCACGGCGCCCGAGAGCATGGCCTTCAGGGCGCCCGACACGTTGAACCCGAGAATCAGCTCGAGGCGGGTGACCGGCGTGACGAGATACCCCTCGTGCAGCCCCCGGGCCTTGTCGTCGATGAAGATGATGCCGCCGCCGATCATCACCATCATGAAGATCGACATCACGATCGTGCCCGGGAGCAGGTACTGGATGTAGGGCACGTACGGATACAGCTCCACCGTTTCGAGCGTCGCCTGGTCGGTGACGCGGTGGGTGGAGGGCGGCGGCTGATTATAGGCGGCGAACAGCCCGGTGAACGCGCCGGCGAGCGTGGCGCTCACGAAGTTGTCGGTGTTGTCCTCGATCAGCGCCACGCGCGGATCGTCGCCCGAGAGCACGCGCCGCGAGAATCCGGGGGGAATCGTGAGCACCCCGTTCACCCGTCCGTTGCGCAGCGCCTCGATGGCCTGGCCCCGGTCGGCGAAGGGGATCGTGGTGAACGTATTCGCGTTGGCAGTGACGGCGTTGGCCAGGGCGTGGATGCGGACGGCGGGGAGGCCCCCGTCGAGATCGACGAGGCCGACCTTGAGGTGCTTCACCTGCCCGCCGAAGGCGTAGCCGAGCACGACCAGCTGCACCACCGGCATGAACAGCGACATGACGATGAGCATCGGGCTCTTGCGAAACCGGCGCAGGTCGCGCTCGACGATCGCCCAGGCGCGTTGCATCGGGTTACCGCCGCCGGCCCATGCTGCGGCGCTCGCTCATCGGCTGTTCCTGGAGCGCGTCGCGCAGCTGGTGGCCCGTGAAGTGCACGAACACGTCGTCGAGCGAGGTACTCTCGACGGCCAGCGACTTGATCGTCACGCCGGCGTCGGCCGCCGTCGTCATCAGCGCCATCGTGGTGCGCGGGCCACTGTCGGACATGATGCGGAACACCGGCGCCTCGCCCTCCACGCGCTCCACGGCCGGCAGCCCTTCGAGGCGCGCCTTCCAGTCGGGCGGGGTGTCGGAGAACGCCACCTCCAGCGTGTTCTCGCCGGGCGTGTTGGCCTTGAGCTTCATCGGCGAATCGAGGGCCATGAGCTTCCCGTGGTCCACGATGGCGATGCGCTCGCACAGCTTGTCGGCCTCGTCCATATAGTGCGTCGTGAGCAGCACGGTGAGGTCACGCTCGGCCTTGATCTTGCGCAGCATCTCCCAGACCGACGTGCGGGAGACGGGATCGAGCCCGGTGGTCGGTTCGTCGAGGAACAGAATGCTCGGCTCGTGCACCAGGCCGCGGGCGATCTCCACCCGGCGGCGCATGCCGCCGGACAGGTTTTTCACCGGGGCGTCGGCCCACTGCGTCAACTCCACGGCCGCGAGCAGGTCGGCGATCAGCGGCTTGCGCCGCTCGCGCGGCACGCCGTAAAGCTTGGCGAAGATGAGCAGGTTCTCGTAGGCGCTGAGTTCCAGGTCGCTGGTCATCGCCTGCGGGATGACGCCGATCGCCCGGCGGACGTCGTCGGGGTGGGTGATGATGTCGTGCCCGCCCACGATCGCCGTCCCTTCGGTGGGCAGGAGCAGCGTCGTCATCATGCGGATGAGGGTGGACTTGCCGGCGCCATTGGGACCGAGCAGCCCGAAGATCTCGCCGTCGGCCACCGCGAACGAGATCGCGTCGACGGCGGTGAAGTCGCCGAATCGCTTGGTGATGTGGCGAACGTCGATGGCGGCGCGGCTCACGGGGCGGTGACCGGGAGCAACACGTAAGCCGTCATGCCGACGGCGAGGCGGCGGTCGGCATTGTTCACCCGCAGCCGGATCTCGAAGGTCCGGATGTCGCGCTTGGTGCGGCTGACGTCGCGCTGGGTGGCGAAGCCGGCGTCGACGGCGCGGTAGAACACGGTGCCCGTGCGCTCGTCGCCCGAGGGGAGGCGTACGGTGAGCGTGTCGCCCAGCCGGACCCGGTCGATGTACGTCTCCTCGACGTCGGCCCGTACCCAGAGGCTGTCGGGGTTGACGAGCGTCACGATCGGCTGGCCGGCGTTCACGAACTCCCCGACCCGGGCCGCGCGCACGTCGACCACACCGGCCATCGGCGCCCGGATCTCGGTGTAGGCCAGGCGCACGTCGGCCTTCTCGGTCTGCGCGGCGGCGGCCCGCTGCTGATCGCGCGCCGCCTGCAGGGTGCTGCGCTTCATGGCCACCTGATCCTGCGCGGCCCGGGCCAGCGCCACCGCCGCGTGCTGCGCCTCCACTTGTCGCGTGGAGGCCTCGACGCGGGACGTGATCACGCTGTAGGCGGTGCGCGCCGAGTCGAGCTGCTGCGGCGCCACGCCCCCACTGCCGGCCATCGCTTCGTAGCGGTCGAGCACCCGCTTGGTGTTGACCATCGAGGCCGAGTCCTCGGCGGCCTGCGCGATGGCCGACGCCAGATTGGCGCTCGCCTGGCGGAGTTGCTCGGCGGCCTGGGTCTCCTGGAAGCGGAGTTCCGACGCGCTGGCCTGCACCTGGGAGGCCGCCGCCTGCGCCGACCGGGCATAGAAACTCTGGTCGGCGGCCAGTTCGCCGGGCGCGAGCACGGCCAGCAACTGGTGGGCGGCCACCGAGTCGCCCTCGGTCACCAGCAGCCGGCTCACCTGGCCCGGCACCTGCGGGCTGACGATGACGTCGTTGGTGGTGACGATGCCGGTGAGGGTGAGCGTGCCGGGCGGGCGGAGAAGGACGTAGGCGACGGCTACGGCGACGATCACGATGCCGGCGAAGCCGATCAGGCGCTTTCGATTCATGCGGAGGACCCCGGGGCGGAGATCGGCGGACGGCTACCGGCGAGCGGCGCTGAAACGAATGTATAAAACGACTGTTTGAATAGATCAAGCCGGGGGCGCGGCCGGGCGTCGATCGCCCCGCTAGCCGTCGAGTACGGCGCGCACCTTCCGTGCCAGGGCGGCCCCGGTGAACGGCTTCTGTAGATAGTGGCCGCCCACGGTGATCGCGCCGTGCCGGACCACTGCGTCGTCCGTGTACCCCGACATGAAGAGCGTCTTCGCGTCGGGACGGCGGCGCGCGAATTCGGCGGCCAACTCGCTGCCGTGCATGTCCGGCATCACGACGTCGGTCACCAGGAGGTGGATGGGGCCCCGGTGGCGCGCCGCCAGGGCGAGCGCCGTGGGACCGTCGGGGGCCTCGATCACCGTGTACCCGTACCGTTCGAGCATGCGGCGCGTCGTGGCGCGGACGGCGGCGGAATCCTCCGTGACGAGCACGACCTCGGTGCCGCGCGGAACCTCGGCGGGTTCGAACGCCGAGTGGGGCCCCGCCGTCGCCGCGTCGGGGATCGGAAAGTAGACCTTGAAGGTGGTGCCCCGGTTTCGCTCGCTGTACACCCAGATGAAGCCGTCGTGCTGCTTCACGATGCCGTACACCGTCGCGAGGCCCAGCCCGGTGCCCTTGCCCAGCCCCTTCGTCGTGAAGAAGGGCTCGAAGACGTGGGCCATGGTTTCCTCGTCCATCCCGACGCCCGTATCGCTGAGGGCGAGCATCGCAAACCGCCCCGGCGCCGCCGGCCAGTGGTTCTCGGCGTACTCGGCGTCGAATTCGACCACCCCCGTCTCCATGATCAGCTCCCCGCCGTCCGGCATCGCGTCGCGCGCGTTCACGGCCAGGTTCATGATCACCTGGTCGAGCTGGCCGGGGTCGATGTGGATGATCGACTCGGGTTGCCGGGGGTGGGTGGTGAGCCGGATGTCCTCCCCGATCACCCGCTGGAGCATCTTGCCGGCTTCGGCCACCGCGTGTTCGAGAATCACCGGCCGCGGTTCGATCACCTGCTGCCGGCTGAACGCCAGCAGCTGACGGGTCAGGTCGGCGGCCGAATAGGCGGCCCGCTGCACCTCCTTCAGGTCGCGGCGCTGGGGCGCGTCGTCGCCCAACTCCTGGAGCATCAATTCGACGTGGCCCGAGATCACCGTCAGCAGGTTGTTGAAGTCGTGGGCCACGCCGCCCGCGAGCCGGCCGACGGCCTCCATCTTCTGGCTCTGCCGGAACTGGTTCTCGAGCGCCCGCTTCTCGGTCACGTCGCGCAGGGCGGCGATACGTCCGGGACGTCCGTCGATGACGTGGTTGCGCGCCGTGCACTCCAGGTAGATGCGCCGGCCGTCCGCCCGGCGCCCGCTGTACTCGTACGAGCCCTCGATCTGATTCGAAATGCGCCGCATCACCTCGGCCTTCGAATCCTCGGCGACGAAATCGAGAAACGGGCGGCCGATGGCTTCATCCAGGGGCAGGCCGAACAGATCGGCGTACCCCGGGCTCGCGTCGCGGATGATGCCGTCCACGGTGATCGCCACGCCGCCGAACGACGCCTCGATCAGCTTCCGGAAGCGGAGTTCGCTCTCCTCCAGTGATGCCTGCGCATCCCGCCGTTCGGTAATGTCCTGCACGACGCCGATGACGCGGGACACGGCGTCGCTGGCGTCGCGCACGGGCGTCGAGTGCGACCGCACCCAGCGCACGGAGCCATCGGGGCGCACCACCCGATACTCCACCGGGGACGGCTCCTCGCCGCGCGAGGCCTGCTCCATGTGGTCGAGGGCGGCCGGGCGATCCTCGGGCGGCACGGCATCGAGAAAGGTCCGGCGGTCTTCGTACAGGCTCGACAGGCTGCGCCCCCAGATCGTCTCATAGGCCTGGTTGGCGAGGACGATCCGGTCGGACGCGACGTCCGCCATGAAGAAAACTTCCCGAATGTTGTCGGCGATCTGGCGCAGCTGCTCATCGCGGGTCTGCAGCGCATGCTGGGCTTCGAGGCGCGCCGACAGGTCTTCCTGGGTGGCCAGAAAGTGCGTGATCTCGCCCGACGCAGCGCGAATCGGGGAGATCCGCACCAGGTCCCAGTACTCCTCCCCGTTCTTGCGCCGGTTGAGCAGTTCGCCGCGCCACACCTCCCCGGCCCGGATCGTTCGCCAGAGGTCGCCGTACACCTCGGGCGGGGTCTTGCCGGCGCTCAGGAGCCCCGGCGTCCGCCCCAGCACCTCGGTACGGTCGTAGCCCGTGACCTCCATGAACCGGTGATTGACGTATTCGATGTTCCCCCGAACGTCGGTGATGACGGTGGAGGCGGGACTCTGATCCACGGCCAGCGAGAGCTTGCCGATGATGTCCTGCTGGGTCCGATGCTCGGCCCGTACCGCCCGATCGGCGAGCGCCCGGCGCACCGCCGTCCCGAGGCGCGCCATGTTGCCCTTGAGGATGTAGTCGGACACGCCGCGCTTCATGCACTCCACGGCCCGCTCCTCGCCGAGCGTGCCGGTGACCAGAATGAGCGGCGTATCCAGCCCGTGCGCCTGCAGCGCTTCGAGCGCCGCCATTCCCGTCCAGGAGGGCAGGGTGAAATCGGCGAGCACGACGTCGAAAGGCTCGCCGGCGATCTCCCGCTCGAAGTCGGGCGCACTCGACACCACGCGGAAGGAGACGGCGAAGCCGTCACGCGTCAGCGCATCGATGGCCAGTTCGACATCGGCGTCGTCGTGCTCGACGATCAGGGCGCGCAACGGTGTGGCGGGTGTCGCGGATTCTGCGTTCACACCCGCTCCCCGGACTCGCCCTGGGTGCCTGGCGGCGGTTCGTTGACGGTCATCCAATAGGTTCCGAGACGGCGCACGACGTCCCGAAAACGGTCGAATTCGACGGGCTTCTGCACGTAGCTGTTGACCCCCAGCCGATAGCACTGCGTCACGTCTCGCGCGATGTTGGAGGACGTGAACATCACCACCGGGACCTCGCGGGTGGGAGGATGCGCCTTCATACGCTGAAGTACCTCGAGTCCGTTGACGCGCGGCAGCTTGATGTCGAGGATCACGAGGCGGGGCAGGACGTCCACGGTCCCGGCGCCGGGTGTGCAGCCCAGACGATCCAGCGCCTCGACGCCGTCGCGGGCCACGATCACCTGTTCCGAGAGTCCGGTGCTGGCCAGCGAGGCGAGGATGAATTCGACGTCGGCGGCATTGTCCTCGACGAGCAGGATGCCGCGGTAGGTCGCGGTCACGCCGGCGTCTCCGCCGGGGTTTCCCCGAGCGTGAAGTAGAACGTGGCCCCGGCATCGGGCGCCGAATCCGCCCAGATCTCGCCGGCGTGCTTGTGAATGATGCGGCGCACGGTGGCCAGCCCCACCCCGGTGCCCTCGAATTCCTGTGCGGCGTGCAGGCGCTGGAACACGCCGAACAGCTTGTCCGCGTACTGCATGTCAAATCCCACGCCATTGTCGCGAATGTAGACGACGGTTCGCCCGTCCAGCACCGTGCTCCCGATTTCGATGCGTGCCGGGTCGCGGGGCCGCGTGTACTTCACCGCGTTCGCGATCAGGTTGGTGAACACGATGCGGATCAGGCCCGGGTCGCAGCGGGCCGCCGGCAGCGGGTTCACGATCCAGGCGATCTCCCGCGGCGTGGTCTCGGACTGGAGGTCCCGGATGACGTGTTCGATGATCTCGTTCAGGTCGGTGAGGCGGGGCTGCAGGGCCTGTCGGCCCACCTGTGCCAGGTTGAGGAGGTCGTCAATGAGCCGGCCCATGTGGCGCGTCCCGTCGACGATGCGCTGGAGATAATGCTGCGCCTGGGGCGAGAGGTCGGCGCCCGCCGCCTCACTGAGGAGCCGCGAGAAGCCGTCGATCTGGCGCAGCGGCGCGCGCAGGTCGTGCGACACCGAGTAGGTGAATCCCTCCATTTCGAGATTCGCGGCTTCGAGCTGCGCGGTGCGTTCGGCCACCCGCAGTTCCAACTCGGAGTTCAGCCGCCGGATCTCACGGGCGGCGCGCCGCCGCTCGCGCATTTCCCGGCGAATGCGCTCCAGCCGTTGGCGCTCCGAGATGTCGCGAATGGCGGCCATCGCGAACGACTCGTTCCCCAACTCGAGTGGGCTCAGGCTCACTTCGACGGGAAACTCGGTGCCGTCCTTGCGGCGGCCGGCCAGTTCGAGACCGCTGCCCATGGGGCGCCGATGCGGGTCGGCGAAGTAGCGGTCGCGGTGGCCGGCATGCCCCGCCCGCAACCGGGTCGGCACGAGGACCTCGATCGGTTGTCCGAGCAGTTCGCGTTCCACGTATCCGAACAGGTGTTCGGTCTCCGAATTCACGAGGATCATCTGCCCCGTGCGTTCCACGAGCACGATGGCGTCGGGAGCGGCATCGAGGGCCCGGCGAAATTCGTCATTCAGTGGAGAACCGACCGCCGCATTCGCGGCCACCGGCTTCGGCGACTGGCGCATGGATCCTCCCACGGGGCGGTCCGGCGTTCCGCCCCTTGGGAAAGGTTATGCGCCGTCAGCCCGGCGCGTCATCGGGAATTTCCTGCAGTGGCTGCCGCGTCAGTCGGCCAGTGGCACCAACCCCAGCCGGACGGCGTAGCGCACGAGGGTGACGGCATCGTGAATGCCCGTCCGCTTCATGATTTCCCCGCGGTGCGTTTCCACCGTCTTGTCGCTGATGCCCAGCCGCTGCGCGATCTCCCGGGTGGTGAGCCCCTCGGCGACGAGGCGCAACACTTCCAATTGGCGCGGGCTGAGGGTCTGCAACCGCTCGCGGGCCGCGAGTGCGGCCTCGATGGCTGGCGGGAGCGTATGGAGGTCGCGCTTCAGCACGATGTCCTCGGCGCCCGCCCGGATGCAGGCCACCGCCATCCGGGCGTCGAGGGCACCCGATACCACGATCAGCGGCGCGGTGGGCCGGATGGCCCGCAGGTCGCCCATGGCGGCCGGGGCGTTGTACGCGCTCAGCGAGTGATCGGACAGCACGATGTCGGGTGTGAACTCCCGCAGCGCGCGCACGAACTGGTCACGCGTCGTGACGCGGTGCGTGACGGTGGGCCGGGCTGATTGGCGAAGGGCGTGCTCGATCAGCTCGCCATCTGCCTCGCTGTCTTCGAGCAGGAGTACGCGGAGTTTTGATTCGGTCATGGCGCGGGCGCTCCTCTGCGGTGACCGGGGCCGTGAGGACAATCCGGGCCTCGGGAGCTGGCGGGCCGGCATCGGGGCGTCCCGGCGCAGTACCCACGACCGCGTTAACATTCCAGCTATTATCCTATCAGTAATACCGAGGATCAGGGGATTACAAGGGGGCGCCATCAAATGAATACCGGCCGGACGCCGGAACCCCAATTACCCCTCTCGTATCAGTGTCCGGTAATCCCCTGAGGTCCCGGCAGTTACTGCCCGATTTCCCATGCCAGCAGCCTATTACGTCAACGTCACGATCCACGTGCTCGCGGCCATGTTCTGGCTCGGCGGCATGTTTTTTCTTGCCGTCGTCGGGGCCCCGGCGCTCCGCGCGGTCGAACCACCGGCGCTCCGCCAGCAACTGTTTCAGGAACTGGGCGTCCGGTTCCGGACCGCCGGATGGTGGGCCATCGGTGTGCTGCTGGTGACCGGAGTGATCAACCTCCACTACCGGCACTGGCTGCAGTGGCACGGCCTGCTCGACACCGGGGCCTTCTGGCGCACGGCGACGGGGCACTCTCTGGCGGCGAAGCTCGGCGCCGTGGCGGCCATGATCGTGGTGAGTTTCGTGCACGACTTCATCGTCGGGCCGCGTGCCGGCACCGCCATTCCGGGGAGCGCGGACGCAGCGAGGCTGCGTCACCGGGCAGCCTGGCTGGCACGGGTGAACGCGATACTGGGGCTGGTGGTGGTGATTGCCGCCGTTCGCCTGGCGCGCGGCGGCTAGCGACCCGACGCGCGGGGCTTCAGAAACCGGTGCGGCGGCTCCCGCGGTTCCGGTCCTTCTTGCCGCGGCTGCCGACCGTCCGCGTCAGTTCCGCTACGGGCCCGTACACGGCGAGCCTGGGCGCGGCATACGGCGCCCGCGACGAGATCACGGTTTCCGGTGACGCCGCTGCCACTTGCTGCGTGGCGAGATGGCCGGGGAATTCGACGGGCGATTCCATGCCATGGTATTTACGCTGTCGTGCCGCGCCGGGAAGGTGCAAACGGATGCGCACGAACGGTTCTCGTCACGCATCCGGCATGGGACTCACTTTTCCCTCCGGAAGCCCCGTGGGGCCAGGAGTGGAGGGTCAGAACCCGGTCCGCCGGCGGCCGCCGCCGCGGCCCCGGCTGTCGCGCCGTCCGCGCCGGCCGACGGTCCTGGTCAACTCGTCCACCCGCCCGTACTCAACGACGCACGGTGGCGCGTACGGCAGTCGCTCGGCGGGCAGCGCCCGTCCGGGGGCGGTGCTCGGCCGAGTCGCCGCGGCGTCTCGAGAAGTTCCGGGTGACGGTGTCATCACCGTTCTATATATGGGCCCCGAACGACGACGTAAACCTCGAATCGGCCGTAAACCCGGATTTCGTGTCACACTCCGGGCACGGGCATCACAACCGGCGTCGCGACCGCCTCGAACGCCCGTGCTGCGATGCAGTACGGGCGTTCGAGCGATGCGCCGTTGGTGGGGCTTCGGCTACTGCTTGCAGGCCCCGTGCGGGTCGGGTTTCGGATGGTCGACGACGATCCGGTGATCGAGATTGGCCACGTGCAGGGCCACGTCCTCCACCAGCCTTCCCACGCGCGCCATGTGGTCGTAGTCGATGTATTCGGGTTCGTCCGTGACCTGGTGATAGTCCGAATGCAATCCGGTGGTGAAGAAGGTGATCGGGATGCCGTACCGGGCGTACTCATAGTGATCGCTACGGCAGTAGACGTTCTCGGGATGTCCGTCGGCGTCCATGGCGTAGTCGAACACGAAGCCATGGTGGTCGTCCCGGTTGACCTGCTCCACGAGGTCGCCGAGTTCGGTGGACAGCCGGCGGGAGCCGACGAGCATCAGATAGTTCGGGGCGCCGCGGAGGAAGGCGCCGGCCTTGTCGGTGCCGGTCATGTCCCAGGCATCGCCGCGGCCCACCATGTCCATGTTCAGCTGGGCGACGATCGAGTCGCGCGGCACCGTGGGGTGGTCGGTGAAATAGGTCGATCCGAGGAGTCCCTTTTCCTCGCCCACGTGCCAGACGAACAGCATCGACCGCTTCGGGTGCGGGTCGAGGGCCGCCATCTGCTGGGCGATCTCGAGGGCGGTGACCGTGCCCGAGCCGTCGTCATCGGCCCCGTTGTCGATCGAATCAACTCGGGACGTCCCCGGGTGCGCCGCGCGCCAGGCGGCGAGTTCCTTGTTCACTTCCGCCGTCTGGGCCGGCGTCGGCGCTCCGGCGCGGCTGTCGGCCCCGAGCGGACGGACGATGTGGTTGAAGATGCGCAGCGAGTCGTGATCCACGGGCGCCTGGTTGAACCCGATGTGATCGTTGTGCGCGCCGACGGCCACGTACTCGCCTTTCAGCGCCGGATCACTTCCCGGGATGATGCCGATCACGTTCCGGGCCGGGGCGGCCACGGGGGTGGTGCTCACCTTCACGTCCACGGATGCCGGCTTGCCCGCCGCCCCCGGCTTGAGCTCGGCGAGTGGCTGATCGAAGAACTTGGCGGCGGCTTCGGCGCTCACGAACAGCACCGGCATGTTCCCGTTCGACGACTGCGTCGCGGCATCGTCCACGAACTCCGCGGGCTGGCTGAAGTAGGCCAGGTACATGGCGGGGGCAATGACGGCGACCGCCGCCGGCCCGCCGCTCGCGTTCATCATGCGCCGCAGGGCGGCCGTGTTCGGTCCGAGCGCGAAGACGACGAACTTCCCGGCGGCCTGATCGGGAGCGATCATGCTCGCCGAATCGCCGATCGTTCCGCCGAACACCGTGGCGAGGTCGGAGGCGGCGGCGGACGTGCTGCTCATCGACGCCCATTCGGTCCCGAAGGCCAGCGGCGTGCCGCCGGCGGTGAGGGTGGACGCAACGTCGGTGACGCGCTGCTTGAGCGGGATCGTCTGGAAGTACGTGCCATCGTCGCCGCCCGGGAGGAGCCCCATCCGAGCGAGTTCGCCGGCGATGTAGGTGGTGCCCTTGTAGTCGCCGATCTTCCCCGCCTCGCGTCCCTGCATGGAATCGTCGGCGAAGATGTAGAGCCGGGTCATCAGATCGGCGGCGGTGATCGCCGGCGTGGTGGGCTGCGGGGCGTGCTTGAGGGGCAGCCTCGTGGCCGGCAGGGGCACGATGGCGGGCGGGGCCTGCTGCGCCTGCTGGGCGGCGAGGATCGTGGGTGCGAGGATGGCCGCGGCCGTGGCGAGTATTCGTCGGGAAATGGGCATGGGGTCCGTTCGGGGTGGGGATGTGGGGGCGCGTGGCGGCTCCCCTACACATAATCAGGAAATCCCGGGCAGAACACCATACTCCGCACCGGAAAATTCGTTTCGGCCGCCGAGGCGGGGTTCCCGGCGGTCGTGCACTCCGTCCCGGGACGCCGGGTGGAGCGCTACGCGACGGGAGTTCGATCCCCGGCGCGCAGGTCGTGAGGTCGCTGGCCACTACCGACGCTCTGCGATCGCAGAGTCCCCGATCCGGTCCCGTCCGGGGAGGGAAGAGCCGTCGGTTCGATCGCGCGCCTCCATGGATGCGCGTGAAGCCGGACCGAGTACTTGGCGAATACCAGCGTCACGAACCCCCGCGGCGGTCGCGAGACCAACGCGGGGGTTCGGCATTGTCGGGCCCGTCGGCCCGCCGGCGCCGTCAGGCAGGCTGCAGCGCGCGCTTCAGCAGATGATGTTCGAACCACCCGCGTGCGAGCCGCGTGACTTCTTCCAGGGCGCCGGGCTCTTCGAACAGGTGCGTGGCGCGCGGCACGATGTCGAGCCGCTTGACGCACCAGAGCCGCTCGAACGCGTCGCGGTTGAGATCGATCACCACCCGATCGTATTCGCCGACGATGAACAGCGTCGGGGCATGCACCGCCGAGAGCGCGCTGCCGGCGAGGTCGGGGCGGCCGCCGCGCGAGACGATCGCTCGGATGGCGTCGGGACGGTGCGACGCCGCGATCAGCGCCGCGGCCGCCCCCGTGCTGGCGCCGAAATAGCCGAGGGACCATGTGTGCCCGGCGAAGCCGGCCGCGACGAGGTCGGTGACGCCGAGCAGACGGCGGGCCAGCAGCGCGACGTCGAACCGGAGGTGGCCGGTGAAGGCATCCTCGGCACCTTCCTCCTGTGTGAGCAGATCGAACAGCAGGGTCGCGAGGCCGGCCGCCTGCAGGCCTCGCGCCACCTGCAGGTTGCGCGGACTGAGCCGGCTACTGCCACTGCCGTGCGCGAACAGGACGAGGCCAGCCGCGCCCCGCGGAACGGTGAGGTCGCCCTCCAGGGTGACGGCCCCGATCGGCAGGCGGACATGGGTCTCGCGGCCGGGCGTCTTGATGGCGGTACTCATGGTCCACCTCTCCGGATCGTGGTCAACTGCCTGCTGGCGAGCCCGGCGCACCGGCGACCGCCCACGCTCGATTTCGGGCGGGCGCCGGCGACTACAACGCGCTCGGATACGTTTCGGGCACCTCGCCCCGTTCCCACTCCGCCGTGCGCGCCAGCGGCTCGACGGCCCGGGTCCGGTCGTAGTGGAGCACGGCGTCGAATTGCCCGGGAAGCCTGGCGTGGAAGTAGTGACTCTGGCGCTCGGTGTCCGGCCGGTAGATCACGCCGATCGCGCGCTGCAGGCGGGCGCGGTCGAGCGCCGCGCGCAGCTCCCGCGTTCGGCCCGGGAAGAGCGCGAAGTTCGGGAGGCCTGCGTCGTGAAACAGCGCCTCGTAGCTCCCCGGCAGCGCGGGCCGCACGACCTTGCGCTCCGCGGGTTCGTCCCAGTCCGAAGCGGCGGTCACCGTCCCGGTATAGGTGCTGAAGCCGATGAGCACGGCGTCGTCGCCGTGCCGCTGGCGCGCGATCTGCCCGACGTTCAATTCGCCCGACCGGCCCAGTTCGGTGGCGCGGGCGTCGCCGAGGTGGGAGTTGTGCGCCCACACCACCACCTTGGCCGAGCGTGTCCGGGGCCGCAGGAACTCCACCAGCGCGTCCAGTGTCTCGGCCATGTGCAGGTCACGAAGGTTCCAGCTCGACACGCGGCTGCCGAACATCGCGCGGTAGTACTGCTCGGCATTCGCCACCAGGCGGGCGTTCTGCTCGGCGAAGAACTGTTCGTCCGCGGCGGCGGCCCCGTCGCGCCGGGCGTGCGCCCCCGCCAGCCGGCGCAGTTCCACCAGCTGCGCCACCACCTCGGCTTCGCACGACGGGCCGAGGCGCGTCGTGGTCGCGTAGCCGTACGCCTGCGGGTCAGCGCCGTACTGGTCGAAGCAGGCATAGCGTTCGCGCGCCCGCTCGGCGGCCTCCGGATCCACGCGACGCAGGTAGGTCAGCACGGCGTCGATGGACGCGTGCAGGCTGTACAGATCGAGGCCATAGAAGCCGGCCTGATCGCCGGGGTCGGGATGCACGTCGTTGAACGCGCGCAGCCACCCGACGAAGTCGAGCACGTCGGCGTTGCGCCACATCCACTGCGGAAAGCGCACGAACCCGCGCAGCGCCTGGGTGGAGTCGGCGTCGTCGTTCGTGCCGCGAACGTAGCGATTCACGCGATATGCGTCCGGCCAGTCGGCCTCCACGGCCACGGCCGAGAAGCCGCGCTCCGCAATCAGTCGTTTGGTGAGCTCGGCGCGGATCCGGTAGAACTCATGCGTCCCGTGCGAGGCCTCGCCGATCAGCACGTACGGGGCGTCGCCGATTCGCGCGAGGAGTGGGTCGAAGTCATCGGGCCCGCCGGTGAGGGGGTACGCCGCCTCGTGAATCAATTGCGGCAGCGTGGCATGCGTCAGCGTCGTCATGGCCCGGTCCTCCCCGTACCTGCGTCAGCGATGGGCGGCCGCTGGATCGCGGGCGGCGCGTGCCGTGGTGAGCAATCGCTGCACGTCCTCGTCGGTCGTCTGGTTGAAGTTCAGATACCACAGCCCGACGCCGTAGAACGGATCCGGCGTCGACACGCAAACGCAATCGTCGGCCCGGTGGCGGAGCGCCGCGCACGCCTCGGGGGACGCCACCGGCGCGGCCACGACGATGCGTTTGGGCCGCAGCGTCCGCACCGCGGCCACGGCGGCCAGCATCGTGGATCCGGTGGCGAGGCCGTCGTCGACGAGCACCACCGTGTGGTCCCGCAGCTCCGGGGCCGGCCGGTTGCCGCGATACAGCCGCTCGCGCCGCTCCAGTTCGCGGCGCTCGGACTGTTCGACGAACGACACCGCGCCGGCCGGAATCCGCAATTGCCGGATCACCTCGTGATTCAGCACGCGAATTCCGCCGCTCGCGATGGCGCCCATGGCGTACTCTTCGTGACCGGGCACGCCCAGCTTGCGCACCACGAAGACGTCCAGGGGCGCGTCGAGGGCGGCGGCCACCTCGAACGCCACCGGCACGCCGCCGCGCGGCAGCCCGAGCACGATCAAATCCGGTGCGCCGGCCAACGAGCGCAGGAGCCCCGCCAACTGGCGGCCGGCGTCGTGCCGGTCCGCGAACCGGACGCGCCGCGTCGCCTCGCTCCGGGGTTCAGAAGGCGACGGCGATCTCATCGTCCACCTCGCTGACGCCGGGGGCCGCCCACGCGGCCCGTTCCGCGTCCTCGCGTTCGGCCCACGAGCGCACCGTACCGCGCAGCACCACCTTGCCGTGTCTGGCGTCCACCGAAATCCGGTCCGCCTCGATGGCCGCGCTCCGCTTCAGCGCCTCCTCGATGCGCTGGTTCACTTCGTACGCCGAGACGTTCGGCTGCTGCACGGAGATCCGGTTGATCACGCCCTTGACCCCGGTCAGCGAGCGGATCGCCTTCTCCGCCGCGGAGCGTTGGAACTGCCAATCCACGGCGCCGTCGAGCGACACCCACCCGTCGTCCACGAGCACCTGGATCCGCGAATCGGGGACCTCGACGTCCCACTTCAGCGCCGACAGCGCGGCGTGGGCCACGTCGGTATCTGAACGCAGGTGCGATTTTGGAAGCTTGACGGTGAGATCGTCGGCGATGGCCCGCACGCCGTGCACGCGCTCCACGGCCCGGGCCGCCGCGTACTTCTGGGCGTAGGAATCGACGAATCCGGACAGAGTGACGACCCCGCTCTTCGCGGCGACGCCGATCTCGGCCTCGCGGATGTTCGGCTGCCAGGCCAACTCCTCGATCACGTCACGTTGAAGCTGCATGTCGGTCTTCATCGGAAACTCCTTGCCGCGCGGCGGCGGCCATTGGTCGGACGACGGCGCCCGGGAAACCCGCTCAGTGCACCAGCGCGCCCGGGGTCGAGATGCGCTCGACGATCTCCTCGATCAGCCGCGGATCGCCGGGACCGACCAGGCGCGCCAGATCCGCCTGCGTGACCACGCCGACCACACGCCGGTCGCTGGTGACCACGGGCAGGCGGCGCACCTGGAATTCCTCCATCTGTTCACCGATCGTCGCCAGCGGCGTGTCCTCGTTCACGAACACCAGCGGGCTGGTGGTCATGTGATCACGCACCTGACACCGCGCGGTGCCGTGGTCGGCGAGGCAGCGCACCACGATGTCGCGATCGGTGATGACCCCCACGAGGCGGCGGGTCCGGAGATCGTCGACTACGG
This sequence comes from uncultured Gemmatimonadaceae bacterium, assembly GCA_963728115.1. Lineage (GTDB taxonomy): Bacteria > Gemmatimonadota > Gemmatimonadetes > Gemmatimonadales > Gemmatimonadaceae > JAGWRI01. Next base: position 359,094 of record CAVSJE010000006.1, read on the forward strand.
GAAGCATCCCGACGTCGAGGGTGCGCATGACTTCGGCCGTTCGCGTGATCGAATCGTCCGGGGTGATCACGGTGGGATTCGACGTCATCAGGTCCTGGGCTCGCATCGCGACCTCACAGCGGAAGGGGGCGGGGGACTCCGTACACGCAGAACGGTCGCCCCGCAGGGGCCTTCGATCAGTCCGCAGAACCCGCAAGATCGGTGCGGGGGCCACGGCGGGTGTGTCCGGGCGCTCCTGACGCCGGGCAAGCGCTTTCCCCGGTACCCCGGCGGGGCGGCGCGGCGATCTTGCGAGGGGCGTGGCGGGACATCGCGTCCCGGCGCCATCCGATTGCCGGAGGCGGCAGCCATGGTCGTGAAACGCGCGTTGCAGATCGTCTTCGCGTTGAGCCTGCTGGGAACGGCGTTCTCGGGGACGCTGAGCTATCGCGAACTCTTCGTCGGCGGCACACTGTCCTGCCCGTCCCCCGGAGCCCCGGGCACGCTGCTCGGGTATCCTGCGTGCGTGTACGGGTTCTTCATGTTCCTCATCATCACCGTGATCGCGGGGGCGGGGCTCGTCTTCGGCGCCAGGGAATCGGCGGCCGGCGGAGCGTAGGCGCCGCCGGTGCGCTACTTCACCGCAGCGGACAATCCGCTCCCCACGGGGGCGATCGACCGGTTCGTACGGCGATACAACGCGGTGAGCTACGCGATCGCCGTCGCGGCGATCTACCTGATGGCCGCGGCGGCCCTCGGGCTGGCGCTGGTGCCGTCGCTCATCGTCGTCGCGCGGCTCGCGCCGCCCCTCTGGCACCGGGCGTCGTGGACGCGGTGGCCGCTGCTCGGCCTGGTCGGTGGCGGGGCGGTGTTCCTCTGGGGCTTCGCGCTGCTCGTCGTGGTGCCGGTCTTCAACGCGCTGCTGCCGACGCGACTCCGGGCGTTCAGCGGCGGCTACTTCACGGCGGCCGCCGTGCCGTGGTATCTGCACAACGCGCTGTTCTATCTGGTGCGGTACAGCTTTCTGCCGTTCGTCACGCCGACGCCCATCGGGGTGCTCTTTCTGCGCGCCATGGGCATGCGCATGGGACGCCGGCCGCGGATCACGACCGAAAACTTCACGGACGTTTCCATGATCACGCTCGGTGACGACGTCTCCATCGGAGGGAGCGCGCACGTCTTCTGTCACTACGGCGGCGCCGGCCGGCTCGTGATCGCGCCGGTGGTGATCGGCGACCGGGCGACGATCGGTGAGAAGGCGACCGTGATGGGCGACGTCGTGGTGGGCGAGGGCGCCACCGTGCTCGCGCACTCCGTGCTGTTGCCGGGCACGCGCGTGGGCCCGCGCGAACGCTGGGGCGGCGTGCCGGCGCGTCCGATTGCGCCCGACGAGTGGGAGGCGTACCGGACGCAGGTGCTCGGGGCGGCGCCGGCGGCGCCGCCCCCGGGCGCGGCTACTTCAGCGCATCGTTGAGCAGCGCCGCCAGGCGGTAGCCCGCGAGCGCCATCTGCGCCTCGGAAGTTTTCAATGCCTGCGCCCGGTAGGCCGCCGACGGTGCCTCGCCGGGCGTGAGGCCGTTGTAGACCACGGTCTGGGCGAGATAGAGTCCCTGGCCCTCCCAGTCCGCCACGCTCGTCGAGGCCGCGGGGCCAGCCAGCGATGCCTCCGGGTGCGTCGCTTCGATCGTACGCGCGACGCGGGTCGCGAAGGCGATCGAATCCTCGCCCGGTTGGCGGGTGATCGCCTCGTCGAGAATGCCGTCCCAGTAGCCGTGCAGTCGCTGGCGACCGTCGAGCGCCACGGAGTTGCCACCCATGTCGCCCCGGGGCAGGGTGTCGGTGGCCGTCACCCGCGAGCTGCAGTGCAGCGGCTGGTGAATGTCGCCCACCAGGTGCAGCAGCCAGGCGAGGTCCACGGCCTTCGTGGTGTCGGCGACGGTGGGGTCGGCGAGCGCCGCCCGAAAGGCGATGATGCGTTCCCCCGCATTCGCCGAATCGGGGCCCGTGCCCGGGATGTTGTGCGGGCGTCCGTCCACGACGTCCCAGTAGAAGTCGGCGTAGTGCCACGTGCCCCGGTGGTAGGCGTTCCAGGGCTGATTGCGATCGCGGATCAGATCGGCCCAGGTGGCGGCGTTCAGGAACAGCGCGCGGTCACGCTCGGCGTCGGTGCCGGTGGCGGGACGGAGAGTGGAGAGCCCGGCCAGCGCCGGGCCGTGCATCAACAGGTCCACGGCGCGCGCCCGCGCCCGCGGCGTCATCGCGTCCCACGCGATCTCGGCGATCGTCCGGTGCCCGGTGGCGTTCCACGCCGACGCGATCGCGGGAAAGGCGAAGACCCCGGCCGCCGTGATGGCCAGCGCGGTGAGCGGGAGTGCGAGGCGGGTACGAAGACGGCGTGCCATGGGAGTGATTCTCATTGCGGAAAGAGGGGCGGAACGGTACGGGAAACGACGACGGGGCGGAGCATTCAAATTAATGGGCACGCGGTACCGGCACCGTGCCCGGTCGTGGGCTACGTCCGGGCCGGCCGGGCGGTCAGCCCTTCCAGTGGCGTCATCCCCCGTCCCCGCGCGGCGACCGGCCAGCTCGCTTCGATCACCCGACCGCGCGTTCCGTACACGAGGTCGTGCAGGTGAGTCACGATGCAGACGTGGTTCGGCACCACCCGCACCTGCTCCCCGACGGCGGGGCGCCAGTCGCCGGCGCCGATGTCCAGGATCCCATGCTCCTCCGACATTCTGGACACCACGACGCCGGGATGATCGAGCAGCGCGCCGTACCCCTCGCCGTCGGATCCCCGCAGCGGTTCGCGCCCCAACGCCTTGCTGCCGGCGTCGATCACCGCCTGGCCGGGGACGGCGGTGCTGACCACGGTGGCGAGCACGGTGAGCGCGCAGTCGGTCCACGCGCAGGCGCCGATGCCGGCGGTCGTACGGTCGTTGTAGACGTAGGTACCGGGCCGGAATTCAGTCACGCCCTCGATCTCGTGCGTGCGCCAGAGGGTGGGGGTGGAGCCACCGCTCACCACCCGGGGAACCAGGCCGGCCGACCGAAATGCCTCGCGCGCGGCTCCCAGTCGCGCGTTCAGCGTGGCGATCTCCGCGTCCTGGGCGCTTCCCGCTCCACGAATGTGCCCCGGATAGAATGCGATCCCCGTCCAGCGCAACGGTGGCCGGGCGTCGATCGCCGCGGCCAGGGCAATGGCGTCCGCCGGGTCGCCGACGCCCACGCGGTGCATGCCCAGATCGAGCTCGACGAGCACGTTCACCGGTCGGTTCGCGGCGCGCGCGGCGGTGTGCAGATCGTCGATGGCTCGCATGGAATCCAGCGCCACCGTGAGGCGCACGCGTTCGGGCAACGCCGCGAGGCGCCGGGCGCGCGCCACGCCCACCGGCGGATAGGCCACGAGCAGGTCCGTGGCCACCTCGCTCATCACTTCGGCTTCGGACGGGGTGGCGCAGGTGAGGCCGACGGCGCCGCGCGCCATCTGCTCGGCGGCGACGCGCGGAGACTTGTGCGTCTTGACGTGCGGTCGGAGATCCAGCCCGTGCGTCCGCGCGTATGCCGCGGCGCGGTCGAGATTGGCGTCCAGCCGGTCGAGGTCGACGAGCGGAACGGGGGTCTCGAGATCGGCAAGGGTGATCGGATTCGGCATCGCGTGGGTGGCGGATCCACCAATCTACGTGCCGGCACGGCGCGCCGGGACCGTTCGCCCCGGGGTTACCGCGCCGCGGCGGTGCGCCGGAGCACGTCCCACCCGACGAGGCGGTTCGTGTCCTCGTCCCACAGCGTGAGCCGCACACTCTTGCGACTCTCCAGGATCCCGATCGTCGTCGCCTCCTGCAGCCGCGCGTTGGCGGCATGGCACTCGTGCAGCCGGTAGTTCGGTATGCGCGGACTCAGATGGTGCACGTGATGCAGGCCGATGCTGCAGGTGAACCAGTTGAGCAGCGCCGGCAGCTTGTAGTACGAACTGCCGCGGATCGAGGCCGCCACATAGTCCCACTGGTCGTGCTCGGCCCAGTATGTGTCCTCGAACTGATGCTGCACGTAGAACAGCCAGATGCCGGCGGCGCCGGCGAGCATGAACACCGGCGCGTAGATGGCGAGGACGGCCCACGGGCCGATGAGCGCCGAGAAGCCGAGGATCAGCGCGAGCAGGGCGAGGTTCGTTTCGCGCACGCTGGCCTGCTCCTTCTTGCCGGTCGCGGTGCTGCGCGATCGCCAGCGCTGGCCGAGCGCGAGATGCAGCGGGCCGAGGCCGAACAGCACGACCGGATGGCGGAACACGCGGTAGCGCAGGCGGCCGAGGGGCGACAGCGCCTGGTACTCGCGCACGGTCAGCGTCCAGACGTCGCCGTGGCCGCGACGATTCAGGTCGCCCGACGAGGCGTGGTGCAACACGTGGTCGCGCCGCCACTGTACGTACGGGGTGAGCGCGAGCACACCCGTGAACCACCCGACGGCGTCGTTCGCCCATCGCCTGGCGAACAGCGAACCGTGGGCGCAGTCGTGCATGATGGTGAACGTTCGGACGGTGAGCCCGGCCGCCGGGATGGCGAGGAGGAGCGTGACCCAGTAGGGCAGCGCCAGGCTGCGGTACATCACGTAGAGCGCGAGAGCCAGCGGGACGAGCGTGCTCGCCACCTGCCAGCTGCTCCGCATCACGGAGGGGGCTTCGTAGGGCGCCACCATCTGGCGCCATGCAAGGGCGCCGCGGGCGTCGGGGGGAGCGCCGGCCGTACTGCCCGGAGCCGTCGGGGCCGTCGGGGTCGTGTCCATACTGATGGGATCGAGGGACGCCGGCGGCGGGCTGCCCCGAGATGAGGCGTATCCGGTTACCGAAATCTACCGACTTGCCGCGGCCGGCGCGAACGATCGTCGCGCCGTCAGCGGGACGGGTACAAATCGCGCCGTGTGAGCGGTATTTGGACGGTTCCGGCCCGATCGGGCCTCCCGAACAGCACCTGAGCCAATCCGATCTCGCCGGCGGCGAAGGCGCGCGCCGAGGCCGCCATGTAGAGGCGCCAGGTTCGCGCCGTGGCGTCGCTCGTGCATTGCACGGCCTCGTCCCACCGGGCCTCGAGGCGCCGCACCCATTCGCGGAGCGTGCGGGCGTAGTGCGGGCGCAGCGACTCGACGTCGCGCACTTCGAACCCCGCCTCCTCCCCGGCGGCAATCTCGAGGGCGAGCGGCACCAGGTGCCTGGGCCGGCCAGATCTCGCCGCCGCCGCGCGGGGTGAAGGGTCGGGTGTGGCGGACGGGTTCCGAATGCTACATTGGAGCGATGCGCCGCCGCCTGTACCGCATCGTCGCCCTTCCCCTCGCCCTCTGGTTCGTGGCGCTGGCCACGGACGTGGGCGGGGTGGACGCGTGCCCGATGCACGATGCGATGGCGCACGGCATGGCCGCGGCCATGGCCACGATGCCGATGGGCGGCATGCCGGGCGTGGGGCGGGGCCCCGCAACGCCGGCTGCGCCGGAACAGCACGGGCCCGTCCACTGCACCTGCATGGGACTGTGCTGCGGATGCGCGATGGCCACGCTGCCCTCGACCCCGACGGCCGCGCTTCCGGCGCCGCTGCCGGTCCACCGCGCGATCCGCATCGAACGCGCGCAGGCGCCGCTTCCGGCAGCGGCGGCGTTCGTACTTCCGCCGGCCATCGGGCCTCCCGCCGTCTCCGCATGAACGCCTGACGCCGTCCGCGGCGTCGCCGCCCCCGGACCCGCCGGGCGCGGAATCGATTCTTCATGTGTGGAGACTGCATGCGCCGCATCGCCTGCGTGCTCGCCCTCGTGGCGTGCCCAACCTTCGTATTTGCTCAACAGAAGACCCCGCCCGACTCGGCCGCGAGGGCCGACTCGGCCACCGCCGCCGTGCGCAGCCTGAACGCGGTGAACATCGTCGCCGCGCCGGTCGACCGGCGCCAGCCGATCACCGTGACGCACGTCTCGGCGTCCGCGATCAACACCACGCCGTCGAACAGCACCTGGGACCTGCTCCGCCAGACGGCGGGGATCGAGGTGCACCAGCAGGGGCAGGGACCCGGCTTCGCCAGCGACGCGTCGCTGCGCGGATTCAGTTCCGACCATTCCACCGACCTCGCCCTCTGGATCGACGGGGTGCCGGTGAACGAGCCCGTGAACGGACACGCCGAGGGCTACAACGACTTCAGCGAGCTGTTCACGCAGGCCGTGCAGAGCATCGACGTGATCAAGGGGCCCACGAGCCCCCTGTTCGGCAACTTCGCCATGGGCGGCGTGGTGAACGTGCATACCATCGACCGGATGCAGGGATCCATGGCCACGGCTCAGGCGGGCTCGTTCGGCACCGCCAACGCGACGGTGATGACGGGATTCGACCATGGGGCGCGCGGCGGCGGCGTGTTCGGCGTTCACTATCAGCATGACGACGGCTTCCGGCCGAACGGCCAGTCGAACGTGGGCCAGGCACACGCGCGCGTGGTGCACGAACTCGGCCCCGGGTGGTCCATCGACGCCGGGACCGAGCTGTACGCCGCGGGCTGGAATTCCTCGGGGTTTCTGAGCGACAGCGAGTTCGCGGCCCACCAGTACGACATCGTGTCGAATCCCTCCGACGGCGGCTACAAGCGGCGGGCGCAGGAGCGGGTGAGTCTGCGGTACATCGCCGGCTCGCTGTTCTGGCGCACGACGCTGTACGGCACCGAGGGGCGGTGGCAGCTGTTCCTGACCATTCCGCCGGCCGGCGGCAAGTTCGAGGGCAGCGGCAGCCAGACCGAGGAGGAGGACGCGCGCTACGGCACCGGACTCACCAGCGCGCTCACCTGGGAGTTGCCGCGCGGCGAGATCACGATCGGCACCGTGGGCCGGTGGGATCACGCGCGCTACGAGAACTATTTCACCACCGCCCGGGCACGGGACTCGGTGAACGCGCTGATCACCGCGCGGCAACTTTCCGGCGCGGTGTTCCTGGCGTCGCACGCCGATCTCACCGACCGGCTGCGCGTCGACATCGGCGGCCGGGCCGACGCATTCGGCACGACCTCGATGCAGGACCTGGAAGGCGACTTCCGCGGCAGCACCGGCGTGTTCTCTCCCAAGATCGGGGCCAGCTACCGGTTGGGGGGCGGCCTGTCGGCCTACGCCGACTGGGCGCGCGGGTTCCGGTCCACCGACGGCGTGATCGAGGATCCCTCGTTGCCGGTGATCACCGAGTGGGACTACGAGGGGGGTCTGAAATTCGCGCGGCGCGGCACGAACGTGTCGGCGACGCTGTTCCGGATGAACGTCAGCAACGAGCAGACCTTCAATCCCCTCACCGGGGACGCCAGCAACGGCGGGTCGAGCCGGCGCCAGGGGCTCGAACTCGGGTGGTCGTCGCTGGTCGGCACCACCACCCTGCTGTCGGGCGACTGGACGTTCAACGACGCCCGGTACACCGATCTGACGATCGTGTCGGAAGACGGCGGGGATCCGCCGGCCGACGTGAGCGGTCTGCGCGTGTACAACACGGCGAAGTACCTGGGTACGGCGTCGGCGGAGGTCCATCCGTCGGGGCAGTCGTGGAGCGTGACGGTGAGCGGCAACTGGGTGGGGCCGTACTCGCCGTTCGACGAGCCGGGAACGGTGCTCGGGTCGTACGGACTCATGCACGTGAACCTCTCGCTCCCGGTGGCGGGTTCGACGGTGAACGTCGGGGTTCGCAATCTGCTCGACCGTCCCTATCCTGAACTGGTGGCGGGCGGCCTCGTGGCCCCCGGGCAGCCGCGGGCGGTGTTCGTGCAGCTGCAGCGTCGATTCTGACGGAGGGTGTGATGGACAGGTGGTCCCGATTCCTGCTGCCGGCGATCGCCGGCATGGTGTTGGTGGCGGGGTGCGACTCGTGGCACGACACCATGGACCGGATGCGCGGGAAGCCGCTCATCCGGGGGGCCACCATCAACCCGCCGGTGCCGAGGCCCGACCTCACGATGACGAGCACCGGCGGCGCGGCGTACGATTTCGCGGCCAGGACCCGCGGCCGGGTCACGTTCATCACCTTCGGCTACACGCACTGTCCGGACGTCTGTCCGGTGCACATGGCGAACCTGGCCGGCGCCCTGCGGCAGTTGTCGCCCGCCCAGCGGGCGCGGGTCACGGTCGTTTTCGTGACCACCGACCCGGCGCGCGACTCGCTGCCCCAGCTCCGGCAGTGGCTCGACTCGTTCGATTCCACGTTCGTTGGACTCCGCGGCACGGACCGGCAGCTGGCCGCGATGGAACAGGCGTTCCACATTCCGCCGGCGGCGCGCGAGGAGATCCCCGGCGGCGGCTACGGGGTGGGCCACTCGGCGGAGGTATTCGCGTTCACCCCGGACGACAGCGCGCACGTGATCTATCTGCCGGGAATGACGAGTGCCGACTATGCCCACGATATTCCGCGCCTGCTGCGCGACGTGTACTGAGATGCGCCGCGTGACGGTGGTGGCGGCCCTGGCGCTGGCCGTTGCCGGATGCCGGGTGGTGCCGGTGGATCAGGGCGGCTCGGTGGGCTGGTCGCACGGCTATCTGGTGAAGCCCGCGGCGGGGTCTCCGGCCGTGCTCTATCTGTGGCTCGCGAATCCGACGGCGCAGGCCGACAGCGCGATCGGCATCCGCATGGCCGCGGCCGACAGTGCCCGGGTACACCGCACGATGGCGATGGGAAACGGCATGGAGGGGATGGCGCCGGTGACGGTGTTCCCGCTCGGCCCGCACGATACCGCGCGGTTTGCGCCGGGGCAGTTTCACGTCATGGTGTTCGGGCTCGACACCGCCCTGGCACGTGGCGACTCGGTGGCCGTGACGGTGACTTTCGCGCGGGCCGGCGACGTGACCGGATGGGCCCACGTCGTCACCTATGCCGACGTGGACTCGCTGATCCTGCGCTCAGCCGCGAGGTAGGGCCGGGGCCGCGTGCGGTCAGGGCTGACCGTTCGGGTTCCAGTGCGGGCGCGGGCCGTTGGCCAGCAGCTCCACCGCCTGCACGGCGGCGTTGATCACGCCGGCCATGTGCACGAAGTCCACCTTCGAAACCTCGTCGCTGGGCCGGTGGTAGTCGTCGTGCAGATTGAACGTCGACAGCGTATGCGCCGGAATGCCCATGCGGGCGAACGCGATGTTGTCGCTGCGCTGGAAGAACTGCTGCTCGGGCCGGCGATCGGGAACGATCGGGAGGCCCGCCTTGGCGAACATCTCCCCCATCGTCGAGCGCTCGAACCCGGTGAGCCAGGCCCGCCCCGGCCCGCCGGCCAGCGAGTCGGGCCGGCCGATCATCTCGATTTCCAGATTGGCCACCATGGCCGACAGCGGGCGTACGGGGTGCCCGATGTACCAGTTGGTGCCAAGCAGGCCGACCTCCTCGCCGGTGGTGGTGACGAAGACGATGGTCCGCTTGGGCGCCGGGCCGGCCTTGATGATGCGCGCGATCTCGAGCACCGCCGTGGACCCGGACCCGTCGTCGTCGGCGCCGTTGTAGATCGAGTCGGCGCCGGGAGTGGCCGGTGTGCGGACGCCCAGATGGTCGTAATGCGCATCCACGAGCACCACGTCGTCGCGGAGCGCCGGGTCGACGCCGGGAATGATCCCCACCACGTTGCCCCCCGGGGCCGGGGTATCGGTGAACGCCGCGCCCCCGTGCACGGTCTGCCCGATCGTCCCCTTGGCGGCGCTGGCCACCGGCACTCCGAGCAGCCGGTCGGCGGCGCCGGCGGTGATGGTCAGCGCCTGCGGGGACGGCGCGCCGGCGGGTGCGGCCGGATCCTTGACGAGAATGGCGCCCGGTCGCGCCGTGGCGCTTCGCACCGCCGCTTCGGGAAGCGCCGGCCCGGCGATGGTCGCGATCCCCGCCGCACCGGCGAGGGCGTTGCCGCCGGCTGGCCGGCGCCCGCGTCCACGGCCGCGCGCTCCACCGGACGGCGCCGACAGGATCACCAGCCGTCCGCGCACCTGCTCTGCGGTGAGCGGGTTGGCGGTGTCACCGGCCACGCCGCCATAGATGGCGGTGGCGCCATCGATCGACGCCGGCATCTCCCCGCGCGGGGGCGAGGCCACGAAGTCGCTCAGCGCGTGGAGCACCGTTCCGTTCACGGTGATCGTGGAGGTCGTGTCGAAGGTGCGGTGGACCATCGGCACGTGTTGGAAGTAGCCGCTGTCGCCGGCCGGCACGAGGCCCGCCTCGCGCATCTGGGCGGCGATGAATCGCGCCGCGCGCATCGACCCCGGCATGCCCGTGCCGCGTCCCTCCATCGAATCGTCGGCGAGCGCCGAGAGGATGCCGCGCACGTGGGCGGGCGTGACGGTGGGCAGGGCCGGCTGCTGGGCACGCGCGGGCGGGGGCGCCAGCGCGAGCGCGGCGAGCGCCAGGGCGGCGGAGGCGCGGCGGCGGATGGGCGGGCGGAAGACGGGGAGCGGGGAAGGCGTCATGGGGAGGAGGGATGGAGTCGGAGCGCCGTGGCGGTGGCCCGTCGAAGATACGATGCGAGCCGGGCGCGTGCCGGGGGGCTATTCGAAACGCAGCGCCACGATCGGGTCGAGGCCGGCGGCGCGCCGGGCGGGCCAGACGCCGAACACCACGCCCACGATGCCCGCGAACCCGAATGCGAGGCCGACGGAGTAGCCCGAGACGGCGGTGTCCCACGCGAAGGTCCGCTGGAGCACCACCGAGGCGGCGATGCCGAGCGCGATGCCCACGGCTCCACCGGCGATGCACAGTGTCACCGCCTCGATCATGAACTGGAGGAGAATGGTGCGCCGCGTGGCGCCGAGCGCCTTGCGGACGCCGATCTCGCGGGTGCGCTCGGTGACCGACACGAGCATGATGTTCATGATGCCGATGCCGCCCACGAGCAGGCTCACGGCGGCGATCCCGGCGAGCAGCGCCGTGAACACCTGCGCCGTCTCACCCATCGTCGCCAGGAAGTCGCTCTGGCTCCGGATGCGGAAGTCGTCGGGCTGGTCGCTGCGAATCCGATGGGCGCGGCGCATCCACCGCTGGATCTCGGCCATCGCAAGCGGGATCGACGCCTCGTCGCGGGCAACCACGAAGATGTCGCCGAGATACGGGCTGCCGAAAACGCGGAAGCGCGCCGTGTTGTACGGAATGAGGATCTGTTCGTCCGGATTCTCGAACGACGACGCGGAGCCCTTGGACTTGAGGATGCCGACGACCTGGAACTGGATGCCGCGAATGCGGATGGTCTGATCGAGGATGCCGAGCGGATCGGAGACTCCGAGCGCGTCGGCCACGTCGGCGCCGAGCACGGCGACGCGGCGTCGGGCCGTGTCTTCTCGGGCCGTGAACATGCGGCCGATGTCGAGTTCGTACTTGTGGACGGGCAGGTAGTTGGCCGTCGTGCCGAGAATGCGGATGTTCGTATTGAGGTTCTGAAAGGTGACCTGCTGGTTCTGGTCTTCCTGCGCCTGGACCGCCACGAGCGTCGTCGTACTGTCGCGCAGCATGTCGGCGTCCTTGGTGGTGATGCGGTGGTAGGTGGTGAGACGCACGCCGTTCTGGGACATGCGGGTCGCATCGACCTGCAGGAGCGTGGTGCCGAGCGCCTGGATGCGCGCCTGCACGGAGCGCTGCGCACCGTTGCCGAGCGCGATCATCGCGATCACGGCGGCAATGCCGATCACGATGCCGAGCATCGTGAGGAAGGAGCGAAGCTTGTTGGCGCGCAACGAGCCGAGCGCCACGAACAGCGTTTCGAACCACAGCATGGCGGAACGAGCGGGATTGGGGGGCGGGAAGGTGCGGAACGAACGCACATTGGGTGGCGGTTCAGGCCAATTCAAGGGGCGGGCGCGAAACGTCAGGTGGGTGACAGGTACGCGGCCATGCGGCGCGGTGGACCCTTGACCGTGGTGAACCGATGGCGCTAGGCTTCGATCAGCAACGATTGGCAGGGGCGATGGAGCTCGCCCGAAACCGCCGGCCCGGCCGGCTGATGGCTCCTACGCAACCACCGCGCAGGAGCCATTATTGTGCCCATGACCGACCCGCACCCGGTCCTCAACCAGAATCAGCGGCGTCATTTCTCGGTGCTGTTGGTGAGCCTCGATGAGGCGCTCGCCCGCATCGAGCAGTTTGCCGACCGGAAGCGGCGCGTGTCGGGGACGCTCACCGACTACGCGGACGATCTTCCCGACCGGTTCACGGCCGAGGCCGAGCCGCTGATCGCCGATCTCCGCCGTCGCATCGTTCATCTGAGCGGGCTGCTCGGCACGGAACCGCGCTCCCTGTCCCGCGCCCGCAGCATTCGCGCCATGGTCACCTCGGCCACGATCCGGTTGGAGGACAGTCGCGCTCGCGGGCTGCGTGGCTACGGCGAGGTCGATCCCAGCGTCCACGCCCAGCTCGATCCGGTGCTCGACGACCTGATCGAACGGTTCCGGGCGATCTCCCGACTCGCGGCCTGGGAAGCGGCGGGTCCCAACCAGCCGGAGCGGCGATGAGACTGGTGATCAACGTGGGGTACGTGGCCGTGGGTGCCGCGATCGGCGGGGTGCTGCGCTATCTGGCCACGGTGCTCATCCAGCATCGCGCCGGCCCGGGGTTCCCGGTGGCGACGATGGTCGTCAACATCAGCGGCTCGCTGCTGCTGGGATTCCTGATGGCGTATCTGGCGGAGACGGCGTTCGTCGGCCCCGAGTTCCGGCTGCTGCTCACGTCGGGATTCTGCGGCGGCTACACCACCTTCTCGACGTTCAGCTACGAGACGTTCGCGCTGCTGCGCGACGGCGAGTACAATCGAGCGGGCGTGTACATCGTGCTGAGCGTCGGGATCTCGCTCGTCGGCGTGTTCGCCGGATTCGCCGCCGCCCGCGGCGCCATTCACCTGCAGCGGGGAGGGGCATGACATGGCAGACGCACATGCCGGCATCAGCCACGGGTTCAAGGGCGAGCGGATGCTCATGCGCATCCACATCGGCGAGAGCGACAAGTTCGAGGGCAAGCCGCTCTACCAGCAGATCGTCGAGCTGCTGCGGAAGCGGCACTATGCGGGCTGCACGGTCTTCCGGGGCATCATGGGGTTCGGCGCGACGGCGCACCTCCACACCGACCGATTCGTGGAGCTGTCCAGCGACCTGCCGATCGTGGTCGAGTGCGTGGACACGCCGGAGCGGATCGAGACGATCCTCCCCGAGCTGGATGCGATGATCGGCGGCGGGCTGATCACGCTCGAACGGGTCCGCGTGATCATGTATCGCGCCGACCTTCCGGCCGACCGGCGCACGGGCAGCTGGTCGATCGACGTCAACGGGGAGTAACGACGGGGCGCGGATGGCGTCGCGTGCGGGCGCGGCGGCTTGCGCAACGCGCCGGCCTCCGCTAATCATTCGGGCACAACCGCTGCGCCGTGGTCATTTGCCGCCTATTGCCGCCACGTAAAACACCGAGCTAAAACGCGAATCCCGGGCGGAGGTCGTCCGGGCTTTTTGTTGCGCGGAACCTTTCGCGCCACGGGCGGCTCCTTATTGTACGATACGAACTGCGAGGGAGACACGCACCATGACGACCATCACCGCCGACGAATCCATCCGCACCAGGGGATATGCGCATCCCGAATCCCTGGTCAGCACCGCCTGGCTCGCCGATCACCTGGACGATCCCGATCTGCGCATCATCGAGAGCGACGAGGACGTGCTGCTCTACGACACGGGGCACATCCCCGGCGCCCAGAAGGTGGACTGGCACCTCGATCTCAACGATCCGGTGGTCCGCGACTATATCGACCGCGAACGCTTCCAGGCGCTGGTGCGCCGGCTGGGCATCGACGAGACGACGCCGGTGATTTTCTACGGCGACAAGAACAACTGGTGGGCCTGCTACGCCCTCTGGGTGTTCCAGCTGTTCGGCTTCACGAACGCGCGCGTGCTCGACGGCGGGCGCATCAAGTGGGAGGCCGAAGGGCGTCCGCTCGTCGCCGAGGTGCCGAGCCACGCCGCCAGCAAGTATGTCGCGCCCGACCGCAGCGATTCGAGGATCCGCGCCTTCATCGACGACGTGAAGCGCCACATCTCGGCGCACGGCAAGCTCATCGACGTGCGCTCGCCCGACGAGTTCACGGGCAAGAAGCTGCACATGGCCGACTATCCGCAGGAAGGCGCGCTGCGCGGCGGCCACATTCCCGGCGCGCGGAGCGTGCCGTGGGCGCGGGCGGCCAACGCCGACGGCACCTTCAAGAGCGCCGACGAACTGCGGGCGATCTACGAGCGCGAGCAGGGCCTGATTCCCACCGACGACGTGGTGGCCTACTGCCGCATCGGCGAGCGCTCCTCGCACACCTGGTTCGTGCTCACCTACCTGCTGGGATACCAGAAGGTGCGCAACTACGACGGCAGTTGGACGGAGTGGGGCAACGCCGTCCGGGCGCCGATCGAGAAGGGCGAGGCGGTGAAGGCGTAGCGCCGTTCGCCCGCGCCGCCCGCCCGCTCGCCGCGCCTCACGGCCTCAACGGCGGTGTCGTGGCCGGCGGCCGGCGCCAGTGGGTGGCCTGCTCGTATCCGGAGGCTAAACGGATCAGCGTCCGCTCATCCCAGGCCCGGCCGAAGAACTGCAGCCCCGCCGGCAGCACGCCACCGCGCGCGTAGCCCATCGGTACCGTGATCGCGGGGAATCCCGTGTACGGCGAGAACAGCTGATTGTTGTCGCCGGCCGGTGTGTTGAGGTCGCCGATGCGTCGCGGGACGTTGCTCCAGGTGGGATAGACCATCGCGTCGAGGTGCATGGAATCCATCAGCTGCGTCACCGCCGCGCGCAGCCGGGCCCGCATCGCCGCCTGTCGCTGGCAGCCGGGGTTGCCGGCGGACGTGTCCTCCACCGCCTCGGCGTCCCGGAGGCGCGTCTCGATGGAGGGATGGTACTTTCGCGACTGGATCAGCGCCGCCAGGTCCTTCACCGGCGGCGCGGGACGCAGCGACCGCAGATAGCCGTCGAAATCCCGCTTGAAGGTGTTGCACCCGCCGCTACCGCGGCCCGAACGCAGAATTTCCGTCAGGTCGGGCACCGCTACCGGATCGATGACGGTGGCGCCCTGCTGCCGCAGGAGGTCGAGCGCCCGGTCGAAGATCTCGCGGATCTCGGGGTCCGTGGTCCGCGTGTCGTAGGCCTGGTGGAGCACGCCGATGCGCGCCCCGCGCAGTCCGTCGCGCGCCATCGCCGAGGCATAGTCCGCGCTCACGTGGCCGCGGCTGGCGAGGGTGGCCGGATCGTCGGGGTCGGGACCGGCAATCGCCTGCAGCACCGCGACGGCGTCGGCCACCGTGCGGGCCATCGGCCCGGTGACGTCGGCGCCGAGGAAGAGCGGCACCACCCCCGCGCGGCTGGTGAGCCCCATCGTGGGCCGGATGCCGACCAGCGCCTGATGCGACGACGGGCCGCGAATGGAATTGCCGGTGTCGGTGCCGAGCCCCACGGCGCCCATGCTGGCCGCCACGGCGGCGGCGGGGCCGCCGCTCGAGCCCGCGGTCACGCGGTCCAGTTCGTAGGGGTTGCGCGTGTATCCCGGCAGAATCGAACTCACGGTCTCGTACGGACTGAACGCCAGCTCGGCCATGTTGGCCTTGGCGAGCACGATGGCGCCGGCGGCGCGAATGCGCGCGACGACGAACGCGTCGCGGTCCGGCACGAACCCCTGAAAGGCGAGCGAGCCGGCCGTGGTCTGCAGTCCCGCGGTCTGATAGTTGTCCTTCACGATCATCGGGATGCAATGCAGCGGGCCCATGGTGCCGCCGCGCTTCGCCACGGTGTCGAGGCTGTCGGCGACCGCGAGCGCGTCGGGATTCACGAGGATGATGGCGTTGATCGCCGGCCCGTTCTTGTCGTACGCCGATATCCGCGCCAGGTAGTCCTCCACCAGCGCGTGGCAGGTGACGCGGCCCGAGGCGAGCGCCGCGTGGATGTCGGCGATGCTGGCTTCCACCACGTGGAAGGGGGGCAGTGCCGCGGCCGGCGTGGCCTGTTGCGCGCGCAGTGGGTGCGCGGCGAACAGGAATCCGGCGGCGCAGAGGGCGGCGATGCGTCGGGTATGGCTGGCGGATGGTGCCATCGGGATCTCGTGGGGAGCGATGTTTCCGGCGTGGGTGGAAGCGGGGGCGGGGTGGCGCGCCTCGGTGGCGCGCCCGCCCCGGAGGATTTACCACAATTTCGGGCGCTTCGCCGCATGGGCGGCGGCAGGCTAGCCGACCGGCGGGCCGCGGTCCATAATCCCCCATCGGCCTCGACCGTCTTCGTCCCTCCCACCAATCCCGGCCATGAGCGAGACCCGGCTGCGCACCCGAACGGTGTCGGAAATCGTCGACACGGCGTTCCAACTCTACCGGCAGGACCCCGCGCAGTACATCGCGGTGACGGCGGTCGCATATGCGCCGTGGCTGCTGATCCAGTTCTTCGTGCTGCCCAAGCCGGCGGTGTTCACCGACGCCGCCGACGCGATGTCGGCTGCGGTGCTGAATCTCGTCACGGCGTTCGGCACGTGGGTCAGTCTGGTGCTGATGAGCGGCATCATCGTCCGGTTGGGCTCCGAGTCGTACCTCGGCGAACCGGGTCCCCGGGACGTGGCGCGGACGATCCGCGAGGTGCTGCCCCGCGTGCCCACGCTCATGCTCGGCGGGTTCTACAAGTTCCTCCTCTCCATGCTCGGGATCCTCTGTTTCCTCGTCGGGTTGTTCTATGTGGCGGCCCGCTACTTCGCCGTCGCCACGGCGATCGTGCTCGAGGACAAGACCGCGGCGGGTGCGCTCGCCCGGTCGTCGGCGCTGTCGAAGGGGAACAAGCGGCACATTCTCAACGCGCTGGGCCTCGTGGCGCTCATCTACTTCGTGGCGAGCATCGCTGCCGGGGTGCTGGCCGGGCTCACCCGCAGCGACGTGATCGTCGGGGTCGTCTCGACCGGATTCACGATCGTCGCGTATCCGGTGATCGGCCTGTCCGAGATGGTGCTGTATTACGATACGCGCATTCGCAACGAGGGCTTCGACATCGAGATGATGGCGCAGGGGTTGGAGACCGACCCCACGGGGGTCTGACGCCGCCGGGCGTGCTCGGACAGGTGGCGTCGGTCGATTCGCTCCGCTGGGCGCCGCGGGCCGTCCACGACACGGTGGCGGCGATCGCCCGCCAGGCGGCCTATCACCGCTCGTACACCTCGTCGGTGTACGGCCGCCTCAGCCAATGGCTGGCCGATCTCTGGACCCGCGTCCTGTCGCCGCTGTATCACCTGCCGCGGCTCCGGACCATCGTGCTCCTCCTGGCGGGCCTGTTCGTCGTCGTGCTCGTGGTGCGCATGGTCCTCGCGGCGCGGGCCGCCGGTGCGGACGAGCGTGGCGCCCGCGGCGCGGCGGCGGGCGAGGCGCTGCCGGATCCCTGGCGGCAGGCCGACGGCCTGGCCTCGGCGGGCCAGTTCACGGCGGCGGCCCACGCCCTGTACGAGGCTCTGCTGGCGCGGCTCTCGGCGCGCGGCGTGGTGCGCCTGCATCCCTCGAAGACCGCCGGCGACTATGCGCGCGAACTGGGGCGCCGCCGGGCCGCCGAGCATTCGACCTTCGAGCTGTTCCGGCGCCGTTATGACCGGCTGATCTACGGCACCGGCGCCTGCAGCGCCGAGGACTATGCGGCGCTGCTCCACGACGCCCGCCCGCTGCTGGAGCGCGCCGCATGACCGGCCCCGCGAACGCCAGCACCGCGACCGGCTCGCCGGCGCTCCGCTGGTTCATGCGGCCACCGGTGATGATCGCGTCCGCGCTCGTGCTTCTGGTGGTCGTCACCCTGTTCGCTCCCGACGTGACCAACGGGCGCTCCGGCGATCCCCGGCTCACCACGTACTCCACGCAACCGCAGGGCGCGGGAATCTTCTACCAGTTGGCCGGACGGTTGGGGTGGGTGGCGTCGCGCCGCCTCACACCGGACGTGGTGCCCGATTCGACCGCCATCCAGGCCGTGCTCGCGCCGGCGGTCGCGCTGCGGGTCACGGAGGTCCACGCCCTGCTCGATGCCGCGCGGCAGGGCGGCGCGCTGCTGTTGGTGCTCCCCCCGCGCGCCAGCGCGCTCAGCGACTCGCTGCACCTCACGCTCGGGACGGGCGCCGAATATCTGCCTCCGGATTCGCTCGGGGGGGCTGACTGCCCGAAACCCGGGGGCGGCATCCTGCCGCTCTGGCCCAACGATCAAGTGCTGCTCTACGCGTTGCGCTGGACGGGGCCGGCCCCTGCGGGGCTGGTGGAATTCGCGCGGGTCACGACGCGGGGGCCGGACGCCGCGAGCCGGCCCGCGGTGGTCGGCTTTCCGCTGGGGCGTGGTCGCGTGGTCGTGGCCTCCGATCCCGACCTGCTGCGCAACGACGCCATTCGCTTCTGCGAGAACGGGCTGAGCGTGGTCGCCGTGCAGGCGCTCGAGTACCTGCGCGATGGTGGCGCGTCGCCGCGCACGCATCTCGTCTTCGATGAATACCATCAGGGCTTCGGCGCCCAGCCCGGCACGGTGACGGCGATTGCCGCCTATCTCGGCCGCACGCCGTCGGGGCACGTGCTGTTCCAGCTCCTGGGGGCGGGCCTGGTGCTCCTCCTGGCGGCGGCCCCCCGGGCGCTCGCCCCGCGCGATGTCACGCGCGTGGAACGGCGGTCGCCCTTCGAGCACGTGGACGCGCTGGCGCGGGCATACGCCCAGGTGCGGGCGACGCGGACGGCGACGGTGCGGATGCTCCGCGGCGTGCGCCGGCGGGCGGGCGGCGCCGGGACGGCGGGCCGTCGGGACGCCGCGGGGCGCACGGACGAGGAATTCCTGGAGCGCGCGGTGCGCCTGCATCCGGCGCTGGCGGCCGACGCCGCGCGCGTGCGTCACGCGATGGCGGAAACCATATCGCGCCACGAGCTGGCGGCGGTGCGTGATGCGCTCCGCCACATTGAATCTTCACTCACTTCACTCCCATCATGAATCTCTCCATCGAGCAGGGCGCCGAACTGCTGGGCCGGCTGCGCCAGGCCGTGGCCCAACGGGTCATCGGTCAGGACGCGGCCATCGACGATGCGCTCGTCGCGTTCCTCGCCCGCGGCCATCTGTTGATCGAGGGCGTGCCGGGCACGGCGAAGACGCTCCTCGTGCGCACCCTCGCTCAGGCGCTGGGCATCCGCGTGGCGCGCATCCAGTTCACGCCCGACCTCATGCCGTCCGATGTCACGGGGGTCTCGATGCTCCGCGACCCCGCGCGCGGCTTCGAGTTCCAACCGGGCCCGATCTTCACCGACCTGCTGCTGGCGGACGAGGTGAACCGGGCGCCCGCCAAGACGCAGGCGGCGCTCCTGGAAGGCATGGGAGAGCGGCAGGTCACCGTGGACGGCGTCACGCGGCCGCTCGATCCGATGTTCACCGTGTACGCCACCCAGAATCCGGTGGAACACGAGGGCACGTATCCGCTGCCCGAGGCGCAGCTCGACCGCTTCCTCCTGAAGACGATCATCGGCTATCCCTCGTCGGACGCCGAGCTGCAGATGCTGGCGCTGCACGAGTCGGGATTCGATCCCGACCGCGTGGCGGAGACCCCCGTGCCGGCCGTGATGTCGCCGGAGGAGGCGCACGCGCTGCGCTCGCTGGCAGATACCGTGCGCGTGGCGCCGGAGGTCCGGGGGTACATCGCCGACGTCACCCGGGCCACGCGCACCGAAACGGCGCTGTCGCTGGGCGCGTCGCCGCGCGCCACCGTGGCGCTCATGCGCGCCGCCCGGGCGGCCGCCGTGCTGCAGGGGCGCGACTACGTCACCCCCGACGACGTCAAGGAGCGCGTGCCGGCGGTGCTGCGCCACCGGGTGACGCTGGCGCCCGAACTCGAGGTCGAGGGCCGCACGGCCGACGACGTGTTGCAGGCGGTTCTCGTGCACGTCGAGGCGCCGCGGTGAATCTGCGCCGCCTCCTGGCGCGCGACGGGCCGGTGTTCCGGTTCGCCCCCACGCCGCGGCTTGCCGCGGCGCTGGCGGTGGCCTCGCTGCTCTGGCTGCTGCCCGGTGCGGCGGCGGCGCCGGCGGCCGCCGCCGGATTGGCGCTCGTCGTGCTCGCCGCCGCGTGGGACGTGGTGCGGTTGCCCCCGTGGCGCCTGCTCGCGTTGACGCGCGAGGTGCCCGGCAGCGTGGGAATCGGCGATCAGGTGGACGGGCGATACCGCCTCGCGGCACGATGGTCGCGGCCGCTCGTCGTGGAGCTGTTCGACCGGATGCCGGCGCTCGTGCGGGGCGGCGTACACCGCGTCGAGTTCCCGCTCGACCCTGGCATGGAGCAGGCGGTGCCCTTCACCCTCACCGGCATGGCCCGCGGCCGCGCGGTGCTGGGCGATGTGGCGCTGCGCCTGCGTACCCCATGGCGGCTGATGGCGGTCCGGTATACGGCGCCGATGAGCGACGCGATGCTCGTGACGCCCTCGGTGAGCGGCGTCCGCCGCCTGCGCCTGCTGGCCATGCAGCACCGCCTGGACACGGTCGGCATCCGCGCGCTGCGGCGGCGGGGCGAGGGGCGGGGGTTCGCGGGACTTCGCGACTACGTGCTCGGCGACGATCCGCGGGACATCGACTGGAAGGCGACGGCCCGCCGCGCCAAGCTCATCACCCGCGAGTACACGATCGAGCGGTCGCAGACCGTGATCACGCTCATCGATGCGGGGCGGGGCATGACGCAGCTCGCGGGCCGATACACGCGCTTCGAGCAGGCGTTGTCGTCGGCGCTCGTGCTCACCGACGTGGCCGTGGCGGCCGGCGACCGCGTGGGCACGCTGGTGTTCGACGACGAGGTGCGGGCCTTCGTACCGGCGCTGCAGAGCCGCGGCGCGCTGCGGCGGGTCCGGGACGCGTTCGTCCCGCTGGAGCCGACGCTGCGCGAGCCCGACTACGCGGCGGCGTTTCGCTTTCTCGCCGCCCACCAGCGCAAGCGGGCGCTCATCGTCTTCTTCACCGACGTGATCGATGCCCGGGCGTCGCAGGCTCTCGTCGCCCACGTCACACGGAGCGCGGCGCACCACCTGGCGCTGGTCGTGGCGCTCCGCAACGACGCGGTGTTCCGGGCGGCCCTCCTGCCGGCCGCCGGCAGCGGGGCCGACGCCGCCTACGAGAGTGCCGCCGCCGAGGAACTCATCGAGGCCCGGGAGGGCGCGCTGGAGCGCATGCGGCGCGCCGGGGCCGTGGTGCTCGACGTCTCACCGCGCGTCATGACCGCCGGCGTCGTCAACCGCTACCTCGAGATCAAGAGCCGCGGCGCTCTCTGACGTCGGGGACGCGGTGGGCGCGGGGCCGCGCGCTAGCCGCAGGTATTCGACGAGCGCTACCGCCGTCACCCCCGACACGGCGAGCTTCACCGTCAGGGGCCACCACTCGATGGGCGACACGAATCCCTCCAGCGTGCCGGCCACCACCAGCAGCAGCGAGGAACCGGCGATCAGGCGGATGGCCCGGCCGCCGTTCTCGATGAGGGCGGCGCGCCGGGTGCGGTCGCCGGGAATCAGCAGTGCCGCGGCGAGCAGGAACCCGCCCCCGCCGGCAATGCAGATGGCCGACAGCTCGAGTACGCCGTGCGGCGCGACGAACGCGAACAGGAGGGACGCGATGCCCTTGGACGCGTAGAGGCCCACCACCGCGCCGATGCTGATGCCGTTGGCGATCAGCAGCCACACCGTGCCCAGTCCGGCGGTGATTCCGAAGGCGAAGGCGGCGAAGGTGATCTGCACGTTGTTGGCGATGATCGTCGACGCCATCACCGGCCGGAACACCTGCGGATCGGGGATGTATCCTTCGCCCGAACGCGCGCGCTGCACACCCTCCGCGGCCCGGTCGAGCATGCCGGCGGGCAGGAGCATCCGCGCCACCTGCGGCTCCCGGTACACGGCCGTGCCGGCGATGAACGCCGGCAGAAAGAGCAGCGCGGCGGCGAGGGCGATCGGACGGAAGGAGCGGCGAATCTCGCGCGGCACGTCGGCGAACAGAAACCGCGCCGCATCGCGCGCCGGAATCGACCGGCGGCGGTACAGCAGGTTGTGCGCGCCGGCCACCAGCCGGTTGAGGTAGAACAGTTCCGGCGATTCGCGCCCCCGGGCCGCGGTGGACAGCCGCGCGAGATCGGCGGCCACGTCGCGATACTGCTGGACGAAGTCGCGCACGCCGTCCTCCCCGAGCCGCGCCAGGCCGCCGCGCCGGGCCTCGGCGAGCTGCGTGGCGAACGCCGCCCACCGCGAACTGCCCGCGGCGACGATCGCGTGGCGGTCGCGGGCCGCGCCCGTCTCGTGGCGCGCCGCCAGTCCCGACTGCCGCGCCGCGCGTTCGGCCTCCCGCAGCCGGTGCAGCCGCGCCACGTCCGAGCTGCCGTCGAAGTCGACGAGCGCCCCGGCAAATCGCCCGGCCAACTGCGCGGCGAGGGCACGCCGCCGGTCGGCCGGGAGGTCGGCGCTGCGATCGACGAACCGTTCGAGCACCGCGTACTCGTCCTCGCCGAGCCGGGTGTGCAGCACCGGGGTGTCGGTGGGCGGCCCGGCCGGGGCAGCCGGTGCCGGCGACGGCGGAGGCGAGAGATTTTCCCGGACCACGATCGTCCCCGCGGCGTAGTCGCCCAGTCGCTTGCCGCTGCGCGACAGGAGCACGCTCGTCATCCCGATGCCGTAGGTGAAGAACGGCTGCATGTCGACGACGCGCACGAGGTTCCGAATCGCCGACGCACCGAAGGTGATCGAGTAGCCGCCGTCGCGCACCACGCGGAGCCGTTGCGCGCGCTTGCCCGGCGTCTGGCCGTCGGCCAGCGCCTCGAACAGCACGTAGTACCCCCAGAGCACGGCGAATTGGGCGAAGATCACCACGCCGAGCACCCAGGCCGTGCTCGCTCCGGCCGAGAAGACGCTCCCCGTGGCGCCGACGAGGCCGGCGATGAAGGAGATGCCGAGCAGCAGGGCCAGGGAGATGAAATAGTCCATGATCGCCGCGTAGGCGCGCGACCCCAGACCGGCCAGCGTGTACGAGAGGACGACGAGTTCCGGCGTCTCGACGTCGAGCGTCTGCGCGAGCGGGGCCGCGGCCGGCGGCGGGGCGGAGGCGGGACTCATCGGGCGGGCGCCCGCCGGCGATAGGCCGCCGAATCGTAGACGTCGGGATTCACGACGTCGGGCGCCGGCTCGCCGCGCAGGTGCGCCACGGCGTTGGCCGCCGCCATCGTGGCCATGCGGTTGCGGGTGTCGGTGCTCGCCGAGGCGATGTGCGGGGCGAGCACCACATTGCCGCACTCGGCGAGGCCGGCCGCCATCGCCGGCTCGTCCTCGTACACGTCGAGCGCGGCGCCGGCGATCCCGCCGGTCCGCAGCGCCGCCACGAGCGCCGCCTCGTCCACCACCGGTCCGCGTGACACGTTGATGAGATACGCCGTGGGCTTCATTCGCGCGAGGGCCGGCCCGTCGATCAGGTGCCGCGTCTCGTCGGTGAGCAGCGGGTGGAGCGTCACGAAGTCGCTGTCGCGCAGCAGCGCGTCCAGCTCCGCCCACCGGACCCCGGCCGCGGCGTCGATCCGGTCGCGGGCGTGCGGGTCGTACGCCAGCACCTCCATGTCGAAGCCCAGCGCCCGCCGGGCGACGGCGCTGCCGATGCGTCCGAACCCGACGATCCCGAGCACCTTGCGGCGTCCGCTTCCCCCGGGGCTCACGTCGGCGCCGAGCAGGAGCCGGGGCCCCCACAGGCGGTACCGGCCGCCGCGCATGTAGGCGTCGGCTTCCGGAATGCGTCGCGCCACCGCCAGCAGCAGCGCCCATGTCAGATCGGCGGTCGTGTCGGTGAGCACGCCGGGCGTGTTGCTCACGGGGATCCCCAGCTCGGACGCCGCGTCGACGTCGATGTTGTTGAATCCGACGGCATAGTTGGCCACACCGCGCAGCGCCGGGTTGAGCGCGAGCAGCGCCCGGTCGATGGGCTCGGTGAGCAGGCTGAGCAGCACGTCGCCCCAGCGCACCCCGGCCTCGAGCACCGCGCGCGGTACCGGCGCCTCGTCGTCGGGCTGCCCGACGCGCACTTCGGCGTTCACCTGCGCGAGCAGATCCAACCCCGCCTGCGGGATCCGGCGGGTGACGAAGACGCGGCTCATCGGGCGGCTTCCGGTTCGGCCATGAATCGCGCGAAGCCGGCCCGGTCGGTCGCCGCGGCGCCGAGCCGCGCCACACCTTCCCGGAGCACGTCCAGTGACGTCGCGATCGAGAGTCGTACGAAGTGCTCGCCGCCGGCGCCGCGCGTGCCGAACGACTCGCGGTGGAGGACGGCCACGCCATGGTGGTACAGCGCGAACAGCTGGAAGAGCCGCGACGGGGAGGTGCGGCGCCGCGCGTCGGCGTCCAGCGCCTCGTAGGCCGCCAGAATGCCCAACCGCTCGCAGGCGCCGCTCACGTTGGGGAAAACGTAGAAGGCTCCCTGCGGCGTCCGGCAGGTGACGCCGGGAATCGCATTGAGGGCCGGCACCACCCAGTCGCGGCGCTTCTGGAACTCGGCGACCATCGCCGCGATGGCCGTGTACGATTCGGGGCGTTCGAGCGCGACCCGCCCCGCCTCCTGCGTGAACGGCGGCACGCACGACGTGGTCTGGATGACCTGCCGCTTGAACGTCTGCGCCTCCGCCGCCGTGGGCAGCACCGCCCAGCCGAGCCGCCAGCCGGTCATCGCGAATCCCTTCGAGTGCCCGCTGGCGATGATCGTGCGCTCGGCCATCCCCGGCTGTGAGGCGATACTCGCGTGCTCGGCGCCGTCGAACAGGATGTGCTCGTAGATCTCGTCGGAGTAGACGCGCACCTCGGGGCCGCACCGCTCGCGGATCACGGCGGCCACCTCGGCCAACAGGCGCGCCGGCAGCACGCCGCCGGTGGGATTGGACGGCGAGCAGAGCACGATCAGCTTCGTCTTCGGCGTGAGGAGCGCCGCCAGGTCTGCCGCCGTGAAGGTGAAGTCGCGGTCCTCGCGCAGCCGGAGCGGCACCGGCACCCCGCGCACGAACGTGGTCCACGATTCGTAGATCGCGAAGCCGGGGCTCGGGTAGACGACCTCGTCGCCGGGGTCGACGTACGTCTGCATGGTGAGCGAGATCGAGGGCTTGGCGCCCGGCAGCACGACCACGCGGCTCGCGTCCACCGCCAGGCCGCGCGTGCGCGAGACGTACTCGGCGATCGCCGTGCGCAGCGGGAGGATGCCCTGCGGATCGGCGTAGTGCGTGTTGCCGCGCCGGATCTCCGCGATCCCGGCCTCGTTCACGTGCGGCGTGCTGTGGAAATCCGGCTCGCCGATGGTGAGCCGCACGACGTCACGCCCGGCGGCGACGCAGCGGGCGATCTCCTCGCCGAAGGTGAACGAACCTTCGACGCCAAGGTCGTCGAGGCGTCGGGCGTAGAGCGGCATGGCGGCGGGCGTAGGTGGCGGGGGTCTGGCGGGAGCGTGGCACGGAAAGTTGCGGCTCCGACGGCGGACCCGAAAGGGTGGCGCCGCCCCGGCACGTTGGTGCTCCCCCTGCATTCTCCGTTCAAGTCCGTTCACTCCGTTCAGTCCGTATCCACCCGCGTAGAGACCTGGTCCTGCTGAGCGGTCGACGAGCCACGCGGATCCGGGGCGGGTCGGCTGTGTACGCCTCGGATACGGACTGAACGGACGGTCACGGAGGGAACGGAGAACGCGTGGGGTGCGGCTCCCGCATTGGCGCCGCGGGACGGGCGTTATATTCTGCCTCCATGCGAATTCTGCTCCAGCGCGTGTCGCGCGCCCAGGTGCGCGTGGGCGAACGCGTCACCGGAACCATCGGGCGCGGATTCCTGCTGCTCGTGGGGTTCACGCACACCGATACCGAAGCGGAGCTCGCCTGGATGGCCGACAAGGTGATCGGGCTGCGGTTGTTCAGCGACGCCGAGGACAAGATGAACCTCGCGCTCGCCGACGTGGACGGCGCGCTGCTGGTGGTGTCGCAGTTCACGCTGTACGGCGATGCCGCCAAGGGGCGGCGGCCCAGCTTCATCGACGCGGCGCGGCCCGAGGTGGCGGTGCCGCTGTACGAGCGGTTCGTGGCGCTGCTGCGGGAACGCGGGGTGCGGACGGAAACGGGGGAATTCGGCGCGATGATGGACGTGGAACTGGTGAACGACGGCCCGGTGACGCTGTGGCTCGAACGCTGACAGGCCCCCGGGTCATACTCGCCTCGGCGTCGCCCCGGCGGCGGGATCTACTCACGCTCATCGGCATTCCGCATCGGGTGCAGCCGGCGGACGTGGACGAGTCGGTGCGCCCGGGCGAGTCGCCCGCCGCCTACGTGGAGCGGCTGGCCCGCGAGAAGGCCACCGCCCTCGGCGATCGCGACGCGGTCACGATCGGCAGCGACACCACGGTGGTGGTGGACGGGGAGATTCTCGCCAAGCCCGAATCGGCCGACCACGCCGCCCGCATGCTCCGGCAGTTGAGCGGCCGCTCGCACGTGGTGATGACGGCGGTGGCCGTGGCCTGGCAGGGGCGCGTGGAGTCCGCGGTGGAGGAGGTGGGCGTCACCTTCCGGGCGCTCTCCGACGACGACATCGCGGCCTACATCGCCACCGGCGAGCCGATGGACAAGGCCGGATCGTACGGCATCCAGGGCTACGGGGCGACGATCATCACCCGCGTGGACGGCGATTATTTCGCGGTGATGGGGCTCGCCGTCAACCGCATGGTGCGGCTGTTCGAGCGGCTCGGCTTGCGCTACGCCTTCGGCCCGCTCGAAGTGGCCCGGCCGTAGTCGACGCCGTACGCCGTGCGCCAGCGGTCCACGCGGTCCAGCACGTCGCGCACCGTGATCCGGGGCATGCGCCCGGGGCGGTTCTCCATCGAGATCGGATAGTCCTCGCCGGGATCGCCGTAGGCATCGATCATCAGGTCGTGGAACTTGCGGTAGGGACCGGTGCGCCTGGGGTTGGTGTAGCCGAGCAGGCTCACCACCGGACGGTCGAGCGCGACGGCCATGTGCAGCGGCCCGGTATCGGGCGCCAGCACGAGCGCCGCGCCGTCCATGATGCCCACCAGATTGCGAAGTCCGCTGCCCAGCGCCGAATGCGGCCGGCACCGCGCCCGCTCGAGGATCACGCGCTCGGCGTGCACCTCGCGCGGCGAACGCCCACCCACCAGCACCGGCTGCAATCCGAAGTCGTGGTGGAGCGCGTCGGCCACCTCCGCCCACCGTTCGGGCGCCCAGTCCTTTTCCGGTTTGCTCGTGGCGACGACGATCGCCGCCACCGGCCGTTCGAACTGCCGGTAGAACGTCCGCTGCCATTCGCGTTCGTCCGGCCACGGGCCGAGGTCCCACTCCACCGGTTCGGGCGACACGCCCACCGCGGTGAGAAACTCCAAATACTGGTCCTGGACGTGTTGGCCGGCGTGTGGTGGAATCTTCCGGTTCGTGAACAGCCAGTTCATGTCGCGCGCCCGCGCCCGGTCGAAGCCCAGCTTGATGGGGGCCCGGGTGAACGCCGTGACGATTCCCGCCTTGAAGTACACCTGCAGGTTGATCACCAGATCCATGGGGCGGCGCGCGAGTTCGGCACGGACGTCGGTGAACGCGCGCCAGCCACGGCTGCGGTCGAACGGCACGATGTCGTCCACCGACCGGTGCCCACGCACCAGCGTGGCCGGGCCGGGCTGCAGCACCCAGCTGATCCGGCTGCGGGGGTGCGACCGCTTGAGGGCGTTGATGACCGGGAGCACGTGCACGGCGTCTCCCACCGCGCTCATCATCACGATCCCGATGCGATCCAGGCTGGCGTCGATCATGGACCGGAAGTTACCGCGCCGAGCGAGAGCGCGGCGTCCACGATCTCGGCGGGGGTGATCCGGTCGGGCGAGGGGCGCACGATCATGCGCGAGGGGCCGATGCCCTGCGGGAACGCGCGGTCGGGCTCCCCGGGCGCGTAGATCCCCACCGCCGGCACCCCGAAGGCGCCGGCCACGTGCAGCGGTCCCGAATCGTGTCCGATGAACAGCGTCGCCCGCGCCAGCGCGGCGGCGGTGTCGACGAGGCGCCCGCCGAACTGGTCCACGTAGGTCCATCCCATGCTTCCGCCCGAGGCGCGCACCTCGTTCAGCTCGGCCGTGCTGCCCAGCCAGAGCGGATCGAACCCCTGCCGTTCGAGCTCGCGTGCGGCCACGATCCACACCGGCACGGGCACGCAGCGCGACCGCTTGCTCGCAAAGGGATGGAGCGCGACCACGCGTCCCGGGAGCGCGCGCTCCACGTCCGGGCGCGGCCTCAGTCGCGTCGCGTCGAGCCGGTAGCGCACCGGGGCCGGGTCGATGCCGAGCGGGCCGAGCAGCCGGCCCTCCTCGTCGAGCACGGGCCGATGGACGTCCTCGCGGGGCAGGGGATGCGTGAGCCAGCGGGCGTTCTTTCGCCGTTCGAGTCCGATGCGCACCGGCACGCCGCACCGCGCCACCACGCGGGCCGTGCGCCAGGGCGCGGCGGCCAGCACGGCGGTGTCGAATCCCCCCAGGCGCACCTTCGCCATCGCGGCGAGGAAGCGCAGCCGGTTGCCGCGCGGGCGGCCCGGTGCGCGGTCCCAGTACGGGTCCGCCGCGATCACGCGGTCCACGTCGGGCATCAGGGCGCCGATGTCGCGCGTGTACCGCTTGCACCAGAGCGTGATCGAGACGCCGGGGTATCGTCGGCGGATCGGCGGCGCCAGCGCCGAGGCGAAGACGAGGTCTCCGAGGTTGTCGAGACTCACGAGCAAGAGCCGCCGGGGAGCCGGCGCGGGCGTTAGATTCTGGTGCACTCTGCCGCGCAACTTCGGCGGCCGGGTCGGGGTAATCAAGACCCGTTACCTTCCCGATCCCGAATCACGACGGCGGCGACGCCGGGGATCATCCGGATGCGCATTCTCCACCTGGATACCGAGCGGGGCTGGCGCGGGGGCGAGCGCCAGGCGTTCTGGTTGGCGGTGGAACTGGCGCGCCGCGGCCATCTGTCCACGGTGGCCGCCCGTTCGCGGCACCCGCTCGCCCAGCGCGTCCGCGATGCCGGCCTCCCGGTGGTCAACTGCTCGCCCCGCTTCGAGGGCGATCCATTGCGGGTGTACCGCGTCCGCCGGGCGATTCGCCGGTTCGACATCGACATCGTCCACGCGCATACGGGGCACGACGTGACGCTCGGGGCGCTGGCCATCGTGGGCACCCGCGCCAAGCTCGTGATCTCGCGCCGCGTGGACTTCCGGCTGCGCGAGAATCCCGGCACCCGGTGGAAGTACGCCCGCGCTTCGGCCCTCATCGCGGTCTCGCGCGCCGTGGCCGATGTACTCGTTGCCAGTGGGGTGGAGCGGTGGCGCATCTGCGTGGTGCCGGACGGCGTGGACGTCCACCGTGACATTCCGCCGGCGTCGGCGGCCACGCTGTCGGACCTCGGTATCCCGCCGGGGGCGCCGCTCGCCGTCCAGGTGGCCCAGCTCGTGGGCCACAAGGATCCCGTCAATTTCGTGCGGGCGGTGGTGCGCGCCCGTCGCGACGTCCCGGCGCTGCACGGCCTGCTGGCCGGCGAGGGCAAGCTCCGGCCGGTCGTCGAGGCCGAGATTCGCGCACAGGGGGCGGAGGACTACATCCATCTGGCCGGCTTCCGGACCGACGCCGACCATCTGATCGCCGCGGCGTCGGTGTTCGTGCTCAGTTCGCACGAGGAGGGCATGGGATCGGTGCTGCTCGACGCGCTGTTTCTGGGGCGTCCGATCGCCGCCACGCGCGCCGGCGGCATTCCCGAGGTCGTGCGCGACGGCATCGACGGCCTGCTGGCGCCGGTTCGCGATCCCGACGCGCTGGGCGCGGCCATCGCGCGGCTGGTCAACGATCCCTCGCTGGCCGGCCGGCTGGGCGATTCGGCCCGCGAACGCGCCGAGTCGTTCTCCGTGGAGCGGATGACCGATGCCACCGAGCGTGTCTACGACGCGGTGCTTGCCGGACGCCCGGTCGGTTCCTAGTCTGCACGTCATGCGCTCCCACACCCATTATCTCTGGTTCAACACCAAGCAGCGCCAGGAGATCATCGACATCACCGACGAGGTGGAGGCGCAACTCGAGGCCAGCCACATCGTCGAGGGATTCGCCCTCGTGTCGGCCATGCACATCAGCGCCTCGGTGTTCGTCAACGACCACGAGTCCGGCCTCTGGCACGACATCCTGCACTGGTTGGAACACTCCGTGGCGCCCTGGGATCCCGATCGCTACCGGCACAACGACACCGGGGAGGACAACGCGGCCGCGCACCTGCGCTCGCTGACCATCGGACACGAGGTGATCGTGCCGGTTACCGGCGGCAAGCTGGACTTCGGGCCCTGGCAGCGGGTGTTCTACGGCGAGTGGGACGGCCAGCGGCGCAAGCGCGTGGTGATCAAGATCATCGGCGAGTAGCCGCGCCGGTCACAGCCGCTCGGCGGCGGCGCGGGCCAGGGCCGCGATCTCCTCATCCCCCACCGCCTCGCCGAAGAGGTCCCGTCGTTTGCGCAGCGAGCGGTCGAGCCGCCGCAGGTTGTGCGCGAGCGCCAGTTCGGGTGCCCATCCAAAGGTGACCCGGTCCACGTCGAGCACGATCGCCCGGAGTTCCGCCCCGGCCGGGGGGGATCCCCCGGGTGGGCCTCCGCCACCGGCGGGGGGCGGGTCGAGCACGCCGATCAGCACGTTCTTCGCATTCAGGTCGTGGTGCCGGGCACCGGCGCGCGAGAGGGTGGCGAGGAGCGTCGCGGTGAGATCGAGGTCGCGGCGGCGCCCGGCGACGTCGCCCGCGGCGAGACTCTTCGCCAGATCCCACGCCGGCACCGCCATCCGCGTGGCGACGTCCGAACGCGCGAACGGGCCCGACCGGTAGACGGCGTAGGCCAGCATCTGAGGCGTCGGCACACCGGCCGTGCGCAGACGGGCGGAGATGCGGAATTCGTGCGGGGCGCGCGTCGGGTAGAGGAACCGGTCGCCGGTGAGCCCGGCCAGCAGGCCGCCGTGCCGGTTGTGGCGCACCACCATCCGGCCGTCGCCGCCGGGCAGCGGCACGGCGTAGGCGGGCTGGCGCCCGGTCAGCGTTTCGGCGCCGGGGCGGAGGCGTGCGAAGTCGTACAGGGCGCCGGCGGCGAGCACCTCGCGGAGCAGCGGCGCCAGCGCCGCCGCGGCGACTCCCTCGACGTGCCCGATGCGGATGTGCTCGTAACCCGCCGGCAGCGCGCGGGTGCTCACACCACGACGCGGAACACCGGCACCGCCCGGCTCTTGCCCTTAAGCTCCATCGGCGGGCGCTCCTCGAGCACGGGCCGGTCGGAGAGGGCCGCCCGCATGGTCTCGGTGATCAGGATCTCCCGCGGACCGGCCACCGAGCACAGGCGGCT
This sequence comes from uncultured Gemmatimonadaceae bacterium, assembly GCA_963728115.1. Classification (GTDB taxonomy): domain Bacteria; phylum Gemmatimonadota; class Gemmatimonadetes; order Gemmatimonadales; family Gemmatimonadaceae; genus JAGWRI01. Next base: position 390,425 of record CAVSJE010000006.1, read on the forward strand.
CGCCGTGTTCACGGTATCGCCGATGACCGTGAATTCGAGCCGCCGTTCGGACCCGATGTTCCCGGCGAACGCATCGCCGTAGTTGAGCCCGATTCCGATCTGCAGTTCGGGCCGCCCCTGCGCGCTCCACTTGGCGTTCAGCGTATCGAGTTCGCGCATCATGTCCATGGCCGCGCGCACCGCCATGTCCGGATCGCGAGGATTCCCGATCGGGGCGCCCCACTGCGCCATCACCGCGTCGCCGATGAACTTGTCGAGCGTTCCGTCGTGGCGGAACACGCAATCCACCATCTCGGTGAAGTACTCGCTGAGCAGCCGCGCCATGTCGTCGGGGTTCATGGTCTCCGACAGCGGCGTGAATCCGCGGATGTCGCTGAACAGCACCGCCACCTTGCGCTTGTCGCCGCCCAGCCGCGTGGCCCCCGCCGACGAGGCGATGCGTTGCGCCAGCTGGGGGGTGAAGTAGCGCTCGAAGTTGCTGCGGGCCAGCGTTTCGCGCCGGATGCGCTCGGCGAACTGGCTGTTCTCGATGGCCACGGCGGCGATCCCGCTGAACGCAACCACGAAGTCCAGGTCGTCGTCGGTGAACCGGTGCGCCGTGGACACGTTGTCCACGTACAGCACGCCCAACACCCGGTCCTCGCTGCCGATGAGCGGCGAACAGATGGCCGACCGCACCTGCTGCAGCACCACCGACTCGCCCCCGAAGCGCGCGTCCTCGCCCGCATTGTCGGTGAGAATGGCCACCCGGTCGGCCACCGCGGCCCGGGCGATGGACTGGGGCACCATGCGGGGCGCGTCGGCGCCTCGCTTGTCGCGCGAGATCTTCGGCGCCAACTCGCCCTGCTCGTCGAGCAGCAGGATGGCCACGCGGTCCACCTCGAGAATCTGATACGCGTAGCGAACGATCTGGTCGAGGATGGCGTCGGTGTCGACGGCGCGCCCCAGGCCCTTGGACACTTCGAGCAGCGTCGCGAGCTTCTCGCGGTCCTTGTCGGCCGGTGCCGACGGGACCCCGGGAGCGGCGGCCGGCGGGGTCCGGGCACTCACCGGGCGCTGGCGAACGATGGTCGCGCTCGGCGGCGTCCGGAGCTCCGCCGGTGGGGGAGGCGCCGGCGCCTGCACCTCCTGGAGCGCGAATTCCACCTTGCCGAACGTGATCGTGTCGCCCACCGCCACGGTGCCCGTGTCCACGCGGGTGCCGTTCACGAACGTCCCGTTGCTCGAGCCCAGATCGCGGACCGCCACGGCGCCGTCGGTGCAGCGGATCTCGGCGTGGCGGCGGGAAATCGTGGGATCGATGATCGGGATGTCGCACGTGGGCGCGCGGCCCACGATCTGCGCCGCGTCGGGCGGCAGCTCGAAGCTCAGCGTGTGGTCGGCGCTCGTCAGCTTGTAGGGCATCGGCCCGGAATATGCCCCCAACGGCGGCGGGCGACCAGCGGTGCCGGGGACTTTCCTCCTCCCCCGGCGGCGCGGGCTCAGCCGGCGGCGCGCGGGCCCCGGACCCGTCCGATGGCCGTGAGCAGTGCCCGCGCCTTGTTCTCGGTTTCTTCCCATTCGCGTTCGGGCACCGAGTCGTAGACGATCCCCCCGCCGGCCTGCACCGACGCTTCACCGCCGGCGATGACGCACGTGCGGATGGTGATCGCCATGTCCATGCGGCGGCCGCCCGCCGAGAGGTACCCGACGGCGCCGGCGTACGGGCCGCGGCGCTCGGGTTCCAGCTCGTCGATGATCTCCATGGCGCGGATCTTCGGGGCGCCGGTCATCGTGCCCGCCGGAAAGGTGGCCCGGAACGCGTCCATGGCCGACAGCTCCGGCCGCATCATCCCCTCCACCTGGCTCACGATGTGCAGCACGTGCGAATAGCGCTCCACCACCATCAGGTCGGTGACGGTGACGCTGCCGTACCGGGCAATGCGCCCCACGTCGTTGCGGCCGAGGTCCACGAGCATCAGGTGCTCGGCGCGCTCCTTCTCGTCCGCCAGCAGCTCAACGGTGAGCGCCTCATCCTCGGCGGCGGTGCGGCCGCGCGGCCGCGTGCCGGCGATCGGGCGCACGGTAACCCGACCTTCCGACACCCGCACCAGCAGCTCGGGCGAACTTCCCACCAGCTCCACGCCGTCGAGTTCCAGATGGTACATGTAGGGCGACGGGTTCACCACGCGGAGGGCACGGTAGAGCAGGGCCGACGAGAAATCGTGCGGGATCACGATGCGCCGGGCCAGCAGTACCTGAAAGGCGTCGCCGGCCACGATGTAGTCCTTGATCCGGGCGACGTCGCGCAGGTACTTGTCCCGCTCGTAGTTGGAGCGGCCCACCGCCGGCGGCGCCGATTCGTCGAGTTCGAGCGGCGGCAGGGTGCCGGGGGCCCGCAGGCGCTGCATGGCGTCGCCAATGTCCGCTTCGGCGCGGTCGTAGAGCGCCCGCAATTCGGCATCGGTGCAGCGCTGGGGAACCGGCACCGAGGCCACGAAGCGGGCCCGCGACCGCAGGTTGTCCACCACCACCAGCAGGTTGGTGAACACGAACAGCGCATCGGGCGCGTTGAGCGTGCGCGGCGGGGCGTCGGGCAGCCGTTCGATGCACCGCACCACGTCGTAGCCGAAGTAGCCCACGGCTCCGCTCCAGAACTCGCCGAGCTCGGGGACGTCGACCGGCGGATGCCGTTTGAGCAGCCGGTCGAGATCGTCCAGCGGGTCGGCGGGAGTGCGGGCCGCGTGCCACCCGGCCTCCGGGGTCCAGTCCTCCACGCGGCCGTCGGTCAGGCGCCAGGCCGCCCGGGGCTCGGTGCCCATGAAGGTGAAGCGCGACCATGTCTCGCTGCCCGCCGGCGCCGACTCGAGCAGGAAGGAAAAGGGCCCCCGCTTGAGTTTGGTGAACGCCGCCACCGGCGTCTCGGTGTCGAGCACGCACTCGCGCCACACGGGCACCAGATGGCCGCGCTCGGCGCGCGCCTGAAATCCGTCGAAGCTCATCGTTCGTCCGTTGATCGGCGGAGCACCGGCCGCGATACTTGAGGCAATGCTCCACCGCCGTCGTGGTAACCCAACCTGCGCTTTCCCGTGCGCCGCCCCCGCGCAGGGCGCGCCGCCCTGCGGGTTCGTGCCGGCGCGTGGTGGCCGCTCCCTTCGTTCGGTGCTGCGTGCGTTCGGTCCCGCGCTCCTGCTCGGCAGCGCGGGGACCCCGTTGGCCGCGCAGACCACCTGGAACGATCCCCGCACGCTGGCCGTCGTCCGCACGGCCATCGACCACCGGGCCGAACAGCTCGCCGACACCGGCCTCGTGGAGTATCAGGCCACGGCGCACGGATACCTGACGTTCCTGGTCCAACTGGGCCGCGGGTTTCCCACGCCCCCCAAGATCGCGCGCACCGACCAACTCGCGCTCCAAGTCTATTGGCGGTCGCCCGACCAGAGCAAGCAGCGAATCATCGGCCGGCGCGACACGACACTGCTGCCCACGGACATCCTGTACCACCGCGATCACCTGGGCATCGTGCAGAACAACTTTCCCAACATCATCCGCCTGGGCGAGGGCGACGAGGTGCGCGACGTGCCGCACCCGCTCTCGCCGGGCGGGATGGCACGCTACGACTACGCCATCGCCGACTCCCTGCGCATCGCCATTCCCGGCCAGACGTTCGACGTGTACGAGGTCAAGGTCCGGCCGAAGGACTCCACGCAGCCGGCCGTCGTCGGCGCCCTGTACCTCGACCGCCATTCCGGCCAGGTGGTCCGCATGGCGTTCAGCTTCACCCGGGCGGCGCTGCTCGACCCCGCCCTGGAGGACATCTCGATCGTTCTCGAGAACGGCCTCATCGGCACGAAGTACTGGCTGCCCCGCCACCAGGAGATCGAAATCCGGCGAACCGGAAACTGGTTCGACTACCCGGTGCGTGGAATCATTCGCGGGCGGTGGGAGGTGTCGGACTACAAGATCAACGAGCCGATTCCCGCGGCGACGTTCACCGGCCCGCAGTACGATCAGGCGTCCCCGCCCGTGCTGAACCGCTACCCGTGGCACGGCAACATTCTCGACTCCCTTCCCCCCGACGTGAGCGTGACCACCGACGCCGACGTGCGGCGCGTGCAGGCCGAGGCACGCGCCCTGGTGCGGGAACAGGCGCTGCGCCGGGCCGAGCAGACGCGCCTGAGTGCCCGCGGACTCAGCGACTTCGCAAGCGTGAACCGGGTTCAGGGGCTCGCGCTGGGGTTCGGCGTGGAGGAACACGTGGCCGGCGGCGTGTCGGCGGCCGTGCGCCCGCAGTACGGCATCGACGACGCCACCCTGCGGGGCGGGGTTTCGCTCGACTGGACCAGCGCCACCGGAACGACGTTGAGCCTGTACGGCCGCCATACGCTCGCCGACGTGCGCGACGAGCCCGAACGATCGCGCGTCGTCAACAGCCTTGCCGCTCAGGAGTTCGGCAGCGACGCCACCGAGCCGTACGACCTCCGCGCCGTGGGCGCCAACCTGAGCCTGCCCGCCGCGGGACTTCGTTGGACCGTCGACGTGGCCCGTGAGGCCCACCGTCCCGTGGCCGTGCACGCCCGGCCCGCCCTCGGCGCCTTCGCCCCGACCATCGACGCCGCCCGCTACGCACCGCTGCACTTCCAGGTCGACGTTGCGCGCGAGGCGCCGGCCGGGCTGGGCGCCCTGCAGGCCACCGCCCGGCTCCGGTTCGATCAATGGCACGCCACGCGGGCGCCGGCCTGTCCGCCGGGTGGGGCGGGGTGCACGCTCCCGCCCCGCGACGCGCAACGCGGCTCGCTCGTCGCCGACGTCACCGCCGCCGTGGGGTCGTGGACGTTCGCCAGCCACACCGACGCGGCCGTCGCGCATGGCGCCGGCGCCGCTGCCGCGCCCCAGCAGCTCGTGTACTTCGGAGGCCCGGTGACGGCGCCGGGCTACCCGCTGCACGGGCTCGTGGGTTCCCGCGGAATCTCGCAGCGGTTCGAGGCGCGGCTCGGCGTGCCTTTCTACGCGTTCTCCCTCGGGGGGTTCGGCCGGGCGCCGGCGCGCGCCACCCTGGCGCCGTATTTCAACCTGGCGGCGCTCGATCCGGTGCCGGGCATTCCCGCCCTCCCCGGATCCGGTGCCTCGCAGCGAGTGTTCCCCTCGGCCGGCATCGGGTTCGTCGGGTTCTTCGACCTCCTGCGGCTGGACGTCGCGCGCGGCCTGCGGGGCGGGGGCCGGTGGACCTTTTCCATCGACGTCGCGCGGGAGTTCTGGAGCATCCTCTGACCCGGATTGCGCCGCCTGCGCGATTCCGCTGTCGACGGGGACCGAATGGCGGGGCCGGTAACACAGCCCGGTGGCATCGTGCCGGCATGGGAACGTCCGTCTACGAGGAGGACTGGCCGCGGCGCGTGCTCGATGCGGCCGGATCGCTGCCCGACGACGCCGAAGGTCGCCTGCGGGCACTCGCCGCGCACTTTCGCCTGGACGTCGCCGACCTCACGGCGGCGCACCCCGCGGCCCGCGCACTCGTTCCGGAACGCTGGGCGCGGCGGTTTCGCGTGCTGCCGCTGCGCGCCACCGACGACTGGATCGTACTCGCGACCGCCGATCCGCTCGACCTGGAGTGCGAACGCACGCTCGAATTCGCCACCGGACGCAGCGTGCGCTTCGCGCTGGCCAGCCCGGGCGCGCTCGGGGAAGCGGTTGCCGCGGCCTACGGCGACGGGCCGAACACGGCGGCGCCGCCGGAACCGGCCCGCGACGTCCAGATGCTCACCGGCGACCAGGAGTTCGCGCCGCCCGTGCTCGGCGACGACGAGGGCGCGAGCATCACGCGCCTCGTGGACGACCTGCTGGCCGACGGCGTTGCCGCCGGTGCCAGCGACGTGCACATCGAGCCCGAAGAGCAGGGCATCGCCGTGCGCCACCGCATCGACGGCGTGCTGCGGCATGCCCGAACGCTGCCGCGCGCCATGGCCCGGTCGCTGGTCTCCCGCATCAAGATCGTTTCCGGCCTCGACATCGCCGACCGGCTGCGGCCCCAGGACGGGCGGGCACGGGTGGCGGTGAACGGGGCCGCCGTCGATCTGCGGGTGTCCACCCTCCCCGCATCGCGGGGCGAGAAGGTGGTCATCCGCATTCTCGACCGGCGCTCGGCGCTGCGCTCGCTCGACGCCATGGGCTTCCACCCCGACGAGCATGCCCGCATCGACGCCCTGCTGGCGTGCCGCGAAGGGCTGATTCTCGTCACCGGCCCCACCGGTTCCGGAAAGACGACCACCCTCTACGCGGCGCTCCAGCGCCTCCAGCAGCGCAACCTGAACATCGTGACCGTCGAGGATCCCATCGAGTATCGCATCCCCGGCATCGTGCAGGTCCAGGTGCACGAGCGGGCCGGGCTCACCTTCGCGTCGGCGCTCCGCTCGATCATGCGGCAGGACCCCGACGTGATCCTCGTCGGCGAGATTCGCGATCGCGAGACGGCGGAGATCGCCATCCAGGCCTCGCTCACCGGGCATCTGGTGCTCTCCACGCTGCACACCAACGATGCTGCGAGCGCCGTCACGCGGCTGGCCGACTTCGGCGTGGCACCGTACAAGATCGCCACGGCCGTCAAGGGCGTCGTGGCGCAGCGGCTGGTCCGCCGGCGCTGCGAGTGCGCGGGTGACGAGTGCCGGCGCGCGAGTGGGGCCCGGGAGCAGGCGTCGCTGGTGGCGGAGCGTCCCCCGTGCGCCGCCTGCGGAGGCGCCGGCTACCGGGGCCGGCTGGCGATCGTCGAGGTGCTCGTCGGTTCCGCGGACTTCGAACGGCGGGTGGCGGCTGGCGATCCGGCCGAGCGCCTGGCGGAAGCGGCCCGCCGGGCGGGCATGCGCACGCTCTGGGAGTCGGGCATGGCGCACGTGCGTGCCGGGCGCACCTCCGCCGAGGAGCTGCGGCGCGTTGCCGCGCCTCCCGCATCGGGTAATTTGAAGCGTCCGCCGCGCGCCCGCGTATCCCGCAGCTCAGCCGGAATTCCCGTGCCCGAATCCCCGATCTCCGTCGACGTCGGAACCATCGAGTGCTACGTGGTGCATCCGCACCCCGATGGATGGCGCGTGCTCCTGTTGCAGCGGGGCAAGGACACCATCCGCCCGGGTTCGTGGGAAGTGGTCACCGGAAGCATCGATCAGGGCGAGCGGCCCGAGGATGCGGCCGCCCGCGAGGCCGCCGAGGAGACGGGGTTGGCGGTCGACCGGCTCTACTGCGTGGCCGTGCAGCCGTTCTATCTGCCGCGGCGGTCGAGCATCCAGATGGCGGTGGTGTTCGCGGCGTTCGTCGACGATCCCGGCGACGTGGTGCTGAGCGAGGAACACCAGCGCTTCGAGTGGCTCGGGGTGGACGCGGCCATGGCGCGGTGTACCTGGCCCCGTTCGCGCCGCACCATCGCCGACATCGTGCACCTGTTGGGCGACGAGAACCTGGATCGGGTGAAGGACGTGCTGCGCGTCCGCTGATCAGTCGCCGCCGGGCTGCTCGGGGTCGGGCTGGCGGCGGCTCGTGCGCAGCACGACGTCGTTCTCGGGCGCGTTGGGCTTCACCCGTACGCTCTTGGCCGGAATGCCCACGTGCACGTGGTACGGCCGCACGTCGCCGGTGGCCACCGCCATCGCGCCCACCATGCCCTGCTCGGCCACGTGGACGCCGGCGAGAATCGTCGCGTGATAGGTGATCCGCACGCCGTCGCCGATCACCGTCGAGACGTTGGTCACTTCCCGCGGATCGACGATGCTGTGCGTGTGGCTGTACACGTTGGCGTAATCGCTGAGCGACACGTCGTTCCCCAGGCGGATGCCGCCGCGGTCGTCCAGCAGCACGTGCCGGTGCACCACCACGTCGTTGCCGACTTCCAGGTTGTAGCCGAACGAGAACTCCACGTGCTGGAACGCCTTGAAGCGCTCGCCCACCCGTTTGAAGATGTGGGGCGCCAGCAGCCGGCGGAGCAGCACGCCCGTCCACACGTTCTGGCCGCCCATCGGCGACCGGTCGAACGAGTACCAGAGCCAGAGCAGCGGCTTCACGCGCTGGAACCGGGCGTCGTCACAGTCGGCGTAGTATTCCGGCTCCAGCGTGATGTTGCGGGGATCCATGGCCGCGAGCGCCATCCGGGTGGCCGCCGGCAGCTTCCGGTCCTCCACCGCCGTCTCCCAGTTGCCCGCGTATTCGGGATACCAGATGTCGGTGAGCGTCCGCCGGCAGAGCAGGGGGCGGTCGACCGCCGGATCGGCGAGCGAGGCATGCAATCCCTCCAGCCAGTCGCGGGCCAGGGAGGAGATGGCGCGGTCGGGCAGATCTCGCAGGGGAAGAAAGGTCACGGTCGATACTCCCGGGTCAGGTGGTACGCCACGACGGCTGTGCAATCAAATCCATGACGGCCTCGGCGAGTTCGTCGCGTCCGTCGCCGGCCACCGCGCTGAAGGGGATGATCTGCGCTTCCGGTATCCCGGTGATCTGCGCCAGCGCCGCGAGCCGCGTGGCGCGTTCGCGGGGGCGCAACTTGTCCACCTTGGTGGCGGCCACGAGCGTCGGGGCGCCCAACTCCGCCAGGAAATCGAGCATCGCCAGGTCGTCGCCCGACGGGTCGTGCCGCGCATCGAGCAGCTGCACCACGCCGCGCAATTCGCGGCTCTCCGTCAGGTAGCCCTCGATGAGCGGGCGCCATTCGGCCTGGCGCGTCTTCGAGACCCGGGCGTAGCCGTATCCGGGAAGATCGACGAGCGTGAATTCGCCATTGATCGCGAAGAAGTTGATCTCGCGGGTGCGCCCCGGCGTGTTGCTCACCCGGGCCAGCTTCTTGCGGCGCACGAGCGTGTTGAGCAGCGACGACTTGCCGACGTTCGAGCGCCCCGCGAATGCCACCTCGGGGAGCGAGGACTCGGGCCGCCAGCCGCCCGGGGCGGCCATCGGTCCCAGAAACTCCACGGTGCGGACGACGAGCGGATCCGGCCGCCGCGGCGGCGCGTCGGTCATTGGCGGAGCGCGGCGGCCGACGGGGCGTCCCCGGCGTAGGGCCCGCCGGCCAGCGCCAGGCGCAGCACCTCGTCCATCGTCTTCACCGGGTGAAAGTGCACGGCCTCGCGCACCTCCTGCGGCAACTCCTCCACGTCGCGCACGTTCTGCTGCGGGATGATCACGTGATGAATGCGGTTGCGATGGGCGGCCACCGCCTTCTCGCGCAGGCCCCCGATCGGGAGCACCCGCCCCCGCAACGTCACCTCGCCGGTCATCGCGATGTCGCCGCGCACCGGGATGCCGGTCAGCGCGCTGGCGATCGCCGTCGCCATCGCGATCCCCGCCGACGGCCCGTCCTTGGGCGTGGCGCCGTCGGGAATGTGGATGTGCAGGTCGCGCGATCGTGTGGTGCGCCGGTCGATGCCGAGGGTCGACGACCGCGACCGCGTGTAGCTGAGCGCGGCGCTCGCCGACTCCTTCATCACGTCGCCCAGCGTGCCGGTGAGCTGCAGGCGGCCGCGCCCCGGGACCACGCTCACCTCGATCTCGAGCACGTCGCCGCCCATGGCGGAGTAGGCGAGCCCCATCGCCACGCCGACCTTGTCCTCGAGCGTGATCGCCGTCGGGTCGAAGGGCGCCGGGCCGAGCAGTTCCTTGAGGTCGGCGGTGCGGACCACGTCCGTCGCGTCACCGGTTCCCGCCCGCTCGGCGCGCCGCCGGGCGAGCTTTCGGGCCACCCGCGCGAGCTTGCGCTCCAGCTCGCGCACCCCCGCCTCCCGCGTGTGTTCGTGGATGATGGCCGGGAGGACGTCGGGTTCCCAGGTCACGCTCTCGGGCGCCACGCCGTTGGTGCGGAGCTGCTTGGGCACCAGGAACTGGCGCGCGATGGCCAGCTTCTCCTGGTCCAGATACCCCGGCAGCCGGATCACCTCCATCCGGTCGCGCAGCGGCTCGGGGATGCGCGGCAGGTAGTTGGCGGTGGTGATGAACAACACCTGCGACAGATCGTAGTCCAGCTCCAGATAGTGATCGTTGAACGCCCGGTTCTGCTCGGGGTCGAGCACTTCGAGCAGCGCCGCCCCCGGATCGCCCCGGTAGTCCTGGCCGAGCTTGTCCACCTCGTCCAGCAGGATGACCGGGTTCATCACCTCGGCCCGCCGCATCGCCTGCAGCACGCGCCCGGGCATCGAGCCGATGTACGTGCGCCGGTGCCCGCGGATCTCGGCTTCGTCGCGCACGCCGCCCAGCGACATGCGCACGAACTTGCGGCCCAGCGCGCGGGCCACGGAGCGGCCGAGCGACGTCTTCCCCACGCCCGGCGGCCCCACGAGACAGAGAATCGGTCCCTCCATCCGGCCCACCAGGGAGAGCACGCCGATGTAGTCGAGGATGCGGTCCTTCACCGGTTCCAGCCCGTAGTGGTCCTCGTCCAGGATGCGGCGGGCGTGGGCCACGTCGAGCACGTCGTCGGTGCGCGCCGTCCACGGCAGGGCCAGTACCCAGTCCACGAAGTTGCGCGACACCGTGCTCTCCGGCGCGATCGGCGACATCCGCCGCATCTTGCGGATCTCGCGGAGGACGCGCGTCTTGACGGCGTCCGGGAGCCCCTTCCGCTCCACCTGGGCCTCCAGTTCCACCAGGTCGTCGTCTTCCTGGCCGAGCTCGCGATGGATCGCCTTGAGCTGCTCCTGCAGGTAGAACTCCCGCTGGTTCTGGAACAGCGAGCCGCGCACGTCCTGTTCGATCTTCTGTTCCAGGCCCAGGAGTTCGATCTCCCCGGTGAGCGTGGTGTCGAGCAGGCGGAGCAGGTCGTCGAGTGTCTCGGCTTCGAGCAGCTTCTGTCGCGCCGCGGGGGCGATGCCCAGGTGGGCCGCGATGGCCAGGGCCCGGCGGGCCGGGGTGGGAGCGCTCTGAATGATCGACACCACTTCGTCGGGAATGCGGCGCTGGAGTGCCACGTATTCCTCGAACTGCGACATCACCCGCCGCGCGAGTGCCGTGGCCTCCTCCGAGGCCTGGCCGCCATTGACGGTGGCCGATGCCGCGAGGGTGCCCCGCAGCACGCCCGCCGCCGTCGTGTAGCGCGTGACCCGGGCCCGCGCCACGCCCTCGAGCAGCAGCTTGGTGGCCCCGTTGGGTTGCGCCGTTCGTTGCAGGATGCGCACGACGACGCCCACCCGATGCAGATCGCCGGCCACCGGTTCGTCGGCGTCCGCGTTGCGCTGCATGACGGCGAACATGTACTTCCCGTCGCTGCCCGGTGCGGCGGGCGAGGCGCCCGCGGCGGCCTCGACGGCCGCCAGCGACCCGCGACGCCCCACCAGCAGCGGCATCACGATGTACGGGAAGAACACCACGTCGCGCAGCGGGAGGACGGGGAGCCTGGCGCCCACGGGCACGCGCTCGCCGTCGGGGGTGAGGATGGGCATTCCCAAAGATAGCAGCCCGGGAGGCGGCGGGGCGGGGCCGGAAAGAACGGAGGGCGATGCGCCGGATCCACCGGCCCATCGCCCTCGTGCTTGCTACCGATTCACGCGGTTACTGCCCGGCGGGTTACGCCTCCTTCTTCTTCCGCTGCGGGGCGATCTCGAGCAGCGGCGGCGCGCCGTGCAGCACCGAGCCCTCGGTGAGCTTCACTTCCTCGACGTCCTGGCGCGTGGGCAGGTCGAACATCACGTCGGTGAGGATCTCCTCGAGGATGGCGCGCAGTCCGCGGGCACCGGTGCCGCGCTTGAGCGCCTTGGCGGCGATGGCGCGCAACGCGCTCTCCTCGAACGTCAGCTTCACCTCTTCGAGCTCGAAGAGCTTCGTGTACTGCTTGGTGAGCGCGTTCTTGGGCTCGCGGAGAATGCGCACCAGCGCGTCCTCGTCGAGCGTGTCGAGCGCCACGGTGACGGGCAGGCGCCCCACCAGCTCCGGGATCAACCCGTAGCGGAGCATGTCGTCGGGCTCCACCTCGGCGAACGGCGTCTTGTTCACGCCGTTGGCCCGGGCCGCGTTCTCACTGCCGCCGAAGCCGATCTGCCGCTTGCCGGTGCGGGCCTCGATGATCTTCTCCATGCCGTCGAAGGCGCCGCCGCAGATGAACAGAATGTCCTTGGTGTTGATCTGGATGTATTCCTGCTGCGGGTGCTTGCGGCCGCCCTGCGGCGGCACGCTGGCCACGGTGCCTTCGAGAATCTTGAGCAGCGCCTGCTGCACGCCCTCGCCCGACACGTCGCGGGTGATGCTCGGATTCTCCGACTTGCGGGCGATCTTGTCGATCTCGTCGATGTAGACGATGCCGCGCTCGCACTCGGCCACGTTGAAGTCGCCCGCCTGGAGCAGCCGGACGAGGATGTTCTCCACGTCCTCGCCCACGTAGCCCGCTTCGGTGAGCGTGGTGGCGTCGGCAATCGTGAACGGCACGTCGAGAATGCGGGCCAGCGTCTGGGCGAGGAGCGTCTTGCCCACGCCGGTGGGCCCGATGAGCAGGATGTTGGACTTGTCCAACTCCACGTCGTCGTCGCGCAGCGACGCCGAGTTGATGCGCTTGTAATGGTTGTAGACGGCCACCGACAGCGCCTTCTTCGCGCGCTCCTGCCCGATCACGTACTGGTCCAGAATGTCCTTGATCTCCTGCGGCGTCGGGACCTGCGTGATCGCTTCGGCAACCTCGCGCTCTTCGTCCTCGGCGAGAATCTCATTGCACAGCGCAATACACTCATTGCAGATGTACACGGACGGGCCCGAAATGAACTTCCGGACCGAGTCTTTGGATTTTCCGCAAAACGAGCAGCGCAGGTGTTTGTCGTGGGACATGCTGGTTACTCAACTACCGTGGTGAGTGCGGGCCGCCCGGGGGCGGGGGTGCCTGAGGATACACCCCGGGTTCCCGCCCGGTCAAGGAACAGACGACCAAGGCTCGTGAAGGTTTTCACGAGCCCCCAACGGGTGTTGCTGAACTACTTTTTGGCCGCCGTCGTCGGGACGCCGTTCCCCCCCGCGATCTCGGCCGAATTCTCGATGACGGTATCTATAAGTCCGTATTCCTTGGCCTCTTCCGCCGACATGAACCGGTCGCGGTCGGTGTCCTTTTCCACCTGTTCGATCGACTGCCCGGTGTGCTTGGCCATCAACTCGTTCAGCTTCGACCGCAGGTAGATGATTTCCTTGGCCTGGATCTCGATATCCGACGCCGTCCCGCCGCCGCCCGACTGCGACGGCTGGTGGATCATGATCCGGGAGTGCGGCAGCGCGATCCGCTTGCCCTTGGTGCCGGCGGCGAGGAGAAATGCTCCCATGCTCGCCGCCATCCCCATGCAGATCGTCTCCACGGGCGCCTTCAGGAACTGCATCGTGTCGTAGATGGCCAGTCCCGCCGAGACGCTGCCGCCGGGCGAGTTGATGTATAGATGGATGTCCCGCTCCGGGTTGTCCGCCTGGAGGAACAGCATCTGCGCGATGATGATGTTGGCCACGTCATCGTTCACCGGCGTGCCGAGAAAGATGATGCGGTCCATCAGCAGCCGCGAGAAGATGTCGTAGCTGCGTTCGCCGCGGCTCGACCGCTCGATGACGTAGGGAGGATAGATCGTCGACATGGGTGTCTTGCTCATCAGGTAGCCTGCTCCACGGAATTTCGTTCCATCAGCCAGCCGAAGACCTTGTCTTCGGTGATGCTGCGCTCGATCTCCTTCAACCGTCCCGCCTTCTGCAGCGAGGCGTACACCTGCCCGGGCTCGGCGCCACGCTTCTGCGCCACCTCGGCCACGCGTTCGTCCACGTCGGCCTCGGTTGCCGCCAGCTTCTCCCGCTCGGCGAGGGCGTCGATGATCAGATCGCGACGCACCTGGCGCTCGGCCACGGGCTGGAACTCGGTAATAAACCGGTCCCGCTCCTCCGGGGTCACTTGATAGACCTCCAGGTACGCCTGGATCATCTGATTCACCCAGCTCGGCGGAACCTCGAACGCGTTCGCCTCGGCGATGCGCTCCACCAGCTGCTGCCGCACCGCGGCGTCCGCCTCGCGGGTCGCGTGATCCGCCAGGTCCTTCCGAACCGTCGTCTTCAGCGTGTCGAGCGAGTCGAAATCCCCGACCTCGCGGGCAAACGCGTCGTCCAGCGGCGGCAGCGTCTTCCGCTTGACCTCCTGGAGCACCACGCGCACCGGCTTCGTCTTGCCGCGCTGCGCCTCGTCCGGGAAGTCGTCCGGCCAGCGGACCCCCTGCTCCTTGGTCTCGGACGGAGCCATCTCCATGATGAGTTCCTCGATCCCCGGGATCGCCTGACCGCCGCCAAGGACGATCGTGTACTCCTTGCCCTCGGGGATCTCCCCACCGTCCTCGGCCGTGGCCAGGAGCACGGTCACCATATCGCCGGGCAGCGGGCGCTCCAGCACCGGCGACCAGGCCGCGCGCTGGTCACGGAGCTGTTCGATCTGCTCGTCCACCGCGGAGTCGTTGACCTCGGGCGCCGGCCGATTGACCGTAAACCCTTCCACGCGGGCCAGTTCGATCTCCGGGCGGACCTCGAGGTGCAGCTCGAACGTCATCGCCTCGCCTTCATTGAACTTGAGGTCGTGCACGTGCGGCTGCGACGCCACCTTCAGCTTCTCCTTGTCGAGCACCTGCTGGAAGGCTTCCTGCACCACGCGCTCGATGACTTCCTGGCGGATGGCGTCCTTGTACTTCTTCTTGACCAGATGGGCCGGCGCCTTGCCCGGACGGAAGCCGGGCAGCCGGACGTTGGAGGCGTAGCGCCGGGCCGTCGTGTTCTCGACGGCTTTCACGTCCTCGGCGGCAACGGTCACGGCCAGCAGTCGTTCGACTCCGCCGCTCTTCTTGGTGGTTATCTGGATGTCCATGGGGTCGATTTCTTGGGTCCGGCGGCCGGCGGCGGCGAGTTCACGCTGGGGGCCGGTTTCGCCGGGCATTCGGTGTTCCGAAAGCTAACCGCCGGGGGGAGGGGGGCCTAGGGCGACCGGGCCGGTCGGGGGCCGGTGCCGGATTCCCCCTTGCGTTTCTATGGAAGGGATGTGACGTTGGCGGCGTTGCTCTTTCCCATAGAAACGCTATGGAGGTGCCCGGTGGGCGACTCGATGGACATTCTGCGCGGGACCATGGACGTGCTGATCCTGCGGGCGGTGAGTTGGGGTCCCGTGCACGGCTACGGCGTGGCACGGTGGATCGAGGGGGCGACGGGCGAGGCGCTCAGAGTGGAGGAAGGCACGCTGTACCCGGCGCTGCACCGGCTCGAGGACCGCGGCTGGATCGAAGCCGAGTGGGGGCTGTCGGAGAACAACCGGCGGGCGCGCTTCTATACGATCACGGCGGCGGGGCGGAAGCAGCTCCGGCATGAGACGGCGCTGTGGGGCCGGTTTGCCCAGGCGATGGCCGCCGCCCTGGAAGCGCCCGGCCCCACGCCGGCCGAGGGCTGAGCGATGCGGCGGCCAAGACGCGAGCCCCTGTGGCGCCGCTACCTGCGCTTCTTCGGCGCCAATGTGGAAGCCGACGTGGACGACGAACTGCGCGACCACATTGCCCGCCTGGAATCGGAGTTGCGCGAGCGCGGCGTGCCCGCCGACCAGATTGCCGACGCGGTGCGCGCGCGGTTCGGGGACGCGGAGGCGATCCGGGCGCGGCTCACCCGTGCCGACGGCAGCCGGCACCGGCGCGATCTGCGGCTCGAAGCGTTCGGGAATCTGGGGCAGGACGTGGGGTACGCGCTGCGGCGGCTCCGGCAGCGGCCGGGGTTCACGGCGGCGGTGGTGGTCGTGCTGGCGCTCGGGGTGGGGGCGACGACGGCGATGTTCAGCGCCGTGGACGCGGCGATGTTGAGGCCGTTGCCGTTCGAGGATCCGGCGCAACTGGTCCTGGTGCCCGGTGTGGGAGTGCCCTCGACGTCGGATGCCAATGCGGCCAAGCCCAGATCCGACACGCGCCCGACCTGGCGCGACCTCACGTCCATGCCGTCGATGGTTGCCGCCGTAGGTGCCTACTCGAGTTCAGCGGCGAATCTCTCCGATCCGCAACGGCCCGTTCGCGTGGCGGTGGGCCATGCGACCGCCGGGTTGTTTGCGCTTCTCGGGCGCCAGCCGCAAATCGGTCGCGAGTTCACGGCTGACGAGGCGCACGTGGGCGGCCCGCCGGTCGTGATTCTCTCGCACGGACTGTGGCAATCACACTTTGGCGGTCGCGACATGCTTGGCCAGTCGATCTCCCTCGACGGCAAGCCGCACACGGTCGTCGGCATCGCGCCGCGCGGATTCACCTTCCCCGACCAGAGCGACGTCTGGGTTCCGCTGCTCGTGCCCTCGCCCTCAGTGGGCCTGTTCCTGGGCGGGAGCTTTCCGGATCCGCCGCATGTCATCGCGCGCCTCCAACCGGGGGTGACCGTCGACCGCGTGAACGCGAGGCTCGCGGGGCTCTGGCGCGACGCCGACCTGCCCGACGACATCCCGGCATGGCTCAAGGCATCCCGGCAAAAGCTGATCGAACAATCCAGGAATCGTACGGTGCAGGCGATGCAGCCTGCGTTCGTCGGAAACGGAAAGACACTGCTCCTCCTGTTGCTGGGGGGCGCGGGATCGCTGCTGCTCATCGCGTGCGCCAATGTCACAAATCTGTTACTGGCGCAGGCTGAGTCCCGGAAGCAGGAGGTGGCGCTCAGGGCAATGCTGGGTGCGAGTCGGATGCGTTTGGTTCGTCAGTTCCTCACCGAGTCGGTGTTGCTCGCCACCGGTGGAGCGGCACTTGGCGTCCTGATCTCCCCGGCGATCTTTCGGTTTCTCGCCACGATCATGCCGCCAAAGCTCGCCGGCCTGGCACCGCCGGAGCTCGACCTGCGCGTGCTCGCCTTTGCCGCGGCGGTGGCGTTTGTCACTGGCGTGGGCTTTGGACTGTGGCCGGCACTGAGCAGCTCTCGCGCACACCTGGCCGGCACCGTTCGTGGGTCCGGGAACATCGGGTCGGGAGCGACGCTGCGGAGCACGGCTCGCCGGTTGCTGCTGACGGGCGAGGTGGCCCTCAGTCTGGCGCTGCTCGTGGGTGCCGGACTGATGCTTCGCAGCTTCGCCGAACTCACGCGGATCAACGTCGGCTTTCACGCGCCGCGAGCGGTGAGTGGAGAGATCGATTTTGGCTCACCGCCGCCCAAGGCGCCGGTGCGCCGCGCCCGGATATCGGCGGTGCTCACCCGCCTGCAGGCCGAGCCCGGCGTGACCGCGGCGGCCGCGGTAAGCAGGCTGCCGTTGAGCGGCAACGGGGGCATGAGCCTCACGCTCACCGGCGAGGGAGTGCCGCCGCGAACACGCGACGAGCATCCGCGATTCGCCACGTTCCATGAAGTATCGGACGACTATTTCCGGACCATGGGAATCCCGCTGCTTGCCGGGCGCACCTTCCGGCCGAGCGATGTGGCCGACACGGTCGCCACGGCAGACTTCAAGGTGGCCGTGATCAGCAAAATGGCCGCCGACAGTCTCTGGCCGGGGCAGGATCCGCTTGGGCGTTGGGTGTCGTACGGTGGCGGGTATGTGCCCCATATGCGGGTGGTCGGCGTCGTGGCCGATGTCCGGTTTCTCCATCTGGACGTTGATACCTTCCCGCAGGTGTACGCCCCGCTTGCGGCGGCGCCACCCACGGCAGCGGCGTTCGTCGTCCGCGGGAGCGTGCCGACGGGCACGCTCGCGAGCTACCTGCGAGACGCGGTGCACGGGGTGGATCCGGCACAGCCCGTGTACGAGGTGCGCACGATCGGAGAATTGGTGGACGATGCGGCCGCGGTCCCCCGTACCAACACGGTGCTCATAGCGCTCTTCGGACTGCTGGCTGTGGCGATCGCCGTCGTCGGCGTCTACGGTGTGGTCGCCCACTCGGTAGTCCAGCGCCGGCGTGAGCTTGGGATCCGCGCGGCGCTCGGCGCGTCGGGGCGGGATCTGATTCGGCTCGTGTCGCGTGAGATGATCTGGGTGATGCTCGCGGGGCTCTCCCTCGGTCTCGGCGGCGCCTGGGCAGGCGCACGGGTCATGCAATCGCTGCTCTTCGGCGTGACCGTGCGCGATCCGATGACCTTCATCCTCGCGCCCCTGGCGCTCGTCGTACCCGCCGCCGTTGCCACCCTGATCCCCGCCCGCCGCGCCGCCCGCACGAACCCCGTCGACGTCATCCGCGAGGACTGATCGATGAAGAGAAAGCCCGAACCCCTGTGGCGCCGCTACCTGCGCTTCTTCGGCGCCAATGTGGAAGCCGACGTGGACGACGAACTGCGCGACCACATTGCCCGCCTGGAATCGGAGTTGCGCGAGCGCGGCGTGCCCGCCGACCAGATTGCCGACGCGGTGCGCGCGCGGTTCGGCGACGCGGAGGCGATTCGGGCGCGACTCACGCGCGCCGACGGGAGCCGGCACCGGCGCGATCTGCGGCTCGAAGCGTTCGGGAATCTGGGGCAGGACGTGGGGTACGCGCTGCGGCGACTCCGGCAGCGGCCGGGGTTCACGGCGGCGGTGGTGGTCGTGCTGGCGCTCGGGGTGGGGGCAACGACGGCGATGTTCAGCGCCGTGGACGCGGCGATGTTGAGGCCGTTGCCCTTTCCGCATGCGGATCGGTTGGTCGTCCTGGCACATGTGGACGTCGCGCTCGACCGTACGTCGATGGGCATGCCGCCCGCCGGCTTTCACACGCCGACGATCGACGACCTCTCGAAGTTCCCGGCGGTCTTTGCCGGCGCGGCTGCCTATGCCTCGGGCGGGCTCAACCTGGCGGATCCCGTGCGGCCCCGGCGCGTGCAGGTGGGAGTCGTGACGGCCAGCTTCTTCCCGACCATCGGAATTCAGCCGATCGTCGGCCGCGCCTTCAGCCGGGACGAGGGCAAGCCCGGCGGCCGGCGAGTCGTCGTCCTGTCGCACGCGCTCTGGCAAGGGCACTTCGGGGGGCGGTCGATGCTGGACAGCACGGTCGTCCTCAGTGGGCGCACGTATACCGTCGTCGGGGTCATGCCCCGCGGCTTCAACTTCCCCGGCGAGAGCGATCTCTGGATTCCGCTCACCGATCCGATGACCGGCGAGACTTTCGCCCCGTTCCGCGGCTACATCCCCGCCGTCACGGTTGCGCGGCTCGCGGACCGGGCAACGGTCTCCGCCGCCCAATCGCGTATCCACGATCTATGGAACCAGGCGCTGACGACGGTCCCCGCCTCGGATTCGGAGCTGCGAGCGGGTCTCAGAGGCGAGGAGGCCGACGGAGTCCAGGCTGGATTCGCCCATCCCTTCCAGACCTTCCTCGTGAGCGACGGTCGCCGCGCCCTGCTCGTGCTGCTGGGCGCCACCGTTCTGCTGCTCCTCATCGCCTGCGCCAACGTCACAAATCTGCTGCTCTCGCAGGCGGCGGTTCGTCGGCGTGAAGTCGCGGTGCGGGCCGTGCTCGGTGCCACGCGGGGGCGCATCGTGCGGCAGATGGTTACGGAAAGTATAATACTTGCCATGGGCGGCACCGCGGTGGGCGTGCTCGGGGCACCGCTCCTGCTTCGGCTGGTGACGTCGATGATGCCGAAGTCGCTGGCCGGCGTGGCCGCTCCGGGCATCGATGCGCGGGTGTTGGCGTTCGCGGCCGTGCTGGCGCTCGCCACCGGTGTCGGCTTCGGCGTCTGGCCGGCGCTGGGGGCCACCCGGGGCGACTACGGCGACGTCATGAAGGGCGGCGGAGACCGTGGTGCCACCGCCGCCACCGGCTGGGGTCGCCGGACACTGATCGGCGCCGAACTGGCGATCGCGACGGTGCTTCTCGTTGGGGCTGGTCTCATGCTGCACAGCCTGCAACAGCTCGTCACCGTGAATACCGGGCTGCAGCCGGAGCACACGGCCACGCTCGAGCTGGCGTTCGGGAGCGACGTGCGCGCACCGGCGGCTCGGCTGGGTCGAATCCAGGCGATGGTGAGCCGGCTGGAAAAGGCGCCCGGCATCCAGGCGGCGGGCATCGTCAACCGACTACCGCTGGCGCACGAAGGCGGCATCGGCCTCTGGGTGGGCCGAAGCGGTCAGACGCCAGGTCCCACCAATCCCGGCGTGGTGGCCAGCGCGATGCAGGCGTCGGGCGGCTATTTCCGTGCGATGGGCATCCAACTCGTCGAGGGACGCACGTTCACGTCGGCCGACGATTCGGGAGCCCCGCCGGTGGCCATCATCGATCGTGCGCTGGCCGATACCACGTGGCCCGGGCAGGATCCCATCGGCCGCAAATTCACGTGGGCGATGGAGGGCCGTGAGCTCACCGTGGTCGGCGTGGTGACGCCAATCCGCACCGCCGACGTCAGCGAGCCGCCCGGATTTCTGGTCTACCAGCCGGTGGGACAGTCCCCCCCGACTTCCTTCTACCTTGTTGCTCGCGGCACCCTCACACCCGCCGCCATGCTCGCGCGCGTGCGCGACGCGGTGCGCGCCGTCGATCCGTCGCAAGCGGTCTACCGGGTTCGTATGATGGACGACGTGATTTCGAGTTCGATCGCGCCCCAGCGCACGAACACGTTTCTCATCGCGCTCTTCGGCGCTCTGGCGCTGGTCCTGTCCGCGCTCGGCGTCTACGCCGTGGTGGCGTACTCCGTGGCCCAGCGCCGCCGCGAACTGGGTATCCGCGCCGCGCTCGGCGCCACCGGGAGAGATCTGGTAGGGCTGGTCTCGCGCGAGATGGTGTGGGTCACGGCCGGCGGCCTCCTCGTGGGCCTCGCCGGCGCGTGGGCGGCCTCCCGGGTGATGGCGTCGCTGGTGTACGGCGTCACGACCCACGATCCGGCGACCTTCGTGATCGCGCCGCTGGCCCTTCTCGTTCCGGCGGCGATCGCGACGCTTCTGCCGGCGCGCCGGGCGGCGCGGACGAATCCGGTGGACGTGATCCGGGAGGAGTAGGGCGGGGCGATGCGAGAGGGGGGACTCGAACCCCCACGCCGTTTCCGGCACAGGATCCTAAGTCCTGCGCGGCTACCAATTACGCCACTCTCGCGTTCTGTAAAGCTACGCACGACATCGAACGGCGCCACACCTAATCCAGGGCGCGGCGGAACTGCCCGGCAGCGGGACGGCGCCCGTTCACCCGCGCCGATCCGACACGCCAGGGGAACGCGAAAAGGGGCCGGCAGAACGCCGGCCCCTTTTCAGATCGGTCTGTCCGAGCGACCGGCGGTGGGGCTGCCGGTCGGCGCGGGCTACGGAATCTGGATGTTGACCGGATGGGTCTGCGCTGCCTGCCAGTTGTACACCAATAGCTGGATGTAATCCCCGCTCTTGAGTCCGGACACGGCCTTGTTCAGGTCGTCGATGCTCGTGATGGTCGTCTTCTTCGGGTAGATCGTGCCCACGATGATGTCGCTCGGGAACAACCCGTTGGTGACGCTATTCGATCCCGGTGCCGGGAATGAGGGCCCGGACGTCGAGACATCATTCACGAACAGGCCGTGCAGATACTCGTTGGGGATCGTGTCCTGCTGCAGCAACTGGCGCGGGATCGGTCCGACGCCAATGCCGAGCGTCTTCTCGGCCGCCGCGGCCCCACTCCGATTGTCCTCGCTGGTCGCGCGGTTCGCCACGGTCGTCGTGGCGGCCGAGGCCGCCCCGAGCTTCACCGGAACGACCACCGACTGCCCGTGGCGGACGACGGTGATCTTCACGGTCTGGCCGGGCTCGAAATTCCGGATCGTCCGCTGCAGATCGGCCACGCCGTCCACCGGGCTTCCCTCGATCGCGGTCACGATGTCGTTCAGGCGAAGACCCGCCTTCTCTCCCGGGCTCACGCCGCTGGCATCGTCCACGAATCCGGTCACGGCGGCGCCGTGCATGTCGTTCAGGTTCATGCCGGCAATGTGCGCCTCGCTCTCGTCCACGGGGCTGATGCTCACGCCGAGCACGCCGCGGTTCACGCGGCCGTACTTGATCAGGTCGTCCATCACCTTGCGGGCCAGCGAGATGGGAATCGCGAAGCCATAGCCGGCGTAATAGCCCGTGCTGCTGGCGAGGGCGCTGTTGATGCCGATCACCTGACCCTGGAGGTTCACCAGCGGGCCGCCGCTGTTGCCCGGATTGATGGCCGCGTCGGTCTGGATGTAATCCTGGATGTTCCACCGGGCGCTCAGGAGGTTGCCCAGCTGGCGGCCCTTGGCGCTCACGATCCCGGCCGTCACGGTGAATTCGAGGCCGAGCGGATTTCCGATTGCCAGCACCCACTGCCCGACGTGAGCGGAGGAGTCGTGCCCCAGGCTCACGGTGGGAAGATTGTTGGCGTCGATCTTGATCAGCGCCACGTCCGTGGTGGAATCCCGGCCGACCACCCGGGCCTTGAAGGTCCGATGGTCGAGCAGCGTGACGGTCAGCTTGTCGGCCTCGCGTCCACCGTCGGCCACGACGTGGTTGTTCGTGAGGATGTAGCCGTCCTTCGAGACGATGAATCCGGTGCCGCTCGATTCCTGCGGCTGATTGCCCTGCGGCATCTGGAACTGATGGAAGAAATCGTCCATGCCGGGCGGCAGATTCTGCGGCACCCGCGCATGCGGATTGCGCGTGGCCTTGGTCTCGGCCTGGATCGACACGACGGCGGGCGTCACGTTGTCGGACACCCACTCGAACGCGTCGGAGAAGGCGTCGGCCGTCTTCACCGAAGCGGGAGGCGTGAGCGCCGCCGTGGCGAACTGGGGCCGCGATGCCTGGGCCCACGACAAACGCGTCAGGTTGAAGCCCGACGCGAAAATGAGACCGCAAAGGAAGGCCACCGTAACGGCGGCGCCGAGCCTGATTCGTGCAGCTTTGGACATGTTCCGTTTCCGTCTGTGGGTCAAACTGCTGTTACCGATACATACACGCGGCGCGGCCGATGGTTCTGTGTGTCCGCCGCCAGGACTCTCCTTTGACACATAGCAGACGGCCGCGGTTTCCGCGAGTCACATCGCCGGACGAAGACGGGCGCCGGGAATGCTCTCCGGCGCCCGCCTTCGCTTCGACCGCGAATGTTTACGATTTCTTGGTCTCGTCGACAATCTCGTAGTCCGCTTCGACCGCCTCGTCGGGCTTCTCGCCCTCGGGGGCGGCAGACCCGCCCTCCGGCGCCGCTGCACCCGCCTCGGCCGCCTGCGACTGCGCGTAGAAGCTCTGGCCCGCTTCGGCGAACGCCTTCGACAGATCCTCCTGCGCCGCCTTGATCTCGGCCATGTCGTCGCCGCGGAGCGCCTTGCGCGCACGCTCCACCGACTCGTCGAGCTTGGTCTTGAGTTCCGCCGGGAGCTTGTCCGACCACTCCTTGGCGTTCTTCTCCACCTCGTACGTCATGCTGTCCAGCCGGTTGCGCGTGTCGATCTCCTCGCGCCGCTTCTTGTCGTCGGACGCGTTCTGCTCGGCGTCCTTCACCATGCGGTCGATCTCGGCGTCCGACAGTCCGCTCGACGCCTCGATGCGGATCTTCTGCTCCTTGCCCGTGGCCTTGTCCTTGGCGCCCACGTGCAGGATGCCGTTGGCGTCGATGTCGAAGCTGACCTCGACCTGCGGGATGCCGCGCGGAGCGGGCGGAATGCCCGTGAGCTGGAACTTGCCGATGGTCCGGTTGTCCCGCGCCATCTCGCGCTCGCCCTGCAGCACGTGGATCTCCACCGTCGTCTGGTTGTCGTCGGCCGTGGAGAACACCTCCGACTTCTTGGTCGGAATCGTCGTGTTGCGCGGAATGAGCACCGTGGTCACGCCGCCCAGCGTCTCGATGCCCAGCGACAGCGGCGTCACGTCGAGCAGCAGCACGTCCTTCTGCTCGCCGGTGAGCACCGCGCCCTGGACCGCGGCGCCGATGGCCACCACCTCGTCCGGGTTCACGCCCTTGTTCGGATCCTTCCCGAAGAACTTCTTGACGATCTCCTGGATCTTCGGAATGCGCGTCGAACCGCCGACGAGCAGCACCTCGTCGATCTCGTCGGGCTTGAGGCCCGCGTCCTTGAGCGCCTGCTCCATGGGCGGGATCGTGCGCTGGATCAGATCGTCCACCAGCTGCTCGAACTTGGCCCGCGAGAGCGTGTAGTTGAGGTGCTTGGGACCGCTCTGGTCGGCGGTGATGAAGGGGAGGTTGATGTCCGTGGACATCGTGCTCGACAGCTCCATCTTCGCCTTCTCGGCGGCTTCCTTCAGCCGCTGCAGCGCCATCGCGTCCTTGCTCAGGTCGATGCCCTGGTCCTTCTTGAACTCGGCCACGATCCAGTCGATCACGCGCTGGTCGAAATCGTCACCGCCCAGGTGCGTGTCGCCGTTGGTGGACTTCACCTCGAACTGGCGCGAGCCGTCCACGTCGTACAGCTCCAGCACGGAGATGTCGTACGTGCCGCCGCCCAGATCGAACACGGCCACCTTCTCGTCCTTCTTCTTGTCGAGGCCGTAGGCCAGCGCCGCGGCCGTGGGCTCGTTGATGATGCGCAGGACTTCGAGGCCCGCGATCTTGCCCGCGTCCTTGGTGGCCTGCCGCTGGGCGTCGTTGAAGTACGCCGGCACGGTGACCACCGCCTTGGACACCGAGTGCCCCAGGTAGTCCTCCGCCGTCTGCTTCATCTTCTGCAGGATCATCGCCGAGATCTCGGGCGCCGTGAACCGCTTGCCCTGTACCTCGACGGTGGCGACGTCGTTGCTCCCCGCCACCACCTTGTACGGCACGCGGCTCGTCTCGTCCTTCACCTCGCCCATCTTCCGGCCCATGAACCGCTTGATCGAAAACACGGTGTTCTGGGGGTTCGTGACCGCCTGACGCTTGGCCACCTGGCCGACCAGCCGCTCCCCGTCCTTGGTGAATCCCACCACCGACGGGGTCGTCCGACCGCCCTCGGCGTTCGGAATGACCACGGGGTCGCCGCCCTCCATGACCGCCACGACCGAGTTGGTAGTCCCCAGGTCGATGCCGATTACTTTGTCCGCCATTTCTTCCCCTGTGAGTGAATGCCGGGGCGACCGCCGCCCCGGCGACGCCCCATGTATTCGCAAAACGGGGGCCGGATATCTGCGCCAGTCTGGCAGAATCTGCCCCCGGATACCATTCTGATAGCTGACAGACTGGCGCCGGCCGGGGCCTGCCGACATCCCGGCAGTCGGGGCGGCGCCGCGTGGCAGGCACCGGAGCCCACGGCGCGTGATCCCCCTCAGCGACGAAAACGTACTGGTCCGCCGGCCCACCATGACCTGGCTCCTCCTGGGCGCCATGTTCGCGGTCTGGGTGTTCGTCCAGGGCGCCGGCCTCGACCAGCTCACCCTCGTCACCAGCGTGTGCAACCTGGGCATGGTGCCGGGCGAGATCACGCACATGGCCCCCCTCGGCTCCGGGGTTCCGCTGGGCGGTGGCCTGGCCTGCGTGATCGACAACTCTCCGATCAACGTCTTCACGCCGCTCATCTCCATGTTCCTGCACGGCGGCTGGATGCACATCCTCGGCAACGCGGTCTTCTTCTGGGTGTTCGCGCGCGCCGTGGAGGACACGATGGGGCCCGGCCGCTTCCTCGTGTTCTACCTGGTGTGCGGCCTCGTGGCCGCGGCGGCGCAGATCGCCTCCAGCCCCGCCTCCCCGATCCCGACCGTGGGGGCCTCGGGGGCCATTTCCGGTGTCATGGGCGCGTACCTGGTGCTCTATCCCCGGGTCCGCATCCACGAGTTCTTCTTCTTCATCATCTTCTTCAAGATCTTCCGGATACCGGCCTGGCTCGTGCTCATCTGGTGGTTCGGCGTACAGGTGCTCACCGCGGTCGCCTCGGCGCAGTCGTCGGGTCCCGACCTGTCGGGCGGGGTGGCGGTGTTCGCGCACGTGGGCGGGTTCGTGGCCGGCATGGTGCTCATCCGGGCGTTCGTTCGCCCGGACTACATGGACCAGCGGGCCCGGTTGCAGCAGCAGATGGCGCACGCGTATCCTCCGCTCTGAGCGGCCCCGGCGCGCGTCGGGCGTCCCCCGCCGGCCCGTGGGCGGTTCTCCCCTTTCGCGCGGCGCGCACCACCCGATAGCTTCTCCGCCACCCAAACACTTGGACTCCCATGTTCGGTCGTCTCATCCCTCGCGACGAGCAGTTCTTCCAGTCGTTCAACGAGCTTGCGGGCCTCCTCGTCTCGGCGGCGCAGGAACTGGTGCGCCTTTTCGACGACCCGTCGCGGTCCGCGCAGCGGGTGCGCGCGCTCAAGGAGATCGAGCATACGGCGGACGGCGTGACGGCGGCCGTGAACGTGCGGCTGAACCGCAGCTTCATCACGCCCTTCGACCGCGAGGACATCCACATGCTCGTCTCGCGGTTGGACGACGTGATCGATCTCATGGACGGCGCCGCCCGGCGCTACGAGATGCTGCACATTCACGACGTCCGCCCGGCCGGCAAGGAGCTGGCGCGCGTGCTCGCCGAGTCCGCCGATCACCTCCAGCAGGCGGTGGCCGGGATCAAGAAGCCGGCCGAAGTGGAGCGGCAGGTGGGAGCGGTGAAGGAGCTCGAGGAGGAGGCCGACTCGATCTACGAACAGGCGGTCGGGGGGTTGTTCGCCAACGGCGGCGATCCGCTCGACGTGCTGCGCTGGAAGGAGATGTTCGATACGCTGGAGCGCACCACCGACTACTGCATGCGGGTGGCGCAGGTGCTGCGGAGCATCTCACTCAAGAACGCCTGACGTGGCTGCTTTCGTCGTCGCGATCATCGCCATCGCGCTGATCTTCGACTTCAGCAACGGGTTCCACGATTCGGCGAATTCCATCGCGACCATCGTCGGGACGCGGGTGCTGAGTCCGCTCGCCGCCGTCGTCTGGGCGGCGACGTTCAACTTCGCCGCGCTCTTCATCGTGAAGACGGCCGTCGCGAAGGCGATCGGGTCGGGGATGGTGGACCAGAGCATCGTCACGCCGAACGTGATTCTGGCGGCGCTGCTCGGCGCCATCACCTGGAACGTGATCACCTGGTATTACGGCATCCCGTCGAGTTCGTCGCACGCCCTGATCGGCGGCTATGCCGGCGCCGCGATCGCCAAGGCGGGCGTGGGAGCGATTCTCTGGGGCGCCAAGTGGAAGCAGACGCTCTGGTTCATCGTCATCTCCCCGATCGTGGGGCTCGCGGCCGGTTACCTGCTCATGGTGCTCGTGTTCTGGGTGTTCCGCCGCTCGGCGCCGGCCCGGGTCGACCGCTTCTTCCGCCCGGCCCAGATCGCCAGCTCGGCGCTGCTGTCGCTCTCCCACGGCGGCAACGACGCCCAGAAGACGATGGGAATCGTGGTCGCGCTGCTGGTGGCGGTGCAGCCCACCTTCGCGCACCAGACCGGGCTGCTCCACCATCTGTACCTCACCGACGCCACGACCATCCCGCTGTGGATCGAGGTCTGCGCCTACACGTCGATCTCGCTGGGCACGCTGTTCGGGGGGTGGCGCATCGTGCACACGATGGGGTCGCGGATCACGAAGCTCCGCCCGGTGGGCGGCTTCTGTGCCGAGACCGGCGGCGCGATCGCGATTCTCGTCGCCACGCGGTTCGGCATTCCGGTGAGCACCACCCACACGATCACCGGCTCGATCGTCGGCGTGGGGGCGACGCACCGGCTGTCCGCCGTGCGTTGGGGGATCGCGGGGCGGATCGTCTGGGCGTGGATCCTCACGATTCCGGCGGCCGGCGGGCTGGCGGCCGTGTCCTACATCGTGCTTCGGGGTCTGATCGGGGCGTGACACGGGCGTGACGTCCCCGAGACGGGACGGTGGGGCCTGCCGGGGTGCGGTATACTACGGTAGGAGGATGCCGACTTGCCCCCGATCATGACCGTTGCCCCGACCCCGTCCCTGTTCTTCAACCGGGAACTGAGCTGGCTGGCGTTCAACCAGCGCGTGCTCCACGAAGCCGAGGACGACCGCAATCCGTTGCTGGAGCGCGTCAAGTTCCTGGCGATCTTCGCCAACAACCTCGACGAGTTCATCATGGTGCGGGTGGCGGGCCTGCGGCGCCAGGTGGCGGCGGGGGTGCAGCAGACGCCCCCCGACGGGCTGACGCCGCAGGAACAACTCGACGCCCTGGGCCGGAAGATCGGCGAGCTGTTGCAGGCCCAGAACGCCTGCCTGGCCGAGCTGCTGGACCGCCTGGGCGACCACGGCGTTCGCCTCGTGCCGATGGAGGAGTTGGAGCCCGGCGAATTCGCGGCCATGGACGGCTACTTCCGGCGCGAGGTGTTTCCGGTGTTGACGCCGCTAGTGGTCGATCCGGGGCATCCGTTCCCGCACATCTCCAACCTGTCGATCTCGCTGGCGGTGGAGATTCGCGATCCCGACACGGGCGCCGTGCGCTTTGCCCGGGTGAAGGTGCCGCGCAGCCTGCCGCGCTGGGTGCCGGTGGAGGGGCGCACCAACCAGTTCGTGCCGCTCGAAGACCTGGTCGGCGCCCACCTCGAGGCGCTGTTTCCGGGCGTCGACGTGCTCGACTGGTACGCGTTCCGGATCACCCGCTACTCCGACCTCGAGTTGCCCGAGTTCCTGGACGAGCCCGAGGATCTGCTGGCGACGATCGAGGAGCAGGTGTTCCAGCGGCGGTTCGGCGAGGTGGTGCGGCTGGAGGTGGTGGACGAGATGCCGCAGCACCTGCGTCAGCTGCTGCTCGAGGAACTGCGCGAGGAGAACGACCTGCCGGCGGGAGCACTCACCGAACGCGACGTGACGGCGGCGGGCGCGCTGCTCGGGCTCGGCGACCTGATCGCGCTCGGCGGCCTCGACCTGCCGGCCCTGCGCGATGCGTCGTTCGTGCCCAACACGCCGGCGGTGCTCCGCGATCCGGTGCGGTCGATCTTCGACGTGATCCGCGAACGCGACATGCTCGTGCACCACCCCTTCGACTCGTTCACGGCCACCGTGGAGCGGTTCATCGAGGAGGCGGCGCGCGACGAACAGGTGCTGGCCATCAAGATGACCCTCTACCGCACCTCCGGCGATTCGCAGATCGTGGACGCGCTCACCGAGGCCGCGCAGCGGGGCAAGCAGGTGGCGGTGCTCGTCGAGCTCAAGGCGCGGTTCGACGAGGCGAACAACATCAACTGGGCGCGGCAGCTCGAAGAGGTGGGCGTGCACGTGGCCTACGGCGCCGCCACGCTCAAGACCCACGCCAAGACGGTGCTCGTGGTGCGCCGCGAGACCGACGGCATCCGCCGCTACGTACACATCGGCAGCGGCAACTACAACTCGCGCACGGCCCGCATCTACACCGACGTGGGGCTGTTCACCTGCAGCCCGATGATCGGTGAGGACGTGAGCGAACTGTTCAACGCCCTCACCGGGTTCTCGCGGAAGCGGTCGTACCAGGCGCTGCTCGTGGCGCCGATGTCGCTGCGCAGCCGGTTCATCGAGTTGATCGAGCGCGAGGCCGCGCACGCCCGCGACGGGCGGCCGGCGCGGGTGATCGGGAAGATGAACGCGCTGGTGGACGAGGAGATCATCCGCGCCCTGTACGCCGCCTCCGATGCCGGCGTGGAAATCGACCTCATCATCCGCGGCATCTGCTGCCTGCGGCCGGGCATTCCGGGGGTGAGCGACCGGATCCGGGTGGAGAGCGTAATCGGACGCTTCCTGGAACATTCGCGGGTCTGGTACTTCGCCAACGGCGGGGCGGGGCAGTACTACCTGGGATCCTCCGACTGGATGCCCCGCAACTTCGACCGCCGGGTGGAAGCGGTGGCGCCGGTGGAGGACCGCACGCTGCACCCGCGGCTGCGGGCGCTCTTCGAAACGCTGCTCCGCGACAACCGGCAGGCGTGGGATCTGGATGCCGACGGCGTGTGGCGCCAGCGTCAGCCGGACGGCCCGATTCGCGCGAGCCACGAGATCCTGCTGCGGGATTCGTGGGGGCGGCCGGCCGAGGAGGATCGGGCGGAGAGCGAACGGCAACCGGCGGAGCCGGAGGCCGAAGCGGAGGTCGAGTCATGACTCCGGCCCACGGCCGTCGGCGACCGGCAGGCGCCTGACGGCAGAACGACCGAGGCTGACGGCCCTCAGCCGTCCACCATCGCCGACGAGTGCACCGCGCCGTCCGGCGCCACGATCTCCACGGGACGCTTGGCGATCCTGGCCAGCAGATCGCTCTTCCGTTGCGCCCCCCACAACTCCAGCCGCAGCGCCCGGCCGGCCCGCGAGGGCACCGGGGCAATCCGCACCGCCCGCCGCAACCACCGCACCCGGACGTCGCGCACCGCCCCGGTGTGGCCGCGATCCAGCCCGTCGGCCACCCGCAGGATCGCCGCCAGCCGCTTGATGCGCCGGCGCACCTCGGGCGTCAGGCCGGCCAGGTTCTCCTGCGACTTGTTGGGCGGCTTCCCCCGGTGATACCGCGCCACGTTGGCCACCATCACCTGCTCGGCGGGCGACATGCCCAGCAGTTCGGCGTGCAGAATCAGATGATACGAATGCTTGTGGTGGCCCCGGAACCCGATGTGGTAGCCGACGTCGTGGAGCAGCGCCGCGTCGGCCAGCACCTGCCGGTCCTCCGGCGGCAGCCCGAGCCGGGCGCCGAACGAGTCGAACAGCCGGAGCGCCAGCGTCCGCACCCGCTCGGAATGCACGGCGTCGAAGTGGCAGCGCACACCGAAGTCGTGCACCGAACGCTCACGGGCCTCGCCGGGGTCGGTCACCGTCGGCGTCACGCGGGCCGCCTCGAGCAGCAGACCCTCGCGAATGCCGTAGGCCGACACCTCGAGCTTGCGGGCCTCGATGCGCGCCATGACCTCGGTGCCCACGGCGATACCGGCCAGAATGATGTCGGCGCGCCCCGCGTTGAGTCCGGGAAGACTCCGGCGCTCGGCCGGCGTCAACTTCGAGAGCAGTTCAAGGATCCGTTCCACGTCCACGTGCGGGATCGCGGTGCCGTGCACCCCGCGGGCCGTCATCATCCCCTGCCGGTGCAGGTGGATGCCGGCCAGGTTGGTGAACGTGCCCCCCGACGCGATCAGCCGCGCCCCGCGCCATTCGCGCACCGGCAGGTGCGGGCGGATGAGTTCGCGAACGTGCCGGCGGAGGCGGGTGAGACTCCGGCGCTGGTCGCCATCGGCGAGGAACTGCTCGGTGAGGCGCAGCGCACCGAGGGGGAGCGACGCCAGGTGCTCCACCACGCCGTCGGAGCTGAGCGCCAACTCCAGCGAGCCGCCCCCGATGTCCATCACCGCCACGCGGCCGGCGCCGAGTTC
The DNA here is from genome assembly GCA_963728115.1 of uncultured Gemmatimonadaceae bacterium. GTDB lineage: Bacteria > Gemmatimonadota > Gemmatimonadetes > Gemmatimonadales > Gemmatimonadaceae > JAGWRI01. The sequence goes on from CAVSJE010000006.1 coordinate 421,524, forward strand.
GAAGTGCGCCAGTGCGCTGCGGAACGCCAGTCGCGCCTCCTCCTCTCCCGCCAGCACGCGCACACGCAGCCCGGTGGCGCGCTTCACCTCGGCAATGAACGCCTCGCCATTCGAGGCCTCGCGTACGGCGCTCGTCGCCACCACGTCCACGCGGTCGGCGCGCAGACGCCGCGCCAGCATGGTCATCCGGTTCAGGGCCTCGAGCGCGCGGGCGATGGCCCCGTCCTCCAACGCGCCGTGCGTGGCGAGTCCGGAGCCCAGACGCGGCGCCGCCTTCATCTCGTCCACCACCTGGATGTGCCCGTCGGGCGACACGTCGGCCAGAATCTGCCGGATGGAGTTGGACCCGATGTCGATGGCGGCGATACGGCGCGGGCGGGCGGTGCGCGCCGTGGCTCCGCCCTTCACACCCGGGCGACGACCGGCGCCGGCTCCGGGAGTCCGGCCGCGGGTTGGTCCCCGGCGATCACCGTTCGGTAGTCCGCGATCAGGTCGTCGAATATCCGATCCCATCCTCGCTGCGCGGCAAAGGTGAGCGCGCGCCCGCGCATCGCGGCCAGAAGGTCCGGCCGGCCGAACGCGGCGCGAATGCCGGCGGCGAGGTTCGCCGCCGCCCCCGGATAATACAACAGCCCGCGGTCCGGGGTCACCAGCGAACGCGTGGGCGCGGCGTCGGCGGCCAGGATCGGCACGCCCGACGCCATCGCCTCGAGCAGCACATTGCCGAAGGTGTCGGTGACCGAGGGAAAGACGAACAGATCGAGCGACGCGAAGAAGGTGCTCAGCGCGTCGCCCTCCAGCCGTCCGAGAAAGCGCGCCGACGCCGGGGCGGCGCGGCGGAGCGGTTCGAGGTACGGGCCGTCGCCGGCGAACGCGAACACGAAGCGCCCCGGGGCCTCGCGCTCCAGCAGGTGCATGGCCGCCAGCATCGTATCCAGTCCCTTCTCGCGCGCCACCCGGCCCACGTTGCCCACCAGCCAGCGCCCCGGGGTGACGCCGAGCCGGTCTCGCAGCGCCGCCGAGCGGAACGCCGGATCGAACCGCGCCCGATCCACGCCGCGGCTCCAGACGCGAACTCCGCGAAAGCCGCGCTGCCGGAGTTCGGCCGCGGTGGCCGGGCTGGGCGCGTACGTGCGGCGGCCGCTGTTGTGAAACCAGCGCAGGAAGCTCCACCCGGGGCGTGCCAGCGCGCCGAGGTGGTAGAACCGCGCGTAGGCGCTGAAGCTCGTGTGGTACGACGTCACGAGCGGCAGGCCGAGCTGCCGCGCCACACGGCGGCCGGCCAGTCCGGCCCCGAACGGGGTGGCCGCGTGCACGAGCGTGGGGGCCCAGTCGCCGACCTCCCGCAGCACGCGGCGCGCGGCCGGCCATGCGATCTGCAATTCCGGATACGCCCAGAAGGGCATCGCCCGCAGTTCGCGGACCTCGCCGGAGGGCTCGGCGCGCGGGTCGTGCGGCGTCCAGGTGCGCACCTCGCCGCCGCGCGTGCGAATGGCGCGCTCCAGGCGGTCGAGCGTGCGCGTGACGCCGTTGAGCTGCGGCAGGTGCGTATCCGTGAACAACGCCACCCGCAGGGGCAGCGGGCCTCCGGCCGTCACAGCAGTGCGTACCGGTGCTGGTGGCGCAGGCGCCGCCAGCGATCGAGGTGCGCCGTCACGCTGGCGGCGGTGGCGGGGTGCCGCAGGTCGGTGGGGTGCAGGGCCAGCCGCGCCAGCCAGCTGCCGCGCGCCGTGACCCAGCGCGCGTCGGCGACCGCGGCCGACAGCCGGGCGCGCCAGGCCGTGCGGCCGCTCCAGCGGATGACGGGCGAGGCGAGCCGCGTGGCGCGCGCGTGCAGCCGGATGCCGTGGACGTCCTCGCTCACCGCGAGTCCGGCCCCGCGGACGGCGCGGAACGTGTCCTCGCGCGCCAGCCACGCGGGGGGCACGAAGCCGATCGGCCGGAGCCCGCTGCGCCGGAGGCGCTCCAGCCCCCGATGGATGCGGGCCGACGCGGCGCGCTCGTCGAGCGTCAGGAACTCGCCCTCGCGGGCCGTGGCACCGAAGGCGCGCACGCGATCGGCGATGCCGCGCCGCAGGCCGACCTCGTCGTGCCGCTCCCCGTGCAGAAAGATCTCGGCGCCCTCACGCTCCTTGGCGCGGAGCCACGCCGTGAATCGCGGGTATTCGTCCAGCGGCCAGCTGCCGTGCCAGTTGGGGACGACGAAGAGCGCCGGCGTCACGCCGCGTTCGACGCACAGATCCCACAGCGCGCGCACGTCGCGCTCCAGCGCCGGCGTCACGTCGTGGATCGAGACGAGGAGCTTCATGTGCGGACCAGCGATCGATACACGCCGAACAGCTGGTCGAGCACCCGGTTCCAGTCGTGCTCGCGCGCGGCATAGACGCGGCCGCGCGCGCCGATCCCGCGCAGGTCGGTGCGGAACAGGGTGGTGAGCGCCTCGGCCAGCGACGCCGCCGAGCCGGACGTGAAGTGCACGCCGGCGCGGGAACGGTCCACCAGTTCCGCCACGCCGCCGCGGTGCGCCGCCAGCACCGGCACGCCGCTGGCCATCGCTTCGATGGCCGAGAGGCCGAACGTCTCCACGGGGCTCGGGGCCACGCAGAGGTCCGCGGCCGCGATCAACTGGGCCAGGCGCACCCGGTTGCCGACGTACGGCAGGAAGCGGATGCGGAGCCCGCGGGCCCGGGCCTGCAGTGCCGCCGCCCGGGGGCCGTTGCCCACGATCGCCAGTTCGGCCTCGAGCCGCGGCTGCGCCAGCCGCCATCCGTCGATGAGCGTTTCCAGATCCTTTTCGCGGGCCAGCCGTCCCACGTACAGCACCAGCGGGCGCGGCGACAGCCCGGCCAGGCGGCGCGTGATCGCCGCGTCGTCGCGGCGTCGCGGATGGAACAGGGCCAGATCGACGCCGAGCGGCACGCGCGTGGTACGTTCGATGCCGGCGGCCGCCAATTCCCTCGCCACGTAGTCGGTGGCGACGATGGTCGTGTCGAAGTGCCGGTCGAGCGCCCGCAGGTATCGCCATGCCATCGTCTCGGCGGCGCGCCGGTGCGGCGGCGTGCGGACGCCCAGCGGGGCGATCTGCCGCGGCAGGTGGCTGTGGTAGAACCCCACCAGGGGCACGTGCGCGCGGCGTGCGGCATGCCGGACCACCCAGGGCGCCAGTCCGATGCTGCCGACCTCGATCACGTCGGGGCGTTCGTGTTCCACGATGCGGCGGCTGGACCGCGTGGCGAGCATGAACCGGTACGGCGCCTGCGTCGGCACGCGGGGGCCGCGCAGCCGGTAGCAGCGCACGCCGCCGGTCTCGGTGATCGCGTCGCGCCGGCCGGGCACGACCACGACGTGGCGCAGATTCGCGCGGGCCTCGACGTACCGGGCCTTCTCGAACAGGTAGGTGCGGACGCCCCCGCTGGTTTCGCCGAAGAACTCGGTGATGTCGAGCACGCCCAGTGCCGCGCCGGCGCGGAGGCGCGGGGGAAGGTCCTGCCCGCCGATGTCGAGGCCGCGCTGGGGGCGCGGGACGTCGAGCAGCGCGCGCTCCACGGCCTCGCGCTCGGCGCCGGCGCGGCCGCCGGTCGCCGAGACGTACTCGGCGAACGCCCGGCTCACCGGGCGAGGACGACGAGGGCCGTCGCCGCGGCGATGAGTTGTCCGGCCAGGACGTCGCCCGGGTAGTGGACGCCGAGGAACACCCGCGTGAGACCGATGGCCGTGGCGGCGACGAGCACCGGCAGGGCGATCACCGGGAAGAGCGCGGCGTAGACCACGGCAATCGACATCGAGGCGGCGGCGTGGCCCGACGGGAAGGAGAACCGGTCGGGTTCGGCGATCGCGGCCCGGGCGGTGAGGGTCTGCGACGGCCGGGGACGCCCCACGGTGCGCTTGAACAGCTGCACGATGAGGTGCGACACGACGAGCGCGATCATCGGCTTCGCGCCCGCGCGCGCCAGGGGACGCAGGCCCAACAGAGGGAGCGACGCCAGCAGGAGGCTGCTGAACACGCCGCCGACGTGCGTGATGGCCACCAACATACGCCGCGCCGCTCTGGTGGATCGCTCGTCCAGAGCCCAGCGGATGTACAGGTCGCGGTCACGGGCCGCGAGTCGGGCCAGCAGCGGTGTCTGCATGTACCGGGGAGGCTAGCCGGCCTCTGTCACCGCCCCCTACGCCCCGGGCAACGAAGCTGTCACTCCCGCGAGACGCCGCGGCAACGACCCCGCCAGAGGCTCAGTTAACCCGTCCCCTGGCTTCGTCGGGCAGAAACACGCTGATCGTGCTGCCCTTGCCCACCACGCTCTCGGCGCGGGCCGATCCGCCGTGCGCCTCGGCCAGATGTTTCACGATCGCCAGGCCGAGCCCCGTGCCGCCTTCCTCGCGCGAGCGGGCCGCATCCACCCGATAGAAGCGTTCGAAGATGCGGTCCAGGTGCTCGGGCGCGATACCGATTCCCGTATCCCGCACGCCCACGCGTACGCCCCCGGCCTCCCGCGCCGCGAACAGGGTGACGGTTCCCGACGGCGTGTACCGCACCGCATTCTCGGCCAGGTTGGAGAGAATCTGGCGGAGGGCCACCGGATCGGCGCGCACTTCCGCCGCGTCGTCCGGAATGTCGCGCGCCAGGGTGAGCTGCTTCTCGCCGGCCGCCCGGTCGAGGTTCCCCAGCACCTCGGAGGCGGTCTGCCGCACGTCGAGCCGCCGCGGCTCCGGGCTCCAGCCCCCCGATTCGTACCGCGACAGGTCGAGCAGGTCGTCCACGATCCGCTGCATGCGTTGTGCGTTGCTGCGGATCATCGCCGAGAAGCGGCGGCGGTCGGCGGGGCTGAGGTCGGGATCGACCAGCGTCTCGGCGAATCCGTTGACCACGGTGAGCGGGGTCTTCAGTTCGTGAGAGGCGTTGGCCACGAACTCGCGCCGCACGTTCTCCAACCGCCGCCGGGCCGTGAGATCCTGAACGGCGAGCACGGCGCCGCCGCCGGGCAGGGGCCGTGCCACGAGCACGAGCGTGCGGCCGTCGAGTTCGAGTTCGGTGGGGTCGGCGGAGGCGCCGCCCAGCGCCGCCCGCAGGCTCTCGCGCAGCGGCCGCACGGGGGGCAGGCGATCGGCGGAGAAGGGCACGGCGTCGGCGGCGCCGAGCAGCCGGCGCGCGCTGCCGTTCACGCGGACCACCTGATTGCGCGGGTCCACCACCATGATCCCCTCGTCGAGCGCCTCGATGGTGGCGTGCATCAATTCCTCTTCGGACTGCAGCGCCGCCAGCCGTCCGGCGAGCTGCTCGGTCATCCGGTGCACGGCGGCCGAGAGGTCGCCGATCTCGCCGGGGGCGTTGAGGCTCGGACGGCGCGTGAGGTCGCCGTCGGCCACGGCGCGGGCCACGTTGCGCAGTTCGACCACGGGACGCGACACGCTCCGCGCGAACAGCGCGCCGAGCAGGAACGCGCCGAGCAGGGCGACGATGCCCCGCCGCCAGCACGTCGCGCTGGGCGCCCCGCACCAGGTCGTTCAGCGTGTCGAGGTTGATCGACACGCGCACGAACCCGAGGGGGTGCCGGACGGCGACGTACAGCTCCTCGACTCCCTCGCTGGCGCTGGTCCGGTACGCGCTGCCGATGCCGGTGGCGCGAGCCGCCACCACCTCCGGGCGCGTGCCGTGATTCTCGAGTCCGCGCAGTTCGGCGGCGGTGAACCGGGAGTCGCCGCGCACCACCCCGTCCTCGCCGATCAGCGTGACCCGCCGGTCGAGGGCGGCGCCGGCCGCGTCAGCCAGCGAGTCCACGTTCTGCCCGGGGCGCCAGAGCACGGCCACGAGGCGGGCGGAGCGGGTGAGCTCCTGAATGGTTTCCCGGCGCAGGTGCTGGCGCAGCCGGCCGCCGGCGATCGTCACGATCGCCGTCACCAGCAGGACGATGACGACGGTGGAGCCGAGGAGCAGCCGGCGGGTGAGACTCACGCGCCGCGCCAGGCGGGCCCGCGCAACCGATAGCCGAATCCACGCACCGTCTCGATCAACTCCCCGGCCTCGCCGAGCTTGGAGCGCAGCCGCTGGACGTGCATGTCCACGGTGCGCGTCTGGATGTCCGGCGCCGCCTCCCACACCGTCTCGAGCAGGTGCGCCCGGGCCTGGACGCGGCCCCGGCGTTCGTACAGCAACAGCAGCAGCCGGTATTCGGTGGGGGTCAGCTCCACCTCGTGCCCGTTCACCCGCACGCGATGGGCGCCGCGGTCGATCTCGATGGGCCCGTGCGTCACCACGTCGCCGGGGCCGACCCCGGAGGCCGCCACGCGCCGCAGGATCGCGCCCACGCGCAGCACGAGTTCCTGCGGGCTGAACGGCTTCGTCAGGTAATCGTCGGCGCCCACCGAGAGCCCCTCGATCCGGTCGCGCTCCTCGCGGCGAGCCGTGAGCAGCAGCACGGCGATGTCGCGCGTGCCCTCGCTGCTCCGCAACTCGCGCAGCACGTCGATGCCCGACATGCCGGGCAGCATGAGGTCGAGGACGATGAGCAGCGGGCGCTCCTGACGGGCCGCGGCCAGCGCGTCGGGTCCGTTGGCCGCCGTCGAGACGCGATAGCCGGCCTTGGCGAGGTGGAACGCCACGAGGGCCACGATGTCGGCCTCGTCGTCCACCACGAGCACGCGAGCGCCGGGGGCGGGGGCCGGCGGCGCCGTCACAGCGCGGCCCCGTCGAGCTGCTGCCGGATGCGGGCCACGATCATCCCGATCGCGACGGCGTTGTGGCCCCCGCGGGGGACGATCACGTCGGCGTACCGCTTGCTCGGCTCCACGAATTGCAGGTGCATCGGCTGCACCGTCTTCACGTACTGGTCCAGGATTTCCTCCAACGGCCGTCCGCGCCGCGCGATGTCGCGCCGGATGCGCCGGATGAGCCGGATGTCCGCGTCCGCATCGACGAACACCTTCACGTCGCACAGGTCGCGCACGCGCGCCTCCACGAACAGCAGGATGCCGTCGATCACCACCACCTCCGCCGGCGGAACCGGGACGCGCCGGGGGCTCCGCAGGTGCTGCACGAAATCGTACACCGGCTTCTCGATCGACTCGCCGGCCGCCAGCCTGGCCAGCTGCCCCTCCAGCAACTCCCAGTCGATCGACTCCGGATGGTCCCAGTTGATCTTGCGGCGCTGCTCGATGGGCAGCTCCCCGTAGTTCTTGTAGTATGCGTCCATGTCGATGAACGCCACCGACGTGCCCGTGAGCGACTCCGCGACGCGGCGCGCGACCGTCGATTTGCCGGAACCGGTGCCGCCGGCAATGCCGATGATCAGAGGTTTCACATCGCGGTCCGTTGCGCTGGGCGACGTGACCCGAATCTCGCCGAACCGAAGCCAGAGCGTCGCGAAAGGGCTGTCACGATCCTGTATCGTTTGAGGGGTAACGAACCACCGTCTCCGAAAGCTGAGCGAGGCGCGAACGGCCCGTCAACCGCGGACTCCCGGCCCCCCGGCCGGTCGGCTAGCTTCGTCACATGAAATTTTCGTACTCCAACCCCGGCCGGCGGTCCCGCGGGGGACCCGATGAGTGAGGCGATCCGGGTGTTCGTGAACGCGGCCGGTGTGGACCTGCCGCGCGGGGGGTCCGCGCTGGACGCCGTGCGCCGCTGGAAGGCCGCCGAGGCCGATGCCGTGGCCGCCGGCACGCGCGTGATCACCGACAGCCGCGGGCTTCCGCTGGACGCCGATACCGTCCTCCCGGCGGGGGCGATCCTCCGCACGGTGTCCAATCGCGCCGCCGACGCGGGCGATGCCGACGCGGACCCCGGGGCATGAGCCCGACCATCGACCGCGAACTGCTGCGCCGGCTGCCGAAGGCCGAGCTGCACTGCCACCTCGATGGGTCCGTGCGCCCGCAGACCCTGCTCGACATGGCGCGCGAGTACGGGCAGCCGATGCCGCGCCAGGACGCCGAAACGCTGGCCGCCTACATGCTCGTGTCGGACGGCCACAGCCTGGAAGACTACCTGCAGCGGTTCTCGGTGACGCTCTCCGTGATGCAGACGGCGGCGGCGCTGGAGCGCATTGCGTACGAGCTGGCCATCGACGCCGCGGCCGACGGCGTCCGCTACCTCGAGGTCCGCTACGCCCCCATTCTCAACGTGCGCCACGGCCTCTCGCTGGGTGACGCCGTGACGGCGTCGCGGCGCGGGTTGCAGCGCGCCGAGGCCGAGGTCGGGATCGTGGCCCGCGTGATCATCTGCGGCATCCGGAGCATGGCGCCCGAGGTGTCGTTGGAGCTGGCCGAACTCGCCGTCGCCTTCCGGCACGACGGCGTGGTGGGCTTCGACCTGGCCGGCGGCGAGGCCGGGCATCCGGCGTCGGCGCATCAGGAGGCCTTCGCCCACGCGCACCGGCACGACCTGGCCTGTACCTGCCACGCTGGCGAGGGCGACGGTCCCGAGTCGGTACGCCAGGCACTGCACACCTGCTGCGCCGACCGCATCGGCCACGGCACCCGGATCATCGAGGACGCGGCGCTGCTGGACTACGTGAACGACCGCCGCGTACCGGTGGAGATCTGCCTCACCAGCAACATCCAGACGCGGGCGGCGGCGTCGTACGCCACGCATCCGCTGCGGACGTACTACGACCGCGGGCTCAACGTGGTGCTCAACACCGACAACCGGCTGATGAGCGGCACCACGCTCACCGACGAGTACGAGCACGCGGCGCGGTATCTGGGTTTCTCGTTCGCCGAGCTGTCGCGGATGGCGCTCAACGGCTTCGAGAGCGCGTTCCTGCCGTACGACCAGCGGAAGGCGCTGGTGGCCGAGGCCGAGCGCGAGCTGGCCGCGCTGGGCGCGGAAGCCCCGTGAGTTCACCCTACGGTGCGGAGGCCGCGGCGCACGCGGCAGCGGCGGTCCGCGGGCGGCTGGGGGCCTTCGATCCGGTGGCCGCCATCGTCCTCGGCTCGGGGCTCGGCGGACTCGCCACCCGGCTCCACGCGCCGGTGACGATCCCGTACGCCGAGATCCCGGGGTTTCCGCCCTCCACCGTGGCCGGTCACGCGGGGCAGCTGCTCGCGGGCACGCTCTCCGGCCGGCGGGTGCTGGCCATGGCCGGGCGCTTTCACATGTACGAGGGCCACGACGCGGCGCTCGCCGCCTTTCCGGCACGCGTCCTGCACGCCCTCGGCGCTCCGGTGCTGATCCTGTCCAATGCCGCGGGCGGCGTCCGGCGCGACTTCGCGCCGGGCACGCTGATGCTCATCGACGACCACCTGAATCTGACCTTCCGGAATCCGCTCATCGGTCCGGTGGAGCCGGGGGACGATCGCTTTCCGGACATGTCGGCGCCGTACGATCCCGTGCTCCGGGCGCTGGCGCGAAGCGTCGCCCAGGCCCGCGGGATCGCGCTGGAAGAGGGCGTGTACGCGGGTCTGCTGGGGCCGGCCTACGAGACGCGGGCCGAGGTGCGCATGCTCGCCGGATTCGGCGCCGACGCCGTGGGCATGTCGACGGTGCCCGAGGTGCTGGTGGCCCGGGCGCTGCGGATGCGGGTGCTCGGGATCAGCTGCATCACCAACCTCGCGGCGGGCCTCTCCGCGGCGCCGATCACGCACGCCGAAGTCCTCGAAACCACGGCCGTGGCCGCCGAGCGGTTCGAGGCGCTGGTCACCGGCATCGTCGCCGCGCTCTGATCCGCGCCGGTCAGCGACTCCCCGTCGTATCCGCCGCCGGCTTCGCGATGTGCGGCAGCGCGAGCAGCCGCTGGCGAAAGGCGTGATACGCCGGCGTATCGCGGGTGAGCGTGGCGAGGATGGCGGGATCCACCTGCGCGATCAGCGAATCGACGTGGGCGATGCGGTCCTCCTCCATGGGGTGCGAGGCGAACCAGGCGCTGACGCCGTCCGGCTTCGTACTGCGCTCGGCGAGCAGCTCCTGGAACAGCGCGCGCATGCCGCGGGGGTCGATCCCCGCCCGCACCACGTTCTTCACGCCTTCGGCGTCCGCTTCGGCCTCGTCCTCGCGGCTGAATTTCGCGAACACGGCGTTGGTGCCCACGGAGATCGCATCGGAGGTGAGCCCGTCGTTGCAGCTGTTGAGGATCGTGCAGAGGCCCACGATGCCCACCGTCGCGCCGCGCTGCTTCTCGATCGTCTTGGCGGTGTGCCGGCGCGTGACGTGTCCGATCTCGTGGCCGAGGGCACCCGCCAACTCGTCCATCTGCGTGGCCGCCTTCACCAGCCCCCGGTTGACGTAGATGTACCCGCCGGGCAGCGCGAAGGCGTTGATCGTGGAGTCGTCCACGAGGTAGAAGTGCCACGTCAGGTCGCGCTGGTCCGCCAGGCCCGCGATCGAGTCGCCGAGCGTGGTCAGATACCGGTTCACCTCCGGATCCTGAACGATCGGTAGCTTGGCGTTGAGTTGCGCCGAATAGCTGGCGCCCATCTGCACTTCCTGCTGCGTCGTCACCGCGCACCCTGCGAGGAGGCTCGCGGCGGCGAGTGTCGAGAGCAATCGTTTCATACGCTGAGTCGTCCTATCGGTATTGCCATGCTACGTTCTTCCCCACCATCGTGCGCCTTCTAACCCTAGCCAGAGACCTCCGCCGGCGGAAAGCCCGGGAACGCGAACGCCTGTTCGTGTGCGAGGGCGTGCGCGCCGTGGAGGAGTTGCTGCGGTCCCCGATCGTGCCGCGCGGTATTCTCGTGGCGCCGCAGCTGCTCGAGGCGCCGCGGGGCTCGGCGCTGCGCGAGGCGATCGCCGCGTCGGGCCATCCGGTGGAGGAGGTCGCGGCGCGCGATTTCCACTCGGCGGCGGAGACGGAGTCGCCGCAGGGCGTGCTCGCCATCGCCCCGATCCCCGACCGGTCGCTCGACCGGATCGCGGCGGGGGACGGCATGCGCGTGCTGGTGCTGGACGCGGTGCAGGACCCGGGGAACGTGGGCACGATCCTGCGCACGGCGGCCGCCCTCGGCGCCACCGCCACGGTGGCCCTGCCGGGAACCGTTGACCTCTGGAACGCCAAAGTCGTCCGGAGTGCAATGGGGGCGCTGTTTCACCACCAGGGCATGGCCGCCACCTGGGCCGACGTGGACGCGTTCCGCGCCCGGCTCGGCGCGGCGCTCTGGGTCGCCGACGCCGGTGGCAGCCCGATCGGGCGGAGCCCGGCCCCGGCCCGTCTGCTGCTCGTGGTGGGCAACGAGGGGGCCGGCGCGTCGGCGGATGCGCGCGGGCGCGCGGACCGGATGGTCGCGCTCCCGCTCGCCGACGCCGTCGAGTCGCTCAACGTGGCCGTCGCTACCGGCATCATCCTCTACGAACTCCGACCGTGACCATCGAGACCTACTGGCAGGTAATGGCCTTCATCATCGGAGCGATGTTCGGATCGTTCCTCAACGTCTGCATCGGACGCTGGCCCGCCGAGCGGTCGGTGGTGCGGCCGCGCTCGCGCTGCCCGTATTGCGGACACCAGCTGGCGTGGTTCGAGAACATTCCGCTCCTGAGCTGGGTGGCGCTGCGGGCGCGCTGCCGGTGCTGCGAGGAGCGGATCTCGGCGCAGTACCCGCTGGTCGAACTGACGGTCGCCCTGATCTGGATGTTCTCGGTGCGCGAATTCGGTGCCGGCTTCACGGCGGTGCGGCTGGCCACGGTGACCACGGTGCTGCTCGGCGTCGCCGTCACCGACGCCAAACACTATCTGATTCCCGACGGGTTCACGCTCTTCGGACTGGTGTTCGCGCTCGGCGCGGCGGTGTACGCGGCCACCCAACTCGACAGCGGGCCGTTCGCGGACCTGTACGGCGCAGCGATCGGGGCCTGCGCCGGCGCCGGCCTGATCGCGATCGTCGGCTGGCTGGGCGAGCTCGCGTTCAAGAAGGAAGCGATGGGGATGGGGGACATGACGCTGATGGCGTTCGTGGGGGCCGTGGTCGGCCCCAACCGGGCCATTCTCACGGTTTTCGTGGGCGCGGCCATCGGCGCCGCGGCGTTCATTCTCATCGTGTATCCGGTGGCCTGGTTCCGCCGCGACCGGCTGGTGGAGCAGGGCGAGTTGCCGCTGGGGCCCACACCCTTCGAACCGCCGCTCGTTCCCTTCGGTGTGTTCCTTGCGCCTGCGGCGCTCGTGACATTGCTTTGGGGAAATGCGGTGTTCGCGTGGATTATGGGCGGCTGACCGCCCCCGGCTCTTCCCCAGCAGCAGATGATCGACGAACCGCCGCGCGCCTCGGGCGCGCTGGCGCGCTACACGCGCGATCTGACGGCCGATGCCCGCGCCGGGCGGCTCGAACCCGTGTACGGCCGGCGGGACGAGATCGCGCGCGTGATCGACATTCTGCTGCGCTACGGCAAGTGCAACCCGGCGCTGGTCGGTCCGGCAGGCGTGGGCAAGACCGCGATCGCCGACGGACTGGCGCTGCGCATCGCCGACGGATCGGTGCCGTTCGCGCTGCGCGAGGTCCGGTTGCTGTCGCTCGATCATGTGTCGCTGCTGGCGGGCTCGACGTACCGCGGACAGTTCGAGGAGCGTATCCGCGCCCTCATCGCCGAGGTGCAGGCGTCGCCCGACGTGATCCTGTTCGTGGACGAACTGCACAACCTCATCGGACAGGGCACGGCCATCGGCACGGCGATGGACGCCGCGAACATGCTCAAGCCGGCGCTCGCCCGCGGCGACTTTCGCGTGATCGGCGCCACCACCGACGAGGAATACGATCACTGGGTGCTCGGCGACTCGGCGCTCGAGCGGCGATTCCAGAAGGTGCCGGTGCGCGAGCTCACCGCGGAGGAGACGCTCGAAGTGCTCCGCGCCCGCCAGTCGCGCCTCGAGCGGCATCACAACGTGCTCATCGCCGACGAGGCGCTGGCCGCCGCCGTGCAGCTCACCGACGCGCACGTGCGCGACCGGCGGCGTCCCGACAAGGCCATCGACGCGCTCGACGAGGCCTGCGCGCACCTGCAGGCGGAGGCCCGGTACTCCACCACCACCGAGGCCCTGCTCAAGGCGCGGCGGATGGCGGCGGCCGCCAAGCGGCCCCGGAAGCAGGCGGCGCCGCACCGCGAGCCGGACGAGGACGACGAGGATCTGGCCAGCGCGTCGTTCGACGTGCTGGAGCGGTTCGGGGCGGCCATCGAGGCGGCGCTGGGCGAGGCCGATGCGTTCGATCGAACGCCGGAGCCGCGTCCGGCGCCGTCCAGGCCTGCCGCCGCCCCGGCGCCGGCGGAGGCGCCGACGGGCGCCGCTCTGGATGCCGAGATCGCGCGGCGACTGACGGAGGAAGGCGTCGTGGTCCATGGACAGGACGTGGCGCGCGTGGTGGCGCTGATGTCGGGTGGGCCCGTCACATGGGGGTGAGCGGACGCCGTCTGGCGCTGGTGTTCGGTGCCGTCGCGCTCGCCGGCCTGGCGTGCGGCCGCCGAAACGGCCGGACGGGGCAGGGTCCGTACGCCGACATGGTGGCCGCCGCCGTGCCCAAGGTAGAGAAGGCCGTCGGCGTGCCCTTCAAGACCCCGCCCAAACTGGCCGTGCTCTCGCGGGCGCAGGTGCGCGAGTTCCTGATCCGGAAGTTCGACGAGGAGACGCCGGCCGCTGAGCTGGCGGGACAGGAGGCGGCGTACAAGGCGTTCGGCCTCATTCCCGATTCGCTCGACCTGCGCCGGTTCCTGATCAACCTGCTCACCGAACAGATCGTCGGGTACTACGATCCGACCAGCAAGCAGCTGTACGTGGTGGAGGGTGCGCCCGAGGACATGGCGGGCGTCACGGTGACGCACGAACTCGTCCACGCGCTGCAGGACCAGTACGTCAATCTCGACTCCATCCAGCGCGCCACCGGCGACAACGACCGGCAGATGGCGGCGCAGGCGGTGATCGAGGGGGAAGCGACGTACGAACAGCTGGCGATCATGTCCGGCGGGGCCAATGTGGCGACGCTCATGCCCGGTGGCTGGGACCGGGTGCGGGAGATGATTCGGGAGTCGCAGGGCGCCGAGCCGCTGTTCGCCGCCGCGCCGCGGGTGATCCAGGAGGAGCTGCTCTTTCCGTACCTCAGCGGCGCCGAGTTCATCCGGCGGTTCAAGACGCACGAGCCCGGCAAGCTGCCCCTCGACGACATGCCGGTGTCGACCACGCAGATTCTTCACGAGGCCGCCTACTTCGACAGCGTGCGGGACGTGCCGGCGCAGGTGATGCTGCCGGCCACGGTGGGGAAGACCGAGTACGAGAACGATCTCGGTGAGTTCGAGACGCGGCTGTTCATCTACCAGCACACCCGCGATCGGGATCTCGCGACGAGTGCGTCGGAGGGGTGGGACGGCGGCCGCTACCGAATTCTCGCCGAGCGCGGCGGCACGGCGGTGGTCTGGGCCACGGTGTGGGGCAGCACCGTGCAGGCGGCCCAGTTCGTGGACGCGCTGGGGCAGGTGGTGGAACGCCGCTACCGGACGCCGAATCCCACCATCGTCTACACCGGCCAGCGCACCTACCACGGGACGAGGCGCACGGTGCAGGTGACGCCGCTGACGGTCGATGGGCGACCGGTGGTGCTGTACGTGGACGTGCCGGCCGGCAGCAGCCTCAAGCTCCTCGACCCGGCGGCAATCCGCCTCCGGTAGCGCCTACATCCCCGCCAACCGGGATATCGAGAAACCGATCACCGCGATCAGGCCGCCCAGCACGTAGCCGATGAAGATGATCAGTCGCAACTCGCGGTTGATCACCCCGCGAATCAGCTCCTCCAGCCGTTCGAAGCTGAACGCCAGCACCTTGCGCTCCACCATCGCCTGTACGTCGAGTCGCTGGATGAGCGTCGGAAGCTGTGACTCCACCAGATCCCAGATGGCGGGCGCGAAGGCCCCGCCCAGCCGCGTGGAGCTATCCGGCGGAAGCCAGCGCCCGGGGCGCCCGATGGGCCGGTCGAGCAGGCGCTGGATGGCGGCGCGCGCCGCGTCCTCGATCAACTCGCGCGACCGCGGCGACCGCGCCGCCCCCACGATCCAGCTGGAGAGCGTCTCGTCGTCCAGCGGTGCCAGCAGATCGCCCCACGTCTTCTGCTCGGCGCGGGCGAGGGCGCCGTCCAGCCTCTCCACCAGCAGGTGGCGCGTCTCGTCGGCGCGCAGCACGCGCACCAGCCCGCGTGTGACCGTGTCCATGAGCGCGCGCGCCCGCTCGCTCTCAGGCGGTCCCACGACCTCCGACAGCGGCTTGGCCAGGTACGACGTGATGGCGTCGTGCACTGCCGCCGTGATGCGCTCGCGAACCTGCGGGTCCTCGAGCAGTTCGCCCAACTGTTCGGCGCCGTCCTTCTCCACGGAATCGAGCGCCTTGTCGAGCGTTCGCTCGGTGACCACGAGCTTGGCAATCAGCCGCTCGTGGAACTTGAGGTCCTCGACGAATCGCGAGAACAGCCCGTGCAACCGCACGCGAATGCGCTCGCGGGCCTGCGGATCGCGCAGCACGCCGGCCAGCTTCTCCACGGCAATCGGCAGGTACGCTTCCACCCCGCCGTCGATGGCCGCCACGAACGCCGGCGGCACCTGCTCCAGCAGCGGTTCGCGCGACGAGAGCATGGCGTACGCGCGCCGCTCCACGTAGTCGTTCACCCCGCGCGCCAACTCCTCGGACTGCGAGAATTCCGCCGCCCACTGCGAGGCCCGCGCGGTGATCGCGGCGCGGCGCTCGGCGGTGAGCACGTTGCCCACCAGGCGGTCCTTGAGCTCGGCGCGCCGCCGGGCGACGAACGCGCGGGCGCGCGACTCGAACTCGTCCGAGTCGGTGAACTCGGCCAGCCGTTCGACCACGATCGGCACGCCGGAGGTGAGCGCGCGCTCCACCTCGAGCAGCACCGATGGCGGCAGGACCTCGCGCAGCGATGCGCGCTCGGTATCGAGCACGTTGCCGATGACCAGGGCCAGCGTCTCGTCGAGCTTCTCGCGCACGCCGGCCCGCACCAGTTCGGCCATGATGTCGCCGGGGGTGAGCAGCCGTTCGCCCACCGTGCGGCCCAGGCTCCTGGCCAGCCGCGCCTGGTTCTTGGGAATGGCGCCCTGGAAGCCGAGCACCTTCTGGCGTGGATGGAAGAGCATCCATACCGCCACCGTGTCCGAGGCGCCGCCGGCCACCGTGCCGATGGCCACGTGCACGGCGAACTGCACCCACGGATTCTGTGGATCGAGCATCGTCGCCCCGGGTCAGGGGGCGTCGGCGGCGAGCGGTTCCCCCGACGACGGCGACTCGCGCCCGTCGCGCGCCCGCGCGTCGCCGGCCCGCCGGCGAGGGGGCCGGGCCCGCTTGCCCGCTTCGTCCAGCAGGGCGTGTTGCAGCACCTGATCCATGCGATCCACGAACACGAACGCCATGTGCTGGCGGATCTCGTCAGGCACGTCGCGGACGTCCTTCTCGTTGGCCTTGGGCAGGATCACCTCGCGCAGGCCCGCCCGATAGGCGGCCAGGACCTTCTCCTTCACGCCGCCGATCTCGAGCACCTTGCCGCGCAGCGTCACCTCGCCGGTCATCGCCAGATCTCGGCGCACCGGCCGCTGACTGAGCACGCTCGCAATGGCGAGGGTGATCGTGATCCCGGCGCTCGGTCCGTCCTTGGGGATCGCGCCGGCCGGCAGGTGGATGTGCAGATCGTGCTCCTTGAAGGTGGCGTCGGCAATCGCGAGCTGACTGGCTCGTGACCGGACGTACGAATGGGCCGCGTCCACGGATTCACGCATCACGTCGCCGAGCTGGCCGGTCACGGTCAGCCGTCCGGTGCCGGCCATCCGCAGCGCCTCGATCACCATCAACTCGCCGCCGGTGGAGGTCCAGGCGAGCCCGCTCACGACGCCCACCTCGGGCTCCTGCTCGGCGGGTTCCGGCATGTAGTGCGGCACGCCCAGCAGTTCCTCCACGCGCGCCTGGTCGACGATCCAGGCGCCCGCCTCGTGCTCGGCCTTGCGCCGCGCGCGCTTGCGCAGGATCGCCGACAGGTTGCGCTCGAAGGTCCGGAGCCCGGCCTCGCGGGAGTAACGGTTGGAGATGAAGCCCAGCGACTCGTCCGTGAACTGGACGTCGGTGTCGTCGAGCCCATGGTCGGCCAGCAGCTTGGGGAGCAGGTAGCGCCAGGCGATCTCGACCTTCTCCTCGCCCGTATACCCCGCGATCTTGATGATCTCCATGCGGTCGCGGAGCGGGCCGGGAATGTCGAACAGGTTGTTGGCCGTGCAGATGAAGAGCACCGACGAGAGGTCGAACGCGAGATTGAGGTAGTGGTCGGTGAACGTCCTGTTCTGCGTGGGATCGAGCACCTCGAGCATGGCCGCCGCCGGATCGCCCGACGGCCCGCCGCCCGACATCTTGTCGATCTCGTCGATCATCAGCACCGGATCGTTCACCTGCACCCGCCGAAGCGCCTGCAGCAGCAGGCCCGGCATCGCCCCCACGTACGTGCGGCGGTGCCCGCGCACCTCGGCCTCGTCGCGCACGCCGCCCACCGAAATCCGGTAGCAGGGGCGGCCGATGGCGGCGCCGATGGCCTCGCCGAGCGAGGTCTTGCCGGTGCCCGGGGGGCCGACGAAGCAGAGGATCGGCCCCTGCGAGCTGCCGCCGCGCAGCTGGCGCACCGCCAGGAATTCGAGAATGCGCTCCTTGGCCTCGTCCAGTCCGTAGTGCCGCGCGTCCAGCGATTCCTGCACCTTCCCGATCTCGATCTCGTGGTGCCCGGAGTCGGCGTTCCAGGGCAACGCCAACACCCAGTCCAGATAGGTGCGCACCACCTGGTACTCGCTCGACGCCGGGGCCAGCATGCGCAGCCGTTCCACCTCGCGCTTCGCCTCGGCCAGCGCCTTTTCGGGGAGCGCCGCCTCCTCGATGCGGGTGAGCAGCTCGCGCACGTCCTTCTCGTTGGGGTCGGTCTCGCCCAGTTCGCTCTGGATGGCGCGCAGCTGCTGGCGCAGGAAGAATTCGCGCTGGTGCTCGTCGATCTTGATCTCGGTCTGACGCTTCACGTCGTCGAGCACGCGGGCCCGCGCCACCTCGCGCTCCAGCCGCGTGAGCACGAAGCGGAGCCGCTGGCCCACGTCCAGCCGCTGCAGCACCTCGTCGCGGTCGGCCACCCGGAAGCCGAGGTTCGTGGCCGCGAGGTCGGCAAAGCGGCCCGGGTCGGACACGTTCATGCGCAGAATCGACGGCACGTCCGCCGAGATCTTCTCGGACACGTCGGCGAGGATCTCGGCGGCGGCGATCACGCGGGTGATGAGGGTACGGCCGTCGGTCGCGTCCACCGGCGTCTCGGCGGCGTCGCGGACGATCGCCACCGGATACGGTTCCGTCTGCTGCACGTCCTCGATCATGATGCGCTGCGTGCCCTGCAGCGTGATCTGCACGGTGTTGCCGGGCAGGTTGATGCGCTCGTGCACGCGCGCGGCGACGCCGATCCGGTTCACCACGGCGGCGGTGTCGAGCGGATCTTCGGCCTCGCCGGGGGCCACCACGAGCGCCACCGACAACCCGGGTTCGGGATTGTCGGTGAGCAGCGCCATGTTTTCGGGGGCCCCCATCTGCACGGCGATCGTGCCGTGCGGGAAGACGATCGTGGAGCGCAGCGCCATGAGCGGCATCGTGCGCGGGAGCAGCGACGCGAACAGGTCTTCCTGCCGAGGGACTTTAGGCATTCGCCTCGAGGGGCTCGAACGGTGGGATGCGAGTCGAACGGCGGCGCGAATCGGGCGGAGCCGGTCCGCGTCGTCGCGCGACCCCGTTCCCTTGTCTTAAATCATAACAGCATCTACGTTTAAGGGCTATGTTCGATGAGCTGAGTTCAAAGCTGGAATCCGCGTTTTCGCGCCTGCGGGGACGCGGCGTTCTGTCCGACGCCGACATCAAGGAAGGGCTGCGGGAGATTCGTCGCGTGCTGCTCGAGGCCGACGTGAATTTCCAGCTCACGCGGGAATTCCTCGAGCGCGTCGAGAAGAAGGCCACCGGGGTCAGCCAGTTGCGCACGGTATCGCCGGCGCAACAGCTCGTGAAGATCGTCCACGACGAACTCACGGCCATGCTCGGCGAACGCCGAGAGGGACTGAAGCTCAGTTCGGTGCCGCCCACGGTGGTCATGATGGTGGGTCTGCAGGGATCCGGCAAGACGACCACCGCCGCCAAGCTGGCCCGAAAGCTCAAGGCCGAAGGGCGTCCCACTCGCCTCATCGCCTGCGACGTCTACCGCCCCGCCGCCATCGACCAGCTCGAAACCCTCGGCCGCGAACTCGACGTGCCGGTGCACGCCGACCGGTCCACTACCGACGTCGTCAAGATCGCGATGGCCGGCCTCGACCAGGCCCGCCGGGCGCGCGACCGCGTCGCCATCGTCGACACCGCCGGACGCCTGCAGATCGACGACGAGATGATGGGTGAGCTGGAGCGCCTGAAGGCGGCCATCCGTCCCGACGAGATTCTGCTCGTGGCCGACGGCATGACCGGGCAGGACGCCGTGAAGATCGCCCAGGGGTTCGACGAACGGTTGGGCGTCACCGGCGTGGTGCTCACGAAGATGGACGGCGACGCCCGCGGCGGCGCCGCCCTGTCCATCTACGGAGTCACCAAGAAGCCCATCAAGTTCGTCGGCGTGGGCGAGAAGCCCGATGCGCTGGAGGAGTTCCACCCCGACCGCATGGCCGGGCGCATCCTCCAGCAGGGCGACATCGTCACCCTCGTCGAGAAGGCGCAGACGGCGTTCGACGCCGACGCCGCCAAGAAGCTCGAGAAGAAGGTGCGGAAGGAGGGGATGGACCTGAACGACTTCCTGACCGCCATGAAGCAGATCGAGAAGCTCGGTCCCCTGGAGGGCGTGCTGAAGCTGCTGCCGGGGGTGAACACGAAGATGCTGAAGCAGGCCAAGCAGGCCGACCCGCGCCGGATGAAGCACATGGAGGCGATCGTGCTGTCGATGACCGCCGCCGAACGCCGGGAGCCGGGGATCATGAACGGCTCGCGCCGGGCCAGGGTGGCCAAGGGGAGCGGCCGCCCGATCTCCGAGGTCAACCGCCTGCTCGAGCAGTTCCGGGAGATGCGGAAGATGATGAAGCGCGCCGCCGGCGGCGGCGGGGGCTTCCGGCCCGGAATGTTCGGAATGCGCTGAATGCGCTAGTTTAGTGGGTCGCAGGAACGGGTGCGGCCGGGAGATGCCCGGTACGCGAGGAGCCCGCAGCAGTACCGTCACCGCACGAGGAGCAGAGGTCCATGGCCGTCAAGATTCGTTTGCGCCGCACCGGGCGCACCAAGCAGCCCTACTATCGTATCGTCGTCGCCGATTCGCGCAGCCCGCGCGACGGCCGGTTCATCGAGATCGTCGGCCAGTATGCTCCCCGCCAGGGTGAGACGGCGCTGAACCTGAAGACCGATCGCGTGAACCACTGGCTGGACAACGGCGCCCAGCCCACCGACACGGTGCGGTCGCTCCTGCGCAAGGCCGGCGTGCTCAAGTCACGCCACGAAGCGCGGCTGGCCGAGAAGCTCAAGGGCCAGGCCGTGGCCATCGAAGCGCCCAGCGAGAGCTGAGCGCCAGCCACTCGGTGGCGAGATGGCCGCGCCCGAATTCCTGATCGTCGGGCGGGTTCGCAAGGCACACGGCATTCGCGGCGAACTCGTCGTCGAGCCGATCACCGACGGGCCGGACGCGATCTTCGCGCCCGGCCGTCGCGTTCTGGTGGGGACCCCCGACGGCGACCTGGCCCCCGACCGGCGCGAGCTCCATGTGAGCGCCACCCGACCCATGGGCGAGGGGCTGCTCGTGCAGTTCGAGGAGATCCCCGACCGCACGGCGGCCGAAACCTGGCGCGGCCGCTACTTCCTGGTGCCCGCCGAAGAGGTGCCGCCGCCCGCCGAAGACGAGGTCTACATCCACGAGCTGCTCGGCATGCGCGTGGTGCTGACCGGCGGGGAGCCGGTGGGCGAGGTGCGCGAGGTGTACGAGCTGCCGCAGGGGCTGGCCATCGACGTCGATCGCGCCGCCGGCTCGGGCACGGTGATGGTGCCGTTCGACGAACGGGTGGTGGTGGGTGTCGACCGCGAGGCCCGCGTGATCACCATCGACCCGCCGGCGGGGCTCCTGGACTGATGCTCCGCGTGAACGTGGTGACCATCTTCCCCGAGTTCTTCGCCGGCCCGCTGGGGCTCAGCATACCGGCGCGCGCCAGGGCGGCGGGGAGCGTGGACTACCGCGTGGCCGATCTGCGCGACTACACGCACGACCGGCACCGCACGGTGGACGACTATCCGTATGGCGGCGGCGCCGGCATGGTGATGAAGCCGGGGCCGTTCTTCGAGGCGGTGGAGGCGTTGAACGCCCGGGCCCCGATCGTGCTCGTCTCGGCGCGCGGGCGGCAGTTCACGCACGCCGACGCGGTGCGGTTCGCGGGCGGCGAGGAGTTGACGGTGCTCTGCGGCCACTACAAGGACGTGGACCAGCGGGTGGCCGACCATCTGGCCACGGAGGAGCTCTCCCTCGGTCCCTTCGTGCTGAGCGGCGGGGAGCCGGCGGCACTGGCGATCATCGACGCCACCGTCCGGCTGCTACCCGGGGCGATGTCGGACCACGAGAGCGCGCGCACCGACTCGTTCTACGAGGACGCGGGGTTGAGCGCGCCGAGTTACACCCGGCCGCCGGAGTACCGCGGGTTCGCGGTGCCGGAAGTGCTGCTGTCGGGCGACCACGCGAAGATCGCGGCCTGGCGGAAGGCGGAGGGGGAGCGATTGACCCGCGAATCAGACCCGGAGCCCGAGCACCCGGACTGAGTTCGGGGAGCAGGGCGGGCGGCGGCTGAACTGGGGCATCAACAGCTGGAACTACAATTTCCGCGGAATGCACGGATTGCGCGGATCGATAGGGTGGGGGATGCCCACTCAGGATTCTTCCGCGTCCTCCGCGTCCTCCGCGCTCTCCGCGAAAATTGTAGTTCCCTTGATTGGTGGCCGCCCGGCATCGGGATCCTCGGTGCCACCAGAGGCCGGGTCCCGGGCTGGCGTCCCGGCCGCGGGCCAATTACCTTTCCGGGTCTGCACCCGATAACTCGATATTTCACGGGCCCTTAGCCCGGAGACACATATGCACGCGTTCACCGAAACCCAGAAAGAGTGGATCCGTTCCGACATTCCCGCCTTCCGGCCGGGTGACACGTTGCGCGTGAACGTGCGCGTGAAGGAAGGCGACAAGGAGCGGACTCAGGCGTTCGAAGGCGTGTGCATCGCGCGCAAGGGCGCCGGCGTGAGCGAGACGTTCACGGTGCGCAAGATCTCGAACGGTGTCGGCGTCGAACGCGTGTTCCCCGTGCACAGCCCGATGATCGGCGATCTGACCGTCGTCCGCCGCGGCCGCGTGCGCCGCGCCAAGCTCTACTACCTGCGCCATCTCACCGGCAAGGCGACGCGCATCAAGGAGCGCAAGGTTCGCGTGTCGGTTCCCAGCACCGGTTCCGACGAAACGGAGTGAGCCATGGCGGGTGGACGTGGGGCTGACCGCTCGACGGCACGCACCCGACGGCACCGCTGGAGTCCGCTGGAGCGGACGCTGCGCGAACAGAGGGGCCCGCTGATTGCGGGCGTCGATGAAGTAGGACGGGGCCCCCTCGCGGGCCCCGTTGTCGCATGTGTGGTGGTCATGCCGCCGGGCGTCCGGGCCATCGCCGGAGTGGACGACTCCAAGCGGCTGAGCGGCGCCCAGCGCGAGCGTCTCGCCGTCAAGATCCGCGCCCGCGCTCTCGCCCTCGCCCTCGGGGCGGCCAGCGTTCGCGAGATCGACGAGATCAACATCTACAAGGCCACCGTACGTGCCATGCAGCGCGCCCTCGGCCGACTGGCGCTCACCCCGGACCACGTGATCGTGGACGGAAAGCAGATCCGGACGCTGGGGGTGGACCACACGGCGGTGGTCGGCGGCGACGCCCGCTGCTACAGCGTGGCCTGCGCGTCGATCGTCGCCAAGGTCACCCGCGACCGGCTCATGCGGGCCCTCGCCCGGCGGTACCCCTTGTATCACTGGGAGCGGAACATGGGCTACGGAACACCGGCCCACCTCACGAGCCTCTGGACCCACGGGGCCTCGGTGCACCATCGCCGCGCGTTCCTCCCCAAGGTGCAGGTCGAAATCTTCGGCTGACCGGAATCGGAAACGGTGGAGTTGAAGGCGAAATCCAGCCCGGCCGTCCCACAGGACCGGTACGCGCCCGCGATCTAAGTCCTTCCGCCAAAGAATGTTACGGCGGTACTCGGGCCAGGCGCCGATGGTGCCTTTCCCGCTGGGGAAATTCCCATGTGACGTTTGGCCCCCATTAAATGGTTACAAAACTGAGTAATGGTTGGGCCCAACCTATTGGGTCCAGCCAATTGCTCATCCCACCCCACGAGATGCCGGCTCGTCGCCGAGCCCCGCACCGTGCACCTGCCGCCCCTCCCTCGGGCGGTGACCACCGGAGGAAGACCATGCGACTTGGACGCTGGAAGCTGTTCGCGGCCGGTGCGGCCGCGCTGCTGTGCCTCGCAGGCACGGCATCGTCCGCCCAGGCTCAGGGAACCGTGGCTGGACGCGTCACGGACACGGGAACGAATCAGCCACTCGCCGGCAGCCGTGTGATGCTCGTCGGCACGAGTCTCGTCACCGTGACCTCCGCCGACGGCCGCTATACCCTGCGGAACGTGCCCACGGGCGCGCAGCAGGTGCGGGTCATTCGCGTCGGCTACCGCGAGGCGAAGCAGCCGGTGACGGTGGTCAGTGGCCAGACGGCCACGCTCGACTTTGCGATGACGGCGGCCGCCGTCCAGCTCTCCGAGATCGTGACCACGGCCACGGGCCAGCAGCGGCGCGTCGAACTGGGCAACGCCGTCTCGACCCTGGGCAACGTGGATCAGAAGGTGCAGACGACGCCGATCAACAATCTGTCCGACCTCATGGTCGCCAAGGCTCCGGGCGTGGTGGTGCTGCCGGGGGCGATGACCGGATCGGCGCCCATGGTCCACATCCGCGGTCTCAACTCGATGACGCTCAGCAACGACCCGATCTACGTCATCGACGGGGTGCGCATGAACGCCGGCACGATCAACATGAGCACCGGCGGCACGCGGGCCAGCTTCCTCAATGACATCGATCCCAACGACATCGAAGACGTCGAGATCGTGAAGGGCCCGTCGGCGGCGACGCTGTACGGCACCGACGCCGCCAACGGCGTCATCGTGATCACCACCAAGCGCGGCCGCGCCGGCGCCACCCGCTGGACCTGGTTCGGCGAGCAGGGAACGGTGGACGACCGCAATCCCTACCCCGCGTCGTACGCGCTGTGGGGGCATCCCGCGGGGTCGCCGGGCACCTACCAGCGTTGCGTGCTGGTGACGGTGAGCGACCAGAGCTGCGTCGTGGACAGCATGACCTCGTTCAACGTGCTCACCGATCCCTCGACCACGCCGCTGGCCCTGGGCACGCACCAGAACTACGGCATGCAGGCGAGCGGCGGTTCCGACCAGGTACGGTTCTACGTCAGCGGCAACTGGCAGAACGAGATCGGCCCTCTCAAGATGCCGGGGTTCGCGCAGAGCAACCTGGTGGATTCGATGGGTACGCCGATGCGCGACGAGTGGAAGTATCCCGAAGCGTTCCAGAGCTACGGCGCCCGGGCCAATCTCACGGCCAGTCTGGCGTCGAACTTCGACCTCACGGCCACCGCCGGCTATACGAACACCAATCAGCGGCTGCCGCAGACCGACAACAACACCTTCAGCTTCATCTACAGCGCCCGGAACAACCCCGGCTTCAACCATGACGGCGTGTCGGGGCTGCGCTACAACGAGAACATTACCCAGCGCGACGGTTCGGTGGTGTTCCGCAACGGGTACGGCGGGTACAGCCCGGCGCAGACCTTCCAGGACGTGAACACCAACGGCACGCAGCGGTTCATCGGCTCGGCCGACGCCAACTGGCGCCCCTTCTCGTGGATGACCAATCAGGGGACCCTGGGCATCGATCTGGCCAACAGCGACCACCTCGAGATCTGCCGGTTCGGCGAGTGCCCCGATGCGGGGTCGACGCGCCTCGGCTTCGTCTCACAGAACCACCAGAATCTCCGGAACTTCTCGGCCAAGCTGGTGAGCAACTCCACCTGGCAGGCGCGCTCCGACCTCATCATGACGAGCACGGTCGGCGGCGACTATACGAACCAGGAGCGGGACGGTGTGAGCGGGAGCGGAAGCCAGCTCCCGCCGGGCGCGCAGACCGTTGGCGCGGCCGCCGTGCAGAGCGCCGGCAACACCCTGCAGACCGTGGACAAGACCCTGGGCGTCTACGTCCAGGAAGAGGCGGCCTGGCGCGACCGGCTGTTCGTCACCGTCGCTGCGCGGTCCGACCAGAACAGCTCCTTCGGTGAGAACTTCAACAGCATCGTCTACCCCAAGGCGAGCGTATCGTGGATCGTCTCCGACGAGAGCTTCTTCCCGCGGTACAGCTGGTTGAACCAGTTCCGGCTCCGCAGCGCCTACGGCGCCTCGGGCGTCTCGCCGGGCGGCACCGTGCGCCTCACCACGTTCAGCGGAACCACGACCAACATTCCGACCGTGGCCGGCGACGTCTCGGGCAACGACACCCCGGGGCTGCTGGCCTCGCAGCTCGGCAACCCGAACCTCAAGCCGGAGCGCTCGGCGGAGTTCGAGGGCGGGTTCGAGACCGACGTGCTCGACAACCGCATGCACTTCGGCTTCACGTACTACAAGAAGAAGACGCACGACGCGCTGATCAATCAGCTCATCGCGGCGTCGTCGGGCGCCTCCGATCTCTCCGTGCTCACCAACCTCGCGTCGGTGGAGAACTCGGGCATCGAGGTCGATCTCAACTCCACGATCCTCGATCGGCGGGAGATCGGATGGGACGTCACCATCGCCGCCTCCCACAACTCCAACAAGGTGCTGTCCCTCGGCCTCGATCCGAGCGGCAATCCCAACGCCACCATCGGCACCGGCGGGTCGCGTGACTCGGTCGGTCTGCCCGTGCACGCCGGCTTCGCACGCCCCTATTCGTACAGCGACGCGAACGGCGACGGCATCATCACGCCCGACGAAGTCACGGTGAGCCCGGACTATGCCTACATCGGCTACCAGGTGCCCCGCGACATCATCTCCATCACCAACGGCGTCGATCTGTTCAACCGCAAGCTGCGCATCACCATCCTCACCGACAACAAGGGTGGTGGGCTGATCTACAACTCGACGAGCCGGTTCTATTCCTCGAACTTCTCCTCCTGGTACTCCAACAGCGTCGCGTCGACGCCGCTCTGGGACCAGGCACGCGGCGTGGCCAATTCGGCGGCCAAGAACCCCAACCCGTCGAACATGGGCTTCTACGAGCCCGACCATTACTGGAAGCTGCGTGAAGTCTCGGCGGCGTGGACACTGCCGCAGCAGGCCAGCCGCTACATCCGGGCCCGCGACGCCCAGCTCGTGTTCTCGGCGCGCAACCTGCACACCTGGACGCACTACACCGGTCCCGACCCGGAAGAGAACTACGGCACCGGAGACACGCAGAACGACTTCTCGACGATTGCGCCGCCCACGTACTTCATGGTGCGGCTCAACCTCCACTACTAAAGACCTCGAGGACGATCAACGATGCGGAACTTCAATCATCGGGTTCGAGGGACGGTCACGGCGGCGGTAGGACTCGCCGCGGCCGGCCTGTTCCTCGGAGCCTGCAACGTCAATCACGAACTGCTGGCGCCGCAGCAGCCGGGCGTCATCAGCCCGGAAGCGGTCAACAGTGCGACCGCGGCCGACGCCCTCTGGGTCGGCGCCCTCAATCGCTGGAACAATGCCTTCAACGGCGGGGGGAACAACACCGGGTCGCTCTGGGGCTTCTCGGCGCTGTTCACCGACGAGCTGAGGTCGTCGGACACCTTTTCCCAGCGCAACGACGCCGACCAGCGCAACCTCGCGAACAACGACGGCGTGCTGACGTCTATGTATCGCTCGGCGCAGCAGGCGCGGGGGCGGGCCCGGGACGCGATCAATGCGCTCCTCACCTACGATCAGAGCGCGACCGGCCAGACGCACATCGGTGAGATGTATCTGGCCATGGGCTACATCGAGATGGAGATGTCGGAGATGTTCTGCAACGGCATCCCGTTCGGCGAGACGGTGGACGGCGTACCGCAGTACACACAGCCGCTCACCAACGCCCAGGGGTTCCAGCTGGCCGAGGCGCGGTTCGACAGCGCGCTGATGTATCTCACTGGAACCGACGCCAGTACGACCAACATCAAGAACGCGGTCCTGGTGGCCAAGGCGCGCGCGCAGGTCGACCTCGGCGACTTCAGCAGCGCCGCGACGACGGTGGCTTCGGTGCCGACCAGTTTTCAATACAACTGGACGTACTCACAGCCAACCATCGACAACGACTGGTGGGTCATGGGGCCGAGTGTGAAGCGCTACAACGCCGGTGACAGCACGGACATCGGCGGCCGGATCTACAACGCCATCCCGTTCGCCGAGCTCGGCGATCCGCGGGTGGATGTGAGCAACGAGGGGTTCGGGGTCGCCGAGGATGGACACTCCGAGTACTTCCAGGTGAACAACTGGGGGCGCGACGATCCCATCCCGCCGCTGTCGGGCATCGACGCCCGCCTGATCGAAGCCGAGGCCCGGCTGCAGGCGAGTGACATCCCGGGCACGATGACGATTCTCAACAACCTTCGCGATACGGCGCAGACGATCGGTGTGTTCTCGGTACCGGTCATGACGGCCCTTCCCACGCCGCCGGACCTGACGTCGGCCACCGACGTCTTCTTCCGCGAGAAGGCCCTCTGGCAGTTCGAGCGGGGGTACCGGATGGGCGACCTGCGCCGGTTGGTGCGGCAGTACAACCGGGCACCGGACAACGTCTTCCCGGCCGGTCCGAACTTCATTCGCAACGGCACGCCCGCCGGTTCATTCGGGACCGAGGTTGCGTTCCCGGTGCCCGATGACGAGAAGACGAACCCGAACTTCACGGGGTGCCTCGACACCAACGCCTGATGATCATCCAGCGTCGGCCGCGGAGGCGGCCGACCGAAGCAGGAGTGGACGCGCGGGGGGCGACGAGAGTCGCCCCCCGCGTGCGTTCGGGAACCGCACGTCGCGCCGCCCGCCCCGGTATCGCCGGCGCGGGCGGCGCGCATTCGCGGTGGCCAGGCCACCGACCGGCGATTCGAGGAATGCGTATGGGCCCATTGTATGGTGCACCATGCGATCCTTCGCGAATTCCTCCGTGCAAACCTCGATGTGACGAGCGGTCGCACTGACGCGGTTATTGGTCTCTGTATTGACCCCTGTTCCGTTCGCGCATGGCGACGCGGGGCAGGCCCGCCGGTGCCCGACGACGGCGGCGCGACGTGCGCCGCCATCGCCCCCCCATCGTCGACGGTACCCGAGTGCATCCGGGGCCGGAGCAGTGCACCCGCCGCGACGCGGCGCTCATTGGAGGAAGACATGCGATTGGAACGCTGGAAGCTGTTCGCGGCCGGTGCGGCCGCGCTGCTGTGCCTTGCCGGCACGGCGTCGACCGCGCAGGCACAGGGGACCGTGGCCGGTCGCGTGATCGCGGCCGGAACGAACGAGCCGCTGAGTGGCAGTCGCGTCATGCTGGTGGGCACGAGCCTCGTGACCGCCACCGGCGCCGACGGTCGCTACACGCTGCGAAACGTCCCGGCGGGAGCCGCCGAGGTGCGGGTCATCCGCGTCGGCTATCAGGAGCAGAAGAAGGCCGTGACCGTCGCCTCCGGCGAGACGGCGACGCTGGACTTCGTGATGGCCCAGGCGGTCGTGCAGCTCTCGGAGATCGTGACCACCGCCACCGGCCAGCAGCGCCGCGTCGAACTCGGCAACGCCGTCTCGACGCTCGGCGACGTCAACCAGAAGGTCGAGACGACGCCCGTGAACAACCTCGCCGACCTGATGGTCGCCAAGGCGCCGGGCGTGATCGTCCTCCCGGGTTCGATGACCGGGTCGACCCCGGTGATCCGCATCCGCGGCATCGCGTCGCTGGCCACGAACGGGAGCGGCATCAACAACGATCCGATCTACGTGATCGACGGCGTGCGCATGAACACGCAGAACTTCAGCTTCGGCTTCACCGGCACCCGCGGCAGCCTGCTGAACGATCTGGACCCGAACGAGATCGAGGACATCGAGATCGTGAAGGGCCCGTCGGCGGCGACGCTGTACGGCACCGACGCGGCCAACGGCGTCATCGTGATCACGACCAAGAAGGGGCGGGCCGGCAACACCCGTTGGACGTGGTACGGCGAAGCGGGCAACGTGGACGACCGGAATACCTATCCGACGTCCTACGCGTCGTGGGGGCGCAATTCCAACACCAACGCCACGCAGCGCTGCACGCTCGTCAACCAGAGTCTCGGGAACTGCGTCCTCGACAGTCTGACGTCGTTCAGCGTGATGAACGATCCCTCGACGACGGCGATCCACATGGGAAACCGCAAAGCCTACGGCATGCAGGCCAGCGGCGGTTCGGACCTGGTGCGCTTCTTCATCAGCGGCGACCTCCAGAACGAGATCGGCCCCGTCAAGATGCCGGGGTTCGCGCAGGCGACACTCGTCGACTCGATGGGCACGCCGATGCGCGACGAGTGGTTGCACCCGGAGGCGTTCCAGTCCTACAACGTGCGGACGAATCTGAGCGCGACGCTCAGTCCCAAGATCGACGTGACGATGAACGCCGGGTTCTCGAATACCAACCAGCGGCTACCGCAGGTGGACAACAACATCTACAGCTTCATCTACAGCGCGCTGAACAACCCGGGCTTCAACCACAACGGCCTGGGGTACAATGAGATCGGGACGCTGGGTGAGTACAAGAATGGGTACGGCGTCTACAGCCCGGCCCAGATCTTCCAGCGGACGAACGAGAACGGCACACAGCGGTTCATCGGATCGGCCGATGCCACCTGGCGGCCGTTCGCGTGGATGACCAACACGGGGACCGCCGGCGTCGACCTGGCGGACAACGTCTACACCGCCACCTGCCGGTTTGCCGAGTGCCCGAATTCTGGGACGCTCCGCCAGGGCGACGTGTCGCAGGCCCAGGACAACTATCGGAACTTCTCCGCCAAGCTCGTGAGCAACTCCAACTGGCAGGCGCGGTCGGATCTGATCATGACGACCACCGTCGGCGCCGACTACACCAATCAGGAGCACGACGGCGTCAACGCGAGGGGCACGAACCTGCCGCCGGGGGCACAGACCGTGGGATCAGCGGCGGTGCAGACCGCCGGCAACACGCTGCAGACCGTGGGCAAGACGCTCGGTCTGTACGTGCAGGAGCAGGCCGCGTTCCGCGATCGCGTGTTCGCGACGATCGCCGCCCGCACCGACCAGAACAGCTCGTTCGGCACGAACTTCTCGCGCATCGTCTATCCGAAGGCGAGCATCTCGTGGATCATTTCGGACGAGAGCTTCTTCCCCAAGTACGGCTGGCTGAATCAGTTCCGGCTGCGCAGCGCCTACGGCGCGTCGGGCGTCTCGCCCGGCGGCACGGTGGCGCTCCGGACGTACTCGGCATCGACGGCCAACATCGCGACGCTGCCCGGTGACGCCGGGGGAAGCGATACCCCGGGCCTGATCGCCAACGCCCTGGGCAACCCCAACCTGAAGCCGGAGCGTTCGGCGGAGCTGGAGGCCGGCTTCGAGGCGAACGTCCTCGACAACCGGGCGCACGTGAGCTTCACGTACTACAACAAGAAGACGCACGACGCGTTGATCAGCCAGCAGATCGCGTCGTCGTCGGGTGCTTCGGCGCTGTCCGTGCTCAAGAACCTGGCGTCGGTCCAGAACTCCGGCCTCGAGCTGGAAGTGAACGGCACGATCCTCGACCGGCGCATGCTGGGCTGGGACGTCACTCTGGCCGCGTCGCACAACAGCAACAAGGTGCTCTCGCTCGGCAACGACCCGTCGGGGCAGCCCAACGCCACGATCGGCACGGGCCTGACCCGCGACTCGGTCGGACTGCCGGTGAACGCCATGTTCGGACGCCCGTACACGTTCAGCGACGCGAACGGCGACGGCATCATCACCCCGAACGAAGTGACGATCGATCCGAACTACGCGTACGGCGGCTACTCGGCGCCACGCGACGTGTTCTCGATCACGAACGGATTCGACCTGCTCAACCGGAAGCTCCGCATCACGGTGCTGGCCGACTACAAGGGCGGCAACATCCTGTTCAACAACTCCTATGAGTTCTACTCGGCGAGCTCCACGTGGTACACCAACAACGTGCAGTCGACGCCGCTGTGGGATCAGGCGCGCGCCGTGGCCTATTCGAGCGCCAAGAACCCGAACTCGTACTGGGGCTTCATGGAAAGCGGCCAGTTCTGGAAGCTGCGCGAAGTGTCGGCCGCCTGGACGCTGCCGATGGTCGCGGTCTCGCGGATCCGGGCGAGGGATGCCCAGCTCGTGTTCTCGGTGCGCAATCTGCACACCTGGACCAACTACACGGGTATCGACCCCGAGTCGAACTACAGCACGGGCGACGTCCAGACCGATTTCTCGGACCTGGCGCCGCCGACGTACTTCATTCTGCGCCTCAACCTCCACTACTAGCCTCTTCGAGGACGAACTACGATGACCAACATCAGCCATCGGGCTCGCGGAAAGGCAGCGGCGGTAGTACTCGCCGGCAGTTGCCTGTTCCTCGGAGCCTGCAATGTGAATCATGAACTGCTCGCGCCGCAGCAACCGGGCGTGATCAGTCCGGCCTCGGTCACCACCGCCACGGCCGCGGACGCCCTCTGGGCCGGCGCGCTCGGCCGCTGGACGAACGCGATGAACGGCGGTGAAGGCATCTGGAACTGGGAGGGCCTGTTCACCGACGAAGTCCGTTCGGTGGACACCTTCGTCCAGCGCCAGAACGCCGATCAGCGCAATCTGCAGAGCAACGACGCGGTACTGCTGGGCATCTACAACAAGACCCAGCAGGCCCGGGGGCGGGCGCGTGACGCCATCAACGCCCTGGAAGCGTACGACCAGTCGGCCACCGGCCAGCAGCACGTCGGCGAGATGTACCTGATGATGGGGTATCTCGAGATGGAGATGTCGCAGGCCTTCTGCAACGGCATTCCCTTCGGCGAAACGGTGGACGGGGTGCCCGAATATTCGGCACCGCTGACCAACGCGCAGGGCTTCGCGCTGGCCATGTCGCGTATCGATACCGCGCTCACCTTTCTGACGGCGACCGACGCCGGCACGATGACCGTCAAGTACGCGGCGCTGGTGACCAAGGCCAGGGCCCAGGTGGACGTCGGGGATTTCGCCGGGGCCGCCACGACCGTGGCGTCGGTGCCGACGAGCTTCCAGTACAACCTCAACTTCTCGCAGACCACCTTCGACAACGCCTGGTGGACGCTGGGAGCGAGCATCATGCGGTATTCGGCCGGCGACAGCATCGATATCGCCGGACGCATCGAGAACGCGATCCCGTTCGCGCAGCTCGGCGATCCGCGGGTCGCGATCACCGACACCCACTCCAAGGCCGAGGACAACGTCTCGGACTTCGTCCGGGTGGACAATTGGGGCCGGGATGATCCCGTTCCGGCGCTCTCCGGCATCGATGCCCGCCTGATCCAGGCCGAAGCGCGCCTCCAGGCGAACGACATTCCGGGGATGATGACAATCCTCAACAACCTGCGGGACACGGCGCAGACGCTGGGCCTGTTCTCGGTGCCGGTCATGGCCGCCCTCCCGACGCCCGCGACGCAGACCGCCGCGATCGATCTGTTCTTCCGTGAGAAGGCCCTCTGGCAGTTCCAGCGGGGGTATCGCATGGACGATCTGCGGCGGTTGGTGCGGCAGTACGGCCGCACGCAGGACAAGGTGTTCCCGTCGGGACCGTTCACGGTGCTGGCGACGCCGTCGGGCCAGTACGGCTCGCAGGTGGCCTTCCCGGTGCCGGACTACGAGAAGGTCAACCCGAACTTCACGGGGTGCCTCGACACCAACGCCTGATCGGTAGGGAAGGGCCGCCAACCCGGCGGTCCGGGACACGGCAGGACACGCGGGGGGCGACGAGAGTCGCCCCCCGCGTGCGTCGTCCGGGGTGGGGGAGGCAGAGCCGCGAATATATGTGTTCCCTTGCAACGGCCGGCCCGCGCCGCCGTCCATCTCGTCGCCTTCACCCCCCGGGCCGTCCCATCTCCGCCGAAAGATGCGCACCAATGTGACCGATGGGCGCGACGGAGTGGTTAAGAAACCACGAATAATTGGGATACAAAGTCTCGTGCCGGAATGCACCGGAGTCGGGCCGACCCCCCACGGCCGGACCGGATCCGCCGACATTCGCGACACTGTCGTGGTGGAGGTACGCCGCGGAGCGACCCCCTCGCCTCGCGGTCGGGCACCATGCCCGGAACGGATCTCTGACGGAGACCCCGATCATGAGAATGTTGAGATGGACCCCGGCCCGGGCCGGCGCGCTGCTGGCGCTGCTGCTCGGCGCGCGGGGGCTCCTCGCCCAGGGCACGATCACCGGCCGGGTCACCGACGCCGGCACCGGCGAGCCCGTGCAGGACGTGCGCGTGTACGTCCTCGGGACGAGCCTCGCCACGGCGAGCCGCCAGGACGGTCGATACACGCTGGCGAACGTACCCGTCGGCGCGCGCGAGGTGCGCGTGACCCGGGTGGGCTATACGGAACAGAAGCAGGCGGTCACCGTCGTTGCCGGACAGGCCGCGACCCTCGACTTCGCGCTCACCGCGGCGGCGATCAAGCTGCCGGATGTCGTGGCCACCGCCACCGGCGAGCAGCGGCGCGTGGAGCTCGGCAACGCCGTGTCCACGATCAACGTGGCCGAGGTGACGCAGACCGCCGCGATCTCGAGCCTCACTGACGTGCTCAATTCGCGCACGCCGGGCGTCTCCGTCGTCGCCGGCTCGCAGACCGGATCCGGCGCCACCGTCCGCATTCGCGGATCGGGAAGCCTCAGCCTGTCCAACGACCCGATCTACGTGATCGACGGCGTCCGGATGACCTCGAACTCCGGTTCGACGTCGCTGTTCACCGGCGGCGCGCAGCCGAGCCGCGTGGGGGACATCGATCCGTCGGACATCGAGGACATCGAGATCGTGAAGGGCCCGTCGGCGGCGACGCTGTACGGCACCGATGCCGCCAACGGCGTCATCGTGATCACGACCAAGAAGGGGCGCGCCGGGCAGACGCGGTGGACCGCGACCGCCGAGAACGGGCTCCTCGAAGATCGGAACACCTACCCCACCAACTACACGATCGCCGGCCACTCGCCCGGCTCCACGACCTACCGGCAGTGCGGGCTGCCCCTCATCGCCGCCGGCACCTGCGTGCTCGACAGCGTGCGGACGCTCAACATCTTCGACAATCCGAATCTCACCCCGCTCGGCAAGGGCTACCGCAAGCAGTTCGGGCTCCAGGCCTCGGGCGGCAGTGACCAGGTGCGGTTCTTCATGTCGGCCGACGGCGAGGGCGAGACCGGCGTCATCAAGCTCCCGCAGTTCGAGGAGACCCGGCTCGACACCTCCGGGGTGAAGATCGCGGATTACACCCACCGCCCCAACGCCATGCGCCGGCTGAGCCTCCGGGCCAACCTGAACGCGGCGCTGACGCCGAAGCTCGATGTCGGCATCACGACGAACTTCAGCAACGTGAACCAGCGCTTCGCCACCGAATCGAACGCCACGGTGGGGCTGGGGTCGCAGGTATTCGGCGGGCCGGGCTACGTCGACAACGGCACCGTATCGGGGCAGGGCACGCCCCTCAACGGCTACCGGGCGTGGACGCCCGGGTACACGTTCCAGGAGCTGAACCAGCAGCTCGTGAACCGGTTCATCGGAGGCACCAACATCAACTGGCGGCCCACGTCGTGGATGCAGAACCGCGCCAACGTCGGCATCGACTACGGCGCGCGGCAGGACATCAACTTGCTGCTCCGCAACCAGGGACCGCCCATCAACGCCAGCTACCGGAAGGGGTTCAAGGACGACAACCGCACCTCCATCCGCAACTTCTCCGTGGATCTCGGGAGCACCAACACCTGGCAGTTCCGGCCCAGCATCACCTCGAAGACCACGCTCGGCGCGCAGTACGTCGCCTACGAGTTCTCCCAGGCCGATGCCTTCGCCCAGGACCTCCCGGTGGGCACCCAGACCGTGAGCGCCGGCGCCACCCCGTCCGCCGGTGAGTCGACGGTGCTGCAGAACACCCTCGGCTTGTTCATCGACGAAGCGGTCTCGTTCCGCGACCGCCTGTTCGTGACGGCCGCCGTGCGGACCGACCAGAACAGCGCCTTCGGCACCAACTTCCAGCGCGTGTTCTATCCCAAGACCAGTGTGTCGTGGCTGATGTCGGAGGAGCCGTTCTTCCCGCACATTCGCGGCCTCGACGAGTTCCGCATCCGCGCGGCGTACGGCGCCTCGGGCACGCAGCCCGGCTCGAACGACGCCCTGCGGTCGTTCTCCCCGACGGTGGCCAATCTCAAGGGCACCGACACCCCCGGCGTGCTGTTCGCCGCCCTGGGGAACGTGGACCTCAAGCCGGAACGCGCCACCGAATTCGAGACCGGGTTCGACGCCAAATTCCTCGGCGGGCGGATGACCGCCGACGTGACGTACTACAGCAAGCTCACCAAGGACGCGCTCATCTCGGCCATCGTGCCGCCCTCCCTGGGCGCCGCGACCAGCGTGCGGTCCAACCTGGGGTCGGTGAAGAACGACGGCTGGGAATTCCAGATGTTCTCCCAGGTACTGGAGCGCCGGCAGCTGGGCATCGACCTGTCGCTCTCGGCGTCGGCGAACAGCAACAAACTCGTGAGCCTGGGCGGCCTGCCGCCGCAGGTGGGCACGACCACCCGGGCCGAGGCGGGCTACCCGCTGTTCGGATTCTGGGCCCAGCCGATCACCGGGTGGGAGGACAAGGACCACAACGGCATCCTGACCTACAACGCGGACCCGGCGCTGAACGAGGTGTTCCTCGGCGACTCGGCCATCTTCCGCGGCTACCACACGCCACGCTACACGGTCACCTTGCAGACGGGCTTCGATCTGCTGGACCGCCGGCTCCGGATCACCGCCATGGGCGACTACCGCGGCGGGAACCTGTGGTACAACAACACCGAACGGATTCGCTGCGTGAGCCGCCAGAACTGCAACGGGCTGATGAATCCCGATGCCAGCTTCGTGGAACAGGCGATGGTGGTGGCGACGCGCGACAATCCGGCCCGCACCCTGGACGGGTTCTTCCAGCCCGGTTGGTTCTACAAGCTGCGCGAGGTCTCGGCCACGTACACGCTGCCGGCCAATCTCGCGTCGCGGATCTTCCGGTCGCGCACGGCGTCGATCAACTTCGCCGGCCGCAACCTGGCCAAGTACACCAAGTACCGCGGCGTCGATCCGGAAACGGACCGCGACGCCGGGGCGTCGAGCGACACGCCCGACGAGTTCCAGACGCTGGCCAATCCGACCTACTTCATTCTTCGCTTCTCGGTGGGGTACTGATGCCGACGACGACATATACAATGGGCAAACGCCTGCGGCGTTCCGGACTGCAGCTCGCGGTCTGGGGAGCGCTGTGCGTGGGCGGGCTGACGGTGGCGGCGTGCAATGCCAACGACCAGCTGCTGTCCGCCAAGGATCCCGATCTGATCAATCCCAGCGATCTCGACTCGCCGGACGGAGCCGAGGCGCTCCGCGTGGGCGCGCTGGCGCGGTTCACCGGCATGACCGCGGGAGGATCGGCGAGAGCACGTGGATCTTCGGCGGCCTGCTCGCCGACGAGTGGGCAACGTCGTCCACCTTCGTGCAGAACGACGAGGCCGACGAGCGGAACATCAAGCTCGACAACTCGTCCGTGACGCAACCAGTACCGGACGATCAATCGCGTGCGGACGAGCGCCAACCAGGCGATCGTGGCGCTCCGGAAGTGGAGTCCGGGCCAGGGCGTGAACATCGCCGAGATGTATCTGGCGCGCGGGTACGCGGAACTCCAGCTGGCGTCGGATTTCTGCAATGGCATCCCGCTGAGCGACGCGTCCGGGGACGTGCTGGAATACGGCACGCCGCTCACCGTCGCCGAGGTGTTCAACCGCGCCGTGGCGTCGTTCGACAGCGGGCTCACGCTCGCGGGCAGCGATCCGCTGGCGAACGCGCTCAAGATCGCCAAGGCGCGGGCCCAGGTGGGACTGGGCGACCTGGTGGGGGCCGCGGCCACCGTGGCCGGCGTTCCGACGTCGTATACGTACAACCATACGTACGCGATCTCGTCGGGGAGCAACACCATCTGGGCGCAGGCCCAGAGCTCCCGTCGCTACAACGTGGGCGACACCGTGGAAGGGAATTCGCACAACATCCCGGTGGCCAACAATCTCCCGTTCTTCTCGGCGGGCGATCCGCGGCTGCCGGCCGGCTACACCATCAACACGGTGGCCGGCAAGCCCGACACGGTGAAGTCGCAGGACGGGCTGACCCTGTCGCGGACGACGTCGCTGTACGGACAGGAGACGCCGATCGCGGTGGTGAACGGAATCGACGCCCGTCTCATCGAGGCCGAGGCGGCGCTGAAGGCCGGCGACGCCCCGGGGATGCTCACCATCCTCAACGCGCTGCGGGCGGCACCGCAGACCATCGGCACCGTCACCACGCCGGTGATGCCGGCGCTGGCCGATCCGGGGACGCCGGATGCGCAGCTCGATCTGCTGTTCCGGGAGAAGGCCTTCTGGACGTTCAGCCGCGGACAGCGGTTGGGCGATCTGCGGCGCCTGGTGCGGCAGTACGGCCGGCCGGTGACCGCCGTCTTCCCCGAGGGGCAGCACTACCGCGGGGGCGACTACGGCCCGGACGTGAACCTGCCCGTGCCGACGGATGAGATGAACAACCCGAACTTCACGGGGTGCATCGACCGGAACGCCTAGCGTTCGGCCCCGCGACGCGAACCGCCCGTGCCACGGAAGTGGCGCGGGCGGTTCGTGCGTTGGGCCGGGTCCGGGGCCGCGGACGGCCGCGGTTCAGTGCCGGAGCCAGATGAGCGAGACGCACCCGTTGCCGGCCAGCGTGCCGCCGGATGTCAGGGTGCCGTTTCCCGCGTCCACGGCGCCGCTGGTTCCGCCGTCGAGCATGGCGGTTCCCGGCATCGTGCCGGTGACGCCGGCGGGGGACTCGCCGAAGTAGTACGTCTCGATGCCTGCCACGTCGTACGGGCTGATGAACTGATCGATCCCCTCTTCCAGGAAATGCCCCGACCTGGCGGGAACGCGGAACGGCTGCCCATCCACGTACAGGTTGCTCTCACAGATGGCGCGGCCGAAGAAGCGGGCGTCGGAGAGCAGCATGACGCCGTTGAGCCTGTCCCCGGTAACGAACGCCGACCGCGGGGCGGCGCTGGTGGCACGCCGGAGGTAGAAGCCGTTGCGCAGCAGCTCCCGCACCGTATCGGCTTTCGAGAGCTTGAATACCCGGTTGCCGGAAACCACTACGGTGGGGAGCACGTGTCCCATGCGGAGCAGCGTCGTCGTCACCGGCACCGTGTCCAGCGGGCCCGTGGGGACGACGAGCATTGTCTGCTGATAGCCGAGCTTCTTGATGCGGAGGAGCGTGCTCGAGCCGCCGGTGATGTAGAGGGGGACGGTTCCGGTGACCGTGGTGCGGACCGTGTAGCCGCCGGCGAGGTCGGAGACATCGGCGCCCTCGATGGGCTCTCCCGTTTCGTCGTCATAG
Organism: uncultured Gemmatimonadaceae bacterium; assembly: GCA_963728115.1. Classification (GTDB taxonomy): domain Bacteria; phylum Gemmatimonadota; class Gemmatimonadetes; order Gemmatimonadales; family Gemmatimonadaceae; genus JAGWRI01. Next base: position 460,216 of record CAVSJE010000006.1, read on the forward strand.
ACGCCGAGGATGCGGATGCGGGCGAGGCGGCTGGTGGTGTCGGCGGCCGCGGCACCGCTCGAGGAGCCGGATTGCGCGCGAGCGGGGCGTGGAGCGGGGAGGAGGGCGGCGCCGGCGGCGATCAGGAGTGCAGCGAGGCCGTGGGAGCGCGGCGCATGCATGGATCGCGGCATGGGCGGTGGGGTTGGGGTCGGGGCGGGTGGAGGGGTGCGGGTGGGGTGGGGGCTTGGAGTAGGGTCGGGGGCGCCGGATGCTCGAGGACGCGGATCGAGTGTGGCGCTTCGTCGATACAATTGTATGCAGTGCGTGCGGTGTCAAGGATTGGGCGGAAATCGCGCGTGAAGTTGGCGTGGGTAGGAGCGGGAACGCGAACGGCCGCCATCAGATTTGTGATGGCGGCCGTTGGTGGGATGGGAGTGACCCGGGCGGGTCTCGAACCCGCGACCTACGGATTAAAAGTCCGTTGCTCTACCAACTGAGCTACCGGGTCGGACAGTGATAAGTGCCAAAGCTACAGCGGATTAGCGCGTCTGTCGACCACCCGATGCGAACGGATGGCGCCGCATTAAAGCAGGTTAGAACGGATGGGCTACCCAGTACTTTACCCAGGACCTGACGTGACCCCCAACGCTATCCCAGTTCTTATGTCCCAGCGTTGGGGTTGAACTGCTCACTGCGTACTTCGTCGGCGTACTCGCTCGGGGTACGATCCCCGAGGCTGGTGTGCGGGCGCGCCGTGTTGAACTCGATGCGCCACTGCTCAATCGTGACCTGGGCTTCGGCCAATGTCCAGAACCAGGTCTCATTCAAACACTCATCGCGGAGCCGGCCGTTGAAGCTCTCCGCGAAGGCGTTCTGCACGGGCTTGCCCGGCTGAATGAATTGCAGGTGCACGCCGCGCTGATGGGCCCACTGGTCGAACGCCAGGCTCGTGAACTCGCTCCCGTTGTCGCACACAATCACCGTCGGCCAGCCGCGCGTCCCGGCCACGCGATCCAGCACGCGGCACACCCGGGCGGCGGGCAACGAGGTATCCACTTCGATGACCAGGCTTTCGTGGGTGAAATCATCGACCACGGTCAGCGCCCGGAACGTCCGCCCACTACCCAGCGTATCGTGCACGAAGTCGATGGACCAGCGCTCGTTCGGCCGCGTCGGCGGCACGCGAGGGGTGCGGGCCACGCTCACGCGCTTGCGCCGGCGCTTGCGCACGCCGAGCCCCTCCTCGCGGTAGATCCGTTGCACCAACTTGTGATTCACCGCCCAGCCTTCGCGCCGCAGCAGCCAATGCAGGCGTCGATAGCCCCACCGCGGCTTCAGCGCCGCGAGCGTGTGGAGCCGCGCGCGCAGCTCCTCGCAGGCGGGCCGCCGGCTCCGGTAGCGCTGGGTCGCGCGCGGAAACGCACAGGCCCGACAGATCCGGCGCTCACTCGCGGGATAGGCGGCGCGGAGGTGGGTGACGACCTGCCGCCGCTGCTTCGGCGTCACCACTTTCGTCCCACCACGTCGCGGAGCATCGCATTGTCGAGCGAGAGATCGGCCACGAGCTTCTTCAGCCGCCGATTCTCATCCTCGAGCGCCTTCAGCCGCTTCGTCTCCGCCACCTGCAGGCCCCCGTAGTGGGCCTTCCACCGGTAGTAGGTCTTGGCGCTGATCCCCCGCCGCCGGCAGACCTCGCCGACCGAGGCCCCCGCCGCGACTTCCTGCAACACCCCCACGATCTGCGCGTCCGTAAACTGGCTCTTCCGCATCCTCCGGCCCTCCTGCGTGGCTGGCCGGGACAGTATAACTGGATCAGCTTTCGGGGGTCACGTCAGCTTGCTGATACCAACAAACTCGATGCCTAAGTGCGGAGATGAAGTGTGCGCTGAATCGCGAGGCCCCGTGGCACCCCAAGCATCGACTCATGCGTCTGACAAGACAAAGGACAAGCAGCATTAAACGTGATCGGTCGGTTTCGCGCGGAATCGGAACCGAGGGTCTGTAAGAGCTTGTCGGTTACCGACGTCGAAATGGAGTCATGCGCCTGAGCAAGTCGGTAAGTAGGGCTCTGCGATGCTGCCATCTGACAGCATTCGAATAGTCGAAAGGAATTCGAGCGATCGTTTCGGTCAAGTCCCTTTGCACAACCTCAGAACCAGGCAATTGCTTCACAAAATCCAACTGACGCTGGCAGCAAAGCCTTTCTACCCGAAAACGAGTTGCCTGACGACACAATAGGGGGCGTCGCAGCCAGACATCGATCCGGGCGTGCGTTGCCTCATGAACAATCACTGAAGCCGCGGGAAGTGGAGCATGGCGCTCATCTACGGCCATGAAATAGGATGCGTTCAGTTGGATAACCTTCGCCGAGACTGAGTATCGGCCTGCGGACGACATTGGGCGCACGGAGGCGTAGACGAAGATGCTGACGCCTGCGTTTCGAATCCCACTGAGCACCCGAGGCTCATAGGCGTCAAGGATGGAGAGCGCTCCCTTGATAGCGGACAGGACGGCTCTAAAGGAATCCCCGGATTCCCGGGGGGCAATCCGGACGTCTATTCCCAAGAAATGGTTTGGCGGCAACCTCTTCATAAGGAAGCGCATCGCAATCCCTTCAAGTTCCTCGAGAGGATGAAGGAGGAAAGTGATGGCTTTGTATGTCCGCAATGAACGTGATAGCAAATGTGTCCCCGAACATCCGAAGGTTTGAGTGCAATTAGGGAAGACGTTGTTCTTTGAGCGGTAGAAATGCTAGGCCGAGTGGTCGTGACAGTCGACTCGCGGCTACCAGACGACTCAGGGAACCTACGCAAGAATGCTCGATTGACCCCGGCGATGCGACAGGCTGAAGCGTGCCAGATCTGTCAATTGACACTTGAAATTCCCCACCCCGGTCGTGTTGTAGGGTTCAGGACTCCGCGGGGTCTGCCACCGTGGCGGGGCGGAGCAGCCCGGCACGGCGTTTCTCTTTCAGACGGTAGGACTCGCCCTTGATATTGACGGTGGTCGCATGGTGGAGCAGGCGGTCGAGGATCGCGCTGGCGATCACGGGATCGCCAAAGATCTCGCCCCATGCGCCGAGACTCTGATTGCTGGTGAGCAGGATCGAGCCGCGCTCGTAGCGGCGCGAGATGAGCTGGAAGAAGAGATTCGCCCCCTGCCGGTCGATCGGGATGTAGCCGATCTCGTGGATGATCAGCAGCTTGGCCTGCGTGAGGAGCTTGAGCCGCTCCTCGAGCCGGTTTTCGTAGAGCGCCTTTCCGAGCGTGGCGATGAGCGCGGCCGCGGTGGTAAACATGGTCCGGTAGCCCTGCTCGCACGCTTTGAGTCCCAGGGTCACGGCGAGATGCGTTTTCCCCACGCCGGGCGGGCCGAGCAGCAGGATACTCTCGCCGTGCGCGAGGTAGCGCCCGGTGGCGAGCTCCTTGATCACCTTGGGCTCGATCGACGGCTGGAATTTCCAGTCGAAGCCCTCGAGGGTCTTCTGAAACGGAAAGCGTGCCATGCCGACGCGCATCGCCAGGTGCTTCTCGTGCTTCGACTGCACCTCGTGGGTGAGCACCTCGTCGAGGAAATCCGCATAGCTCACCTCGCGTTTCGCGGCCTGTTCCAGGAGCGCGGGGAGTTCCGTCTTGATCCGGTGCAGCCGGAGCCGCTCGCAGTGCGTGGCGAGGCGTTCGAGTTGGGGCGTCGTCATGGCGTCGCCTCCTCGACCACCGCCGCGTAGACGGCGAGATCGCGCACGGCGACGGCGGCGCTCGCCGGGTAGCCGGGATCGTACCGGGGCGGCGTGGGAGCCGGCGGCGCGCCCCGCGGGCGGAGGAGCCCCGCGTAGTGGGCGGGCTCCATCGCCACCTGGTGGCGTCCCAGCTGCGGATGCCGGGCGATCACCGTCCCGTGGGCGAGGATCTCGTACGCGCCGGCCAGCTCGCGGACGGTCACCGTCGTTCCCACGTATTCGATCGGGACCGAGTACCGGCTGCCGCCGATCGCCACGAGCGCGTCCGTCGCCACCACGCGGTGCCGCACCCGCTCGTGCGCATACAGCGGCCGATTGCCAAGCGGCGTGAGCTGCTCGCGGCGGAAGCGCTCCCGGGGCGGCTCGTGCGTCGTCCCGTGCACGCGCGTGTCCGCCACCGTGAGGGCCCACTCCAGGAGCCAGTCATTGAGATGGTCCCACGAGCGAAATTGTTTCCCCACGAGCGCGTTGTGCTGGACGTACTTTACCCCCGACTCCGTCTTCCCTTTCGTCTGCGCCCGGTAGGGCCAGTGCGCCCACGGCCGGAAGCCGTAGTGGCCGGCGAAGTCGAGATAGTGCGGGTGCCAGATCACCTGGTGCTGCCCCGTCTCGGGATCCCGCCGGTGCGCGAGCACCACGGACTTCGCGTTGTCCACGACGACGTCCAGCGGCACCCCGTCGAAGTGCCGAAAGGCGCGCTCGTGCCCGTCCAGCACCGCCGCCAGCCGCTCGTGCGGATAGGCATGCGGGTAGACCCGGCGCGAGAAGCCCAGCGTGCACACGAACACGTGGGCCGTGGTGAGCGCGCCCGCGATCCACACGCCCCGCTGGCCGAAATCGACCTGCGCTTGTTGGCCGGGCGCGGTCTCAAACCGGACCGTCGCCGCAGGCGGCTGCGCCGCGAGGCGGAGCGGCCGCACGAAGCGCAGCACCTGCTGCGCCGAGCCGGTGTACCCGTAATGCTGCACCAGCTCGCGGTAGAGCACCGCCGCGTTGTACGCCACCTCCGGGGCCCGCCCCTCCAGCCACGCCGCATGCGCATCCAACCGCTTGACGGGCACGCGCGGGGCGCGCGGCTGATAGCCCCCTTTCGCCCGCCAGGCGCGAATCGTCTTCCGGTCCACCCCGTACTCTTCGGCCAGCGCCTTCACCTTCGCCCCGTGCTGCAGACGGGCGAGGATCTCCTGGACCACCGCTTCCTTGACCACCGGCGGCGCCTCCTGCGAGGGACTCGTCGGAGAGCGTACTGCCAAAGCGGCCGTCGTTTCCACTGCCGTCATACCACCTGCCTCCCGACCCGGTGGGGAGTTTGAACGGTCGGTGAGTGGGGAAATTCAACTGGCGGATGACGAGATCCAGGCCGGGGAATCCGCGCCGGTTGTGGCCTTCGCCGCTGGGGTGGGTGTTCGGGCGATCTGAAGGAGGGTGTCCCGGGCGCACGTGGAGCGGCTTGAGGGGGTCGCAGGCCGCTCCTTTCGCCTCGGTCGCTCGCCCGCCCCCGCTTGCCGACGGACCAGGGGGGCGGTGCGGGCCATGATGGTCGAAGAGGGGTCTGGCTACTGCAGGCACGCTACCCGGGACGCTGGCCGGCCGTTCCCACCGCGCCATCTCGGCATCCGGCCGCACGCGCCGCACACGAACGGCAGCGTCCAAGCGCTTCAAACGGACCCTGCTGGCCGACGGGGTTTACGGGGGGCAGAGCTGCGTACGGCGCGCGGCCGCCCAGCCGTACTAACTTCACTTCTAGACCGGCGCTCGCCCGCATAGTACGCACGGCTGCACCACACCACTCCATCGGATCATTGCCCGGCGGTCAACATTTTCTTCGTCATCAACACGCGGGTCGTTGGGGTGTGCACGGGTCGACGAGCAGCAAGGATGTAACGGCTCAAGCGACCCGGCCACCGTCGCGCCCCACTCCATCAAGGACCCCGAGCGACACGGCCGCTCACCTTCCTGCGCCATGGGCGGCGTGTGCCTGCAGGTATCGACGTTCGTCCCCGCAGGTCCAGGCAGAAGGATCGTGAGGCCCCGCCAAGGAAGTCAGGTCGACCGTAGCTGTATCGGAAGCCGTGCGAGCCCGTCGGTAGCCGGTGCGGCAAATCGGACTCTGCCTCCTTGGTCCCCCTCTGCTATCGGGATACATGAAGAGTATGAGAAGAATGACGATCCCGACGACTGCAATGGCTATGAGCACCCGTCGCGCGAAATCTGGCATACCCACCCATCGGCGCCGATCTTTCGGCATTTGGTTGGAAGTTTGCCGCGTGAACGAAGCTGAATTGAACCTGGAAGACTTACCCGCCCGGCAAGGTCTCGTCAGTCTATGCTACCTTCCTTCCCCTTCCGGAACTAGCAAAACATAGGAGACTCCCCGGCTTTGCCGGGGAGACGGTCGCAGTTTGACCATTCCGGGAGTGTAAAGGGGGCGTTCCATCAGTGAAACTCAGGACGTGAGCCGCCAAGCACACGACCAAGGAGAATCACGATGGATCGTTCAGAAAGCCTAATCCACTCCAGGTGGGAGTGCAAATACCAGGTCATTTTCATCCCGAAGCGACGACGAAAGACATTGTACGGCGCGCTGCGCCAACACCTCGGGGAGGTCTTCCACCGACTGGCGGGCCAGAAGGGGAGCGAGATGAGGCGGTGGTTCGCGACTACATCCGTCAGCAAGAGGAAGCCGATCACCGACTCGACCCAATGAACCTGTGGAGGCGATTGCTGGGCCAGCCATCAGGTGGCCCCTGATCTCGGGGCCGCGTCAGCGTTGAGCCGCTTTGAGCGGCTCACATCCTAGAGCCCCCGGCTTTGCCGAGGGATACTTACACGGTCTCCGCGTGCTCGTGTCTCAATTGGAAGGCTGCTCCGTGGGGGAGCACCTCAGCCGGATCCCCGGAGCCACGCCGAGCCCGAACGGTGATGTGGTGAAGTTCCCCCGTTCGGGCTGACATGTCCAGCCCGCGCGCCGACGACGGCGCGCGGGCGAGCACCACCAACTCTGAGCTCGAAGGCCGCCGAGCCGCAGCGCCTCAACGCTGGGAGCGAGTCCGTGCTCACTCCCGAGCGTAGAAGAGCCGCGACGCCCGCGACCAGCCCCCGGGAGGCCTGCCCGGGGGCGTGCCCCAATCGATTGTCAATCAGCGGGTGCTGCCACGCGCGTATGGTCCAGCGAGGTTCGCGTACCTCGACACTGTCAGATCGTTGGAGGCGACGGGTGCTGCCTGGACCCCGTCCCTCGACACCCCTTCATCGGAGACTTGAGCGAACCATAGGCGGTGGGAGCCCAGCTCGAGTCGGAGGCTGGCCACCCGGGCCACCTCGAGAGGATGAGGGCCTCGCTCCACCGCCCGCCAGAGCCGATACGACGCATGTGCTGCGGCCACGGTGGGCCGCGGCGGAGATCAGGGCGCCACCTCCTTCGTGGCCACGGCCACGGGAATCGTCGGCGCGGACGCCGACCGCCGCGCGCGCATCTCATGCATCGGCGCGTACGGCCGGCGCTCTTTGGCGATCCGGAACATGAGGGATAGGAATTTCAATCCCCGTATGATCAGCGGGCAGGGCGGTGGGGGCGGGCCAGGAAGCGTGGGCACGCGGGCTGGGGGACGCCAGGCGGTCCCCCGCGGGCGTCTGCGCGCCGGATGGGTGGGCGGTGGGCCGTGCCGAGCCACCCCGGCGGGCGTGGCGCACACCGATGGGCACCTCGAAGGCCCCCTGCGGGCGAACCCGGGGGCCGATCGGCGGGCGATCAGGACGAGACGCGGGGGGCGCGCCGAGGGGGCGGGGCCGCGAGTCGGCGCTCGGGTGGGGGCCCCCGCCCCCGCGTGGCCCGGCGGAGGTGGGCGAGGATCCGATCGATCACCGCCGCCTCGGTGATGAAGGCGAGGAGGCGCATTGCCCCGCCGCAGGCCGGACAGGCGAGTGGGTCCACTTCATAGATGCGCCGCAGGAGCTCGGCCCAACGCCGCCGCGCCTCGCGAAGCGGCAGCGGCTCCGGCGCGGCCACCGGGACGGGGGTGGGCGCGCCGTCGCCCTCGGTGGCCCGGCGGCGGGTACCCCGCGACCGGTTGGCATACCAGCCGTAGTAGCGCGTCATCACCTGGTGCTTGTTCGGGATGTCCGTGACGACGCGCGCCAGGAACTCCAGGGGGTCCACCGTCTCGGTACCGGCCGTCGGCCCGTCGCGCTTGTCCGAGCGATAGCGCACCGGCGTGCCGGGGCCGTCGTACTGCAGCCGCTCCAGCGCCACCGGATTCCGCGCGCAGTAACGCGCGAGCCGTTTGGCGAACTCCCCATCGCCGTCGGGCACCCACACCGCGTCGTGCACGTGGAACCCGCCGTGCGGCCAGGCGAGCATCGCCCGGGCGTCCTCGGCCTCGAAGATCCCGCGCCGCACGAAGAGGCGGAGCACGGCGCGGCGGAACGCTTCGGTCAGGGCTGTCGTATCGTGCGCGGGCCAGGGGACGAAGGTGCCGTCGGCCCGAAAGCCGCCGTCAGTGACCAGCATATGAAGGTGCGGATGCCAGTTCGCGCGCGAGCCGTGCGTCTGGATGCAGGCCACCACCCCGACGGCGAGCGCCGGCTCGCGCGTGAGCGCACGCACGGCGGCGGTCACGGTCCGTGCCGCCACGCGCGCCAGATCGCCCAGAAACGCGCGGCGGTACAGGTACCACGGCCGCAGGCGCTTGGGGATCGTGAGCACCACCTGCCGGTGCGGCACGGGCGCCAGGAGCGTCTCCTCCAGCCACAGCGTCCAGAGCGTCAGCCGCTTGGCATGGCAGCTCGGACAGAAGTAGCGGCCCTTGCACGAGAAGGCGAGCAGGTACTCGTGGGCGCACTCGTCGCAGCGCACGCGCGCGAAGCCATGATCGAGGATGCCGCAGTCAAGGAACTTGTCGGCCACTTCGCGCACGACGGCGCGCCAGGCCCCGTAGGTTGGCGCGAAGCGCTCGTCGTAGACCATTTCCAGCGTGCGAAAGTGGTCCCGGACCAGCCGATAGAGCGGGGAGGCCTGCGGGCGCCGGGGCCGGTACCGACTGACTTGCCCAACGCCGGGGCCATCCCCCGTCCCCAGTCCCCTCGCCTGCATCGCCGCCGCTCCGCGCATGCTGAGCGCCCAGGATGCACTGGGCGAACGCGCGGCGTGTCACCACGCTGTTGCCGCGACCATCGTCCGAACGCCGCCGCGCAATGGTGCGTGACGGGGCTTACCACGGAGTGGCGCGTACTGGGCGCCGCCGGACTGAGCATCTTCCCGACTTCTCGCGTGGTGGGTGCAGGCAGTTGACCGGGGACCGGCCGCCGCCGGCAAACGGCACACCACCTGGGAGACGTCGCAACGGAATTCGGGTGGCAAAGACGGTGCGGTCCAGTTGGGGGAAGGGGCCGTGATGGAGAAGACCGCCCGGCCGCTCAGCCGCGCCGAATTCCGACCCATCCCTACCGATGCGACCCAGCAGATTACCCATGGGCCCACGGACTTTTGCGCCGCTTATGCGGCCGCCGCAGAGCGAAAAATCACGGCCCGGATTCCCATAGGCCGCTGGATTAAAAGTCCGTTGCTCTACCAACTGAGCTACCGGGTCGGATAGCGACGAGGGCACAATCTACGGCGAATCAGCGCGAAAGGCGACCGCCGATGGAGACCGAGCCGGGGGCTGGTGAAGACCGGTGCATCCGGCTGCGGAGCTCCGCACCTTCCGAGGAACCACGGGCGTATCAAGTTGACGCGGTCCCGCGCGCGACCCGGCTTCCCACCCTCCGACGCTACGCCGGTTGACTCACATTTGGAACGTGCCATACGTTACGGTTCATGCGGTCAATCTTCGTGGGCACCGTCTGCCTGGCTGGCGCGCTGGCCTGTCATGGCCGGACGTCCATTCCCGCGGCGGCGCCGGCGGCGGATGTGCCCCCGTCCGTCTTCACCGACAGTGCGTTGCACGTTGGATTTTGCGCGCCGCTCAAACCCCGTGAAGACTGGCGCAAGGTCTGCACGCCCAAGGACCAGTCGGCTCCGCCACAGGTAGTCCGGAAGAACCAGTGAAGGCACAGCGAACGTAGGCTGCGCCCTAGCTTAAACTTGGCGAGCGCGTTGTGTTGCTGACCGGCCCGTGAAGACTCCGCTACTCGCGCCCCTCGCGGCGGCCGTGCTGCTCGCGCTCGGGTTCTGCGTCCTTCCGGCGCTGATTCCAGGCTACGCGAGCGCGCACTGGGTTACCACGCGGTTCTGGCTCCAGGCCGGACTGCTGACGGCGGTTCCCGTACTGCTGGTCGCGGCGCTCCCCTGGCGCTGGCCCGATCGAGTGGTGAATCGGTTACTCGCCATCGTACGCCGGCCGTCGCCGCTCGTGTTCGCCCTCTGCACGGCCCTGCTGTTCACCGCCGCCAGCGCGTTCCTGGCCTGGTATGCCTACGGCTTCGCGCCGAGCACCGCGGACGAGATCGCGCAGCTCTGGCACGCGCGGATCCTGCTGCACGGCCACCTGGCCCTGCCCGCCGATCCGAACTTCGAATTCTTCGCCGTGGACAACGTGATCGACTGGGGCGCGTGGTATTCGCAGTACCCCATCGGCGGCCCCCTGGTACTGGCGCTCGGCTACCTGCTCCACGCGCGGTGGCTGCTCGACCCGGTCCTCGGCGGGCTCACGGCGGTGGCGCTGTACCACTTCGCCCGGAAAGCGTACGGCGAGACGCAGGGCCGGGCGGCCGCGCTGCTGTTCGTGCTCTGCCCGGTCACGCTGCTGATGTCGGCCAGCTTCATGAACCACGTCCCGGTGCTGCTGCTCACGGCCGCCGCGCTTGCGGCCCTTCCGGAATGGGAGGGCGCCACGACGCCGCGCCGCCGGGTGGCCCTCTCGGCGGGAATCGGCGCGGCGGTGGGGTTCATGGCGACGATCCGGCCGCTCGACGCGCTGGTCGTCGCCGTGGCTGTGGGGGCCTTCCAACTCCCGGTACTCTGGCGCACCCGCCACCGCCGGTGGGAACTGGCGGTGCAGGCGTTGGCGGGTTTCGTCGGCGCGGCGCCCCTGCTGATTGCCAATCGCTTCACGACGGGCTCCGCGTTCCGGTTCGGGTACGGCGTGATGTGGGGACCGGCGCAGCGCATTGGCTTTCACATGGACCCGATGGGCGTGGAGCACACGCCCTTCCGCGCCCTCATCCTCGCCGCCAAGTACGTGAGCGAACTGAACCAGGTGGTGGTCGGCTGGCCGCTGCCGGCGTTGCTGGTGGTCATCGCCGGTCTCGTGGCCATGCGCCGCACCTCGCGGTGGGACCGCCTGTTGTTCGCGCTGTTCGGCGCCCAGCTCCTCGCGTACGCGCTCTACTGGCACGACGGTGAATTCATCGGCCCCCGCTTCCTCTACACGGCGGTGCCGGCGGTGATCGTGATGCTGGCGCGCGCGCCATTCCTCCTGGCCGAGCGATGGGGGAATTACTGGCGGCGCAGCGCGACGCTGCTCGTGCTGGCGTGCATCGGGGTCGGGTGGCTGGTTCCCGGCAGCGAGTTCAACGCCCTGGGACTGGTGGCGCAGTACCGTCACGCGCGCGCCAACTTCAAGCTCGATCTGGCCGGCGCCACCCGCGCCGCCGGGGCGCACGGCGCCGTCGTGTTCGTTCACGAGGCGTTCAGCGGCCGCCTGATGCGCCGGCTGTGGGGCGTCGGGTTCACGCGCGGACTGGCGGAACGCGTGTTCGCCCGGAGCGACGCGTGCTCCATCCTCGACGGCGTACAGGCGGCCGAGGCCGACACGGCGGCGTCCCCGAGCGGCCGCGTCGCGGTGGCGATGGGGCGAATCAGGCCGTTCGTCGCCGGGCCGGCCGCGCTTCGCGGCGTCGATCCGATCATCCACATCACCTCGGCCGCGTCCGTCACGCCGTCCTGCCGGGAGGAACTCACTTCGGACGTGGCGTTCGGCGGAATGCCCTTCGGTCTCGGACTGCTGCTGGAGCCCGTTGGCGCCGACGGGCGGCTCGACGGCGACGTGATCTATGCAACCGATCTCGGAGATCGCGACGAGTTGCTCCGGCAACGGTTCGGGCACCGGATGTGGTACCGGACGCGGGTCCGGCATGAGCCCGACGGGCGCCTGGATCTCGAGGTCGTGCCGTACGAGCGGGCCACCGCCGCGTCGGGCACACCGCGCGCCGTTTCGCTGGCCCCCCGGCCCCGCATCACCCCGCGCGCGCGATAGCCCGCTCCGCGATTTCCAACCCGATCGCCAGCGCCGCCGTCGCTGCCGGACTCGGTGCGTTGAGCACATGCAGCGACTGCTCCCCCTCGGCGAACGCGAAGTCGTCCACCAGCGTGCCGTCGGGCCGCACCGCCTGGGCACGGATCCCGGCCGGCCGTCGCTCGAGCATGTCGCCGCGCACCGCGGGCACGAGCCGCTGTAACGCCCGGACGAACGCCCGCTTGGAGAACGACCGCCGGAGCTCAGCCAACCCCATCCGCCAGTGAAGGCGGGCGAGCCGCCGGACGCCGGGCGCGCGCAGCGTCGCCAGCGCGTCGAGCAGGTCGACGGAGAAACGTCCGTACGCTTCGCGGCCCAGCGCCAGCGCCGCGTTGGGGCCGCACTCGATGTCGCCGGCGATGGTGCGCGTGAAGTGCACGCCGAGGAAGGGGAACGCGGGATCTGGCACCGGATAGATGAGATGGCGGACGAGTGGCGGCGCGCCGGCGCGGAACCGGTAGTAGTCCCCCCGGAAGGGCACGATCCGGACGCCGGGGTCCAACTCGTCGAGGCGGGCCACGCGGTCGCTGTAGAGCCCCGCGCAGTTGATGAAGTAGCGGGTCAGAAACGCCTCGTCGCCGGCGAGGACGAGCCGCGCATCGCCCTCCCGGCCGAGTGCGGTGACGGGGTGGCTGGTGGCGACCCGTCCACCGGCCAGCTCGATCAGCCGCACGAGCCGCCGGCAGATCTCGCCGAAGTCGATGATGCCGGTTTCGGCGACGTGCAGCGCCGCCATGCCCGCCGCCTGGGGTTCGAGCCGGCGCAGCCCGCTTCCGTCGAGGCGCGTCACGCCGGTGAGGCCATTGGCCCGCGCCCGATCCTCCAGCGCCTCGAGGCGCGGGATCTCGGCATCGGACGCCGCGACGATCAGCTTTCCACAGACTTCGTGCGCGATGCGGTTCTCGCTGGCGAAATCCAGGAGTTGGTGGTAGCCCAGGCGGCAGAGGCGCGCCTTGGTGCTGCCGGGCTGGTAGTAGATCCCGGAATGGACCACGCCGCTGTTGCGTCCCGACTGGTGACGGGCCACGGCGCGGTCTTTTTCGAGAACGAGAATGTACGAATCCGGCTGGAGTTCGGTGAGTCTCCAGGCCGTGGCGAGGCCGATGATGCCGCCGCCGGCTATGATGAAATCGTAGGGCCGAGTTCCTGACGGGCCGTCAGTCATGGCGGAATATTAGCATTGCGGTAAAAGGCGTCAACCGACCACCCCGCCGCGGGGGCCGGCGGTCGCGTCGCCAGCGAGGGCGTCGTCGCGCCCGGGGGGCACCGGGAGGCATGGCCGGCGACGGCATCCCTAGTGTAGGCAGCCGGAATGGTTGACGCGGCACGTGTTCTCTCGTGACCGGCCCGCCTTGATGCGTTGCGCCCCCAAGCTTCTGGCTGCACCAAGGTGGGGCATCGGTTTCCGATCGTCCGGGGGGTTTCCGGGATACTCGAATCGCCATATCCCCATCACTTCTCCGATCCCGCGCTTGCGCGGGCACGCCGACCGGAGGGCCGGGCGGAAATTGGTGATCCAGGCCACCGGATCCGAGGTCCCGACGGGCACTGGAGCGCAGGTCGTGTGTCGCACATCACACCCGCAACATTCGGGCTTTGAAAAGCGTCCGTCCAGTGCGAATTTCCATGCGAATCAGCCGGGCCGACGGCATGCAAATTGCCTGCAGACATAGTGATCGCCCAATGTCGGGCATCCCCTGCAGCCCGAGCTACCGAGATGGAGCTGGCCTTGACCGATGGAGTCCTGCCCGGCCCCCACGAAGCCGTCGTGTTCCAGACGGTTTCCGAAGGCGCCGTCCTCCTCCACACCGAGGAGGAGGTCTACTACGGCCTCAACTCCGTGGCCGTGCGGGTGTGGCAGCTTCTGCCGGAGTGCCGCGACCTCGACGACCTGTGCGCCCGCCTCGGCGGGGTCTACCCGGACGTCGATCCCGAGGAGCTGCGGGGGGACGTGGTCGAGCTGCTCGAATCGCTGGAACGCGCCGGCCTGGTGGTCCCCCGCTCGTGATCGCTGCCTCGCCGCGCCGCAACGGGTCCGCGTCCCGCCTCGCCAACCGGCCGCTCGCCGAGTGGATCGCGGTGGCCCGCGCCCAGTGGTACCTGGTGAGGGCGCGGCTCGCGCTGTTGCTCAAGCCGAAGGGCCGCTTGCTGGCCGCGGTGCCGCCGATGGCCCCGGCCGCAGAGCCGTCGCCGGCCGCGATCGTCCGCGCCCGCCAGCTGGCGCTGGCGGTGGATCGGGCGGCGGAACACGGACTCTTCCGGCCCACCTGTCTCGTGCGCACGATCGCGCTGGAGCGCTATCTCGAGCGCGAGGGTGTGGCCGGCGCAGTGGTGCGCATCGGGGCGCGGCAGCGGAACGGCCGTCCGGAAATGCACGCCTGGATGGAGATCGGGGGCACCGTGCTCGGCGACCAGCCCGACGCGATCAGCACCTTCACGCCGCTGCACGACTTCACGGCGGCCCGGCGCTCATGAGCGGGTTCCTCGGCGTGTTCGGGTCCGAGCCCATGGACGAGGCGTTCTGGCGCGCAGCCCGGACGCGGCTGGCGGCGCTGGGCTCCGAGCGGTGGCAGGTGGCCGGCCACCGGGGCGGCGCCCTGGCCGTCGGCCGCTACGCGTGGGAGGACGGGCACGAGTTCAGCGCCGGCGTGCTGGTGGCGGAAGACGGGCCGCTGGTGGTCGCGGCGGACGCGTCGCTGTACTACCGCGATGAACTCCGGCGCCAACTGCTCGCCGCCGGTGCGCCGCCGCGCTCGCTGGCGCCTGCCGACCTGATCCTCGCCGCCTACCGGGCTTGGGGAAGCGGTGCGGCGGAGCGTCTGGAAGGGGACTTCGCGTTCGTGGTCTGGGACCGCGCCGCGGGCGCGGTGTTCGCGGCCCGCGACCTCACGGGTCGGCGCGGCCTGTTCTACGCGCAGGCGGGTGCGACGTTCGCCGTCGCGTCGTCGGTGGGCGCGCTGCTCGACTGTCCCTTCGTGTCGGCGGAGTTGAACCTGCAGGCGCTGGGCGCGCAGACGGCGGGGATGCTCTGGTCGGCGGGCAGCGATACCGCATTCCGCGACGTGCGGGTGGTGCCGGCGGCCCACGCGGTCCGGTGGGACGCCGGGGTGCTCACCGCGCCGGCGCCCTTCTGGGCACCGCCGGTGGCCCCCGATGCCGACTGCGAGCAGCTTCGACGACGCGGCGGCCGCGTTGCGCGAGTTGATTGCCGACGCCGTGGAGCAGCGCCTGTCGTCGCCGCCGACCACGGTGTGGATGAGCGGGGGCTGGGATTCGTCGGCCGTGTTTGCCGCCGGCCGTACCCGCGTGCGCGATGCCGGCCGGTTGGTGCCCGTCTCGATCTCGTATCCCGAAGGCGATCCCGGCCGCGAGGACGAGTTGATCCGCGCCATCGCCGCGCATTGGAACGCCGACGTCCACTGGCTGGACAGCGAGCGCATCCCGCTGCTCGAGGATCTGCCGGCACGGGCGGGCGCCACCGACGAACCGCCGGCACACCTCTACGAACTCTGGAACGTGGCGCTCGGCCGGGCCACCCGGGCCGCCGGTTCGCGCGTGGCGCTGGACGGCGCGGGGGGCGACCAGCTGTTCCAGGTGTCGGACATCGTGCTGGCCGACCTGCTGCGCACGGGTCGCTGGGGGCGACTGTATCGCCACGTCCGCGCGCGCGGCCTCGGCAAGCGGCGGGTGCTCGAGGCGGCGGTGCAGCCGATGCTCCCGGGGTGGGCGCTCGGCGCCGCGCAGGCCGTGACGGGGCGTCGCCTGCGCCGCCATTACCTGGAACGGTGGCCGGCGCCGTGGGTGCGTCCGCAGTTCATGTCCCGGTACGCGGTGCGCGAGCGCGAACTCGCCGTGCTCCGCGCGCCGAGGGCGCACAGCTTCGCGCACGCCGAGACCTCGCTGTACCTGCTGATGCCGCTCTGGGGCTGGGGCGGCGCCTACATGCACCGTGCCGTACTTCGCGAGGGCGTGGAGGCCCGATCGCCGCTGCTCGACAAGCGGGTGGTGGACTTCGCGCTTCGCCGGCCGGTGGCGGAACGCTCGTCGGGCCGGGAAACCAAGCGCCTGTTGCGGAAGGCGATGGAGGGGCTGCTGCCGGCGGACGTGCTCGCCCCGCGGCGCTATCGCACGGGCATGACGATCGGATTTTCACGGGCCCGGATGCGCTCGGCGTATCCGGCGCTGTTCGCGGAGGCGTTCGGTCAGGACCTGCGGCTCGCCGACCTCGGGATCGTCGATCCCGACAAGTTGCGTGCGGCGGCCGACGGCTGGCGCGAGCGCGGCGACGAATATGAACGGATCAATCTCTTCCACACGTTGAAAGTCGAATTCTGGCTTCGCGGATTGGAAAAGCGCGCGCATGGTAGTACGCTCCATCCAGCGGATGGAGCGCTGACGGAAGTATCCGCTGCGGGATGAGCCCGCCGCCAGCGCGAGCCTGCCGCTCGTACCTCTTGCTTCGGGGGACTATGTACGAAAAGCCAAAGTTGGAGCGCTACGGCACACTCCGTGAGCTAACGCTCATCGGAATGGGCCCCGACGGTGACGGTGGCTTCTTCGGCACCGGCTACATCGACGGGTGCTGGGTCGGCTGCGGAACGCACCGGTCCTGACGAGCGTGAGTACGGGCGGCGCCGGTCTCGATGACGGCGCCGTCCGCGACTCGGGCCTCATGCACTTCTACCAACTCTTCGGGGGCGTCCTCGCCTCCGAGCTCGACCTGCCCGAGCTCCCCGCCGCGTCCGCCACCGACGCGCGCTGGACGCTGACGAGCACCGAGGCGCCGGCGCCCGCCGGCGCCCTGCCACGCCTCGGGGACGAACCCGTGATCGACGGCGTGGAAGTCGTGCTCTACGGATCGCCGGGGCACTACCGGCTGTCGTACGGCGACACCGGCACGTTCGAAATCACCGACGCGGGGCGGCAGATCGTCTGGCACCGCCCGCCCGGCCCACCGCCCGATCTTCGGGACGTACGCGCCGACGTGCTGGGCCGCGTGCTGGCCGTCGCCCTGCACGCCGTGCACGTGCCCACGCTGCACGGGAGCGGCGTCGTGGTCGGCGGCACGGGCCTCGCCTTCGTGGCGCCCAAGCTCGGCGGGAAGTCCACCACCGCCGCCGCGCTCGTCCGCGCCGGCGCGCAGCTGCTGAGCGACGACATCCTGGCCGTGGCGCTGGACGATCCTCCCGTCGTCTTCCCGGGCGTGCCGGCGGTGAATCTCTGGCGCGATTCGGCGGCCCGTCTGCAACAACGGCCCGGCCCCGACGACGACCCCCGCAAACTCCGGGTCGACTGGGGCGGGCTGGGCCGGCGCGCGGGCGCGGCCGCCCCTCTGGGTGCCGTGTATCTGCTGGGCCCCGTGCGAGCCGATGAGGGCGCCGAGGTGCGGCGCGACCGTCTGCCTGCCGTGACCGCCGCGCTGGCGCTGGTGGGGCAGGCGAAGATCGGCGCCCTGCTCGGGTCCGCGAACGCCGGGGCGCTGCTGCAGCAGTTCGCGCGGCTGTCGGCGGCGGTTCCCGTGTACCGTCTCACGATCCCGCGCGAACTCGACCGGCTGGACGAACTCGTGCGCCGGATCGGCGAATGGCACGACACGCCGTTGCGGGCAACCAGCGGCGGGGCGGCGCCGTGAATGCCATCGCGCCGGCGGCCTCGCGGTCGATGACCGCGACCGCAACAGCACCAGGCGGCGCCGCGGCGGGGGCCCCGATCGTTCGTGTTCGCGGGCTCGAGAAGAGCTTTTCGACCCGCCGATCGCTGGGCGACTGGGCGCGACGGTCGCGGTCGCGGGTTCGGGTGCCGGCGCTGGCGGGCGTGACGCTCGACATCCCGCGCGGCGGGTTCTTCGGCCTGCTCGGACCCAACGGCGCCGGCAAGACCACGCTCTTCAAGATTCTGGCCACGCTCATCCGGCCGGAGGCGGGCCATGTGGAAGTGGACGGGGTCGACGCGTTGCGCGATCCCGCGGGCGTGCGGGCGCTGCTGACGCCGGTGATCGCCGACGAACGAAGCCTGTACTGGCGGCTCTCGGGCCCGGAAAATCTCAGGCTGTACGCGGCGCTCTACGACGTTCCGGCGGCGGAGCGCGGCTCACGCATCGGCGCGCTGCTGGAGACGGTGGGGCTGGGCGAAGCCGGCGGCCGCATGGTCGGCACGTATTCGTCGGGGATGAAGCAGCGCCTGCTCATCGCGCGGGCGCTGTTGTCGCGTCCCACGGTGCTGCTGCTCGACGAGCCGACGCGCAGTCTCGATCCGGTGAGCGCGCGCGACTTCCGTCGCTTCCTGCGCGAGGAAGTGGCCGGCCGCCAGGGGTGCACGGTGGTGCTCGCCACCCACGACGCCGACGAGGCGTTCGATCTGTGCGGCCGGCTCGCGGTGCTCAACCGCGGACGCCTGGTGGCCACCGGTACCGCCGAGGCGTTGGCGCTGGTGGCGGCCAACGAGCGCTGCCGGATCACGCTGGCGCGCTCCCACGCGGCGCGGGCGGTGGCGCTGCTGGCCGACGCGGGGCTCGGCGGTTTTGCGCGCGCCGCGGAACCGGAAGACGCGTGGGTGGTGATCGAAGGGCCGGCGCCGGGCGGCGCCGCGCGGACGGCCGAGGTGAACGCGCTGCTGCTGCGGGGCGGGGTTCCGGTGGCCGGCATCGAGCCCGTGCGGCTGGCCCTCGCCGATCTCATCGAGGGACTGGTGGCGCGCGACGGCGCCTTGCCGGCCCCGGTGCCGGGGGCGGCGCCGTGAGCCGCGTGGCGGCGTTGGCCCGTGCCAACTGGATCACCTTCGGCAGCTATCGGCTGCAGCTCGCGATGTCGATGGCCTCGCTGGTGGTCACGGTCGTGCCCCTCTATTTCGTGGCCGGCGCGCTGCAGCCGATCATGGGGCCGGTGATCAAGGACGAGGCGCGCAACGCCTTCGGGTTCATCCTGTTGGGCATGGCGTCGCTGTCGCTGCTCTCGACCGCCGTGAACACGCTGCCGCAGCAGGTGGGCGCCGGCATCCGCACCGGCACCCTGGAGGCGCTGCTCGCCACCCCGACGCCGCTGCCGACCCTGCTCGCCGGGTTGGTGGCGTTCGATCTCCAGTGGGCGGCCATCCGCACCGTGATCTTCGTGGGCGCGGGGTGGGCGCTCGGGGCGCAGCTCGTCGGCGCCAGCCTGCTGAGCGCGGCGGCCATCATGCTGTTGCTGGTCGCGGTGCACTTCGCGTTCGGCCTGTGCGCCGCGGCGATGGTGATCGCCTTCCGGACGGCGGGCTCGATTCCCAAGGCCGTATTGTTCGCTTCCGGGCTGCTGGGGGGCGTGTACTATCCCACGCACGTCATTCCCTCCTGGCTGCAATCGGCGTCGGCGGTGCTGCCGCTGACGTACGGACTGCGGGCGCTTCGCCGCGTGCTGCTGCAGGGGCAGAGTCTGGCGGCGGTTGGCACCGACCTGGGGATCCTGGCAGCTTTCGGTGTGCTCCTCACCCTGCTGGGCGCCGCCGCGCTGAGCACTGCGCTTCGCTACGCGCGGTCGCAGGGCACCCTGGCGCAATACTGACCATGGGTGCCCGGCTGCCGAGCGCCGAAGCCGAGCTGCTGCTGGACCGGGTCTGCGTACCGGAAGCGGCGGCGGCACCCTCGCGCCATCCGCCGCGCAATCTCGACTGGCTGCTGCTGGCGCGGCTGGCCGAGCGCGAGAATCTGCTCGGAGTGCTCTGGCCGGCGCTCGCGTCGTCACGCGCGTCGATTCCCGACACGGTGGCGCAGGCGATGCGCCGCCAGGCCCGGGTGAGCGAGTTCCGCATGGCGGCGCTGCGGGGAGCGCTGGAGCGCGTCGTCGCCCTGCTGGACGATCACGACATCCCGGTGATGCTGATGAAGGGATCGGCGCTCGCGGTCACGCACTACGCGTCGTTCGCCCAGCGGCCGATGGGTGACCTCGACCTGCTGGTGCGCGAGTCGCAGGTGCAGCGGGCGTGGGATCTGCTGCGTGCCGCCGGCTGGGAGCCCGAGCGCACCGGGGCGGACGAATTCTACCGCGAGCACCAACACCTGTGCCCGTTGGTGGCCCCTGGGGGCGCCAACGTGGTGGTCGAACTGCACCGGTGCCTGCTGTATCCCCACGGGCCCTTCCAGCTTCCGGAGGCCGAGGTGTGGAACTCGGCCTCGCCGGTGGACCTGGGAGGGCGCACGGCGTGGGTGCCGGCGCCCGAGCATCTGATGCTGCACCTGTGCGTGCACTTCGCCTGGTCGCACGAAATGCGCTTCGGTCTGGGGCGGACCGTGCGTGACGTCGCGGTGCTGGCCCCGGTGGTCGACTGGGACCGGCTGACGGCGCTGGCGCGCGCGACGCGGGCGGAATCGAGCTGCTACTGGACGCTTCGTCTGGCCAAGGTGCTGGGCGACGTGGAGGTGCCGCCGGGCGTGCTGGCGTCGCTCGCGCCGAGGTCCCCGCAGTGGCTTCGCCGCGCGCTGGAGCGCATCGTGACGACGGAGGCGCTGGATCTGCAGGAGGCGTTCGTGCCCTCGGTGTGGCTCGGACGGTGGACGTGGGGGCTCGCCATCCGGCCCCGCGCCTCGGGACACGGGTCGGCGCGTCCGTGGAACTTCCGTTCCGAGTTCGGCAAGTACACGCAGGCACCGCCGCCGGCGTCGTTCGCCCGCCGCATCGGAGGCCAGATTGCGATGCTCCCCGATTGGGCGCATTTCGCCGGCGTCGCGGCGGGTGTCGGCTGGCCGTCGAGCCGGCGCAGCGGCCGGCCCTGAGCGCTGCGCCGGTAACGGAGCCTCCAGCGCCGCAACGACTTGCCGCGCCCGTCCGCAGCGTATAGTTAATGAAGTGTCGACCTGTGGTCCCCCCTCCCGATCCCGGTAAGCCGTGCTCGCGTTCGTGGCTGAAAGTCGTCCCCCCGTATCCGCCCCTGCTCCCATCCCCCGCCGATCGGGGCTTCCGCTGACGACGGGCGGACGTCGCGGCGGCGCGCCCCGGCGGCGCCGGCCCGCTCGATGAGCTGGTCCGGACGATTCCCGGACCTGCCGCTCCCATGGCCGTTCAACGACGGTGGGAATCCGGCCCCCGGGCTCGTCAAGGAATCCCGCCGGCAGCGCCAATTGGTGATCGACACGATCATCCTCGGCGTCGTGGGTGCGCTGGCCGCGCAACTGTTCATGCACCTGCTGGTGTGGGCGAACGATCTGTTCCTCTACTGGCTGGCCGGCTATCAGCCGCCGGGGCTTCCCACCGAGCACGGCGACCCCGTGGAACACGTCGGCCGGTTCGGGCTCTGGCTGATCCCGGTGGCGACGACGCTGGGCGGGCTCGTGGTGGGGCTCATGGTGCAGGGGCTGGCGCCGGAAGCCGAGGGGCACGGCACCGACACCGTGGTGCGGGCCTTTCACCAGGCCAACGGCGAGCTGCGCGGGCGCGTGGCGCCGGTGAAGCTGGTGGCGTCGGCCATCACCATTGGATCGGGGGGCGCGGCCGGGCGCGAGGGGCCGGTGGCGCTGATCACCGCGGGGGTGGCGTCGTGGTATGCCGGGCTGCGCCACTGCGATGCCAGTGACCGCCGGCTGCTGCTCCTGGTGGGTATGGCGGCCGGGCTGTCGGCCATCTTCCGGTCGCCGATCGGCACGGCGATCATGGCCATCGAGGTGCTGTACTCCGACATGGAGTTCGAGCCCGGCGCGCTGCTCTACACCATGCTCGGCTCGATCATCGCCTACGCCGTGAACGGCGCCTTCGTGGGCTGGGAGCCGCTGTTCAAGATGCCGGGTCCGTTGACGCAGCTTGGCGACGCCCCTCGACTACGGCTGGTACGTGATTCTCGGTCTCGTGGCCGGCGTGCTGGGAACGGTGCTGCCGGCGGCGTTCTACGGGATTCGCGACTGGTTCCGGCGGATGCCCATCCGCCCCTTCCTGAAGCCGGCCCTCGGGGGGCTGCTCACCGGACTGATCGCGCTCGCCTACCCGCAGGTGGTGGGCGGCGGCTACGGATGGATGCAGCGGGCGATCGACGGCCAGATGGTGGTGAGCACGCTGGTGGTTCTGACGTTCGCCAAGATTCTCGCCATGAGCTTCTCGGTGGCGTCGGGGGGAAGCGGCGGCGTGTTCGCGCCCAGCCTGTACATCGGCGCGATGATGGGCGGCGTGTTCGCGGTGGTGGCGCACCAGCCGCCGGCGGCGTTCGTGATCGTCGGCATGGCGGCGGTGTTCGCGGGCGCCGCGCACCTGCCGATCGCGACGATGATGATGGTGTCGGAGATGACGGGCGGGTACACGCTGCTCGTTCCGGCGGCGCTGGCGGTGATGATCAGCTACCTGGTGCAGTCCCGGTTGTCGCTGCGCATGAAGTACCGGAGCATCTACGAGGCCCAGGTGCCGAACCGGGCCGAGTCGCCGGCCCATCGCGCCCAGCAGCTCGAGGTCGCCCTGCGGTTGCTGCGCCGCGAATCGCTGCCCGATCTCTCGGAGGTCGGCGAGCTGGATCTGCTGTCGCTGCTCAAGTCCGGGATACCGGTGGAGGTTCCGGGCCAGCAGCAGCTGCTGGCGGGCACGCTGCGCCCCGACAGCGCGTTCGTGCAGACGACGGTGGGCGCCAGCGGCCGGCGGCTGGCGGCCAGCGGCACGAACATCATCGCGATCATCCGCGGCGAACGCATCGTGGTGCCGCGCCCCGATACCGTACTCGAGGAGGGCGACCGGCTCATCCTCGTGGTGGCCGCGTCGGCCGTGGAGGAGGTCCGCCAGCATCTGGCGGCCTGGTAAGCGTCAGGGGCGCGCCCAGAAGAGTCCGTACACGAGCACGGCGAGCACGATGCTCGTGAGCAGCACGTAGAGCCGGTCGCGCTGCACGAGGAAGGCGCCGAGCGTGAGCGCCACGCGCGCCATCGGCGTGAGAATGAGCAGCACGAGTCCGAACTGCACCAGCGCCGCGCGCTGGCCGGTGGCCACGCCGTGCGCGATGCCGCTGAGCGTGCGAAGGCCCTCGGGCACGCCGCGGAAGGTGGCGTAGTCCGCCACGGCCGCGCCGTGGCGCTGCAGATACAGGACGCCGGCAATGACGGTCACGATGGCGGCGGTGAGCACGCCGATCTGCAGCACGCGGCCGATGACCTGGTCGATCTGGTGGTCGGTCCAGCGCGGCGTCCGCCCGCCGGCGGGTTGCGGTCCCGTCATACGCTTCCCCTGATGCCCTTGTAGAGCATCTCGACGGCCATCACGATCACGACGATCGTGAACAGCCGCCGCAGCAGCACGGTGTGCACGCGGGTCAGCAGCCGGGCACCGATCAGGGCGCCGGCCAGCACGCCCAGCATCACGGGGAAGGCGATGGCCGGATCGATGTAGCCCTCGTGCAGGTAGATGCCGGCGCTCGCGGCGGCGGTCACGCCGATCATGAAGTTGCTCGTCGTCGTCGACACCTTGAACGGCAGCTTCATGGCGTGGTCCATGGCGAGCACCTTGATGATGCCCGATCCGATGCCGAGCAGCGCCGACAGGATGCCGGCCACGAACATGAGGCCGAGTCCGGCGGGCACGCCCTGCACCGAGTAGGGCTGGAGTCCGTGGTCGGTGGGATAGGTGGAGTCGAGCCGGAAGCGGCGGGCCCACCGGTCGGGCTGGTCGGCCAACACGTGCTCGGCGCGCGGCTGCATCGACTGGTACGCCGAGTACAGCAGCACGAGGCCGAACAGGATGGCGAGGGCGCCGGTCGGGATCAGGCCGGCGATGGTCGCCCCCACGAGCGCCCCGATGGTGGTGCCGGTCTCGAGCAGGATGCCGATGCGGACGTTGGTGAATCCCTCGCGCACGTACGCCGCGGCGGCTCCGGACGACGTGGCGATCACCGAGACGAGCGAGGCGCCGATCGCGTAGCGGATGTCCACGTGGAAGAGCAGCGTGAGCATCGGCACGATCACGAGGCCGCCACCCAGCCCGGTGAGGGCTCCCAGCAGGCCGGCGCAGACGGCGCCGGCGGCGACGAGGAGGGCGAGAGTGAGCACGCTCATGGGCCAAATCTCGCCCCCGCGGCGGCCCCCGCCAAGCAGATGGCCAAAAAAACTAGCGCGCCGGCGTGCGCAGGTGGGCGAGGGTGTCGGGAAGCCCCAGCGTGTGCAGGACGTCGAGGAATTTCGGGTCGCCGCGGATCGAATCGAAGATCGGTTCGGCGAGCGACTCCGCGGAGAGCAGCGGCGCGTGCGCGCGGGCTGCGGTGTCGAGGGCCGCCAGCGCGCCCGCCGTCTTGCCGGCGCCGAGCAGGGCGTGGGCCGAGATCACGGCGGCGTCCGGGCTGTGGGCGGCGGCCGCCGCCTTGGCGATCGCCTGCGCACGCTGGACGTCGCCCACGCGGGCGTACGAGTAGGCGAGCATGGCGTTGACGGCGGTGGAGGTCGGATTGCGGCGGGTCCCGAGCGAGCCCGCGGCCTCGAGCGGCGAGAGCGCGGAATCGGGGTGCCCGGAGAACGCCTGCACCACGCCGAGCGCGAGTTGGGTGACGAAGGTGGTGGAATCGAGCACCATCGCCTTGCGGGCGGCGGCGAGCGCCGCCGTCTGGTCGCCGGCGATGCTGAGCGCCATGGCGTACGACGCGAGCCCGGTGGCCGACGTCTGATCGAGCGTCGTGGCGCGCCGGAGCTGGCCGAGCGCTTCGGTGACGCGGCCCTGGAGGAGCAGCGTCTCGCCGAGGCCGCGGCGCGATTCGGCATCGCGGGGGTCGATGGAGATGGCGCGGCGGTAGTCCCGCTCGGCGTCGTCCCAGCGGAAGCTGGCCCGGTACAGGGTGGCGCGGGCGGTGTAGGCGTCGGCGAGCGTGCTGTCGAGGGCAATGGCGCGGGTGGCGGCGGCGATGCCGCGCAGTTGGGCGGAATCGATGGTGCCGCCCGGGGTGTAGGTGGGCAGCAGGGCGTAGGCCTGGGCCGTGGCGGCGAAGGCCTTGGCGAACGTCGAGTCGCGACGCACCGCCCACCCCAGGGTGTCGATGGCGCGGCGCAGGGAGCGGGCGCCCGGCCGGCTGATGAACCCGGCGGCCCGCGTGTACGCCTCGTAGGCCGTGTCGTCGTGGGTGCCGCGTTCGGCCAGCAACTGGGTGCGCGGGGCCAGCCGCGGCTCGAGCGCCGTGGCGATCGACATCGCGATGCCCTGCTGCACCGAGAACATGTTGCGCATGGGCGGATCGTACATGTCGGACCAGGCGATGAAGCCGTCAGTCGTGTTGACGAGGCTGGCCGCGATGCGCAGCGAGTCGCCCTGCTTCTGCACGGTGCCCTCGAGCACGAACCCCACGTTGTACGTGGTGCCGAGTTCCTGCTGCGTGCGGTAGGGCGCGTTGCCGGTGGCGCCGGGCGGGATCGAGGCCACGCGCAACCCCGGAATCCGGGTGAGCGCGTTGACCAGTTCGGTGGTGATGCCGTCGGCCAGCGTCTGGTCGGCGGAATCGGCCCCCTGATTGACGAACGGCATCACGAGCACGGAGTGGGCGCGCAGCGAATCGGGACTCTCGGCGGCGGTGGCGGCATCGGGGTGGCCGCGCATCGTGACCACCGCGGCGGTGCCGCCGGCGGCGGCGAGAATGGCGGCGACGACGATGCCGGCGCGCCAGCGGCGGCCGGCGGCCGGGCGGAGCATCCGCACCAGGGCGTCGGTACTGACGATGGCCGGGTCGTCGAGCGTGTCGACGATCTCGCGCGCCGACTGCGGGCGCTGGTCGCGCTCCTTCTCGAGGCAGCGCATGATGAGCGCCACCAGGCGCGGGGGCAGGCCCTCCCGCACCTCGTCCAGCGGCCGCGGCGCCTTGGCCAGGTGGGCGGCGAGCAGGGCCTGCGGCGTGAGGGCGGCGAAGGGCGGTCCGCCGGCGAGCATCTCGTACGCCATCACGCCGAACGAATACACGTCGGCGCGGGCGTCGACGTCGGGATCGGCGGCGATCTGCTCGGGGGCCATGTAGGCCGGCGTGCCCACGGTGGTGCCCACCTGCGTGAGCACGCTGGAGCGGGTACCGCTGGGGGTGCGCTGCGCGGAGAGCACGGCCTTGGCGACGCCGAAGTCGGTGACCATCGCCGAGCCCGACGCCAGCAGCACGTTGTCGGGCTTGATGTCGCGGTGGACGATCCCGCGTTCGTGGGCGTAGGCGAGGGCGCGGGCCACGTCGCGCAGGATCGTCACCACTTCGCGCACCGGCATCGGGCCCGCGGCGATCATGCGGGCGCGGAGCGACTCCCCCTCGATGAACGGCATCGTGAAGTACGGGAGGCCGTCCACCTCGCCGGCGGTGAGCACGCCGACGATGTGCGGATTCTGGAGTGTGGCGGCCACCAGGATCTCGCGCATGAACCGTTCGAGATGGACCGACGCCGCCAGCTCCGGGGAGATGACCTTCACGGCGACGCGGCGACTCAGGGCCTGGTCGAACGCCACGAAGACGCGCGACATCCCCCCGCCCCCGAGCTCGCGCTCGATGGTGTAGGTGGGCCCGAGCTGCTGCTGTAACGCGTCGCGGATCTCGTTCATGAACCGTCGATGGTCGGGAGCGCGCGTTCGACGCGCCATCCCTGAGACAATGCCGGACTGCTCACGGTTGGCCGCGTGACCGCCGCAGCCGCACGGGGGCGCCGGCACGCGCGGTGCCCCGGCTCCCACGAAGTATACGGCCGCCGGCCGGAATTCGCGGCATCAGTCCCGCTGCTGGCGCGATACGCGCCACCGTCCGGTTTGTTCCACCCCGTCCTGCGTCCGGGTGACGAAGGTGCCGTTGACGACGTCGTTGGCGACCGTCCCGGTGAAGGTCGTCACCACGCGGCAGTTGCAGTCGGGCGCGATGTAGGGTTCCAGCGTCCCACGCACGCGGCCGCCGTCGAGGGCGATGAAGGCGATGCTCAGCACCTGCGGGGAGGCGGCGTGGCGCAGGTGCTCGGCCGGCGCGTCGACGGGTCGCGGCTGGGCGCCGTTTTCCGGCACCATCAACACGTCCCCGAACGCCGAGTCGCCGCGCGCCGTGACCCGGAAGGTGATGCTCCCCTGGCGCCCCGTCTGTTCGCCGACGTAGGTGCCTTCCCAGCGGCCCGCGAGCGCGGCCAGCGCGGCGGGCGCCGCCTGGACCGGCACCGGCGCCGGCTGGTAGTGGCATGCGGCGAGGCCGATCACGGCGCACCACCGGACGAGTTGCCTTGACATGGATCCTCCTGCTCGGGGACTGGGTTGTCGCGCCATCACCCTTCGGGAACATGCCGTCGGCTGGGGCGTGGGTCTGTCGGGCGATGGGCTTCGCGGTGCGGGGGGCCGCCCGACCCGCTGCGCTGGGTGCGTCGACGTCATCGGAACTCCCACAGAGGTTCGGCGAATTGCCGACGGCGGTCGTCGGGCGCGTCCTGCACATTGCGCCGAGCACGCAGGCGCCACAACCCCGAGGAGGCTCCGTGACGGCCACCGAAATACCGCTTCCGACCCCGACGGACCGGGCCGCGGCCTCGCCATCGGCCGCCGCCACCCTGGCCCCGATCCTGGCCCCGTCGAGCATCGCCGTCATCGGCGCGTCCCGAACGCCGGGGACCATCGGGCACCAGATCCTGAGCAATCTGATCACGCACGGATTCACCGGCGCCGTCTACCCGGTGAACGCCCGCGCGCGGGCCATCTGTTCGGTGCGCGCGCTGCCGGCGGTGTCGGCAATCCCCGAGCCGCCCGACCTGGCGGTGATCTGCGTGCCGAAGGATGCCGTGAACGAGGTCGCCGACGAGTGCGGCGCGATGGGGGTGCGCGGATTGGTGGTGATCTCGGCCGGATTCCGCGAAGTGGGCGGGGAAGGCACGGCGCGCGAGCAGGAGTTGTTGCATCAGGTGCGGCGGCACGGCATGCGCCTCATGGGGCCCAATTGCATGGGCGTGCTGAACACGCACCCGCGGGTGTCGATGAATGCCACCTTCGCGCCCGGCATGCCGCCGGCCGGCCACGCCGCGTTCGTTTCACAGTCGGGGGCGATGGGGGTGAGCGTGCTCGACTATGCGCGCGAGTACGGCATCGGCATCGCCCAGTTCGCGTCGGTGGGAAACAAGGCGGACGTGAGTGGCAACGACCTGCTCGAGTACTGGGAGCACGACGACGACGTTCGCGTGATCCTGATGTACGTGGAGAACTTCGGCAATCCGCGGCGGTTCCTGGAGATCGCGTCGCGCATCACGCGGCAGAAGCCCATCGTGGTGGTGAAGTCGGGGCGGTCCCGCGCCGGCGCGCGGGCCGCGTGGTCGCACACCGGCGCCCTGGCCGCGAGCGACACCGCGGTGGACGCCCTCCTCGGGCAGGCCGGGGTGCTGCGCGCCGGGTCGGTGGAGGAGCTGTTCGACATGGCGATGGCGTTGGGCGTCACGGCCCTGCCCGCCTCGCGGCGGACGGCGGTGGTGACGAACGCCGGCGGTCCCGGCATCCTCGCCGCCGACGCGCTCGACGCCGCCGGCCTCGACGTCGTGGAACTGAGCGCCGCCACGGTGGCCAAGCTGAAGCCGATGTTTCCCGCCGAGGCGTCGATTCACAACCCGCTGGACATGATCGCGTCGGCGACGCCCGAGGGGTACCGCATGGCGATCACGACGATGCTCGACGACCCCGGCATCGACGCCGTGGTGCCGATCTTCATTCCGCCGCTCAACACCGACCAGGAGTCGGTGGCCGAGGCGATCGTGGCCGCGGCGCGGACGAACCCCGCCAAACCGGTGCTGCCGGTGCTGATGGGCCGCCGCGGGCTGCCTGAGGGACGGGCGGAACTCCACGCCGCCGGCATTCCGACATATGTGTTTCCTGAATCCGCAGCCCGGGCGCTCGGGGCGCTGAGCCGCTATCGCGAATGGCGGGTGCGCCCGCCCGTGGCGCCGGCCCCGCTCGACGTGGACCGCGAGGCGGCGGCGGCTATCGTACGGCGCGCCGCGGGGGAAGGGCGGGAGCACCTCTCCGAACTGGAAGCGCTCCATCTGCTCGCCGCGTACGGAGTCCCGGTGGCGGAGGCCCGTGTGGCCGCCGGTCCCGACGCGGCGGTCGACGCCGCCCGCGCCATCGGGTTCCCCGTGGTGCTGAAGGTCGTGTCGCCGGACATCGTCCACAAGAGCGACGTGGGCGGCGTGCGGGTCGGGGTGCGCTCGCCGGAAGAGGTGCGCTCGGCGTATGACGCCATGCTCGCCGAAGTGGCGTCACGCCAACCGGACGCGCGCGTGGAGGGCGTGCTCGTGCAGCGCCAGCAGGCCGGCGGACGGGAGACCATCCTCGGCGTCGTTCGCGATCCGGTGTTCGGCCCGCTCGTGATGTTCGGGCTGGGCGGCGTTTTCGTCGAGGTCATGCGCGACGTGGTGTTCCGCATCCCGCCACTCGACGAGCGCACGGCCGGGGAGATGGTGCGGGCCATTCGGAGCATCGGCATCCTGACCGGGGCCCGGGGCACGGCACGCTCCGACGTCGCTGCGATCGCCGACGCCCTGCGGCGGCTGGGGCAGCTCGCCGAGGACCATCCGCAGATCGCGGAGCTCGATGTGAACCCCCTCGTGGCGCTGGAGGCGGGGGCGGTGGCCCTCGACGCGCGGGTTCGCCTGGCGGCGCCGAGGTAGCCGCCGCTACTTCGGGAGCCGGGGCGAGGGCAGGCTCACCAGGACCGCGGTGATGAGCAGCACGAGCCCGGCAATGGCTAGTTCGAGCCGCGCCGACCGGCGGAGTGTGTCCGACGCCGCGGGAGTGCCGAGCGAGGGGCGCACTCGCCGCCAGTTCCAGGCGCCGAGCCCGAGCACCACGGCCACCACGCAGATCTTGATCACGAACGCCACGCCGTACGACGTGGTCCAGAGCGCGGCCACGAACTTCAGGTGGCGGACCGCCGTCACGACGCCCGACGCCACGAGCACGGCCACCGACGTCAACGCGAGCGGCGAGAAGGCGTTGACCAGGTCGGCAATGGTGAGTGCCTTGTCGTTTCCGCTCTGCGGGCCGGCCAGCACGGCGGGGATCGCAATCGTCAGCAGCACGAACAGCGTGCCGATCCAGAGCGAGCCGGCGAGCACGTGCACCGGATTGACCATCGCCGTCCAGCGCAGCGCCATGAGCCCGCTGAGGGCGGCGCCGAGGGTGCCGATCGCCGCCACCGGCCACCCCGCTTCGAGTCCGGCCAGCACCAGCCCGAAACCCGCGATCGCGACGGCATACAGGACGAGGTCGACCGCCGGCTCGGCCCGACCGGCGGTCAGCACCTCGACGAGGCGCAGGTGCCGGGCCGCGGAGACGCGGGTGGCGTTGGCGAGCAGGAGCGCCGCGGACAGCGCGATGCCGGTGAGGCCCACCCCGGCGGCGCGGCGCCCCGCGGTGGAGAACAGGCCGGCGCGGATGGTGTCGGACGCGGGGCGACCGAGCACCGGGCCGAGCACGGCGTATCGCAGGCCGACGACGCCGATGGAGAGATAGGCGCCGAGAAACCCCAGCAGCTCGCGAAGCGGATCGGTCAGATTCATGGGTGTCGTGGACGTCGAGTGAAGGGACGTGCCAGTGGGCACCCGATGAAACTACGCAGCGTGCAGCGCCCGGGAAACGGCGTCAGCCCGCGCGGGCCCGCAACGCGTCGATCAGGTGCGTGCCGGCGGCTCCGAGCGATCCGGCCAGCGCCTCGACGAGCGCGACGTCGGCCGCCGTGTACTTGCCCGCCGTTCCCGTCGTCGCCTCGTTCTGGATGCGGCGCGCCAACTGACGGATGGCGGCGGTGTGCTCGTGCGTCTTGGCTTCGTGCTCCGACGCGCCTTCGAGTCCGACGGCGTACCGGACGAGCGTCATCGCGTCGTTCATCGAGAGCGGGGCGGGCGGGGTGCCCGTGGGGGGGAGGTCATGACGTGCTCCGCGTTTGGGGGGCCGTACCGACCGCTGGCGGCCCATGCCGCGCCGCCACCTCTGGAAGATACCCGGTTGCAGCGTCCCTGTCGCGCCTCAGTCGGTGAGGCCCGGGCGGTCGCGGACGGTCATCATCGTGCCCTGCAGGAGGGCCACGAGCGTACCGGCGCCTTCGGCGTCGCCGAAGGCGCGGAGTTCACCCTCGACCACGGTGATCGTGCGGCCGGCGCGCCGGACCCGGCCAACGGCCTCGAACCGCCGGCCGTCGGCCGGGGCGAGCATGTTCACCTTGAACTCCACGCTCAGCACGGCCGCCCCGGGCGGCATGAGGGTGAGGGCCGCGTAGCCGCACGCCGAGTCGACCACCGAGGAGACCGCGCCGGCATGGAGGAATCCGTGCTGCTGCGTGAGCGCCTCCCGAAAGGGCAGGGCGATGATCACCTCCCCCGGACGCACGGCGGCCAGCGTGGCGCCGAGGGTGGCCATGAAGGTCTGGCGCGCGAAGCTTCCGCGGACCCGGGCCTCGTAATCGGGATCCCGGGGTTCGAACGCCGTCACGGGGCGCGGCGGAAGATGAGCCGGGGACCGTTGTCCTGGTCCAGCGTGAGCAGCGGTCCGTCGATCAGGTAGCGGAAGGTCTTCACCGTACTGTCGGGGAAGGTGAGGCTCACCCTACCGTCGGTCGCGAAGGCGTAGTGCGCGTCCACCGGCGCCTGCCCCGGCTCCTCGACTACGTGCACCACGCCGCCCGGCGCGAAGTCGTAGCTCACCGGCACGTCGGGGCCGGTCATGCCGAGCCAGTGCGTCACCACGGCCTGCGAATCCGGGGGCGTCCCGGCGGTCAGGTTCCGGTACACCTTGCCGCCCTTCATCACGAATTCCACGCGATGGAGAGCCGTGATGTCCACCGACGGATCGCCGCGGGTGGCGATCAGGTCGGCTTCGTACCCGGGCGCCAGCGTGCCGATCGACTCGCCCATCCCGAGCGCCTGCGCGGCCAGCGAGGTGGCCGACACGATGGCCTGCATGGGATCCTGTCCGGCCTGGCGGACGCGGCAGATGAGTTCGTCCACGTTCCGGCCGTCGGAGCCCGCCACGGCGTCGGTGCCGAACAGCACCTTGAGGCCGGGCGTGGCGATGGCGCGCTTGATCAGCGTGACCGCGTCGGGCAGCACCTTCTGCATCGCCTCGAACCCCTCGTCATTGTAGTTGCCGATGCCCTGATACCGGGCGCGGTTCTGGAGGTAGTTGCGGAAGACGAGGCTGCACTGCGGATCGAAGTACACCCCGCGGTCGGCCATCAGTTTGAGGTCGGCGTCGGTGGCGAACAGCCCGTGCTCGATCTGCGTGCATCCCGCGTTCACCGCCGCCTCGACGCTGGCCGAGCTGTGGGCGTGGACGAGCGTGCGCAGCCCAGCCCGTTTGGCCTCGCCGCACAGCGCCTGCAGCTGTTCGTCGCTCATCGTCTGCTTGCCGCCATCGCGAATGCTGGCCGACGCGAAGATCTTGATGAAGTCGGCGTCGTCGGCCTTGCGCTGGCGGATGAGCGCCCGCATGGAGTCGGGCGACAGTCGCGCGTTGGAGAACGGCTGCAGCGAGGTGAGGATGCGCGGGCCGGGCACGTCACCGCGGGCAATCGCGTCGCGGAGCGCCTTGTCGCGCGGATCGCCGGGGCTCTGGAGGGTCGTCACGCCGCCCAGCAGGGTGGCCAGCGCGTTCTCCTGCATCGCCGTGGTGACGTCGGCCGCCGTGTCGCTGTCGCGGGCCGTGTGCAACCGTCCATCGCGATCGAAATACCATGCCACATGAGCATGGGAGTCGATGAGACCCGGGAGGACGGTGAGGCCGGTCAGGTCGTAGGTGACCGGCGTGTCGGCACCGCCTCGGCCGAACCGGCCGCGCGCGCCGCGCCCGCCGCGCCCGAAGTCGCCGGCGCGCAGAATCCGTCCGTTGAGAATCGTGATCGTGCCGTTGTCGCTGCTCCCGCCGCGGCCGTCCAGGATCCGGTCGGCGCGGATGGTGATCGGCGTGCTCTGCGCGGCAGTTGGTGCGGGCATGGCGGCGAGGAGCGTGAACGCGAACGGAACGGCGGCGGCGAACGGTGTCGGGCGGGACATGCGACCTTCCGGAATCGGCTACGAGGCGTCGGTGGCGGAACGAAGTTCTGCTGGAGATACGGCGGCGATGGACGCGGCGTTGCCGGCGACGAGGCGCCGATGATAGTCGATCTGCCCGAGATGATAGGTCAGGTGCGTGGCGAGATGGATGAGCATGTCGGCGGTGGAACAGTGCTTGCCCACCACGGGCTGTGGAAAGGTGGTGGCCAGGTCCGCCTCGGTGAGCCGCGACATCACCACGCCCACGTCGGCGGCCGCGGCGTCGAGTTCGCGGATCAACTCCGACCGCGGCACGTTGCGGCGGCTGAACTCGGCGTCGCGGTCGCGGACGTACGCCGTTCCGCCCAGGACGGCGCCCACATAGTGCCGCAGGTTGCCGGCGACGTGCACGGCCAGCGTGCCGGCCGAGTTGGGAATCGTGTCGGGCCGGGCCCAGATGTCCGCCTCGCGGTCGTACGCCGCGAGTTCGCGCTGCACGGCCCGCAGGTCGCGCGTGAGGATGCCTCCAATGAGTTCCGCCGTCGTCATCACGCCGTCCGGGTGGTGGGTCAGGGTACCGCTTGATCGCAACCGGCTGCTACCCGCCCGAGCCGCCCTCGAACCGCTCGACCTTCTGCAGGCGGCGCCGATAGCGCTCGAACGCCTTGAACTCGGCGCCGAGAAAGGCGCCGATCAACTCGCCCGCGAGTTCGGCGCCGATCACGCGTCCCCCCAGGCAGAGCACGTTCATCGCGTCGTCCTCCACCCCCTGCCGTGCCGAGTAGGTGTCGTGGCAGATAGCGGCGCGAACGCCGGGAAACCGGTTGGCGGCCACGCAAATGCCCACCCCGCTGCCGCAGATGAGAATTCCTCGCGACGCGCGCCCCTCGGTCAGTGCATGCGCCACCCGCTCGGCATAATCCGGGTAGTCGTCCCCGGGTTGGAGCGTCATGGCCCCACAATCGAGCGGCTCGTGTCCGCGCTGCGCGACCGCGTGCAGCACGCGGTCCTTGAGCGAAAAGCCGCCATGGTCGGTTCCGATTGCGACGATCATGCCAAGGAATCTACGCACGGCGAAAACCCGAGCTAGCCCTCTGCGGCGGCGTTCCTTATAGTGCACGGGTGAAACGCACCGCCTCCGCACTTCTGGCCGCGTTTGCGCTGGCCGCCTGTGCGCGACGTCCGGCGCCGGCGCCGGCACCAACGCCCGTCACCGAACCGTCACCGGCGATGACGGTGGCGCGCGATTCGGCGCCCCCGGTCGCGGTGTCCGGGGCGGCCGATTCCGCCGCCGCGCATCCCGATTCGGTGGCGGTGAGCGACAGCGACGTCACCAACAGCGCGTCGCGCGTGTTCGGGGATTCGGCGGTCGCCGTCGATTCGGCCGTTCCCACGTGGGACATCGACGTCCGGTCGTACGAAACGCGCGACCGCGTGCAGCACTACGTGTCGCTGTTCACCGGCAAGGCGAAGGACCGCATCGTCGACCAGCTCGAGCGCGGGACGCGGTACGAGCCGATGATCCGGGCCACCTTCCGCAAGGCCGGCCTGCCCGAGGACATGTACTACCTGGGGCTGATCGAGAGCGGCTACAATCCGAACGCCTACTCCAAGGCGGCGGCCGTCGGGATGTGGCAGTTCATGACCGGGACGGCGCGCGGCATGGGTCTGCGCGTGGACTGGTGGATCGACGAACGCCGCGATCCCGTGAAGTCGACGACCGCGGCAGCGCGGTTCATCAAGGGCCTGCGCGACCAGTTCGGATCGCTGTACCTCGCCGCCGCGGCCTACGACGGGGGCCCGGGCCGCATCTCCCGGGGCCTGGCCCGCTATGCCGACGATCTCCAGGACACCGAAGGCGACGACCTGTTCTTCGAGCTCGCCGACAAGGACTACCTGCACAGCGAGACGCGGGAGTACGTGCCGCAGCTCATCGCGGCAGCGCTCGTGGCCAAGGATCCGCATCGCTACGGACTGGACATCACCCCGGAATCGGCCTTCGTCTACGACTCGATCCGCGTGGCGCCGCTCACGCCGCTGCCGGCCATCGCCGCCGCCACCGGCATCACGGTGGATGCCCTGGAGGAACTGAATCCGCAGATCCTGCGCGGGATGGCGCCGCCGGACGATTCGGTGCAGGTGCGCATTCCCCTCGGCAGCGCCGCCGGCTTCGACAGCGCCTTCGCGGCGCTGCCCGCTGCCGAACGCATCGGGGCCCGGACGGTGCGGTCGCGCTCGGGAGAGTACATCTCCACGATCGCCCGGAAGTATCACCTCACCAACCAGCAGCTCGAGGCGTTCAACCCGAAGCTCCGGCGGTACAACAGCGGGCATCTGGTGCCCGGCCAGAAGGTGATCGTGCCGACGCGGGTGGTGGCGGAAGCGGCGCGGTCGGTTCCGAATCCGGCCATCGAACTCTATGGCCTGGTCAACGGCCGGCACGTGGTGCGCAAGGGGGAGACGCTGAGCGGCCTCGCCCTGAAGTACCACACCACGGTCAAGCACCTCATGGCGCTCAACCACCTGAAGCGAGACATGATCTTCATCGGCCAGACGCTCCGCATCACGGGATCGGTCCCCCGGGCGTCGTCCGCCTCGTCCGGCAAGAGTTCGGGCAAGTCCGGCAGCGGCAGGTAGGCGCCCGCGGTGGCGCGCCTACCCGCGCGTGTTCGTCAGTCGATGATGCCGGTGCCCTTGTAGCCCTTCATGAGAATCCGATCGTATCCGTTCGTCGGATTGTGGCCCTGCGACGTCGCGGCGTGCACGGCCACCTCGCCCCGGTTGTATACCAGCAGGGCCAGGCTGATCTGACCGGGGTACTGCTCCACCAGGGAGTGCAGGTACCGGAACCCGATGTGCAGGTTCAGATCCGGTTCGAAGAGCTGGTCGTTGCGCAGGTTCTTCTGATAGAAGCGCGCGGTGGCGGGCATGAGCTGGGTGAGGCCCAGGGCCCCCGCCGAACTCACCGCCCGCGGGTTGAAGTCGCTCTCAAGCTTCACCAGCCGGAAGGCGAGCTCGGGGTCGACGTTCTCGGCAATCGCGGCGTCGTACACCTTGCCGGTCATGCCGGCCGAGACGCCGTACTTGGCCGAGTAATGGATGATGCGATCGGCGCGATGAAGCTGGCCCTGGAGGTCAGCAACCTGACTCCGGGTGGTGGCCAACTGGGCGCGCAGGGACGCGGATTCGCTCAGCGGAGCCGAGGAGTGCTCATGTGCGACAACCGCCGCCTGGGCAACTTCAGCCGAGGGCGACGGATAGAGCACGAGAATCATCGCGGTGGCTGCTCCAGCCCCAACGATACCGAGCAAGCGTTTCACCCGACGTCGTCGTCGCGCGGCATCGCCGCGGTGCACATAAGTGCCGGTTAGATCACGCATAAGTTATTCTAGGGTAATGAGTTAACTACAATCCACCGTCGTCAACCTTCCCTGACAATAAGCGACTCCCTGCCCGTCATCAAGCTCTGGCCCAGTCCCCCCGTTGTCCACCTGTTTTCTCCAGCAGGCGGACCCCCTCGATGGTCATTCCCCGGTCGATTGCCTTCGCCATGTCGTACACCGTGACCAGCGAAATGGTCACCGCCACGATGGCCTCCATTTCGATGCCTGTTCGGGCGCTCGTCCGGGTGGTCGCCTCGGCCCGGATGCCCGGCAGGGTGGGGTCCGCCGTGAGCACGACCTGGACGTCGTCCAGGGGGAGGGGGTGGCAGAGGGGCACCAGCTCGGCCGTCCGCTTGGCGGCCATCACGCCGGCAATCCGGGCCACGCCCAGCACGTCTCCCTTTTCCAGTCCGTTGGCCTCGATGGCGGCCAGGGTGGCCGGCGCCATGCGGATGGCCCCCCCGGCCCGGGCCGTCCGGACCGTGACTGGTTTGCCGGAGACGTCCACCATGCGGGCGCGGCCGTCGGGCCCCACGTGCGAGAGGTCGTCGGTCATCGCAGCGCAGCCTCCAGTTCTCCGAGCAGGGTGAAGGTGACGAGCTGCGGATTGGCGTTCCCCGCCGCCCGGGCCTTGGCGCGTTCCACCGCGTCCACGGCCCGGCTGGCGCGCAGCGCTCCGGGTTCGTCGGCGCGGGCCACGGCGTCGCGCGTGCGTTCGTGCAGCAGCACGGTCAGCGCCTCCAGGGCGTCGGCAAACTCACCCCGCGCACGGGCACTGCCCTGCACGAACGCCGTGTGCATGCGCTCGGCGCGATCGGCCGTGGCCGCGTCGAGCATCCGGCGGGCGCGTTTGATGGCGTCGCCGAGCGCCGACTGCGCGAGGAGCGATCCGGGGGCGCCATTCGCCAGCCCCAGCACCCCCGCCCGGTCGCGGGGCAGCGACTGGTCCTTCAGGTGCGCCTGCACGGCGTCGTCGGCCAGGAACGCGCCGACCTCGGGGTCGGTCAGACGCGCCATGCGGACGGCGATCACCCGCGACCGGATGGTGGGCAGGAGCGCGCCGGGCTCGCTCGACGTGAGGATGATGTTGGTATCGGGCGGCGGTTCCTCGAGCAGCTTGAGGAAGGCGTTCGCCGCCTGGTCGGAGCCTTCCTGCGACACCATCCGCTCGGCGTCGCCGATGACGAACACCTTGCGGGCCCCCACCGCCGGCGCCAGGGCGCCGGCGTGGACGATGGCCCGGATAGTGGCCACGTAGATACCCTCATTGCCACTGGGCGGGGCGTACAGGCCGTGGGCCGCGATCCGCTCGGCGATCGCCTCGTCGTAGTCGGCCCGGACGTCGGCCGGGGAGGGGTTGGTGTCCTTCAGTCTGGGCCGGGGGAAGATCCAGTGGATGTCGGGGTGGGTGCCGGCGGCCGCGTACCGGCACTGCTGGCAGTTGCCGCAGGGCCTGGGCTCGGGACCGTCGCACATCAGGCGCTGGGCCAGCCAGAGGGCCAGGCGCTGCTTGCCGATACCAGCCGGCCCGTGGAGCAGGAGGCTCGCCGGCAGGGTGCCCCGCTCGGCGGCGGACTCGAGGCGCCGGCGCACCGTGGCGTGGCCGAACAGTGGAATCATGGACACCCGGGGAAGATACCGTGCGGGGAGCCGGGGCGGATGAGGCCCGGCCGGGTGGAGGCGGGGCGGGGGATTTGGCGTTATCTTTGTGACGCAAAGTACTTGCCAATAACGCGCCATTCGCGCATCATACGGCCATGCCGACCTCGGCGCCACCCAAGCAGCGGCCCACCTCGCCTCCGCAGATGCACGAGCGGGCGATGGACAACCTGCGCTTCATTCGCGAGACGATGGAGCGGGCCGGGGCGTTCACGGCGGTGTCGGGATGGGGGGAGGTGGTGATCGGGGCGACGGCGGTGGCGGCGGCGCTGGTGGCCGCGGCGCAGCCGACGCCCGGGCGGTGGGTGGCGGCGTGGTTGGGGGAGGCGGTGCTGGCCGGGAGCATCTCGGCGTGGGCCACCTGGCGCAAGGCACGCGCGGCGCGGGTGTCGCTGCTCTCGGGGCCGGGGCAGAAGCTGGTGCTGGCCTTCGCTCCGGCCATGCTGGTGGGCGCCGTGCTCACGGCGGCCCTGCTGGCCCACGGGCTGCCGGATCTGTTGCCGGCCGTGTGGATGCTGTTGTACGGCGCCGGCGTCATCGCGGCGGGTGCGTATTCGGTGCGCATCGTGCCGGTCATGGGCGCGGCGTTCATCGTGCTCGGCACGGCGGCGCTGGTCACGCCAGCGGGGTGGAATACGGCGCTCCTCGTGGCGGGGTTCGGCGGAGTGCACATCACGTTCGGGTTTCTGATTGCGCGGAGGCACGGTGGGTAAGCAGAGTGCGGTTCCCAAGGACGACGGCGAGCAGCGGGCGCGCGGCGCGCGCAAGGCGTCGCACACGCTGAGTTCGGTACGCGGCAAGGCGCTGGACGAGCCCGGAAGCGCGCTCGAGCTGGACCGGCTGATCCACGAGCGGATGCGGCTCGGCATCGTGAGTGCGCTGGCGGTGAACGACCGGCTGAGCTTCAACGATCTCAAGGCCCTGATGCAGACCACCGACGGCAATCTCAGCGTGCACGCGCGCAAGCTCGAAGAGGCGGGCTACGTGACCTGCACCAAGACGTTCGAGGGGCGGATGCCGAAGACGCACTACGCGCTCACCGCGGCCGGGCGCCGCGCCCTGGAGCGGTACCTCGCGCACATGGAAGCGCTGATCCGCGCCACGCGGGAGGGCTGAGCGATGGCGAGGACGCAGGACGGCCGCGGGGCGCCGGGCCCGCTGCACGTGGCCGTCATCATGGACGGCAACGGACGCTGGGCCACCACGCGCACCCTGCCGCGCACGGCCGGGCACCGCGCCGGCGTGCGCACGGCTCGCACGATCGTCGAGACGGCGCGCCGCGCCGGCGTGGGCACGCTCACGCTCTACGCCTTCTCGGCCGACAACTGGGGGCGGCCGCACGGCGAGGTGACGGCGTTGATGCGGCTGTTCCGCCGCACGCTGCTCACCGAATCGCGCCGCTGCCGCGACAACGGCATCCGGCTCTCCGTGATCGGACGCCGCGACCGGCTGCCGGCCCTGCTGCTGCGCACGATCGCCGAGGCGGAGGCGATGACGGCCGGGTGCACGGCGATGGAACTCCGGGTGGCCGTGGACTACTCGGCGCGCGACGCGATTCTGCGCGCCGCCGCTGCCGCGGCCCGCGAGGGCGAAGACGCGTGCACGCGCGAGCGGTTCGCCGACCTGCTGGCCGGCGTCGACCATGCCGGCGGCCGGGCCCGCGACGTGGACCTGCTGATCCGCACGGGGGGCGAACAGCGGCTGAGCGACTTCCTGTTGTGGGAGTGCGCGTACGCCGAATTCGCGTTCACGCGCCGCATGTGGCCCGACTTCACGGCCGACGAATTTCTGGAGATTCTCGCGGACTTCGAACGGCGCGAGCGCCGGTTCGGTGGCGTTCCGGAGCAGGCGGCCAGCTAGCCGCGCCGCGGCGCGGCAATCCGCCGGTCCGCGCTCAGTATCGCGTCTCGAGGCCCTCGATCACCCGCACCGTATCGCGGGCAATGAGCAGTTCCTCGTCGGTGGGAATCACCCACACGGCGACGCGGGAATCGGGGGCGCTCACGCGCACTTCGCGGCCGCCGGTGGCCCCGGCGTTGGCGTCGGCATCGAGCGTGATCCCGAGCCAGCCCAGTCCCTCGCAGATCCGCGCGCGCACGTCGGCGGCGTGCTCGCCGATGCCCCCACTGAACACGATCGCATCGGCACCGTTCATCGCCGCCAGGTAGGCGCCGATGTACTTGCGGGCGCGGTAGCAGAACAGGTCGATGGCGAGTCTGGCCCGGCGGTCATCGTGCTCGCGCGCTTCGGCCAGCAGCTCACGCATGTCGTTGGTGAGCCCGGAAACGCCGAGCAACCCCGACTGCTTGTTCAGCAACCCCTCCACCTCGGCGAGCGACAGTCCCTCCTTGCCGGCCACGTAGTCGAGGATGGCGGGGTCGAGGTCGCCGGAACGGGTGCCCATCACCAGTCCTTCAAGGGGCGTGAATCCCATCGAGGTGTCCACCGAATCGCCACGGTCGATGGCGCAGATCGAACACCCGTTCCCGAGGTGCAGGGCGATGATCCTGGTCTGTTCGCGCGTGCAGTTGGTGAGCTGCCGGTAGCGCCAGGCCAGGTACCGGTACGAGGTCCCGTGGAAGCCGTAGCGCCGCACCCGGTGGCGCCGGTACAACTGATACGGAATGGCGTACAGGTGCGCTCGCTCGGGGAGCGTCTGATGGAACGCCGTATCGAACACGGCCACCTGGGGAATGCCGGCGCCGAGTACGGCGCGGGCGCCGACGATGCCCTTGAGGTTGTTGGGGTTGTGCAGGGGCGCCAGGTCGATGGTGTCCTCGATGGCGCGCATCACGGCGTCGTCGATGCGGACCGACGCCCGGAAGTGTTCTCCGCCGTGCGCCACGCGGTGGCCCACGGCCTCGATCGACGCCACCGTGTCGATGTCGACGCCCGAGTCGGGGCCGGCGATCCAGTTGATGGCGAAGTCGAGCACGGCGCGGTGATCCCGGGCCGCCACCGTGCCGCGAACGGGCGCGCGTCCGGGCACGGTGAACGTGTACACGGCCTCGCCGCCGATGCGTTCTACGTGGCCCCGCACCAGACGCTCGTCGCGGTTGTCGCGCATCCGGTCGGCGTCGGTGCGCACGAGCTCGAACTTCAGCGTGGACGAGCCGGAATTCAGGACCAGAACGTTCATCGGCGGATGGGGGGCGCGGGTCCGTGCTACACGACGAGGCCGATGGCGGCCGCGGCGGCGCGCACGTTGGTGAGCGCTGCCTCGGGCGAGGCGCCGGTGACCGACAGATGGCCCATCTTGCGGCCCGGGCGCGCCGACGTCTTGCCGTACAGATGGAGCCGCACGCCGGGCAGGGAGAGCGCGGGCGTGAAGTCGGGCATCCGGCCGTCCTGCCACAGCTCTCCGAACAGGTTCACGATGGCGGCCGGCTCGACGATCGAGACGTCGCCCAGCGGCAGGTCGCAGATGGCGCGCACGAACTGCTCGAATTGGCTGATGGCGCAGGCCCGTTCGCTCTCGTGGTACGAGTTGTGGGGACGCGGGGCGAGTTCGTTGACGAACAATTCGCCATCGGCGGTGCAGAACATCTCGACGCCGAGCACCCCTTCGAGCGACATGGCGCGGGCGATGCCCTCGGCCACCTCGCCGGCGCGTGCCGCGAGCGCGGGCGGGAGGGGGGCCGGGAGCACCGACCACGACAGCACCTGGTTGGTGTGGTGGTTGAGCGCCGGCGGGTAGGCCACCGTCTGGCCGGAGGGCCGCCGTGCCACCATCACCGAAATTTCCCGGTCGAGCGTGAGGGCGCGTTCGGCCACCGCATGCCGCTCGCCCAGCGCGCGCCATGCCGCGGCGCAGTCCTCCACCGCGTCCACGCGAAGCTGACTGCGGCCGTCGTAACCGCCGTGGCACGACTTCACGAAGCAGGATCCGAATTCGCGCAGTGCCGCTTCCATGTCGGCCAGCGACTGCACGTCGCGATAGGGGCCGATGGGGAATCCG
Source organism: uncultured Gemmatimonadaceae bacterium (assembly GCA_963728115.1). Classification (GTDB taxonomy): domain Bacteria; phylum Gemmatimonadota; class Gemmatimonadetes; order Gemmatimonadales; family Gemmatimonadaceae; genus JAGWRI01. The sequence goes on from CAVSJE010000006.1 coordinate 502,088, forward strand.
TGGCGCGCGAGCCAGGCTTTCTGCCGCCCGCGGTGCTGCACGTCGGCGATGATCGCGGGCGCGGGGCGCACGGGGGCGAAGCGCTGCGCCGCCTCCAGCCCGGCGGGCGCGATCTGCTCGATCTCCAGGGTGACGACGTCGCAGTGGCGGGCCAGGTCGGCGGCGGCGTCGGCGTCATCGAACGGAGCGGTGACGAGGCGATCGACCACGGCGTGCGCGGGGCAGTCGGGGGCCGGGTCGAGGGCATGCACGGCGTAGCCCATGGTGCGGGCCGCCTGTGCGGTCATCCGGCCCAACTGTCCACCTCCGAGGATGCCGATCGTGGCGCCGGGGGCGATGACGGTCATTTCGCGAGGTGCGGGAGCAGGTCGGTTTCCATGAGCACGTCGGCGGTGCGCCGCTCGCGCCACTTGCGCAGCCGTTCGCGCACCTCCGGGTGGCGGCCGGCCACGATCGCCGCGGCGAGGAGCGCGGCATTCACGGCGCCCGGCTCGCCGACGGCGAGCGTGCCCACGGGCACGCCCTTGGGCATCTGCACGATGGAGAGCAGCGAATCGAGCCCGTTCAGCGTGGTGGCGGGAATCGGCACGCCGAGCACCGGCAGCAGGGTCTTGGCCGCGACCATGCCGGGCAGATGTGCTGCCCCGCCGGCGGCCGCGATGATCACCTCCAGGCCGCGGGACTCGGCGTTCGACGCGTAGTCGAACATCCAGTCGGGCGTGCGGTGTGCCGAGACCACCCGCACCTCGTGCGGCACCTCGAGCGCGGTGAGCGTCTCGGAAGCCGCCCGCATGTGCGTCAGATCCGACTTGCTGCCCATGATGACCCCCACCCAGGGGGCCGGGGCGCCGGTGGCGGTGGAGCGGGGGGCGCGTGCTGGCGGCATGAGGAGTTCCCGCGGAGAGAGGAATCAGGGGCTGCGCGCGGTAATATAGGTCACCGGCGGGGCATGCTCTACCGCGGCGCGGGGCTTTCGGCCACGACGCAGCGGGTCTATAGTACCCGCCGGACCGCTGCCGGGCGTGACGCCTTCCGTCGCGCCGCTCGAGGCACCGCCGTGAGGCCCTGTCATTGACCCGTAAGACCGACGACCGCACGCCGCCCCCGACCGCGTCGCCGTCCCGACGCAGCACCAATCTGCCTCACGCGGACGACGCGTCCACGGAACTCGACCGGGCGATGGTGCTGGCCGAGGTGATGGACTACGTCATCAAGGTGTCGCGGCCGACGCCGCTGGTGCTCCCGCGGCCGCGCGTCTGGATTCCACTGCTCACGCTGTTCTTCTTTTTCTTCACGATCTATTCGTACGCCGCGCGCCCGGCGTGGATCTGGGGGCCGCAGACGGACCCGTCGCAGGTGGCCGCCACTCACGACGCCGACATGCGGTTCGCGATGTTCCTGCTCGCGCAGCGGATCTTCGAGTACCGCCGCGAGTTCGGCACCGTGCCGGCGACGCTGGCCGATATCGGCGACCGTGTGGACAGTGTCCAGTACGTGCCGCTCACCGACACCTCGTTCAGTCTCCGCTACGAATCGGCCCACCCCATCATTCTCTACTCCACGGAGTCGATGGACGCGTTTCTCCGCAACGCCCTGGACGTGGTGACCGCGGGGACGCCGAAGTGAAGGGGCGCCGGTCCGGATTCACCTTCGTCGAGATCCTGACGGCGATGATCATCGTCGCCATTCTGGCGGGCATCGTGATCCCGAAGACGGGGGATTTCATCAAGCGGGCGAAGGCGGCGGCGGTGGCGGCGGACATCGCCGCCATCCGCCAGAACATGGAGGACTTCTACACCGACAGCAGCCGCTACCCGGCGTCGGCGGCCATGGGCCAGGTGCCGGCCGAACTCGTCCACTACCTGCCGCTCAACTTCTCGTTCGTGAAGCCGGACTACCAACTGCGGTACGACAACTGGACGGTGACGACGGCGCTGAGTGGATACCCGGCGACGCTGAACGTCATCGGGGTCACGGTGCGGACCCCCGACGCCCGGTTGGGGCAGCTCGTGATGGCGATCCTCGCCAACGAGCCGCACTTCCAGGCCGGCGACGAGTACACCTTCATCGTTGCCGGGCTGTAGGGCCGTCCCGGATGCAGAAAGGGCCGCTCGACGGAGCGGCCCTTCGGGTCCCGCGGGAGCTCCCCAGGTAGGACTTGAACCTACGACCCTCCGATTAACAGTCGGATGCTCTGACCAACTGAGCTACTGGGGAATGGTCGTTGAAAAGTATCCGGCGGGGCGGTGAAGTCAACGGAACCGGACGTCAACCGGCCACTGCCTGGCCGGCGTGATGCAGGGCACCGTACTCGGCGAAGGTCGGGAGCACGGTGCGCAGCCAACGTCCGGTGTGCGACGTGGGGTGCCGCGCCACGTCCTCGGGCCGGCCGGCCACCACCAGTTCGCCGCCGGCGTCGCCGGCATCGGGGCCGAGGTCGATGACCCAGTCGGCCAGCTTGATCACGTCGAGGTTGTGCTCCACGAGTACCACAGTGTGGCCGGCATCGACGAGGCGGTCGAGCACCTGCGCGAGCTTCCGGATGTCCTCCAGGTGCAACCCCGTGGTGGGCTCGTCCATGATGTACAGCTTGCGCCCGGTGCGGCGCCCGGCGGTGGCCAGTTCGCGGGCGATCTTGAGCCGCTGCGCCTCCCCGCCCGACAGCGTGGTGGCGGGCTGCCCGAGGCGCAGATAGCCGAGCCCCACCTGCTGCAGCTGCCAGAGCGCCTGGCCCAGCTTCTCCTCGCGGGGAAAGGCCCGGATCGCCTCGTCCACGGTGAGCTGCAGCGTCTCGTGGACGTTGCGCCCGTTCACGCGGACGTCGAGCACCTCGGCCCGGAAGCGCTTGCCCCCGCATTCGTCGCAGGGCACGAACACGTCGGCCATGAACACCATCTCCACCTCGAGGTAGCCCGCGCCCTCGCACGTGGGGCAGCGCCCGCCATCGACGTTGAAGCTGAAGGTGCCGGCCGTGTACTTGCGCTCGCGGGCCAGTGGAGCGGCGGCGAACAACTTCCGGATCTCGTCGAAGGCCTTCACATAGGTCACCGGATTCGACCGGGGCGACTTGCCGATGGGGCTCTGGTCGATGCTCACGACGTCGTCGATGGCGTCGGCGCCGGTGAGGCGGTCGTACTGACCCACCCGCTCCCCGAGATGCTGCTTGGCCGTCGTCTCGCCGCGCAGCGCGGTTTCCAGGGCGCGCATGAACACGTCGTGCACGAGCGTGCTCTTGCCCGATCCAGAGACCCCGGTGACGGCGGTGATCGCGCCCACCGGGACCTTCACGTCGATGCCCTTGAGGTTGTGCTCGCGAGCGCCGGTGAGCGCGATCCAGCGCGGGCCCAGACGCCGGCGGGCGTCGGGCAGCGGAACCTCGCGCTCGCCGGTGAGGTAGCGGCCCGTGAGCGGGCTCGCCGCGGCGTCGATGATCGGTCCCGCGAACACGAGGTGGCCGCCCTGTTCGCCGCTCGCCGGCCCCAGCTCCACCATGTGGTCGGCGGCGCGAATGGCCTCGAGGTCGTGTTCCACCACGAGCACGGTGTTCCCGGTGTCGCGCAGACGCTTGAGCAGCCGCAGCAGGCGGTCCATGTCCCGCGGGTGGAGGCCGATGGACGGCTCGTCGAGCACGTACAACGTGTCCACGAGCTGCGATCCGAGTGAATTCGCCAGCCCGATGCGCTGTGCCTCGCCACCGCTGAGCGTGCGCGTGGCCCGATTGAGCGTGAGGTAGCCCAGGCCCACGTCGCACAGGAACTGGACGCGGCTGCGCGCTTCACGCAGCACGTGGCTCGCCACCCCGCGCTCGAAGGCGGAGAGGTCCAGCGCATCGATCCAGGCCAGCGTCCGATCCATCGACAGGTCGCTCACCTGGGCGATGTTCAGGTCGCCCACGCGCACGTGGAGGGCCTCGGGCTGCAGCTTGGTGCCGCCGCACGCGGCGCACAGCTGCGCCGTCTGGTACTGCCGCAGGAAGACGCGGATGTACTGCTTGTAGCGCTTCTCCTCGAGATCCTTGAGGAAGGGCATCATCCCCTTGAAGCCCTTCACGCGCGCCTGAAGCAGCGCGTGCCGGGCCCTGGCGGGGAGATCGCGCCACGGGGTGTCCATGGAGATCTTCTCACGCTTGGCGAATTCCGCCAGCGCGCGACGCTTGTTGTCGTAGCGGGGCTTGGTCCACGGATCGAGCGCGCCCTCGCGCAGGGTGCGCGCGGGATTCGGCACCACCAGCGCTTCGTCGTACTCGAGCACGGCCCCGAAGCCGTTGCAGGTGGGGCAGGCGCCCCGCGGGCTGTTGAACGAGAACAGCTGCGGCGTGGGCGCCGGGGCCGGCGTGCCGTCGTTGGGGCACTCGAAGCGCTCGGTGAACCGCATCCGGTGCCCGGCGGCCGCGCCGTCGTCGCCGCCCGCGACGAGGACCACGCAGTAGCCGTCGCCCTCCGTGAACGCGGTGCCCACGGCCTCGGCCAGCCGCCCCCCCACGTCGGGGGCCACCGCCAGCCGGTCGACGATCACCAGCACCTCGCGGGCGAACGTGATGTCGATGGGTTCGGTGAGCAGGTCGTCGAGGTGCTTGATCACGCCGTCGAGGCTGACGCGCACGAAGCCCTGCGCCCGCAGGTTCTCCACCACCACCTCGTGCGTGACCTCGTCGGACATGTGGAGCGGGAAGGCGACGGAGAACCGCGTGCCCGCCGGCAGGGCGAGCACCGCGTCGGACGCTGACTGGACCGTGTCGGGCCGCATCTCGCGCCCGCAGGCGGGGCAGAAGGTGTGGCCGATGCGGGCGTACAGCAGGCGCAGATAGTCGTAGATCTCGGTGGCGGTGCCGACCGTCGACCGCGAGGTCTTGGTCGGATTCTTCTGCTCGATGGCGACGGCGGGGGAGAGGCCGTCGATGCTGTCCACGTCGGGCTTCTCCATACGGTCCAGGAACTGGCGCGCGTAGGCGGACAGCGACTCCACGTACCGCCGCTGCCCCTCGGCATAGATGGTGTCGAAGGCCAGCGAGGACTTGCCCGAGCCCGAGGGCCCGGTGACCACCGTGATCGCGCGCCGCGGAATCTCGAGATCGAGATTCTTGAGGTTGTGCTGGCGGGCGCCGCGGACGATGATCGCATCCTTCATACGATCCAGAATCTACTCGGGGCCGCAACCGCGGGACGCTTCCCGCGCGCCCATCGGCGCGGGCCGGAGGGCGGCGGGTCGAGGGCGGGGGCCGCCAGCGGGCAGTTGGCGGTGGATGAGGGCGGCTTTTAGGATTCGTGCCATGCCAGATGCCGCCGCCTACCACGAAGAGGAAGTCCTCGGCAAGGCGTATGATGGGCGGCTGATGCGGCGCCTGCTGCGCTACGTCCGCCCCTATGGCTGGCTGGTGGGAATCTCCCTCGTGCTGCTGATGGTGGACGGCCTGCTCCAGCTCGTGGGGCCGGTGCTCACCCAGCGGGTGATCGACGTCGCGCTGCCCAATCACGATGCCGCGATGGCGACCCACGCCGCGCTGCTGTTCGCGGGCTCGCTGGCCATCGGCTTCGTCGCCCAGTTCGGCGAGACGATCCTCACCAGCCTGCTTGGGCAACGCGTGATGCGCGACCTGCGCGACGACCTGTTCTCGCACCTCCAGCAGCTCCCCATCCGGTTCTTCGACCGGACGCCCGTGGGCCGGCTGGTGACCCGCACCACCGCCGACGTCGAGTCGCTGAACGAGTTGTTCACCGCCGGGGTGGTGGCCGGCCTGGGCGACCTCTTCACCCTCGCCGCCATCGGCATCATGATGCTGGTCACCGACTGGCGGCTGGCGCTCGCCGCCTTCGGGGTGATCCCGTTCATCTACCTGAGTTCGTACGTGTTCCGGCGCAAGGTGCGCAGCTCGTACCGGGACATCCGCACGCGGCTGGCGCGGATCAACGCCTTCCTGCAGGAACGCATCACCGGCATGCGCATCCTCCAGCTGTTCGGCATGCAGCGACCGGAGGCGAAGAAGTTCGATCACCTGAACGAGCGCCACCTCGACGCGCATCTGCGGTCCATCGTGTACTACGCGGTGTACTTCCCGACCATCGAGGTGCTGACCACGGTGGCCCTGGCCAGCCTGCTCGTCGCCAGCGCGCACCGGGTGCAGATCGCCACCCTGACGGTGGGCACGGTGGCCGCGTTCCTGCAGCTCGTGCGGCGCTTCTTCCAGCCGCTGCAGGACCTGTCGGACAAGTTCAACACCCTGCAGCAGGCGATGGCGGCTTCCGAGCGGATCTTCAACCTGCTCGACGAGCCGGTGGCGGCCGGCGGCAGTGCGCCGGCCGCCGGCGCCGCGGATCTGGCGGTGGCCGCGCTGACCGGTGCCCGCGGGGTGACGATCGCGTTCGAGGACGTCTGGTTCTCGTACGACCCGCCGGGGACGGCGGACGCGCAACGGCGCTGGGTGCTGAAGGGCGTGAGCTTCACGGCCCGGCCGGGGCAGACGGTCGCCCTCGTGGGGCATACCGGCGCCGGCAAGACGACGATCGTCAATCTGCTGCTGCGGTTCTACGATCCCCAGCGCGGGCGGATCACCGTCAACGGGATCGACTCGCGCCAGATTCCAGCCGAGGTGCTGCGGGGGCTCATCGGATACGTGCAGCAGGACATCTTCCTGTTCGCGGGCGACGTGGCCGGCAACATCCGGCTCTCGGCGCCGCTGAGCGACGCCGACGTGGAGCGGGCGGCGGTGCGCGTGGGCGCCGACCGGATCATCCGCCGGTTCCCCGACGGGTACGCGCACCCGCTGGGCGAACGGGGCGGCTCGGTGAGCGTGGGCGAACGGCAGTTGCTGTCGTTCGCGCGGGCCATCGCCGCCGATCCGGCCGTGCTCGTGCTGGACGAGGCGACGAGCGCCGTGGACAGCGAGATCGAGGCCGACATTCAGCGGGCGCTCGCCGCCCTGATGGCGGGGCGGACGACGATTGCCATCGCGCACCGGCTGAGCACCATCGTCGAGGCCGACGAGATTCTGGTGCTGCATCACGGCGAGGTCGTGGAGCGCGGGACGCACCGCGCACTGATGGCGCATGACGGCCTGTACGAGCGGTTGTATCGCCTGCAGGCGGGGGGCGGCGAGGGCTCCGACGCCCCCTCCAAGCGCTTGCCAGCTTCGGGGGTCTTGGGGTAGGTTTTGCCCAATACCGAATCCAGCGCGGCGCGTCTTCCCGGTGCGCCGCGTTCCGTCCTTTATCGACCGTCGCGCCGAGCGTTCATGCCGGTCATTCAGCTACACGACGAACAGCATCCGCTGCAGCGCGGACCGACGCGGTTGGGCAGTGGCCCGGACGCCGACATCCGCGTGAGTGACGACGCAGCGCTGGGGGTGCAGGCCGTGGTGGAGATGGGGGCGGACGATCAGGCCGTGATCCGGCGTGCCGGGCCGGCCGGCGGGGTCTTGGTGAACGGCGTGCCGCTGGCGGTGGAACCGACCCCGCTCATCCACGGCGACAAGGTGGTCATCGCGGGGGTGGAGTTGCTCTTCTCCGACGACCGCCGGGCGGGCGCCACGGCGTTCGTGTCCACGGCCGACGTCGCCTCGCTGGTTGCCAAGCGCTCGGGGCCGGCCCGCGCCACCACTGCCACCGGGGGGCGCCTCGTGTCGCTGGTGGACGGCAAGGAATACGTGATTGCCGCGGCCGGGGTCGTGATCGGCCGCGACGCGTCGTGCGACGTGGTGGTGGCGCAGAACGAGGTCTCGCGGCACCACGCCTCGATTGCGCCGGCCGACACGGGCTACGTGCTCACCGACACGAGCACCAACGGGGTGTACGTGAACGGTGAGCGGGTGGAGGGTTCGCGGCTCCTCGCGCGGTCCGACGTGATCACCGTGGGCACCGAGGAATTCCGCTTCTATGCGGATGTGCCCCCGATGGCCCGGCCGGCCGCGGCCGCCACGCCGGTGCCCGGGGCGACCGTTCCCGCCGCCACGGAGGCGGCCCCGGCCGCGGCCCCGCCGTTCCAGCCGTCGCCGGTGGCGGCCGCGGCGGCGCCGGCACCGCCGCCCGCACCGTCACCCGCCCCGCGTCCCGCCCCGGCGCCGATGTCGGAGGAGCCCCCCACGCTGCCCAAGGCGGAGCCCGGCGCTCCGGCGCCCGACCGGCGGCCCGTGCTGGCCGAGCTGGAGCTGCTCAACGAGGGGCTCACCAAGGGGCTCCGGGTGGTGATCCGCGACGCGCTCACCAACATCGGCCGCGGCGAGCACAACGACGTGGTGCTCGCGAACGACAGCGTCAGCGACTCGCACGCCAAGCTTCAGCGGCGCGACGACGGCTGGTATCTGGTGGACAACGGCTCCACGAACGGCAGCTATGTGGGCGGCATCCGGGTGGAGGGTGAGCGGCGGCTGGAAGGGTCGCCGGATCTGCGATTCGGCGGCATCAAGGCCCGCTTCCGGCCGGCGATCATTCGAGTGGACGCCGCCCCGGGCACGCGCCAGGTTTCGGCCATGGCATCTCCGCGCCCGGTCCCCGAGCCGTCGGCCCCATGGGCCGGGGTGCCCCGGTGGGCCTGGGTCCTCATCGCGCTCGTCGTGCTGGCTGGCGCCATCTACTTCCTGAAGGCGTAATGGTCAGGCTGCTGCACGCCGCGCGCACGGACGTCGGGATGATCCGGTCCGGGAACGAAGACAACTTCGCCGTCGATCTGAGCGAGTCACGCGGCGTGTTCATGGTCGCGGATGGCATGGGGGGGCACGCCGCCGGCGAGGTCGCCAGCGAGATGGCGGTGCAGATCGTGGTCCGGGAACTGCACGCCGTGCAGGACCTCGGCGCGGCGGACGCCGGCAAGAAGCTCAGCGCGGCGCTCACCCACGCCAACCGCTCGATCCACGACCGGACGATCACCGAGGTGGACAAGCAGGGGATGGGCACCACGGCGTCGGTGCTGATGGTCTCCGGGGCGCGCTACCTGATCGGCCAGGTGGGCGACTCGCGCGTGTACCTGCTTCGCGACGGTGCGCTGACCCAGCTCACCAAGGATCACTCGTACGTGCAGGAGCAGGTGGACCTCGGCAACCTCACCCCCGAACAGGCCCGCTACCACCCCTACAGCAACGTGATCACGCGCTGTGTGGGGGCGAGCCCGGAAGTAGAACCCGACGTCTACGCCGGCGAGGTCAAGGTGGGCGACGTGTTCCTGGTGGCAAGCGACGGCCTCACCGGCATGGTGGACGACCGGCGGCTGCAGCAGCTCCTGATGGCGCGCACGATTCCCGAGCGGAAGGTGGCGGCGCTGATCTCCGAGGCCAACGGTCGCGGCGGGCTGGACAACATCACGGCGATCGTCGTCCAGGTGGAATCGGGCGACGGGCCCTCGGCCGACGTCACGACCCAGGAGATGGCCGCGGTCGGCGACGCATGAGCGCATCCGAGACCGTCGGGACGCTGGCGGGCCTCTACCTCGGCAATCTGCTCTACGCGCTGGAGTTGGCGGCGATGAGTCTCGACGACCAGGGGAAGCCGGACGACGCGGCGTTCTACCGCGGCATCGCGCGCAAGCTGGCCGAGGCGCGGGGGCGGGAGAAGGGCGAGGGCTGAGGCGCCGGCGCGCGACGAGGCCGCCACGGGAAGTCCCGCCGACGGCCTCGCCACGTGCCCACCTCATACGCCGAAGTGCACCCGCACCTGCAGCGACCGGGGGCGTCCGTACGAGGCGCCGCTGAAGAAGGCTCCCTTCAGGATGTAGTGCCGGTCGAACAGGTTGTCGACGTACAGTTCGGGGCGCACCACCGTCCGGCCCACGACCAGCGTGTAGCCGAAGCTGACGTTGGTGATCGCGCTCGGCGCCACCTTGATGCCGCTGTTGAAGGCGAACAGCCCGGTGCTGTACGAGCACCCGCAGTCGGCGGGATCGACGCCGTTGGTGAGTCCCGATCCGTAGATCTCGGTCGCGCTCGCGTAGAAGCGGTTGGCCGAGTAGGTGGCGCTGGCCACGATCGAGAGTCGCTGGTCGTGGTCCTCATCGAAGTAGCCCTGGGGCGTATCCTCCGGAAAGAACCCGCCGGTGACCGGGCCATGGGCGTAGGCGTGATTCAGCGCCGCGTTGACGTAGCCGGACAGCGGGCCCTGGGGGTGGAATTCCACCACGCCTTCGATTCCGGTGACGCGGGACAGCGCGAGATTCACCGACGTCGTGATGGCGGAGCCCGGCACCGTGTTGTCGTCGATGCCCGGTTTACTGTCCTTGTAGTAGGCGGTCAGCTTCGTCACGATGCCGCCGACGGGCAGCCGGCGGATGAGGCCGGCCTCATAGAAGTTGTCCCGCTCGGGGAGGGTGGGGACCGTGGCCACGCCGCCCTGCGCCACGCTGGTGATGGCGCGCAGGTCCTCCACGTTGGTGGGGGTGAACAGCCGCCCGTAGTACAGGTAGAACGTGGTGGCCGGGTTGGGGAAGAAGTTCAGGCGGAGGCGCGGGCTCCACTGGGTCTGCGTGCCGGCAAAGGGCGCCCGGTGGGCATCGTAGCGGATCCCCGTCCGGATCTCGAATTCCTCGATCGGCGCGTACGCGATCTGGGCGTAGACGCCCACGTCACTGCCCTTGAGTCCGGAGTTCGAGGCCGGCCCGGCCCCACCGCTGGCGTCCAGCGTCGAGAAGTCCTCGTGCCCGGTCGTGGCCAGCGCCTGGATCCCCGTCTTGACGGTCAGGTCGTGATGCGGGGTGACGGTGAAATCCTCTTTCAGTCCGAGCGTCGTGAAGGACCGGTTCTCCTGCACGTTGTACGGCACCGTATCGGGATAGAAATAGAACTGCGGCTCGTCGCCCGGTCCTGGTGCGTAGCGGAGGCTGCCGGCCCGATAGAAGAGGCCGGTGAAGAGCTCGGCGGGCGCCTCGCCGTCGGGGCTCGCCCCCGGTGCCGCGAACAGGTGGTGCCAGCCAAGGTTCGCGAATCCGTTGATGTCGGTCTGGTGATCGTCCAGGATGGCGCCACCGGTGCTGTCGTACGGAACCCCGAACCGGCTGCGCGACCAGTTGAGATCGAGATCGACCACGTCCGACGGGCTGCCGCGGTACTCGACCTTTCCGAAGCCGAACACGTCGGTGCCGTGATTGTGGAAGTTGATCGGCACGTCGGTGCCCGGCGTGCCGAACACCGGCTCGAGCCGCATATCGGTGGTCTGGTAGGCCCCGGAGGCGAACACCCCGAGGCGCCCGGCATTGGTGCTCATGTTCAGGCTGCCGCCACGGGCGTTGAACGATCCGGCGTAAGAGGAGGCGTCGAGGTGGAAGCCGCCGCTCGGGATCTTCGTGGCGACGTTGATGATCGCGGCGTTCTTGTCCCCGTACTCCGCGTCCCAGCCCCCGGTCTGGAAGTCGATCTGGTTCACCACCTGGGGGTCGAACAGTTCGTTGAGGCTGCCCGAGATGCCCGACGGCACCGGGACGCCGTCCACGTAGTACGTGTATTCGGCGTGCTGACCCCGGATGTGAACCTCGCCGGTGGGCGCCCGTGCGGCGCCGGCGATCGACTGCTGCAGAATCTGCGACGTGGTATTCGTGGGCGCGCCGTGATAGTTGTCCTGCTTGAACGTCTGATCGCCGGTGCGAGTGTTGACGGCCAGGGGAGCGGTGCTCTGCACCTCGACGGCGGCCAGGCTGACGACCGCGGGGACGAGGCGGAAGTCGAGCCGGATATCCGTGCCGCGTCCGTCCACGACGAGCGGCCGGCGCTGGGGGGCGAAGCCGATCAGCCGCGCCGTGACCACGTAGTTGCCGGCCTCGAGATTGTGAATGGTGAAGCGGCCGAACGCGTCCGTGGATGTGTTGGTCACGACGGCACCGGCGCGCGTGACGGCGATCTCGACATTGGGCACGGCGGTGGCGGTGGTGCTATCGGTGACGGTGCCGATGAGATCGGACGTTACGGCAGATGCCGGCACCCCTGGAGATGCCGGGCGGTGGGGAGCGTGGGACGCCCGCGCGACGGCGGGCGTGAGCATGAGGACGGCGCACGCGACGACAACGGCGGTACGCCCCGACGGGCGCACGCGCGCGATGAACCTGGACATGAGAGGCCCCGGAATGGAGGTGAGTTGATGGAACGCGAATGGACGCGCGCCGAAGCGGAGGCTTCGGCGTCAACTCACGCGGGCGGGCCTCGCGAGTGGGGGGTGCGGTAGGCGACGCGGCAGAGGCTCGTCGCGACGGCGACGGGCAGCACGGGCGCGCGGCCGGCCTGCTGCAGCTGCGCGGCGTCGTGCGGCAGGGGCGCGGACCAGTGCGCCAGCGTCTGACAGAGGACGCAGTCCGCCGGGTGCCCCGGACGGCAGTTCTGATGGCTGTGGTCCTCGATGTGCACCATCGAGGCCCGGCCGTCGGTGCGCTGGACGATCGCATCGGCCAACGCCACCACCGGCGGCAGTCCCATCTGGAACACTGCCGCGCAGAGCGCGAAGAGTCGGAACGGCCGTCGCATCCGCAGCATCCCGCCAACCTAATGTGCGGGGCGGGCCGCCGAAAGTCGTGCCGCGGCGTTCATTCGTCCACCGCCGAACTGCCTACCTACGACAGCAGCGTCTCGCCGGCGTCGACCATCGCCCGCACCTCGCGCACGGGGCGGCGGAGGAACCGGAGCAGGGGCGCCGACGGCACGTCGGCGCGGCCGGCCGTGAACACCCGCAGCCAGCGCGCCGATCGGTAGAGTTCCTCCGACAGCTTCGGCAGGTCGATGGCACCCGACCACCCGCGGGCGTCGAGCCGCATCGTGAGGCCGTCGCGCCGCAGCACGGGAATGTCGAGCCCGAGCATCTGCGTCTTGACCGGATAGTCGAGCAGCAGCGTGCCCGGCGCCAGATGCAGCTCGCGGGCAAGCGCCGTCTCGACGCGCGCCACGAGCGCGCGATCCTCGGCGATCCACTCGCACTCCTCGCCGGCCAGATGCGCCGCGGGGCACTCGAAGGACCGTTTGAACAACCGCCGCTCGCGGAGCGCCGAGAGCAGGGGCGAGGGCGCTTCGCGCTCGAGGTGCGCGAGCAGCGTCTCGTCGGTGAACCCGGCCAGCGATGCGTCGTCGATGGCGCCCGCCGCGAGCGCGTCGGCGACGAGACGCATGTACATCACCGTGGCACTGCGCACCGCGTGGTGCCAGTAGACGTTGCGGTACATCTGGTACTTGGCGAACAGCAGCGACTCGAGCGCCGCCAGTCCCTTCTCGATGAGGCCGATGCGCCGGCGACCGGTGTCGGGGTCGGTGAGCACGGTGAGCGAGTTGAGCAGGCGGTCGGCGTCGACGCCCACGTGGCCGACGCCGCACATCAGGATGTCGCGGCGCAGATACTCGATCTTGTCGAGGTCGAGCGAGCCGGAGATCAGCCCCTGCAACGCGCAGTCGCTGCGGCCGCGGATGAGCGCCATGATCCGCTCCGGCGCGTCGGCGCCGAGCGCCCCGGTGAGGCGTTCGGCGATCGCCCCGCCGGTGATCAGCGGCCGCGCCACCTCCTCATGGTGGATGGCGCCGATCTCCTCGAGGGCGTGGGAGAACGGATAGTGGCCGATGTCGTGGAGCAGCGCCGCGGCGCGCACGATGCCCGCGTCGGCGCGCAGCTCGTCGTCGAGGGCCCCCGATTCGTCGAGCAGGGCGAGTGCCCGCCGCGCCAGGTGGTAGGTGCCCAGGGCGTGCTCGAGACGGGTGTGCGTGGCCCCCGGATAGACGAGGTAGGCGAGGCCCAGTTGCCGGACGTTCCGCAGGCGCTGGAAGACCGGCGTGTCGATGAGTTCCCGCGCGAACGGTTCGACGGGGATCGTGGACCAGAGCGGGTCGCGGATAGAAAACATAGAGAGGGCGCAGGGCGGAACCGGCGGGACGACGCCAGCAGGAAAGTACCGGCGCCCCCACCAGCCCGTAAGCCTTGCCCGGCGGGGCTACCGCGCCGCCGGGCCCGCCGCGACGACGTCCTCGCCCGCGGCCTGCTCGAACTGCTTGAAGTTGTCCCGGAACATGCGGGCCAGCTTCGCGGCCTGTGCATCGTACGCCGCCTTGTCGCTCCACGTCTCGCGGGGGCGCAGCACGGTGGAGGGCACGCCGGGGATCGCCGTCGGCACGTGGAGGCCGAACACGGGATCGGTCTCGGTTTCCACGTGGGCCAGATCGCCGCGGAGCAGCGCCTGCACCATGGCCCGCGTGTAGCCCAGCTTCATCCGCGAACCGACGCCGGCCGGGCCGCCCGTCCAGCCCGTGTTCACGAGCCACACCGTGGCATCGTGCGCCCGGAGCAACTCGCCCAGCATCCGGGCGTACTTGGTGGGCGGCCACACCAGGAAGACGGCGCCGAAGCATGCCGAGAAGGTGGCCTGGGGTTCCGTGACGCCGCGCTCGGTGCCCGCCACCTTGGCGGTGTAACCGGACAGGAAATAGTACATCGCCTGTTCGCGCGTGAGCCGGGCCACCGGCGGCACGACGCCGAACGCGTCGGCGCAGAGGAACACCACGTTCTTCGGGTGTCCCCCGCGGCCGGCGGGCACGTGGTTGCGGATGTACGACAGCGGATACGACGCCCGGGTGTTCTCGGTGATCGACTGATCCGAGAACCTCACCTTCGACGTCACCGGATCGAGCTTCACGTTCTCGAGGATCGTCCCGAACATCTGCGTGGTGGCGTAGATGTCGGGCTCGCCCTCGGCGGAGAGGTTGATGACCTTGGCGTAGCAGCCGCCCTCGTAGTTGAACACGCCGTCGGCCGACCAGCCGTGCTCGTCGTCGCCGATGAGGTCGCGGTGCGGGTCGGCGGAGAGCGTCGTCTTGCCGGTGCCGGAGAGTCCGAAGAACAGCGCCGTGTCGCCCTCGTGCCCGATGTTGGCCGAACAGTGCATGGAGAGGACGCCGGCCTTGGGCATGTAGTAGTTCATCACCGTGAACATCGCCTTCTTCAATTCGCCGGCGTACCGCGTGCCGCCGATGAGGATCATCCGCTTGGCGAGGTTGAGCACGATGAACGTGCCGGTGCGCGTGCCGTGCCGGGCCGGATCGGCCTCGTATTCCGGCGCGTGCAGCACCGTGAAGTTGGGCGTGAACCCGGCGAGGTCGGACAGCTCGGGGCGGATGAACATGTTCCGCACGAACGCCATGTGCCACGCATTCGGCGACACGTACCGCACCGACAGGCGGTTGGCCGGATCGGCGCCGCAGTACAGGTCCTGCACGAACAGTTCGTCGCGGCCGTCGAGATACTGGCGGACGTCGGCGAGCAGCGTTTCGAACTGCTCGGGCGCCAGGGGCTGGTTGACGTTGCCCCAGTCCACGTCCTGCTCGGTGGACGGCTCCCGGACGATGAACTTGTCCTTGGGCGAGCGGCCGGTGTGCGGCTTGGTCACGGCCACCAGCGGGCCCATGTCGGCGAGTTGCCCCTCACCGCGCTCGATGGCGCGCTGGATGAGCTGCGGCGCGACGAGGTTCCAGTGAATGGTTCCGTCGGGGTGGAGGCCCTGGGCGTCGAGTCCCTGACCGGCGGTCGGCGTCGTTTGCGTGGCCATGCTATAACCTCGAAAAGATCGTCGGAGTCGGGGACGCGGCCCCGGAGTTGGCGGAACTGGTCCGCGCGCGTTCCTGCGCATCGACCACGGCCACCGCGGCCATGTTCACGATGTCCTGCACCTCGGCGCCGCGCTCGAGGACGTGCACCGGGCGGCGCATGCCGACGAGGATCGGGCCGATGGCCGTCGCGCCGCCCAGATGGATCAGCAGCTTGTACGCGATGTTGCCGGCGCCGAGGTTGGGGAAGATGAGGACGTTGGCGGCTTCCGTCAGATTGCTGAACGGGTAGTCGCGCCGCATGACCTCCATGTCGAGCGCCGTGTCCGCCTGCATGTCGCCCTCGACCATCAGCGACGGGTCGCGCTCGCGGAGCAGCCGCGCCGCCCGGGCCATCTTCTCCGTCTCGGCGTTGCGCACCGAGCCGAAGTTCGAGAACGACAGCATGGCGATGCGCGGCGTGACCCCCATCGTGCGCGTGATGCGGCTGGCGGCGTAGCCGATCTGCGCCAGCTGCTCGGCGGTGGGATCGAAGTTCACCGTCGTGTCGGCGCAGAACACCACGTGCTTGGCGAACACCAGCATGTACATGCCGCTCACGATCCCGGCCTTGGGATGCGGACCGATCACCTGCAGCGCCGGCCGGATGGTTTCCGGATAGTGGAGATTGACCCCCGACACCAGCGCGTCGGCGTCCCCCCGGGCCACCATGCAGGAACCGAAATAGTTGCCGTTGTACAGTTGGCGGCGGGCCTCGTCGAGCGAGAGGCCCTTGCGCTGCCGGCGCTGCCAGAGAAAGAGCGCGTACTCCTCGCGGTTGGGCGAACTGGCCGGGTCCTCGATCGTCACGTCCTCGAGGGAAACGCTCATGTTCGCCGCCGTCTGCTCGATCACCGACCGGTTGCCGAGCAGTACGGGCTGCGCGATGCCGTCGTCGACGAGAATCGCCGCGGCGCGGATGACCTTGGGCTCCTCGCCCTCGGGGAACACGACGCGCTTGGGCTGCTGGATGGCCCGGTTGATGAGTCCCCGCATGATGCCCCGGGCGCGGCCCAGCCGCTCCTCGAGCGCCTCGCGGTAGATCTCCACCTCCACGAACTCCCGCGCCACGCCACTGGCCACCGCCGCCCAGGCCACGGCCGGCGCCACCCAGAGCAGCGCCCGGTGGTCGAACGGGAAGGGGATCAGGTACTCGGGGCCGAACTTGACGTCGCGCAGTCCGTAGAGCGCCGCCACGTTGTCGGGCACGTCCTGCTTGGCCAGCGAGGCGAGCGCCCGCGTGGCCGCCATCTTCATCTCCTCGTTGATCTCCGTGGCCCGAACGTCGAGCGCGCCGCGGAAGATGAACGGGAAGCCGAGCACGTTGTTCACCTGGTTCGGATAGTCGCTGCGGCCGGTGGCGATGATCGCGTCGTCGCGCACCGAGCGGACCTCCTCGGGCAGAATCTCCGGCACCGGATTGGCCAGCGCGAAGACGATCGGCCGGGGGGCCATCGTGGCGATCATCTCCGGTGTCACCGCGCCCGCGGTCGAGAGGCCGACGAACACGTCGGCGCCGTCGAGGGCTTCGGCCAGCGTCCGCAGCTTGGTCCGGGCCGCGAACCGCGACTTGTAGGGGTCCAACTCGTCGGGCTTCCGGTCGGCGTGGATGACGCCCTTCCGGTCGCACATCAGGATGTTCTCGCGTTGCACCCCGAGCCGGATGTAGTGCTCGGCGGTCGCGATCGCCGCCGCGCCCGCGCCCGAGAACACCACCTTGAGGCTCGCCATCTCCTTGTCGATGATCTCCACGGCGTTGAGCAGCGCGGCGCCGGAAATGATGGCGGTGCCGTGCTGGTCGTCGTGGAACACCGGGATCGAGAGCTTCTTGCGAAGGGTCTCTTCGATGTAGAAGCAATCGGGCGCCTTGATGTCCTCGAGGTTGATGCCGCCCACCGTGGGCTCGAGCAGCTCGCAGAACTTGATCACGTCGTCGGGGTTCTCGGACCCCACTTCGAGATCGAACACGTCGATGTCGGCGAACTGCTTGAACAGGTTGCCCTTGCCTTCCATCACCGGCTTGCCGGCCAGGGCGCCGATGTTGCCCAACCCGAGGACGGCCGTGCCGTTGGTGACGACGGCGACGAGATTGCCCTTGGCCGTGTATTCGTAGGCCTTGTCGGGATCGTCCTTGATGTCGAGGCACGGCTCGGCGACGCCCGGCGAGTAGGCCAGCGCCAGGTCGCGCTGGTTCGTCAGCGGTTTGGTCGGGACCACCGCGATCTTGCCCGGGCGGCCCTGCCGGTGATACTCGAGAGCGTCGTCGCGTTTCGTCATGATGAGACGTGAAAAGTTAGCGCCGGAGCGCAGATCGCGGCACCATTCAGGGTGAAACGCGCCCCTGGCCGGGCCGCCCCTCTCACGGTCGGCATTCCGCGCACCGTTGGCAACAGCCGTCGCTCAGCGGCGCTGCCGAGTGCCGCGCGCACCCCGCGGCCCGAACGCACGATCGGCAGCCGGCGGGAAGGCGCCAACTGCCGATCGAGTCAGGGGAAAAATAGATAAGATGACCTGAGAACAACTGTTTCCTAGACCTTCAGTGCGTCGCCCTCACGCGCCGCCACCTGGTAGAGCACCGGCATCAGGTAGACGCTGATGAGCAGCCGGGAGAACAGCCCGCCCACGATGACGAGTGCGAACGGCTTCTGCGAGTCGGTGCCGACGCCGGTGGCAATGGCCGCCGGCAGCAGGCCGAAGGCGGCCACCAGCGCCGTCATCATGATCGGTCGCAATCGTAGGAGCGCCGCCTCGCGTGTAGCCTCGACGATCCCCATGCCGCCCAGCCGCAGTTCGTTGGCATACGAGATGTAGACGACGGCCGTCTGCACGGAGACGCCGAAGAGGGCCAGGAATCCGATGCCCGACGACACCGAGAAGGGGGTGCCGGTGAGCAGCAGTGCCGCGAGCCCGCCGAGCGGTGCCGAGAGGAGCACGCCGACCACGGTGATCATCGGGAACTTGAAGTTGTCGTACAGGAAGAAGAGGATGAGGAAGATGAGCACGAGCGTGATCGGGAGGACGATGCGCAGCTGCGCCCTCGACGCCGTGTACTCCTTGTACTCGCCGCCCCAGACGGCGCGGTAGCCGGCAGGCATTTTCACGGCCTGGGCCACCCGGGTCCGGGCCTCGTTGACGGCGCTGGCCAGATCGCGCCCCTGCACCGAGAACTGCACGCCGATGTACCGATGGCTCGACTCGCGGTAGATGAACGACGCCCCGTTGGCGATCGAGAGCGTCGCCACCTGCTTGAGCGGGATCTGCGCCCCGTCGGGTGTGGCGATGAGGATGTCGCCGATCTGCTCGGGGGTGCTGCGGAATTGCGGCTGGAGGCGCACCACGAGGTCGAACAGCTGCTCACCCTGCACCACCTGGGTGACGGCCGACCCGCCGACCGCGGCTTCGATGAGGTTGTTGAGATCCCCGGCGCCGAGTCCGTAGCGGGCGAGTCTGGCGCGATCGACCTTCACCGTGAGCGCCGGCTGGCCCAGCTCCTGAACGAGCGTGATCTGCGTGATGCCGGGGACCTGTTCCAACACGTGTTTCACCTCGCGCCCCTTGCCTTCGAGGGTCGTGAGGTCGTCGCCGAAGATCTTCACGTCGAGGGCGCTCTTGAGTCCCGTTTCCGCCTCGTCCACCGCATCCTCGGCCGGTTGCGTGTAGTTGAAGGTGATGCCGGGAAAGCTCTCGAGCTTCTTGTTGATGGCGGCGATCAGTTCGGGCTTGGTGTGGTACGGTCCCGTCCACTCGCTGTACGGCTTGAGACCGACGAAGAACTCCATGTTGAAGAAGCCCGTGGCGTCGGTCCCGTCGTCGGGGCGGCCGTGCTCGTCGGCCACGTCGGTGACTTCGGGAAAGGACTTCAGGATGCGGCGGATTTCCGGCGCGAACCGTGACGACTCCTCGAACGAGATCGTGTACGGCATCGTCGCCCGCACCCAGAGGGCGCCCTCGTCCAACTTCGGCATGAACTCGGCGCCGATGGAAAACGTCATCGCGAGCGCCACGCCGAACAGCGCCGTGCTCACCGCGATCACCAGCCCGCGGTGGGCGAGACTCCAGTCGAGCGACGTCGCGTAGACCGCCTTCACCCACTCGAAGATCACGTTGCGCC
This sequence comes from uncultured Gemmatimonadaceae bacterium, assembly GCA_963728115.1. Lineage (GTDB taxonomy): Bacteria > Gemmatimonadota > Gemmatimonadetes > Gemmatimonadales > Gemmatimonadaceae > JAGWRI01. Next base: position 521,716 of record CAVSJE010000006.1, read on the forward strand.
GTTCGCGAACGCCGCGCCGCAGGCCCCATGCGCACAGCGGGGGCAGCACGATGACCGTGATCAGGAGCGACCCGACGAGGGCCGCGATCGTGGTGTCGGCCATCGGCTTGAAGAGCAGCCCCGACGGCCCCGACAGCACGTAGATGGGGAGGAAACCGGCCACGATCACGGCGATCGCGTACACGATCGGGCGGTCCACCTCGGCCGCCGCGTCGGCAATCACGGCGCGAATGGAATACTCCGTGCCCTGTCGTTCGGCCAGCCGCCGGAAGATGTTCTCCACCATCACCACGGCGCCGTCGACGAGAATGCCGAAGTCGATGGCGCCGATGGAGAGCAGGTTGGCGGGAATGTTTCGCAGGTCGAGCACGATGAACGCGAACAGCAGCGATCCGGGGATCGCCACCGCCACGATCAGGCCCGACCGGACGTCGTAGAGGAAGAAGATGAGGATGATGACGACGAGGATGATCCCGCGCAGCAGGTTGTCCTCGACCACGCGCGTCGTCAGATGGATCAGGTCGCTCCGGTCGTAGAACGGGTGGACCTTGACGTCCTTCGGCAGGATCGAGTCGTTGAGTTGGGCCGTCGTCCGTTCGACGTTCTTGAGCACCGTCTGCGCCTGCTCGCCGGTGCGCATCAGGATCACGCCTTCCACGGCGTCGTCGCGGTCGTTGAAGCCGAACTGCCCCAACCGCGGGGCGTGCCCGATGTCGACCGTGGCGATGTCCTTCACCAGCACCGGCACGCCGTTCTTCACGGTGACGACGATGTTGCCGATGTCGTCCGTGGTCTCGACGCGGCCCAGGCCGCGGACGTAGTAGAATTGCCCGCCCTCGGAGTAGAAGCCGCCGCCGGCGTTGCCGTTGTTGTTGCTGAGCGCGTCCTCCACGTCGCCGATCGAGAGGCCGGCGCCGGCGAGCTTGGTGGGGTCCACGTCCACGTGGTACTCCATGGTCTCGCCGCCGAGTCCCGACTCGTCGGCCACGCCCGGCACCGCCTTGTAGGCCTTGGACAGCACCCAGTCGTTGAGGATCTTGAGTTCCATCGTCGACCGGTCGGGACTGTCGATCACGTAGCGGTACACGAGGCCCGAGGGTGAGAAGAGCGGCGAGACGCCGGCATCCACCCCGTCGGGGAGCGAGACGTCGGGCAGCCGTTCGAACACGCGCTGGCGGGCGAAGTACGGGTCGGTCTTGTCCTTGAACGTCAGCGTCACGTCGGACAGCCCGTACAGCGACACCGACCGCTGCACCGTCAGGTTCTCGACCCCGTTCATCTCGGTCTCGATGGGAACCGTAACCAGCCGCTCCACTTCCTCGGCGGCGTGGCCCGGCCACTGCGAGATGATCTCGACCATCGGCGGCGACAGGTCGGGATAGGCGTCCACGGGAAGCCGCGAGAACGACCAGGCGCCGACACCAATGAGCGTGAGCGCGAACACGGCCACCAGGAAGGGCTGGCCGAGCGCGCCGCGCACGATCCGGTTGATGCGCGACGGCGGCGCGGTTTCGGAGATATGGTCCGGGGGCAGCGTCGGCGTGGTCACTGGCTCTCCGCGAACTGAATGAACAGGGCTCCGTTGGCGAGCACGTGGTCGCCGGCCGCGAGCCCGGACGTGACCTCATAGCCGTCCCCCACGCGGTAGCCGTAGGTGATCCGGCGCCGGGCAAACGAGCTGTCGGCGAGGGAAACGAACACGAACGGCAGGTTGTCCTCGTCGCGGAGGAGCGCCGAGGCGGGAATCACGAGGCCGGTGCGGGTGGTGCGCCCGTGGATGCGCACCCGCACGAACATGTCGCGCTTGAGCAGGCGGGCCGAATTGTTGGCCACGATGCGCACGGCCGTGGCTTTGGTGCCGGGATCGACGAGCGCCGCCACGTAGTCCACGCGGCCGGCCACCGGATTCGGCGAGGCGTCGGTGTAGATGCTGGCCGACTCGCCCGCATGCACCAGCGCGAGATCGCTGGGATAGACGCTGGCCATGACCCACATCGTGGAGAGATCGGCCACCGTGAACGTGGGCGTTCCACCGGCTTCGAGCAGCTGCCCGGGGTTGATCAGCTTCTCCACGACGACGCCGGGGATCGGGGAACGAATGACGCCCTCGATGGAGCCGGTCACGTTGCCGGCCTTGATCGCCGCGATGGTCGTGTCGGCGAAGCCGAGGGAGCGGAGCTGCTGGATGGCGGCGTCGACGTCGGCTCCGGCCTGCGACGCGTCGGTGCGCGCCTGGTCGAGGTCGCTGCGCGCCAGCGCGTCGTTCTGGAACAGCTGCTCGTCGAGCTTGAGAATCCGTTGCGCGTTCCGCGACGCGTCCTCCGCCTTCCGGTAGTCGGCGACGGCGGCGGCGTAGTCGGGCGACGACACGGTGGCCATCGGGGTGCCGGCGGACACCACGGAGCCGGTGTTGACCAGCAGCCGCTGCACCGGCCCCGAGATCGGGGCCAGCACCTGCGTGGAGTGGTCGCCGTTGAAGGCCACGGTGCCGGTCACCTCGAGGCTGGGCCGGAAGACGGTGTCGGCGAGCGTGATCACCGTCAGCCGGGCGCGCTGGGCCGCGGTGACCTTGAAGGTCGACGGCTTGACCACGGCCGTGGTGTCGGCCACGGCGGAGCCGGAGGTGCAGCCGGCCACCAGGCCGGCGAGGGCAACGAGCGCGGCGACGGCGGTCGTCGCGGGCGCGAAGGGACGCTTACTCACGGGAATCTCCGGGGGCGAACGTGGAGAGCGGCGCGCCGGCGGCGCGTTCGAGGTCGGCACGCGCCGAGTTGGCGCCGGCGAGCGCTTCGGCGTACTGGTTTTCGGCATCGAGCAGGGAGCGGCGAGCGTCGAGCACGTCGAGCGCCGAGAGCCCGCCCAGGCCGTAGCTCACCGTGGCCACGCGATACGCCTCGCGGGCCGACGGGAGCAGTTGGTCGCGGATGTAGACCACCTGCCGCATCGCGGCGTCGGCGGTGGCGTAGCTGGTGCGCACGTCCTGGCCCACCGCGGCCGCGGCGTCGCGGTAGGCGGCCGCCAGTTCCAGTTCCCGGTGGTGGGTCTCCGCGTAATCGCCCCCGGTGTGCTGCCAGAAGAAGAGGGGGATCGGGAACGCCAGACCGGCCGAGTACAGCGTGCCCTGGTCGCCCTTGAAATCGCGATACGCCGAGAGCGTGATGTCGGGGAGGATCGATTGCTCGCGCACGAGCCGGCTGTTGAGCTTCGCGGCCCGCTGCTGCGCCTCGAGGTCGGCCAGTTCGGGGCGGATCCGGAGCGCGCGCTGCTCGATGGCGTCGAGATCGGGCAGCGGCGGCGGCACTTCGAGCGTGTCGACGAGGGTGACGGCGGATCCCAGCGGGCGGCCGAGGATCCGATTGAGCGCCGAGCGGGCGTTGGCCACGTCGCGGGCGTTGGCGATCAGGTCGTTCTGGGCCTGGGCCACGTCCACCTGGGCCTTGATAACGTCCAGGCGCGGCACCGTGCCGGCGTTGAAGCGGGCCTGCGTCTTCAGCAGGAAGTCCCGCGACAGGCTGTCGGCCTGGGTGAGGTCGCGGCGGTGCTGCTCGGCCAGCAGCACGGCGTCGTACGACTGGCCGGCCACCGCGGCCACCTGCTGCTGGAGCAGGCGGAGCTGGGCTTCGGCGGAGTGCACGTTGGCCGTGCCGATGGAACTCTGCAGGCGAATCTTGTCGGGGAAGGGGAACAGGAAGTCCAGTTCCAGATTCTTCGACTGGGCGGTTCCGAGGCCGAGGAACCGCGTCTGGTCGTCGAGCGACGCGGTGACCCCGGGGTCCGGAATCGACATCCCCTCCACGCGCTGCGCGCGCACCTGCGCCGTCTGCTCGCGGGCCACGTCGAGTTGTGGATTGGCGAGCAGCGCCGTGGCGATGGCCTGGTGGCGGGTCAGGCGAAGCGTGTCGGTGGGCGGCATTCCGCCGCCCACGCGCGACCGCTGTTGAGCGGATGCGGCGCTGGCGATGCACAGCAGCGCGCACACCCCGAAGGATGTTCGCATGCAGGATCTCTTGGTCTGTCGGTTGGATGGCAGCAGGGGGCACGAGCGCGCGGGGCACCCTGCCTACGGCAAGCGGACGGCTAGCCGGTCACGGGTGGGGCGCGGGTGGAGTGCGCGGCCTCGTCGCGCGTGACCACGGAGACGTACTCGCGCGCGCGTGCGAAATGCGCCTGGGCAGACGTCGCGACGGGAACGGCTGCCGTGGAGGGCAGCGCCCGAATGGATCGCAGCGTGCAGACGGGGCAGGTGGCGTCGTTGTGGACGACGAAGACGTGCGAGGTGCCCGTCGGCTCGATGTGCGACTCCGGCGCCGAATGGTGCGGCTCCATCAACGGCGCTAGCGCGATCGTCACCTCGAGGACCAGCAGGGCGAGGAGGGCGATTCTGCGCGTCAGGCGGGTCAGATGGGCGCCATTCTGGCGGAAGATGCCGAACATGTCCGGGACAGAATACGGGCGGGTACCCGAAATCGCTAGGCCGATCACCCGATGCTCCGGCGCGTGGCCGGCCGGCCGGGCTACCGCCGGCGCCCCCGCGGCGGCGGACCGGCCGCATAGCGCCGCAGGCGGGCCAGCATCTTGCGGTCGGTCTTCGTGGCGTCGTCGCCCTTGGGGGTCTCGAGCACCTTGGCCACGGCGGCGAATCGCTCGCCGGTCATGATCCGGCGAAAGGGGGCGTCGCCCAACGTCCCCTCGCCGATCAACTCATGCCGATCGCGGCGCGAATCGAAGGGCATTTTGGAATCGTTGAGATGCAGCACCTTCAGGCGCGTGGCGCCGAGCACGTCGTCGAAGCGCGCCCACACGCCGTCGAAGTCGCGTACCAGGTCGTAGCCCGCCGAATACACGTGGCAGGTGTCGACGCACACGCCCATGCGCCGGCGCTGGCGGGCGGGCACGAGTTCGAGCAGCTGCGCCAGCTCCTCGAACGTGCTCCCGATGACGGTGCCCGCGCCGGCCGTGGTCTCCATGCACAGGATCGTCCTTCCCGGCACGCGCTCCAACGCCTCGGTGATCGCATCGGCGTTGCGGGCGATGCCGGCGGCGCGCTCGTCCATGAAGTTGCCCGGGTGCGACACCAGGTACGTGATGCCGAGGGCGTGGCAGCGCTCGAGCTCGGCGACGAACGACTCGATCGAGCGCCGGCGCAGGTCGGGGTCGGGGCTCGCCAGGTTGATGAGGTACGAGTCGTGGACCACGGTCACGGCGACGTTCGTCTTCCGGAGTCCCTCGCGAAACGCCTTCGCCTCTTCCGCATCGACGGCACGCTCGGCCCAGCGGTTGGCCATCTTGGTGAACATCTGCAGGGCGGTGGCGCCGATGGCGGCGGCGCGGGGCGGGGCCTCGTGGGTGCCGCCGGCAATCGAGACGTGGGCGCCGAGCAGCTCGCTCCCCGCCGCCGCACCGCGGCCGGCGGCCGTGCGGCGGCGGGACGGCGCCGCGCTCATACGAATTCGGACGATCGCCCGCGCAGCGAGCGGCCGCACCGCGGGCAGAACAGATCCCCTTCGGATTCGTGGAGGGCGTATTCGAATTGGCGCCCACACTCGCAGGCCGATTCGAGGCCTTGATTGCCGCAGGCCAGACAGAAACGGTCGTCCGCTTCATAGGCGCGGAAGCGCGAGCACACGGGGCAGCGTTTGACGTCGGTCATCGGTGGCGGAGCCAGGTGGTGGGGTCGATCGCTTCGCGGCCGCCGTTGCGGCGGACCTCGAAGTGGAGGTGCGACGGAAAATCGGGGTCGGATTCCCCGACCGTGCCGATCACCTCGTCGCGTGCGACCTGCTGGTGCACCTTCACGCTCGCACTCTGCAGCGAGCCATAGATGGAGTAGTCGCCGCCGCCGTGGTCGACGATCACGGTCAGGCCGTAGAGGCCGAGCTTGCCCACGCTCACCACCTCGCCGGCGGCCACGACGTGCACGGGAGTGCCGGCGGGGGCGGCGATGCCGATGCCGTTCCACCGGATGGTGGTGTTGTTGGACTGCACCTGGCGCCCGAACGGATAGAGAATTCCGCCCTGCACGGGCCAGTCGAGCTTGCCGAGGTCGGCGGTGGTGACGGTGCTGCGGCTGTTCGCGGTACTGGGGCTGGCGGCGGCGGCGCGCTTGCGAGCCTCCTCGAGCGCGGCGATCGCGCTGCCGAGTTCGGTCTCGGTGCGCCGCACCGCGGCCAGGCGGGCCTCGGTCTGCTGCACCTGCCGTTTGACCACCGCCAGGTTGCGCTGCCGCTGGCGTTCGAGCGACCGCAGGTTCTCCTCTTCCTGCTGCTTGTCGCGGCGATTCTGGGCAACGGCGTTCTGGAGCGTGACCAGCCGGTTGCGCTCCTGCCCCACGCGGTTGCGCAGTTCGACCACGTGGCTCACCAGCGCGCGGTCGCGGAGCGCGAGCAGGTGCAGGTACTTGTAGCGGGCCACGAGGTCGCCGAACGATTGCGCCGACAGCAGCACCTCGAAGGTGAACAGGGGGCCGCGCTTGTAGATGTCGACGAGGCGGTTCTGGAGCACGGCCCGCTGGCTCGCAAGGTCGTCCTCGGTGCGCACCAGGTTGCCCGTGGATTCGGACACGTCGGCGTTGATCGTCACCAGCTGGCGGTCCAGGGCGCCGACCAGCCGTGCCGTGGCGTCGGCCCGCCGGTCGAGGTTGGTGACCTCCTCGTCCAGGTCGTGCGCGGAATTCTGCAGCTCGCGCATCCGCTGTTCGAGCGCCGCACGCTCCTGGCGAATCTGCTCCAGGGTGTCGCGCTGGGCGCGGAGCTTGCGGTCGGTCTGCGACTGCTGCTGCGCGCGGGCGGGGCGGGCGGCGCCGGCGAGCATGAGCGCCGCGGCAACGCTGGCCGCGAGCCGGACGCGCCGGGCGGTCGCGGCGCGGCGCGCGCGTCACACGCCGCGTAGGTGCCTCCCCACGGCCACGGCGCTGCCGACGACGCCGATGAAGGCGCCGGCCACTACCCCGAGCGAGGCGACCGCCGGACTGAAGAAGACCGTGTGGAAGTTCAGGTACCGATCGATGAGATGCATGCTGAGCCAGGTGAGCAGGAGCGCCACGAGGCCGCCGAGGACGCCCTTGCCGAATCCCTCGAGCAGGAAGGGGCGCCGGATGTAGCCGTCGGTGGCGCCCACCAGCCGCATGATCGAGATCTCCTCGGCGCGCGCGAGCACCGCCATCCGGATGGTGGCCCCGATGATGATCACGGCCACGGCGGCGAAGGCGAGTCCGAGCGCGAGCCCGGCCACGCCGGCGATGTTGCGCAGCCGGTAGAGCTGCACCAGCCAGTCCTCGCCGTAGCGCACGTCGTCGACGAAGGGGTAGCTCTTGAGGCGCTCGGCCACGCGCTGCACGGTGGCCGGGTCGCGGTTGCCCGGCTTGAGCCGCAGATCGATACTCGCCGGAAGCACGCCGGCCTCGAAGACGTCGGAGAACTCGGTGAGTTCCTTGCGGGCCCGGGCCAGCGCCTCGTCCTTGGAGACGATGTTCACACTCTGGACTTCGGGGAAGGCGGCGATGTCGCCGGCCGCGGCGGCGATCGACTCGACGTCGGTGCCATCGGCCACGAAGGCCCGGATCTCGACGCGCTCCTCCACCTGCTGCAGGGCGCCGCGGATGTTGAGCGCCACGAGGCCGAACAGCCCGAACGCGAACAGCGAGAAGGCGATCGTGGTGACGCTGAGGGCGGCGAGCAGGGGGGAGCGTTCGAACGCCGCCGAGGCGTCGCGGACGGTGCGTCTCATGCGCCGGCCCCCGCGGCTTCGCTGGAGTCGAACACGATCTGTCCGCGATTGAGTTCGATGGTGCGGTACTCGGCCTGGCGCACGAGTTCGAGGTCGTGGGTGGCCATCATGATCGCGGTGCCCGAGGCGTTGATCTCCCGCAGGAGCTGGAAGATGCCGCGGGTGGCCCGCTGGTCGAGGTTGCCGGTGGGTTCGTCGGCGATGAGGACGAAGGGATCGTTCACCAGCGCGCGGGCGATCGCGACGCGCTGCTGCTCGCCGCCCGACAGTTCCTTGGGATAGGCCGTGGCCTTGGACGCGAGGCCGACCTGGGTGAGCACGCGGCTCACCTTGGGGCCGATCTGCGGACGCGGCGTGCCGGTAACCTCGAGCGCGAAGGCCACGTTGGCCTCGGCGGTGCGCTCCTCGAGCAGCCGGAAATCCTGGAACACGATGCCCAGGCGGCGCCGCAACTTGGACACTTCGCGGCGCGACGCGTGCTCGCTGGTCACGCCGCTCACCCGCACGACGCCGCTCGTCGGGCGTTCGTCGAAGTAGCTGAGGCGGAGGATCGTGCTCTTGCCGGCGCCGCTCGGCCCGGTGAGGAAGACGAACTCCCCCTTGCCCAGCCGGAACGAGACTTCCTTCAACGCCATCCCCGACCGTTGATACTCCTTGGTGACCTGGTGAAACCGGATCACGCCTCCCGTTTCCGCGCCCGTCAACGCAACGCCTGCTCGAGATCGGCGATGAGGTCGTCGGCGTCCTCGATGCCCACGCTCATGCGCACGAACCCGTCGGGGATCCCGACGTGGCTGCGCTCGGCGGGCGTGAGGTCGACGTGCGAGGTGTAGCGCGGTTCGGAGACGAGAGAATCCACGCCGCCAAGGCTGGGCGCGTGCTGGAAGATGCGCAGCTTGCGGAGCATGCGATCCACGGCGCGGCCCCCACCGCTCAGTTCGATGGCCATCATCCCGCCGAAGCCGTCCAGGGTGCGGGCGGCCAGCTCGTGGTCGGGGTGCGAGGCCAGGCCGGGGTAGTGGACCTCGCGCACCTCCTTCGACTGCTCGGCCCACTCCGCCACCCGCATGGCGTTGGCGTTGTGCCGCTGCATGCGCACATCCAGCGTCTTCAGCCCCCGTTCCAGCAGCCACGCCGCGAACGGATCGGGCGCCTGGCCCCAGACCATCATCTTCTGTCGCACTTCTTCAATGTAAGGCGCGGTGCCCGAGACGACGCCCCCGATGACGTCGTGGTGGCCGTTGAGGTACTTGGTGGCCGAATGGATGGAGACATCGGCGCCGTGCTCGATGGGCCGGAAGTTGATCGGGCTGGCAAAGGTCGCGTCGACCACCATCGCGATCCCGCGTTCCTTGCAGATGTAGCTCACCGGCGTGAGGTCGAGCACCCGGCACGTGGGGTTCACCGGCGTTTCCAGGAACACGACGCGCGTGTGGTTGCCGATGGCGCGGCGCCAGGCCCGGACCTCGAGCGGATCGATGAGCGTGACCTCGATTCCGAGGGAGGTGAATTCGTGCTCGAGCAGGGCGCGCGTGCCGCCGTAGATCCAGCTGCTGGCCACGATGTGGTCGCCGGGGCGCAGCAGCGCCATCAGGGCGCAGGCGGTGGCGCCCATGCCGCTCGCCAGAAGCACCGACGCTTCGGCGCCCTCGAGCGCGGCCATGCGGCGCTGCACCGCTTCGGCGTTGGGGGCGTTGCCGTACCGGGGGTAGCGCAGCCCGCCGCCGGTGCCGACTTCCTGCAGGTAGTTGACCGACTGGTAGAGCGCCCGGACCACCGGCGCGTCCACCTCGCGGTCCCCGGCCTCGAGGCCGCCGTGGAGCGGCAGGGTGGCGCGGCTCAGGGGGCGCGGCTGTTTCTTCGGCATCGGGCGGGTCTCAGGCGTACGCGGGCGGACGCCCGCGGGAATCCAGGTCGGGTTTGATCACCCGGACGATCTCCGACGGCGAGGCGCCGGCCACGTCGCGCAGCACCACATCGCCCTTCTTCATCGCGTCGTCCACGCGCACCGTCGCGAGTTCGTGACGCCGAGGTCCGTACACCCACGCCAACTCGCCATCGGTGAGCAGTCTCGAGCGGGCGTCTTCCGGATGCATGAACACGGCCGGTCCGCGCGCAGGGTCGTCCGCTTTGGTCGCGATCAACTGCGCGACGCGCAACGGGCGACGAATCTGCTCATCCACGTTCTCCTCCAATGGCCACGTACTGTTCGTTCAGGCGCATCACGAGCCGCCGCCGCCAGAGGGCGTCGAGCGTGCTGCGCACGTCGGGTTCGGTCTCCCCGATCTCGCCGGCGAGGTCGGCGGCCATCGCCCGGCCATGGCGCTTCACGGCCTCCCATGCGCGGCGCTCGCGTTCGCTGAGCACGCCCACCACGTGCACCCCGTCCTCCTGCTCGATGGCCAGCGCCAGCCCGTGCCGCTCGAGCACTGTTTCGATCGCTTCCCAGTGGTCGTCGGTCATACCCCGAAACAGAAAATATGCCTCGTGCGGCGGGTTCTCCGCGCAGTAGCGCAGCAGCAGCTTGGCGATCACTTCGTCGGCGCACGAGAAGTCCATCATCGACACGTGCGAGAAGTCGAGCACGGTGAGCGTGCGCTCGTGCGCCTCCCGCATCAACAGCTCGATTTGATTGCGAACCGCGGCGCCCGTGGGCCGCGTGACGAGATTGGAGTAGAGATTGGCCGACACGGTCTGCCGGAGAACGGTCCCGAGATCGATATGGTTCATTCTTTCGCCGCCGCACGCTCCGGGATCGTGACCTGAACCTGAGCGCCGGGAAAGGGGGAGAGGTCTTCTTCAAGTGGAACATCTTCGTCCCACTTGGGCACGAGCGCAATGCGCGCCGTGCCGCTGCGGATGGAAAGTTTGCCTTCCCAGCGGCCGCAGTAGCGGCGCACGCCCGAAAGGCCCTGCCCGCGACCGGGGTCGCGGAAACGGCTGACGCCGCGAATCACGGCCGCCTCCAGGGCGGCGCCGTCGTCCCAGCGATCGTCGCGCACCCGGCCCGGCGCCCCTTCCAGGGAGTTGCGGAACCCGATGCCGGCGTCGCAGACGGCAATCTGCACCACCCGGCGCCCCAGGCGTTTCTTCCAGGTGTAGGCCTGGACGGCCACCCACCCGCCGCGCCCGGCGTGCTCGACGATGTTCTGGCAGACTTCCGAGAGCGTCATCGCGAACCCCACCGTGGCCTTGGCGTCGAGGCTCAACTCGGTGGCGATGATCTGCTGCGCCTTCTGCTGGATGCGCTCCACTACCTCGTGGACGTCCTCGCTGCGCGTCACCGGCGTGACCTCGAGTAGCACCCGCGAATCGCCGCCCGTGCGTTTGGGCACCGAGCCGTGCAGCTCGTACAGCTCGTCGGCGTAGCGGAAGAAGTCCGTCCGCGCCCAGTAGCCCACCGTCTCCTCGCCCTCGGGTACCGCGAACGCGGGGCGTTCGGCGCGCGACTGGGCGAGCGTGAGCAGCGCCGTGAGGCCGTAGGGCGAGGCCCACCGGCAGTGGCGGGCGTCGACGAGGATCTTCTCATCGGCGGGAACGGGCGCCAACTGCTCCAACACTTGCTCGAAGGTCTGGTCATCGAGCGACGGTGGGACGTTGATGACGGTGGTCACGTGGCGCTGAGTTCCCCTCGAAGGTGGTGCGCGAGGCCGGTGGCTCCGCGGTGCTCCAGATTCCGGCCCGCGGCGCGATGCGCGGCAAGGATCGCGTCATCCAACTTATCACCGGCGAGGAGCCGAGAGAAATAAGTTGCGCCCCACACGTCGCCACAACCCGTCGGGTCGCCGCCGGCGGGGGTTGACACCGGCGTGGGGATGAGGGCGGTGCGCAACGGTCCCGCCGGCCCGCCCAGCGACCGGGGCCGGCGCAGGTCCGCCAGCCGCTCGAAGTCCGGCGCCGCGAAGTACACGGCGCCGCGCGCGCCCAGCGTCACCACCAGACAGCGGGCGCCGGCGTCGAGCGCCGTTGCCGCCAGCGCCAGAGGGTCGGGGGCCATCAGCGCCATCTCGTCCTCGTTCACCTGCAGCACGTCGAAGCAGGCCGCCCACTCCCGCACGTTCGGCAGCGGCCGCGGCGTGCGCAGTCCATCGGCCTGGATGGCCAGCACCAGCGAATGGAGATCGCAGTAGATCGGTCCGCGGAAATGTTGACGAATCAACTGCGCGGTCTCGAGATCGATCTCCCACCCGGCCAGCAGGTTGACGTACAGCGCGTCGAGTCCGCGCAACAACGGTTGCAGCCCCGCCCACGTCCAGGGCGGCACGCCGCCGGTGAGCCGTTCCGTGCGGCGCGACTCACTGACGTAGCGAATCTCCACCCGGTTGTTCGGATACGGCACCTCCACCAGCGGCGCATCGGGCGCCATGTGGCGGAGCGTCGCCGCGAACTCGCGGGCCCGCGGCGCGAGATCGGACCCCACCTTGATCAGGGGCACGATCTCCCAGTCGTCGCCCAGCGCGGCGTCGAGCCCGCTCAGGCTGTAGGTCACGCCGCCCCATTCCTCCACCGGTCGCGCCCGGAGGTCGCGGCCATGGATGAGGTCCCAGACGAACGTCCCGATGATCCCGAGTCTCATGCGGCGGCCACCCACCGGGCATTCACGAATCGAGGAACGTCTTCACCGCCCCCACCACGCCGGCCGTACCGGGCAGTTCGCCCGGCACGATTCGCGCCGCCGCAACGGCGGGGGCAAACGCCCGGCGCCGGACCTCGGCGCCCAACGGCGCGAACAGCCGGTCGCCCGCGGCGGTCACGCCGCCCGCCACGACCACCACGTCGGGGTTCAGGATGTTGAGCAGATTGGCCAGTCCGGCGCCCAGGTAGCGTCCCGTGTCGCGTACGATCTCGTTGGCCACCGGATCGCCCTGGCGCGCGGCCTCGTACACCGTGGCGGCCGTGAGGTCGTCCAGATTGCCCCCCACCATGCCCGGCATCAACGAGTCCGTCCCCTCGCGCACGAGCACCTCGCGGGCCCGCGTGGCGATGGCCGGCCCCGAGGCGTACGCCTCCAGGCATCCGTAGTTGCCGCACTTGCAGTGCCGTCCGTTGAGCTCGATGGTGGTGTGCCCGATCTCGCCGGCCACGTCGGACGCGCCGTGGAAGAGCTTGCCGTCCACGATCAGCCCGCCGCCGATGCCCGTGCCGATCGTGAGGCCGACCACGTGGCGTCCGCCGCGCGCGGAGCCCTGCCACCATTCGCCCACCGTGGCGCAGTTCGCGTCGTTGTCGAGCGTCGCCGGCAGCGACAACCGCTCGGAAATGCGGTCGCGGAGTGGAAAGTCCCGCCAGCCGAGGTTCGGGGCCACGATCACGAGGCCGCGCCGGCGGTCGAGCGGGCCGGGCGCCCCGATGCCGATGCCGAGGAAGGCGTCGCGGGTGACGCCGGCGTCGCGCATCGTGTCGGCGATCGTCGCCTCGATCTGCGTCGCGATCCGGTCCACCACGCCGTCGGCGCCCGAGGCGACGCCCGTGGGCGACGATCGGATCCCGTACGTCTGAGCGCCGTCGGCCGACAGGGCGCCGGTCACGATGTTGGTGCCGCCGAGGTCGACACCCACGATGTAGTGCTTGGCGGAAGTTGGATTCATGGTGCGGGGTGGGGACGGAGGTGCTACAGAAGATGGCGCACGCGTGCCGCCACGTCACCTGCGGCCAGTTCGCGCATGCACTTCCAGTGGCCGAGGGGGCAGGTGGCCGGCCCGTGCTTGTCGCAGGGCCGGCAGTCCAGGGCCGGATGCTCCACAACAATAGAATGCGGCGCCAGGGGGCCGAACCCGAACCCGGGCACGGTGGGGCCGAACGCCGTGACGGTGGGCGTGCCCATGGCCGAGGCCAGGTGCTGCGGGGCCGAATCGTTGGTCACGAGCACGCACGCCCGGCTGATGAGTGCGGCCGAGGCGAGCAGGGAGAGCTTTCCCGTGGCGTCCACGGTGCCGGGGACCGCGGCGGCGATCGCCGCCGCCAGGTCGCGGTCGTCGGCGCTGCCGATCACGACCGGGCGCGCCGCGTCGGCGAGGGCACGAGCGAGCTCCGGGTAGTACGGCCACCGCTTGGTCGCCCACACGCTCCCCGGGGCGAGTGCGATGAGCGGACGGGGGTCGCCGTCGCCACCGAGCACGGCGTCGACGGCCGCGATTTCAGCGGGGCCCGGATACAGTCGCGGGCGGCCGGCGTCGGCGTCGGGCACGCGATCGGGCGCGGCGAGCTGCCAGAGGCGGGCCGCATGGTGCAGGTCGCGCCGGTAGGGCACGGGGCGCGTGTAGAGTGCGCGGCCGGCCGACGTGGCGAACCCCACGCGCACGGGCACGCCGGTAGCGAAGGCGAGCGCCGCGCTGCGCATCGATCCCTGGGCCAGGTAGATGGCGTCGGCCTGCGAGGCGCGCATCTCGGCGGCGATGCGCCGGAACCCGCGGAGCCCGCGGTCCGAGCGGCGCTTGTCGTACACGATCACACGCCGCACGTCCGGGTTGTTGGCCAGCAGGCCCGCCGAGGCGGGGGTGGCCACGACGTCCACCGGCCCGCGCGAGGCCAATTCCGCGATCAGCGGCGTGGTGAGCACCATGTCGCCCAGGAAGCTGGTCTGGACGACGAGGGAGGCGGCGTGGGTGCGCGTGGTGGGCATCCGATGGAATCGGGGATCAACCGTTGGAACTACAATAGCGTGAATCGCGCGGAAGGACGCGGAGAACTACGCAACGGCGAAGCCGTCCTGGAAGCTGCACCGTCATCGAGGCGGTCGTGCCTGATCGAGGGGCGGACGGGAGACCGGTTCCCATCACTCATCGTCGTTCACGGAGTCTTCCGCGTCATTCCGCGAATTCCGCGGAATTGTAGTTCCATCGGTTGATGCTCGATATACCGACGTCCCCGCTCCCGCTCCCGCCCCCGCCCCCGCTCCCGCCACCCCGCCCACGCGCGGCGCTCTCCGGTCAGTCCACCTTGAGCACGGCGAGAAATGCTTCCTGCGGGATCTCCACCGCCCCCACCTGCTTCATGCGCTTCTTTCCTTCCTTCTGCTTCTCCAACAGCTTGCGTTTGCGCGTGATGTCGCCGCCGTAGCACTTGGCGAGCACGTCCTTGCGCAGCGGCTTGACCGTGGTGCGGGCGATCACCTTGGTGCCGATCGCCGCCTGGATGGCGACCTCGAACAGTTGGCGCGGAATCAACTCCTTCAGCTTGTCGGCGATCTTCCGTCCCCACTCGTACGCCTTGTCGCGGTGAATGATCACCGAGAAGGCATCCACGGCGTCGCCGTTGATCAGCATGTCGAGCTTGACGAGGTCGCTGGGGCGGTAGTCGAGCATCTCGTAGTCGAGCGACGCATAGCCGCGGCTGATCGTCTTCAGGCGGTCGAAGAAATCGAGGATTACCTCGGCGAGCGGGAACTCCCAGTCGAACTCCACGCGCGACTTGTCGAGGTAGGTCATGTTCTTGTACACGCCGCGGCGCTCGTTGCCCAGCGTCATGATCGGCCCGATGTAGTCGGCGGGCGCCATGATGCGCGCCTTCACATAGGGCTCCTCGATGCGCTCGAAGTCCGCCGGGGCGGGCATCTTCGAGGGATTCTCGATCAACTCCATGCTGCCGTCGGTGCGATAGACGTGGTATTCCACGTTCGGCACCGTCGTGATCAGGTCGAGGTCGAACTCGCGCTCCAGGCGCTCCTGCACGATGTCCATGTGCAGGAGGCCGAGGAATCCGCAGCGGAAGCCGAAGCCGAGCGCCGTCGACGACTCGGGCGTGAAGTGCAGCGACGCGTCGTTGAGAATCAGGCGGTCGAGCGCGTCGCGGAGCGTCTCGTACTGCTGGGTGTCCGTGGGATAGAGGCCCGAGAACACCATCGAGTGCACGTCCTGGTAGCCGGGCAGCGGCGTCGGCGCCGGACGGTCGAAGTCCATGATCGTGTCGCCGGCCCGCGTCTCCTTCACCGACCGGACGTTGGCCACCACGTATCCCACCTCGCCGGGTCCGAGCGCGTCGGTCTCCACCTGCCGCAGTTGGTTGACCCCGACCTCGGCCACCTCGTACGCGTCGCGGCTGCCGCTGGCGAAGAAGATCTTCGTACCCCGCCGGATGGTGCCGTCCACCACGCGCACGCTCGGGATCGCCCCGCGGTAGCGGTCGTAGTAGGAATCGAAGATCAGCGCCCGCAGCGGACCGTCGGCGTTTCCCTTCGGCGGCGGCACCTTGTGCACGATCTGTTCGAGCAGCTCGGGCACGCCCACGCCCTCCTTGGCGCTCACGAGCAGGATCTCGTCGGGGCTGGCGCCGATGAGGTCGTGCACCTCCTGCTTGCGCCGCTCCGGCTCGGCGCCCGGCAGGTCGATCTTGTTGAGCACGGGTATGATTTCGAGTCCCGCGTCCATGGCCAGGAACAGATTGGAGAGCGTCTGCGCCTGGATGCCCTGCGAGGCGTCGACGACGAGGATCGCCCCCTCGCACGCCGCGAGCGACCGCGAGACTTCGTACGTGAAGTCCACGTGGCCCGGCGTGTCGATGAGATTGAGTTCGTACGTCTTGCCGTCGCGCGCCGCGTATGCCATGCGCACGGCGTTGAGCTTGATCGTGATCCCGCGCTCGCGCTCGAGGTCGAGCGTGTCGAGCACCTGGCTCTTCATCTCCCGCTTCTGCAGCATGCCGGTGGCCTCGATCAGCCGGTCCGCGAGCGTGGACTTGCCGTGATCGATGTGGGCGACGATGCAGAAATTTCGGATGAGCGAGAGGTCCACGGGACTCCGGAGTTCGCGACGGTGCGCCGGAACCGGCGCAATCACCAAAGTTAGTCCCCGGTGGGGTGTGTTCCAAGCGGACCGTCGTCCCGGCGGCCGGCGCTGACCTCGCGAATCCGAGGGCGGCGGGGTTCCCCTCACTTGCCGTTGCCGGTTCCGCGTAGTCCGCGTAATCGTAGTTCCCCCTGTTGATGCCGGTCCGGCCCCGAAACCCACCGCGCGCCCGGAACCCACGGATCCCGGGCAACTCGAATTGACCGGTCCTGACCCGCCGTCTAGGTTTCGCCTCCCGATGGAGACCGCCCGCGCCACGCGAGCCGATTTGCTCGACCCCGCGCACCTCGCCGCGCTGGGCCGCGTGGAGATTATTGCCCGCTGGATCGTCGACGGCTTCATGACGGGCCTCCATCGCTCGCCGCGCAAGGGATTCTCGGTCGAGTTCGCCGAGTACCGGCCCTACCTCCCCGGCGACGACCTGCGGCACGTGGACTGGAAGATCGCCGCCCGCGCCGACCGCCTCGTCGTCAAGCAGTACGAGGAGGAGACCAACCTCCGGGCCACGATCGTGCTCGACGTCAGCCGCTCGATGATGTGGAGCGGCGCCCAACTGGGCGGCACCGGCCGCGTGCGCGAACCGGCCCGCCTCACCAAACTCGCCTACGCCGAGATCGTGGCCGCCTCGCTCGCGCTGGTGCTCCTGCGCCAGCGCGATGCCGTGGGCCTCGTCCGCTTCGACGACCGCGTGCGCTCGGCGATTCCGCCCCGCGCCAGGCAGGCGCAGTGGCGCCGGCTGGTGGCGGCGCTCGATGCGCCGGGCGCCGGCCTCGCCTCCAGTGCCCCGGCGGCGCTCGAGCAGGCGGCCCAGCTGCTCCGCCGCCGCGGCATGGTGGTGTTGATCTCCGATCTGCTCATGGACCTCGACGACACCGTGCGCTCCGTGCGCGGGCTCCGCGCCGCCGGCCACGACGTGACGGTTCTGCACGTGCTCGATCCCGACGAACGCGACCTGCCCGTGCAAGGAGAGATGCTGTTCGTCGATCCGGAGTCGGATCTCGCCGTGCCGGCCACGGTGTCGGATGTCCGGGCGGCGTACCGAGCCACGGTGGACGAGGTGGTCGCCGAGTGGCGCGCCCGGCTCGGCGCCGCCGGCGTCGGATACGAGGTCGTGCTCACCGACCAGCCGTTCGGCGTGCCGCTGCGGCGCGCCTTTGCCGCCCGCCAGCAGTTGCCATGAGCTTCCTGGCTCCCTGGTTTCTCCTCCTCGGCGCCGCGGCCGCGGTGCCGCTGCTGCTCCATCTGCTCCGGCGGCGCATCGGCACGCGCGTGGAGTTCCCGGCGGCTCGCTATCTGGCCCGCGCCGAACGGGAGCACAGTCGCACACTCCGGCTGCGCAACCTGCTGCTGATGATGCTCCGCGTGGCCGCGGTGCTGGTCGTCGCCCTCGCCGCGGCCCGCCCCGCCACGCGGCTGCTGGGGCGGGGGCACGGGCCCACGGCGCTGGCGGTGGTGCTCGACAACTCGCTGAGCACCACGGTCATCGAGAACGGCCATCCGTTGTTCGCACAGCTCGAAACGCTGGCGCGCCGCGTCCTGGGCGCGGCCGGCCCCGGCGATCGCGTGTGGCTGGTGACGGCCGACGGGGTGGCGCGGGCCGGAACCGCATCCGAACTGGGCCAGGCGCTCGACCATGTGTCACCGCTCGGCGGCGCCGGCGATCCCGAACTCGCCCTCTCGCGCGCGGCGGCGAGCGTCCGCGCCGCCGGACTTCCCACCAGGCAGTTGGCCCTCATCACCGACGGACAGAAGTCCACGTGGAGCGGCGCGCCGGCCACGGGCACCGTACCCGTGATCGCGTGGGTGCCGCGCACGCGGCCACCGGCCAACCGGGCGGTGGTGAGCGCGCGTGCCGAGCCGGAACGCTGGACCCCGCGCGGCACGGTACGGGCGCGGGTGCAGGCGAGCGATTCCACCACCTACCGCATCATGCTCGGCACACGAACGATGGCCCGCGGTACGGCGGCGCCCGGCGAGGAGATCGTGGTGCGGGCGGCGCCGCCGGAGCGGGGCTGGCAGACGGGCACCGTGGAACTGGACCCGGACGAACTGCCCGGCGACAACGTCCGCCACTTTGCGGCGTGG
The DNA here is from genome assembly GCA_963728115.1 of uncultured Gemmatimonadaceae bacterium. Taxonomy (GTDB): domain Bacteria; phylum Gemmatimonadota; class Gemmatimonadetes; order Gemmatimonadales; family Gemmatimonadaceae; genus JAGWRI01. The sequence goes on from CAVSJE010000006.1 coordinate 540,309, forward strand.
GTGGGGCCGGCCACGCGGGCGCATGTGGCGGCCGGCGCCGGTCCGTTCGTGGCGAATGCCATGGATGTGCTGCGGGGCGACGGCCGCGTGGCCGACGGCGGTGACGTGGCCGTCGTACCGGCGGACGAACTGACGGCGCTCCCGGCGCTCATCGTCGCGCCCTCCGACCCGGTGCGCGTGGGCGCCGCCAATCGCGCGCTGTCGCGCGCCGGCGTGCCCTGGCAGTTCGGCGCCGTTCGCCGTGGCGCCGCGGTGGTGCAGGGGCCCGGGCTCGGCGACCCCCGGCTCACCCTGCGCTACGTGCTGCAGCCCACCGGGAGCGCCCCCGGCGATACGCTCGGCCGGGTGGGAGTGGAACCCTGGATCGTGGCCGGCCCGCGCTACGTGCTCATCGCGTCGCCGCTCACCCCCGATGCCTCCACCTTTCCGGTGAGCGCCGCCTTCGTGCCCTGGGTGGCGGGCGTGATGGCCGACCGGCTTTCCGGCGCGCCCGGCCGCGCCGTGCCCGCCGTTCCCACGCAGCGGCTCGCCTGGCCGTCGTGGGCCGACGGTCTCGAGGGCGTGGACGGCGCCAACCTGCCTGACGGCGAATTCCAGGCGCCGGCGCGCGCCGGCACCTACTTCTTCACGCGCGACGGCCGGCGCGTGGGCGCGCTGGTCGTGAATCCCGAGGAGCAGGAGTCAACCCTCGACCGTTGGAGCGCCGCTGACTTCGGCCGGCTGCTCGGCGCGCACGGCCGCGTGGAGACCGACGCCTCGCGGTTCGAGGCCTCCGTATTCGACGCCTCCACCCGGGGGCCGATGCTGGTGCCCCTGCTGGCCGGGCTGCTCGTCATCCTCATCGTCGAGGGGGCGGTGGCCGCCCGCGACGCCGGCGCGCACGGCTGATGGCGCTCGATCTGCTGCTCGACGCGCTCGACCGGCTGCCGGCATTCGCCCGCGCCGTGGAGGCGCTGCCGGCCCCCGGCGACACGCTGCGCGTCACCGGGCTGCGCGGCTCCAGCGACGCCGTGTTGCTGGCCGCGCTCGCGCGGCGGCTGCCGGCGCGGTTCTTCACGCTCGTGGCCGAGAGCGTGCCCGAAGCCGAACGGTGGCTGGCCGACCTGCAGACGCTCCTGCCCGACGATCGCGTGGTGTTCTACCCGCCGCGCGAGAGCCTGGGCGAGAGCGAGCCGCACCTGGAGATCGCCGGTGAGCGTGTGGAGACCATGGAGCGCGTGTCGCGCGGCGGCGTGCAGGTGCTGCTCACCACGGCGCGGGCCGTACTCGAACGCACGCGTGTGCCGGGCGCCCTGCGCACCCTGCGCATGGAACTGCGCAAGGGCGAGCTGCGCCGGCTCACGGAGTTGGTGGAGCGCCTGGAGTCGATGGGCTTCGAACGCGTGCCGATGGTGGAGGACGTGGCGCAGTTCAGCGTGCGCGGCGGCATTCTCGACGTGTACGGCTTCGGCATGGCCGATCCGGTGCGCGCCGAGTTCTGGGGCGACGAGATCGTGGACCTGCGGCAGTTCGATCTCACCACGCAGCGCTCCACGCGCGACGTGGCGCACGCCCTGGTGCTGCCCGTGGACGCGCCCTCGCTCACGGCATCGGCCGCCGCCGAGCGGACCACGCTGCTGGCGCTCCTGCCCCCCGATACGGTGCTCGTGGAGCCGGTGGGGACGGCGTTCGAACCGGAGTTGGCGCGGACCTGGGAGGAGGCGCAGCACCACGTGGAACTGGCGCGCCGGCGTGGCGAGGATCCGGCGCCGCGCGAGGAGCTGTTCGAGGCACCGGCCCGGGTGATGGAGGGGCTCGCCGCGCTGGGCACGCTGCGGCTGGTGCCGGTGGGCACCGAAGCCGACGTCGACTTCGCGCTCCACGAACCCGAGTCGGTGGATCGCGACATCAAGTGGCTCCGGCGCCTGGTGCGCGACCGGATGCCGACGATCATTCTGTGCGACAACTCGGGCCAGGCGGAGCGCCTCGAGGAACTGCTGTCGGAGGACGGCGCCGGCCCGTCGCCGGCGGCGCTCGTGGTGGGCGTGTTGCAGGGCGGGTTCGTCGTACCGCCGCTGGACGGTGGGCGGGGCCTGCGCGTGCTCACCGACCACGAGGTGTTCCGGCGCGAACGGCGCATCCGCCGCAAACGCCGCTACGTGAGCGGCATCGCCGTCGACACCGCGGAGCTGCGCGCCGGCGACTACGTGGTGCATCTGGAGCAGGGCGTCGGCATCTACCGCGGCATGGAGACGCTCGTCGTCGGTCAGAGCACGCTCGAAGTGGCCGTGGTGGAGTACGAGGGCGGCGACCGGCTCAACGTGCCGCTCTACCGCATCGACCAGCTCGAGCGCTACCGCTCGGCCAGCGACATCGGCGAGAACTCGCCGCCCCCGCGGCTGCACAAGCTCGGCGGCAAGCGGTGGGCGCAGCAGCGCGACAAGACGCGGTCGGCCATCCGCGAGATGACCGTCGAGCTGCTCGACCTGTACGCGCGGCGCAAGGTGGCCACCCGTCCGCCGCACGTGCCCGACACACCCTGGCAGAAGCAGCTCGAGAGTTCGTTCCTGTTCGAGGACACGCCCGATCAGCGCACGGCCACGATCGCCGTGAAGCAGGATATGGAGAGCACGCGCCCCATGGACCGGCTGCTGGTGGGCGACGTCGGCTACGGCAAGACGGAGATCGCCGTCCGCGCCGCGTTCAAGGCCGTGCAGTCGGGCCGCCAGGTGGCGGTGCTGGTGCCGACCACGATCCTCGCCGATCAGCACGCGCGCACGTTTACCGAGCGCCTGGCCGACTTCCCGGTGCGCATCGAGATGCTGAGCCGCTTCCAGTCGGCCAGGGAGCAGAAGGAAGTGGTGGCGGCGATCGCCGACCACAAGGTGGACATCGTGATCGGCACCCACCGCCTGCTCAGCCCCGACGTGAAGTTCGACGAACTGGGGCTGCTCGTCATCGACGAGGAGCACCGGTTCGGCGTGAAGCACAAGGAGCGTCTCAAGCAGCTCCGGCTGGAGACCGACGTGCTCACGCTCACCGCCACCCCGATCCCGCGCACCCTGCACATGTCGCTGGCCGGGCTCCGCGACCTGACGCTCATGCAGACGCCGCCGCGCGATCGGTCGCCCGTGCTCACGTCGCTGGAGCCGTGGGACGACGGCCTCATGGAGGAGGCCATCGCCCGTGAACTGGATCGCGGCGGGCAGGTGTTCTTCGTGCACAACCGCATCGAGACGATCGCCGGCATCGCCGACCACCTGCAGCGGGTCGTGCCGCGGTCGCGCATTGCCGTGGCCCATGGGCAGATGCGTGAGCGCGAACTGGAGCAGGTGATGCACCGGTTCGTGAGCGGCGACGTGAACCTGCTGGTATCGACGATGATCGTGGAGAGCGGCCTCGACGTGCCGAACGCGAACACGATGTTCGTGAACCGGGCCGACCAGTTCGGGCTCGCCCAGCTCTATCAGCTCCGCGGCCGCGTGGGCCGGTCGCACCGGCGCGCCTACTGCTACCTCCTGGTGCCCGACGTGATGGACCTCGAGGCGGAACGCCGCCTGCGGGTGCTCGAACACCATACCGAACTGGGCGCCGGCTACCGCATCGCCCTGCGCGACATGGAGATGCGCGGGGCGGGGAACCTGTTGGGCCCCGAGCAGTCGGGGTTCGTGCAGACGGTGGGCTTCGATCTCTATCTGCGGCTGCTCGACGAGGCGGTTCACCACCTGGTGGCGGGCGAGACGGCGCCCAAACTCGTGCCCGCCGACGTCAACATGGACGTGCCGCACCACCTGCCCGACGACTACATCGGTTCCCAGGACGTCAAGCTCGACATCTACCGCCGCATCTCGCGGTTGGAGAGTGCCCGCGATCTCGAGGTGCTGCGCTCCGAGATGCGCGACCGCTTCGGGCCGCTCCCGCCGCCGGCCGATGCCACCCTGGCGCTGGCCGAGTTGCGACTGGCCGGCGGGGCGCTGGGGGTGGAGAGCATCCTGGTGCGCGGCGATGAAGCGCGTATTACCTTTCACGATTCCGCGGTGCCCCGTCTCAAGGGGCTGTCCGCGGCCTTTCACGAAGTGCAGTTCCAGGCGGAAGTCCGTCGGGCGCGACCCCTCTCGCTCAAGCTCACTCGGCTCGGCGGAGCGTCCATCCTCGATGGTCTGGCGCGCGCCATGCGCAGCCTGGTGTGACGAGCGTTCCGCCCATTCTTTCCCGGAGTATCTGTCAGATGAAATCTCGGTCGCTGTTGGCCCTGGCCGCCGCCTGCATGCTGGCCACGGGCTGCGACGGGCTCAAGGAAGCCTTCTCCGCGCACACCAACGTCGTGGCGACTGCCGGTTCGCAGGAACTGACGGTGACGCGGCTCGGCAACATGCTCGGCCACGCCTCGATCCAGATCCCGCCCAACCGCGACGCTGCCTCCGTGCTCGCCGAGTTCTGGGTGGACTATCAGCTCCTCGCCGAGGCCGCGGCCAAGGGCGATTCGCTCACCAACCAGAAGGAGATCGACCTCGCGACCACCAGCTACCGGTCGAGCATGATCCTCCGCAAGATGCAGGGCGTGATCGACAGCATGCTGGTGAAGGACCAGCCCACCGAGGCCGGGTACAACCAGGCGCAGGACAACGTTTACGACGTCCGCCACATCCTGTTCCGCTTCCCGCAGGGCGCCACGGCGGCCCAGAAGGACTCGGTGCGCCGCCGGGCCGCCAGCGTCCTCCCCCAGGTCACCGACCGCAACTTCGCCGACATGGCCCGCAAGTACAGCGGCGACGGAAGCGCGGCGCAGGGCGGCAGCCTGCCGCTGTTCGTCGTCGGCCAGGGCGACATGATCCCCGAGTTCGAGACCGCCGTCACCGCGCTCAAGCCCGGGCAGATCTCCCCGCTCGTGCAGACCACGTACGGCTATCACATCATCCAGCGCCTCACCTATCCCGAGGCGAAGGACGAGTACGAGAAGAGCTTCGCCCAGATCGCCGGCACGAACGCCGAGCGCGCGTACGTGGCGCAGCTCGACAGCGCCGCCGCGATCCAGGTGAAGAGCGGCGCCGCCGGACAGGCGAAGGTCGCCGCCCTCGACCCCGCCAGCCACCGCAAGGACACCGACGTGCTGGCCACCTTCAACGGCGGTACGCTCACGGTGTCCCGGTTCCTGATGTGGCTCGACCAGTTCCCGCCCAGCCAGCGCATCGCCCAGCAGATGCAGTCCAGTCCCGACTCCATCGTGCAGATGTTCCTCAAGAATCTGACCACCAACGAAGTGCTGCTGCGCAAGGCCGACAGCCTCCACGTCACGCTGAGCCCGGAAGAGCAGCAGCAGGTGTACCACGACTTCGCCCAGGTGGTGTCGCTGAGTTGGAACGCGCTCGGCGTCGATCCCAAGGCGCTGGCCGACAGTGCCAAGACGGCCGCCGAGCGTGAGCGGCTGGCCTCGGCACGCGTCGAGACCCTGTTCGACAACGTCATGGCCGGAACCGCGCAGCCGGTGCCGGTGCCCACGCCGCTCAAGGCGCTGCTCGAGAGCAAGTTCTCGTGGAAGATCAACGCCACCGCCCTCGACCGCGCCGCCGACCTTGCTCGCCAGGTCAGAGCCAGCGCCGACTCCGCGCGGGCCGCCAGCCAGCCGCAATCGCAGGTGCCGCTTCCCGGCGCCGTCCCGCCGGCCGGCACCACCCAGACCAAGAAGCCCTGAGCGATCTCCACGACCGCCGCCGGATCTCGAACTCCGGCGGCGGGTCGTGGGTATCTTAGGATCATGAGGAAGTCCTTCGCCCTTCTGATCGCCCTGGCCGCCGCGGCGGCCGTTCCGCGCCCGCTCCTCGCCCAGGCGCCTGCCTCCGGCCAGCCCGTGCCCCTCGATCGCGTGGTGGCCGTGGTCGGCTCCGATCCGATCATGGAGTCCGAGGTGCAGGAGGCGATCATCCAGCGCCAGCAGCAGGACTCGTCGTTCAAACTGCCCACCGACTCCGCGGGGTGGGCGACGTTCCAGAAGAACATCATCAACGGCCTCATCGACCAGCGCCTGCTGCTGCAACAGGCAAAGGCCGAGAAGCTCTCGATTGCCGATTCCATTCTCGCGCCCACGATCGACGCGCAGATCGCCCACACCCGGTCGCTGTTCCCCACGGAAGCCCAGTACCGCTCGGAACTGGCCAAGGCCGGGCTCGGCACACCCGACGAATACCGCCAGTTCCTGCTGCAGCAGATGCGCGAGGGGCAGTTGGAGCAGGAGGTCACCGCCAAGCTCAAACGCGACGGCAAGATCCTCCCCGTGTCGGTGTCCGAGGACGAGGTGCAGCGGGCGTTCGAGGGCATCAAGGGAGGTCTCGGCAACCGTCCGGCCACCTTCACCTGGCACCAGATCGTCATCAATCCGCAGCCGTCGGCCAAGGAAAAGGCCGTGGCCAGGGCGCACGCCGATTCGCTGCGCGCCGAGATCGTGGCCGGCGGCGACTTCGCGCGCATCGCCAAGCGCGAGTCCGCCGACTCGACCACACGGGAGGTGGGCGGAGATCTGGGTTGGAACCGGCGCGGCAGCGGACTCGTGCCGAGCTTCGAACAGTGGCTGTTCGCGCTCCCGCCCGGACAGGTCAGCCCCGTGTTCGAGACGCCGTTCGGCTACCACATCCTGCGGGTGGATCGCGTGAACGGTCCCGAGCGCAAGTCCCGGCACATCCTCGTTCGCCCCGTCATCGACTCGGCGGACGTGGCCCGGGCCCAGGCGCTCGCCGACTCGGTGAAGAAGATGTGGCTGGCCGGTGTTCCCTTCGACACGCTCGCCGCCAAGTACCACGACTATGCGAGCCGCGAAGAGACGTCCGTGCTCACGCCGTATCCGTTCGACTCACTTCCGCAGACGTACCAGGACGCCTTCGCCGGCCTCAGGGCCGACGACGCCGTGGTCTTCCGGATCGCGAACACGCAGACCCCCTGGATTCCCAAGTTCGTCGTCGCCCGTATCGACACCTACGAGCCCGGGGGCCCGCTCACGCTGGCCGACGTGCGGGCGCGGCTTCGCGCGAACCTCGAGCAGACGGCGGCCATCCGCCGCTATCTGGACGGCCTGCGCAAGACGACGTTCGTGGAGATCATGCCCGGCGCGCTCGCGCCGCCTCCCGGCGCCATGGGCGGCGCCGGTCCGCCGCCTCCGTAACCGCCCCGGCATGCGCGCGCTCCCCCGACTCGCCGTCACACTCGGCGATCCGCGGGGCATCGGCCCCGAGATCGTCGCCGCGCTTCGCGCCGATCCCGGCCTGGCCGCCGTGGCGAGGCTGATCGTGGTGGGCCCCGAAGGCGCCGGTGTGCCGGTGGACCACGCCGTGGGGCAGTGGGCGCCGCGTCAGTCGGTCGCCAACGCCGGCCGCCTGGCCGGACTGGCCATCGAGCGCGCCGTGGAACTCGCCGCCGGCGGCGAGGCGGAGGGAGTCGTCACCGCCCCCATCGACAAGGCGGCGCTGCTCGCCGGCGGATACGACTATCCCGGCCACACCGAGATGCTGGCCGCGCTCACCGGCCGCCGGGTGGCGATGATGCTCGCCTCCGACCGTCTGCGCGTGGTGCTCGCCACCACCCACATCCCGCTGCGCGACGTGCCGGATGCCGTGACGCCCGACGCGATCGCCGCCGCCGCCGCGATCACGCGCCAGGGACTCCGGGACTGGTTCGGTATTGCCGAGCCGCGACTCGCGCTCTGCGCCCTCAATCCGCATGCCGGCGACGGCGGCCGGTTCGGCGACGAGGACGAGCGCGTGCTGGCGCCGGCGGCGCGCGCGGCCGGCCTGGCCGGCCCCTTTCCGGCGGATACGGTGTTCGTCCGCGCCATGCGCGGCGAGTTCGACGCCGTGATCGCGCCGTACCACGACGTCGGCATGACCGCCATCAAGGTGGCGTCGTTCGGGAGTGCGGTGAACGTGACCCTGGGGCTGCCCTTTCCGCGCACCAGTCCCGACCACGGCACTGCGCTCGACATCGCGGGGCAGGGGCGCGCCAATGCGTCGAGCATGATCGCGGCGGCGCGGCTGGCCGCGGCGATTGCGGGTCGCGTGAACGCCTGACGCCGCTGCCGGGCGCGACGCCGATCAGGTCGTCGTGCCCAGCCGACGCGGCGTGAGCGCCGCCAGGACGATGGCCATCAGGAGCAGCGCCGCCACGTCGCCGTACATGTGGGCGCGCTGCGAGGAATCGGTGGCGGCCTGCCAGATCATGATGACGGCGTGCACGGCGCTTGACCACACCGTGAACCAGATCAGGCTCAGGTTCGCGAGCGGGTTGCGGGCCGCCCTCAACAGGAAGACTCCGAGCGTCGCGTACACGCCGATGATCATCTGCACGTAGTGTTCGCCGCCGGGTCCCCAACTCCACCCGGACGGCCAGACGATGGTGAGCGGGTAGAACCCGAACGTGCAGATGAGACCGAAAACCACGAGGGCAGCGCTGAGCGGACGCGTGTTCGATTCGCGAGCCATGGTGGAGCCTCCTGGGGGCAGAAGGACTGCGGGACCTCGAAGCCGGCGGCACAATTCTAGGCGGGTCCCCTCACGGCGCGCCAGCGCGCCGCGGCAGGCGCGGCCCGCTACCCTGCCGGGGGCGCGACCTTCTTCTCGTCGGGGCCGGCGACCTTCACGGCCAGCGTCTCGATGCGGCGGCCCTCCAGCTCCTTCACCGTGAAGGTGGCGCCGTGCGCCGTCACCCGGTCCCCGGTCACGGGCAGCCGGCCGAGGGCGCCGAACACCACGCCGCCGATGGTCGTGTAGTCGGCGTCCGGCACCGACAGCGCAAAGCGCTCGTTGAATTCGCCGATGTTCATCGACCCCGGCACCAGCGTCACGTCGCCCGCCTGCAGCGCTTCGGGGGGCAGGGGCTCGTCGTATTCGTCCAGAATTTCGCCGACGATCTCCTCGAGCAGATCCTCCATCGTCACCAGGCCGGCCGTGCCGCCGTACTCGTCGAGCACGATGGCCATGTGCTCCTTGAGCTTCTTGAAGTCGGCCAGCACCTCCTCCACTTCGCGCGAGCCCGGCACCACGTGCACCGGGCGCATGATCTGGCGCAGCGAGAATTCGGCCGGCGGGTGGTGCAGCACGGGGAGCAGATCCTTGGCCAGCACGAGGCCGATCACGTTGTCGATCGTCTCCTCGAACACCGGATAGCGCGACCGGCGCGACTCTTCCACCATGGCGAGCGTCTCGTCCAGCGTCGCCTCCACACGCAGGGCGTCGATCTCGGTGCGCGGCGTCATCACCTCTCGGGCGTTCTTCTCCGAGAACTCGAACACACCCTCGATCAGGTGGGCGTCCTGCGGCAGCAGCATGCCGCCCTCCTGGCTCTGCTCGACGAGAATCCGCAGCTCCTCCGCCGAGTGCACGTTCTCCTCGCCGCGGGGGAGGTCCTGACCGATGATGCGCAGCGCGACCTGCGCCGACCGGTTGAGCAGCCACGAGAAGGGCGACGTGAGCCACACGAACAGCATGAGGGGGGGCGCCAGCCAGCCCGCCATCTTCTCGGGGTCGCGGAGCGCCGCGCCGCGGGGCATCAGCTCCCCCACCACGACGTGGAAGTAGCTCACCACCACCAGCGCCACGGTGCCGCCGATCGCCAGGCGGACGCTGAGGTCGAAGCCGAAGGGCAGCCCGCCCAGCCACCCCGAGACCAGGGGCCCCAGCGCATCCTCGGCCACGGCGCCGATGCCGAGGCTGCAGATCGTCACCCCGATCTGCGTGGCGGAGAGAATGCGCGGCAGGTTGTTGGCGGCGCGGAGGGCCAGCTTCGCCAACCGGTTGCCGCGGCGGGTCATCGCCTCGAGCCGGGTGCGACGCGCCCTCACGAGGGCGAACTCGGCGGCCACGAAAAAGCCGTTCAGAAAGAGCAGAACGGCGATCACGACGAGACGGGTCAGCATGCAGACAAGGTACGGCGCGTGGGGCTCCCATTCTAGCATCGGGCGCCGGCGATCCGCGGCCGGTCCGTGGCGAGGGGGCCCGGGGCGGGGCCGTGACGGCGCCCCCACCGCCTGCGTACCTTCAGAGAACATGCCGCACAACCACTCCCACGATCACGCATCCGGGCGACACGACCACGCGCACCCGCACCAGGTGGCGCTGAGGCGGCGCAGTTCGCGGGCCCTGCGGGCGGCGCTGGTGCTGACGCTGCTGCTGCTCGTCGGGGAGGCCATCGGCGGCTGGCTGTCCAATTCGCTGGCGCTGATGGCCGATGCCGGGCACGTGTTCACCGACGCGGGCGCGCTGGCCCTCTCCCTGTTCGTGGCCTGGTTCTGCCAGCAGCCGGGGAGCGAGGAGAAGACCTTCGGCTACCTGCGGTGGGAGATTCTGGCGGCGCTGGTGAACGGGGCCACCCTGCTCGGCATCTCGGCGTGGATCATGGTCGAGGCCGTCATTCGGTTCCGGACGCCCGAGCCGGTGGCCGGCGGACTGATGCTCGTGGTGGCCCTCATCGGTCTCGTCGTGAACGCGGGGGCGGCGTTCGCGCTCCATCCGGCGCACGGCGAGAACCTGAACGTGCGCGGCGCGTACCTGCACGTACTCGGCGACCTGCTGGCCTCGGTGGGCACCGTGGCGGCGGCGCTGATCATCCGGTGGACGGGCTGGCTGGCCGCCGACCCGCTGGCCTCCATCTTCACCACCCTGCTCATCATGCGCGGCGCGTGGTCGCTGCTGCGCGAGTCGGTGGATGTGCTGCTCGAGGGCGCGCCGGGGCACATCCCGCTGGAGGGCGTGCGTGCGCGGCTGGAGCGCATTCCCGGGGTCGAGAACGTCCACGACCTGCATGTGTGGACGGTGACTTCGGGGCTGGTGGCCGCCAGCGCCCACGCCCTGGTTCGCGACCCCGACCAGCACCAGCAGGTGCTGGAGCGCGCGCACGACGTGCTGCAGGAGATGGGGATCCAGCACGTCACCGTGCAGCTGGAGCGCACCGAGATGGGCGGCCGCGAGGCGGAGCACCTGCACCCGTAGGCCCCTTCGGAAGCCGGGCGTCTCCCGGCCCCCGAAGCCACGGTCCCTGAGCCCGGACGGCCTTACAAAACCATGACACCAGACGAGGAACGGGAGAAAATGGCGGCGTATTAGGTGACGTGTCAACTATTCACGGGAGGCCTGATGCGACGACAGTTCAAGCGGGGGACGGCAGGGCTGCTGGTGTTGGCGGCGGCGCTGGCGTGCGGGGGCGGCGGAACGACTGCCCCGGCAACTGGAGGTGGCGGTGGCGGTGGGGGCGGGGGCGGGGTGCCGAGTACGAGCAATGCGATTGCCGTGGGCGACAACTTCTTCAATCCGGCGGCGACCACGGTGCCGGTGGGCACGACCGTCACCTGGACCTTCGGGACGGGGACCACGCACAACGTCACGTTCGGTGACGGCACGACGTCGGGGGATCGGAGCACCGGGACGTACACGCGGACCTTCAACACGGCGGGGACGTTCGGCTACCGGTGCACGATTCACGCGGGGATGAACGGGTCGGTGACGGTGCAGTGATCGGGATGGCCGGACGATCATTCGGTGGTCGTCCGGCGGTGGAACGAACGAGCGGGGCGCGGATCCGGTGATCCGCGCCCCGCTCGTCATATCTGGTGGCGCACTGGAGCGACGATCACGTCGCGCCGTGCGCTAACTTCGCTCCTGCCCGTCCCCCGCGCCGCTCGGCCGATTGCCGTTCTGCTGCTCGCCCCGCCGTTTCTCGTATTCCGCCCGGTCGGCGTATCCGTAGCCGCCGAGTACCTCGCCACCGCGCATGTAATCGTGTCCGTACCCGCGACCGTGCGGGTAGTCCACGCCGGCGGTGTCGTCGGACTGGTGCATGCGACCACCTCCTCCGAAAGCGTGAAGCCTTGCCTTGGGAGGATGGGCGATTATTTCCGGAGACGCAAGAGGAAACGTCTGGCCCGTCGCGCCGGCGGCTTCCCCACGTCAGATTGACCGGCATGCCTCCCGAGCGACCGGTCGCCGAGACCGGAACGCGGGCCCTGGTCGAGGCCTATCCCGACCGGCGTGAAGCGATCGAGGCGCGGCTTCCGGGCTGAAAGTTCACGGCCCCCGTCGTTCGGCACGGCTGTTCGCCTACCATTCCGCGCGCATACCCCGTTAGCTTTCAAGGCTATGGAAATTCGCAACATCGCCATCATCGCGCACGTCGACCACGGCAAGACGACCCTGGTGGACAAGATGCTCCGTCAGGGCGGCGCGTTCAGGGAAAATCAGGTCGTGCAGGAGCGGGTGATGGATTCCAACCCGCTCGAGCGCGAGCGCGGCATCACGATTCTCGCCAAGAACACTTCGGTGCACTGGCGCGGGACCAAGATCAACATCGTCGACACCCCGGGCCACGCCGATTTCGGCGGCGAGGTGGAGCGCATTCTGCGTATGGTGGACGGCGTGCTGCTCGTGGTCGATGCCTTCGACGGACCGATGCCGCAGACGCGGTTCGTGTTGCGGAAGGCGCTCGACCTGGGGCGCGCCCCGATCGTCGTCATCAACAAGATCGACCGCCCGGGGGCTGACCCCCACCGCGTGCACGACGAGGTGCTGGACCTGCTCATCGAACTCGAGGCCGACGAGGCGCAGCTCGAGGCGCCCGTGGTGTACGCCTCGGCGCGCGACGGGGTGGCGACGATGGATCTCGAGGTGACGCCAAAGGACCTGGCGCCGCTGTTCGAGACCATCGTCAGCCACGTGCCGGCGCCGCCGCACGACGCCGAGGGGCCGTTCCAGATGCTGGTGTCGACGATCGACTATTCGCCGTATCTGGGGCGCATGGGGATCGGGCGCATCGAGCGCGGGACGGTGCACCTGGGCGATCAGGTGATGCTGCTGCCGCTGGACCCGGCCCAGAAGGCCGATCAGGCCCGTGTGACGAAACTGTTCACGTTCGAAGGCCTGGAGCGTGCAGAAGTGGGGCAGGCTTCGGCGGGGGAAATCGTGTCGCTGGCGGGGCTGGAGGGGGTGGAGATCGGGCTCACGGTCACCGACCTCGAGCATCCGGAGCGGCTGGCGGGGATCGCGGTGGAGGAGCCGACGATCTCGGTGGATTTCCTGGTGAACAACTCACCGTTCGCCGGCCAGGATGGCAAATTTGTGACATCGCGCCAGCTGCGGGAGCGGCTGTACAAGGAGCTGGAGCGGAACGTGGCGCTGCGGGTGGAGGACACCGAGTCCACGGACACGTGGACCGTGTCGGGGCGCGGGGAGCTGCACCTGTCGATTCTGATGGAGACGATGCGGCGCGAGGGGTACGAGTTCCAGGTGAGCCGTCCGCGGGTGATCACCCATGTGGGGCCCAACGGTGAGCGGCTTGAACCGTATGAAGAACTGGCGATCGACGTGCCCGAGGAGTTCCTGGGAACGGTGATCGAGAAGCTGGGGCCGCGCCGGGCCGAGATGATCGAGATGAAGAATCCGGGGCAGGGGCTGGTGCGGCTGCTGTACCGGATTCCGGCGCGGGGGCTGTTCGGTTATCGGAGCGAGTTTCTGACCGATACCAGGGGAACGGGGATCATGCACCACCGGTTCCTGGACTATGGGTTGTGGGCGGGCCCGTTGGCGGGGCGGAGCCGGGGGACCCTGGTTTCGATGGAGGGCGGGCCGATCGTGGCGTTCGCGCTGGGGAACCTGCAGGAGCGGTCGACGCTGTTCGTGAAACCCGGGGACCTGGTGTACGAAGGGATGATCGTCGGGGAGAATTCGCGTCCGGGGGACATGGACGTGAACCCGACCAAGGAGAAGAAGTTGACGAACATGCGGTCGAAGTCGGCCGACGACCACATCAACCTGGAGCCCCCCCGGGAGTTGACCCTGGAAGGCGCTCTGGAGTATATCGAGGACGACGAGTTGATCGAGGTGACGCCGCAGTTCATCCGGTTGCGGAAGCGCTTCCTCAGCATGTCGGATCGGAAGAAGTTGTCGCGCGGTGCCAAGCGGGAGCGGGCGTCGTTGTAGGCGTTGTAGTCGGTGCAGTCGGAAGTCCGGTTCACGGTGGGTCGTCAGCACACCCCAACACCTCATGGAGAATCGAGCAATGCTGGCCGAGTTCGGTCCGTCGGAAGAAGAGCTGTCGTTGCGCAAGAAGAACGTGGACGATGAGCCCGACGAGTTCGACGACGATCTGGATGGCGATGACGAGGACGATTTCGACGACGAGGACGACGACCTCGACGACGATGACGACCTGGATGACGAGGACGATCTGGACGACGACGACCTCGACGATGACGACGAGGACGACGAGGATTTCGACGACGACCTCGTCGATCTCGACGACGAGTACGACGAGTTGGACGAGGATGACGAGAACCGGCCGACCCGGCCGGGCAAGTACGACGAGTAGTTACGGGCTCCCGGTGGTCTCCGGCGGGGCCGTCGCGAGCCGTTCCACGTAGTCCCTGGCCTCGGTCAGGCTGCAGTTGTTCAGCAGGCGTACGAGCTGGATCGCCGCGATCTTGTCGCCGCGGAGCACGAACGCCCGCAGCTGGGCCTCGCGGTCTTCGGGGGTTGCCGTGACCAGGCGGGCCATGTCCTCGTCGGTCCGCTCGTCGGGGCCGACCGTCGTGTAGTTGCGCAGCGCGTCGAGAAGTGTGCGCGCGCCCGGCACGACGTGCCATTCGATGCCGAGCGTGTTGCCGCCCCGCCACTGCACCGGGTAATCGCCATAGCGGGTCGAGCTCGAGCCGTACCAGCGCTTGATGCGTGGGGCGGGGCGCGAGAGTTCGGCGGCCAGCGCGGATTGCAGCGGGGCGGTGTCGCCGGCCAGGTCGAGGGCGACGATGCGTCGTCTCCACACCTGGCGCGCGCCGTCGATGCCCCGGCTCGTCGTCCGGGCGATGATGAGATGCGCCGACCGGATCTCGGCGTACGGGACGTACACCACCGTCGGGACGTCGGTAGGCATCACGTAGTTCAGGTACGACCGGAACTGGACGAAGAGCCCGAGTTCGTCGGTGATGACCAGCCAGTTGGTGGGGCGGAAGCGGGCGCCGACGGGGCCGCGCGCGAGCAGGAGCCCGAGGGTCAACACCCCGGCTGCCACGTAGCCGAGCGTGGTGTGCCCCTGCCGCACGGCGGCGGCGACGGCCGTGGCGCCGAGGGCGAGGGCGATCACGACACCGACAAGCGCACGCGCTTGCGAGTGCGCGTAGGTGCGCGCGGCCGGCCCGGTCTGGACGTCGGCGAGGCAGAGGAGTCGCATGCGGCGGAGGGGGGTGAGGGGAGCCGGGGAAGGGGCCAGGGCCGGGTCGGCGGCAGAGCGAATTTTCGGTGTGCCGGGTGTTGCGGCAAGGGGTCGAATTCGTTGACCGAGGTGGGTGGCTGGACTAGGTTTATGCGTTCCTGCAGGGCCTGTAGCTCAGTTGGTTAGAGCGCACGCCTGATAAGCGTGAGGTCAGAGGTTCAACTCCTCTCAGGCCCACTGTCACAATCCGTTGCCCCGCCGAGACTTCCTGTTTCGAGCGGGGTTTCGTTTTGTGATCCGACCCCCTGCGGTGCCAATTCGTGGTGCCAGCTGCTTCAGCCGCGCACACGGCGAGTCTGATCCAACGCAGGGCTCCGTACCGGTGCGGCAGCGAAGACGCGGGCCTGCGCGAATCCCGATGGCGTGGAGAGGACCATCGGAGGTCGGCCAATGGTGTCGCGGTCTAGACGGACTACCAAGTCGTGCGCTCCGGATGGGGCGCACCACATTCGTCCTGCCCACGTGGTCCCCGGAGGAGGCGATGATCTACACCGGCAATTGTGAAGTGTCTGCGAGTGCGCGGTGGGTCTTGGAGGCCGGCTGCTGAGCGTGCGCGATGCAAGCGCCGCGGTTCGCGGCCTGCGACGATCTGCTGGCTGCCCTCAGCAACTGCCCGGACGGGCAGGTAGCGTGTGTGTCGACGTTGCTTGGCCGACCGAGGCAGGAGTCGCAGCTGGCAATCGAGCGGTGCGCCCCTGACGCGATGCGGCCGGCGGCGACCACATGAGGCGGGACCGCGTTGATTATCGCCGGTGTCACCTTCCCGCCGTCGAGCAACACCGCCCATGGCTCCCGCATCGCCTTAGTCCGGGCAGATCCGGTGCGGATGAGCCGGGTCTCCGACGATCTGGGTGTCCATAGGTCGATTCTTCCACCTCCCCGGGACCGTCCGCGTGCCTGGACGGGACGTCGGAACGGGATCAGCTTTCGGGGGTCACGTAGCTCAGGAGGCATGCCCGTGCGTTCAGTAGATCAGGCATCGCGGAAGCGAAGCATGCTGCGTGCGCTCACATTCTTGTGTCTCATCGTGGCCGTGGGGTTCGTTTTCGGAGGGTGGAACAATTTCAAGCTACAGGCAATTGGCTTGCTCGCAGCCTTCATGGGATTCCATTTTAACCGTGCATCGCATCATGTACGCTAGCGGTCCAAGTGGCTGTCGGACTGTCGGTGATCGGGCGGGCCGGAACGCAAGGGCGCGGTGCCGCTCCCTTCGACTGGGTTGCATCCGTTGCAAGTGGCGCTCGTGCGAGACCCCGATTCGGAAACAACCCCGCCGCGGATCCATGTACCGGCCGTCCCTCGTGCTGAGTTTTGTTCCCTTGGTGCTCGTGCCAGCTCCAGCGGCGGCGCAACACCGCGTGGAATTGAGAATGCTGCCCCATGTCGGACAGACGTCGCACTACCGGTATGCTTTTCAGGTGCGGCGTATTCCCGACCGCGCCGACGTGACCGCGCCAACCGTGACACAAGTCATCTACTTCACCGCACGGGTCGTCGGCCAGAACGGTCGGCTCTGGACGGTTTCTCGCCACGTCGACTCTTCGACTGTTACGCCATCTCAGGGGCGTCTGCCCGGCGACCCGATGCGCGGGATGTCGACCCGGGAAGTGATGGATTCGCTCGGCCGACGGGATTCCACCATGCTGACGACTCCACCGCAGGCGAACCCGACGATGTCTCTGGGCCCCACCAGCGACAACACGATCGTGAATGTCGATCTGTCGTTGCCCGTCCGGCCCGTCGCGGTGGGCGATTCATGGACGGATTCCAATTCAGTGTCCATTCCCGTCGGGAACGGGGTTTCGGGCGTGGAGGGGTGGGCCGTTTATCGCCTTGAGGCACTGGAGCACGACGGCGGCCACCGTTTGGCGGTCATCTCGTTTACGCGGCCAATCACGATGAACGGAGCACGCGGCGGCCCGCCCGGCGGTACGGTGGCGGGACTCGTGCACCTTGACTTGGACGCGGGGCAGATGACGCAGATGTCGATTCACGAAGGTCTTGACATGCCTGGCCCTGTTTCTCTTCGGGCAACTGGAAACCTGCAGCTCTTGCGCTAGTGGTCTGGCGGGGCTGTCGTGCAGTATGCGCAGTCCTGGGCTCGGGATGCGCGGCGCTCTGTGGCGGCGGTCATGATGCGGGCCGCAGGGGTGCCGATCGAGGCGGCCGCCCGCCAACGCGGACATGATTCAGGGACGCTGGTCCGGACGTACGCGGACTGTAATCCTGGCGCGACGGATGAGGCTCTCCGGCGGGCGATGGCCGCCGGTCGTGACCAGTGGAGGGGGGCGAAGCGCTTCGAGAGTCGGGCGGGGCTTTCGCGCAGGCCAATTGTGGGTCACCCAATTCGGCTATGCGTTGGCACTCGTCGGGTTCCGAACGACTCTTGCGTCGCAAAGGCAACATATGTAGAGTATGCCATGCCCCGGTCGCCAAACACGTCGCCTCAGACGCTCAGCGTTCTGGAACAGCTGCTCGTTTCGCCGCGCTCATGGCACTACGGCTATGGGCTCAGCCAACTCACCGGTCTCAAGTCTGGAACACTCTATCCGATCCTTTTGCGTCTCGCGGATCAGGGCTGGCTCGAGACTCGCTGGGCCGAGCCGGAACAACCGGGTCGTCCACCACGTCATACGTATCGCCTGACGGGAGAGGGCGCCAAGGCGGCGCGAGCGAAGCTCGCCGAGGCGGCATCCTTGGGAAGAGCCCGTCGCATCGCCCTTGTGCCAGGCACCCGCTAGTGCAGACGCACGGATTCCTCGGACGGGTCGCCGATGTCCTGGCGCGACAACTGCTCGGCTGGCTGCGCCGACGCGTGGAGCCCGCGTCGCGCGAGTGGCTCGACGCGTTGGCGGCAGAAGCGGAATGCGCCGACGGGGATTGGCAACGACTGCGCTGGGCGTTGGGCGGCGTGCCACTGGTGTGGACCATCAACAGGCGCCGGCGGGTGAAGGAACCTGCCCGCGGAGCCCAGCGCGCACGAGTCGTATCCGGCGTCGCAAACGTCGCGGCCATCGCGGGCTGGTGTGCAGTCATCACCGCAGCGACCTACGCCGCGGCCGACTTCTTTCGCTGTCACCTCCTCCTCGGAAATCAACCGGGAGGATGCCAGGAACATCCGCTCGTCTTCGGCTCGATTGCGATCGGCGGCGGACTGCTCGGCATGATCACCGCGCTTGCATTGCGCGCACGACTCGCGGCGTATTGGTGGACCGTGTCCTCCGTGTGCTGCACGGTAGGATGTGTTTGGTATCTCTGCGCCGGCATCGAGGATTTGCCACGGTACGGGGCAACGCAACCGGCGATGCTGATGGCGGCGACGCTGGGCGTGGTTCTGGCCGCGATCATGCGAGACACTCGTTCGGCGGAGACCGAACGCGGTCCCATGCAACCGGTCGGCGACGGCGCCGAGGCTCCGACATCCCTTCTGAGCCGGCACCGCATGGCCGCGCACGTCGTCGCAGGTACGATCAGCTTCGCGATGGCGGATTCACTGATTCGCCTGCGCGACCGGCCGCTCACTGCGGATAGCGTAAACCATTATGCGGTTCTCGGGGCCGCCATGTTCGCGGCGCTCCTCGCCGGACTGATCGGTCGACGCGGGAGCCGACTCCCGGCCAGGGGCACCATCGGTCGACTCTGATCCGCCGCCGATCTCATGGCCCCCCTGGGGCTCCCGCGGCCGGACCGGTCGCGTACGAGTACACCGTCGGTCTCCTGTGGAGCGCCTCCGTGAAGCAACGCGATCTCTTGAGTGTGACGTCGATGCTCTCCGTGCTTCTCCTTGCCCTGCACATCTCTCAGGACATCGTCTTCGGCTTCGACCCCGCGGGGCTGCATCAGCTACTCGGCGTCGCAATCCTGCTTGTCGTGGTCTGCGCCGCCGTGCTTCTGCGCGAACGGCCATTCGGCCAGGGGATCATGCTGCTCGGCGGCGTGCTGGCCGCCGCGATGCTGCCCCTACACATGCGGAACGGATTGCGCCCGGAGTTTCTCGAACGGGACGGCGCCCTGCTGTTCATCTGGACGCTGTATGTGCTCGGAGTGACCGGTGGGTTCTCGGTGATCCTCGCGGTCCGGGCGTTGCGCCATCGGCGAGAGCGTTCGTGACGCAGCATCGTCGCGATGCGACTGACGTCCTTCACCCGTAGCCCCTGAAGGAGGTGGCGGCGTAGTGCTGGTCTCGCGTCCCAGGATCGTCCCTTCGTGATTCCCCAGGAGCCTCCCATGCACGACACCAAGGAGCGGCTGTCCGTATTGTGGATCTTCGCATTGCTCAACTACCTGTATGCGGACGTCATTGCCTTGTGGGCTCTTGTTGGCACGCCACCAGGAGACGCTCCGCACCTCGGGCAGTTGGCGCTGGCTGGTTCGGCGGTATTGATGGAAATACCCATCGCGATGATTCTCGCCTGTCGATTCCTTCCACGTCGGGCGAACCGGCTGGCGAATATCATCGCCGGAAGCGTCGTGACCCTGGTCAATGGATTCCTCACGTTCATTCCGCCGCTGGTCGGGCTGGGCCGGCCGCCTGCTTTGCCGGAGTACCTGTTCTTCGCGACCATCGAAACGGTATGCACCTCGATCATCGTCTGGCAGGCGTGGACCTGGCCAGAGGCCGAATCCACGGTTCGTTCGACTCCGGTCGGTTCGCCACCGCAAGCGGGGGTCACCGCATCGTGACCCGACCGATCGCCACCGGACCCGACCTGTCGGATCCAGTGTCCGTTCGCTTCAGGGTGCACGGCAAAGGGTGCACGCTGCGCGTCGTGACACGGACACGCAACTCATCGCAGCCGCACCACGACGAGATAGAGGTCCTGCTTGTCCCCCGCTCCCGATTGCGGCACCACCGTCAGCAGGACGTTGGGCGCGAACCAGAGTGGGGTGCGCGGGTCGTTCGAGTCGTTCCACGGCACGGCCGTTCCCGACGCCTCGGCGGCGAGCGCCGGCGTCCCGCCGGACAGCGGAACGCGCCAGAGCTGCTCCGATTCGCCGGTGCCGGGCCTCTCGAAATACACCTCGGCGCCGTCGGTGCCGACGAGGCGGCCGGAGATGGACAGTTCGTCCCCGCGTCCCGGCCCTCCACCGTACAGGCCGACCATGCCGGGCCCGCTCTCGATCAACGCCCGGTCGCCGGCCGGGAACAACAGACCCTGTGCCCCGTTCAGGTTCTCGGCTTTCGACCACGGTGCCCGCACGCGGTACACGTCCGGCCCGTTGCTCCAGAACACGGCTGTGGCCGACCCCTGCAACGCCCCGCCGAGCAGCAGCATGCCGGCCTGCATGAGCTCGCCGTTGGGGACGGCGACCTTGCCCGCGACCCGATTGTTCGACGGATCGACGCGCCACAGTTCGCCCTGAGCCCCCGATCCACCCACGGGTTGTTGTACCCACACCGCGTCACCGCTGGCGGCGAGGGCGGGGCTGGCGGATGGACACACCTGGAGCGGGATGCTGGCCTGTACCTTGAGGCTCGCCGCATCCATGCGCACGAGACGGCAGGTTCTGCCGGTCGACGTGAAGGTGGCGGGAACCACCCAGACGGACCCGCCGGCAAACGCGAGCCCCGTGACCGCACCGGCCGTGGCGTCGAGCTTCGCGCGCGCACGCACGCTGGCCGCGACCGGGTCGATCGCCACCACCTCCGTCGTCGAATTGCCAGGCGTACCCTCGTTCACCGTCGCGTACATCGTTCCATCGGGCGCCAGCACCGAGCCGCTCATACCCGTGATGTCGGCCAGCAGCTTGGTCGACCCCGGCGTGGCCCGCACTCGCGCCGCGGGTGGCAGCGCCGGGCTCTCCTCGTCGAGGCCCGCACCACCGCGGGCGGCGAAGGTCGCGGCCGCGGTGTAGCCGGCCACGAACCCGTCCTGCCCGGTTACGGCGACGTCGAACACGCAGTCGTCGTGCAACTCGACGGGACCGACCGGGCCACAGGTCGAATCCGCCGACGCGCGTGCCGTCGGATCCAGCACCACCACCGGCTGCGCCGAACCCAGCTCGGGGACAAAGCCGCGGACGGTGTACGAGGCCGTCGACTTTCCGGCGTCGTAGTCGAACAGCGACGTCCGGTCGGTCAGCCGCCACGCGTTGGCGAATCGACCATACCGGAAGTAATACCGGTCGGCCGCGGAGCTGGTGTAGGGCAGCGTCGTGCCGTCGGGCAGCGGAGGGAGAGCGGCGCCGGGAGGGATGCGCGCGAGCACGCCCACCGCATGGTCGCGTAGCGCGGCCGAGGGAAGCACGGCGAGGTAGATCCCGGCGCCGCGCGAGAGCGCGGACACGGTCGTGCCATCCGGCGCGTCGACCTCGACCCGGCTACCGTGGATCACGAGGCGGCCATCCCCGCCGAGGTCGGTCGTCGAGGTGACCACCTTGCGATCGAGGTGCGTCTCGAGCGCGTCGCCCTTGCGGTACACGCCGATGCGGTGCGCGCCGAGGCGCACCGCCACCGCGGTATTGACCGTCGCGCCGACGGCGCCTCCCGCGATGGGCTCCTGACGGGCCTGGATCTCGACCCGGCCGTCCCCGGAGCGGAGCAGCTCGAACTCGCCCGCGTTCTGGAACTCGAACTCGCGCAGGTTGACCGTCGTGAGGTGGGGATCGCCGTCGCTGCCGGGGCACCTCGAGGGGCAGGGCGGGGGCGGGGGCGGCGGGTAGTCGTCCGGCTTCGCATCGCACACGTCTTTGATTGGCACCGACTGGAACAGGGCCTCGGCACCTCCGACCAGTGCCGTCATCGCCCACGTCACCTGCCCGTTGACATGGTACAGCGACTTCGCGAGCGGGCTCGAGTTCGGGCACGAGCAGTTGTCCCAGCACAGCACGATCAGGCTGGCGTTGACGAGCTCATGATTGCCGGCGTCGATGAGCCGTGTGATGCCCGTGGCCGAGATGCCGACCGCCGTTCCCGCTGGCTGAGGGAACACGACCATCTGGCTCGTGGAGTAGGGGGGTGCCGTGAGCGACTGCTGGCCACTGGCGAAACCGGTGGGCGTGATGGTGGTCCTCGCCGTCTGGTGCGGCGCCGTCACGTCCCAGGGATGGCCATACGCCGGGTCCTCGTAGAAGCTCGCCGCCCACGACTGGCCGAGAGCGTTGTAGGCGGTCCCGGTGATGCTGGTGAACCAGTCGGTCGTGGACCATCCGCCGACGGCCGCGTCGCTCCACACGTGCCACCACTCGGGCCACAGCGGGCGGTTCAGGTATTCGAGTTCGAAGTAGAAGCCGACGGCGTCGTACGAATGCTTGGCGAGCGGTTCGGCGGGCGCCCCGAGGTAGGCCTTGAAGGCCGGTTCGTCGAAGTCGGCGATCGATGCGGCTGCCCACGTGGCGCCGCCCTCGCTCACCCAGGCCGGCGCGGCATAGGCCGCCGCCGCCGTGAAGTG
The DNA here is from genome assembly GCA_963728115.1 of uncultured Gemmatimonadaceae bacterium. Taxonomy (GTDB): domain Bacteria; phylum Gemmatimonadota; class Gemmatimonadetes; order Gemmatimonadales; family Gemmatimonadaceae; genus JAGWRI01. The sequence goes on from CAVSJE010000006.1 coordinate 562,916, forward strand.
GCCGATCACGAAAAACTGGTAGCAGTGGAACACCTCGTGGTACATCTGCGCCACCTCCAGGGGGGTGGGGCCCCAGTGCGCCCATATCGATGGCCCAACGAAGATCGTGCAGTTGTCGACGCCCCCCGCGAAGTCCGTCTTCCCGTCGGTCCTGAGCGTATCGTGGCTTCCCAGCGTCCAGGCCGGGGCGATGCCGCCCTTGCCCAGCTTCAGGTCATTGGCGGCGAACACCACGTGCACCGCGGCGGGCGAGCCGCTGGTCGGCGTGTCGCCGATGGCGTGCCCGAGTTTGGTCGCCTCGGCGGTGACCGCGCCACGAATGTCGCTCACGATTGCCGCCTGTACAGCGGTGGTGGGGGACGTGGGCGCCGGGTCCGGGAGCGTGAAGAATGCCGCCTCCAAGACACGGCCGGGCGCGCGCGGGGCCGCGCTTCGGCCGCCAGCCGCTCCCGCCTCGATGGATATCGGGGTCGTTCCCGGAGCGGGCTGGTAATACCGGAGGACGGCCTCGCGTTGCGCCGGAGAGAGCTCGTCGAGGTGCGGCGCCATGGCCTCGAGCGCGAGCTCGCCCCAGTCGCCGGTCGAGTCGGGGCCACCCGAAGGGACGGTCACGCCGGGGAGCGGCGCCACCGCGTAGGAGAACAGCTGCAGGACCCCTTCGAGGTCGAGCACCCCGTCGCTGTTCATGTGTCGGGAGAGGATGGCCCGTGGCACCGAGGGAGCCGTGGTTCCGGCGCCGGTGCGTGTCGCCACCGTAGTCGTGGGCGCCGTGGTTGACGTCAATGCGGTGCGGGGGCGGCCCCAGCCGCGGATCACGAGAAAAGCGACGACCACGAGCATCACTGCCGCCAGAACAGCAAGCGTCCGTTTCATGGCTCCACCTCCGTTGATCGATCACCGGCCAGCGCGCACTTCCGAACCGGTCAGGACAACTCAGGCTTATACTTGGCGTCCGGATCGAACACTGGATGCCGGCCGTCGTGGCAGGTCGGACTGGCGAGATCGCGCACGACGCCGTGCTCGGCGGGGAGCAGCGAACACGGGGACCGGAGCCGCGGATCCCAGCAGGGGAACATGGCAGCGGGACATGGGGACACTCCAGTGGGCGGAAGTGTGCGACGCGTGCGATCCGTGTTCAGAGGTCAGGCAAAATTGGCGGACCCGACCCGAATTGCAAGGATGGGAATCTCAATCCCAGTATGGCCTGACGGGCGGGGGGCCCGGCGCGGCGCCGCCGGTGCGGCGCAGTTGCGCCAGGATCCGATCGATGACTGCTGGTGCTTTTTGGGGACGTGCGTGACGCGGCGCGCCGGAAAGTCGAGGGGATCGACGGTCTCGGTGGTCGGGTTGCGTGCACTCGCCGGGTGCGAATTGACTTCGGCCAGCGGGGCGGAAGCGATTGCCGTAACACCATACGGCGGCACTCCCAAGCGTTCGCGAGCGCTTGGGGGTGAAAATGGGTCGTTGAGTGTCGATTGGCGTGCCTTCCGGCGGGCTCTTTCGTTGAAACCCAGAGCCAGAAACCATTCGGCGGGGATCGCGTGGCCGCAGGCTTGTGCGGAGGACGGGGCCGGGGGGGCCCACCCGTTGCGTCGCGATGGGAATGGGATGTTTTTATATCTGAGGATCTCGCGGCCCCCGGCGCTCACGTTCCCTCACGACCTCGCTGACTATCACCTCACCCGTCCACGACCAATGCCTGACCTCGACGCCAGCCGCCTGCGCTGCTCGCTCCAGCGCCACTTCCTCGAGGCGCTAACCCCGGCGCCGGTCGCCGCCCCGAAAGCGCACCGGGGCAGGCACGACTGCGCTTCGGCGACCTGCCGGCCATCCGCGACGAGCTGCCGCGCATCGGTCAGCGCAGGGAGCGAGTGGTGAAGATCCAGGATCGAATCGAGCACCTGCGACGGGACATCGGATACGCGCTCCGCGCCCTGCGGCATCACCGCGGCTACACGGCCGTGGTCGTGTCGACGCTCGCACTCGGCATCGGCGCGAATACCGCCATCTTCTCGCTGGTCAACGCGCTGCTGCTGCGTCCGCTTCCGGTGGCGCAGCCCGAGCAACTCGTGGCGCTCGGCGATGTGTCCCAGACGAACTCCACCTGGTCGGGCGCCCCCCGCACCGACGTCTATTCGTACCCCCTGTACCAGGATATCCGGGATCACAACACGGTGTTCTCCGGGATCTACGGCACCACGGGCGCCGGGTCGCTGCCGTTCGTGATCACACCGTCACCCGGTCCCGACTCGATCGTCGCCGGTGCGACGCCGAAGCCGGAGTTTCCGCGGGCACGGTACGTGACGGCGAACTACTTCAGCGTGCTCGGCGTGCCGCCCGGCCACGGGCGGCTGTTTCGGGCGGATGAGGATCGGGTGGTCGGCGCCGATCCCGCCATCGTGATTTCGGACCGGTACTGGAGGAACCGCTTCGGCGGGGACCCCCACGCGGTGGGCCGCACGGTGTCCGTGAATCACGTGCCGATGACGATCGTCGGGGTCACGCCGCCGAGCTTCGCCGGCGACGTCGTGGGTGATCGCACCGACGTGTGGCTGCCGCTCACCATGGAGCCGGTGCTCTATCCGACGAACCGCTGGCTGACGGACCGCGGCACCGATGCGCTGCTGCTCATGGGCCGGCTCAAGCCCGGCGTGACGTTCGAACAGGCACGGGCCGCACTCGTGCCGCTCATCCAGCGTCTGCTCGACGCCGGTGCCACGCGCGAGGGGCATCGCCTGCAAGGGGAATTGTATGACCACCCGCCCATCACGCCCGGCGCGCGCGGATTCTCCTACTGGCGCGCGCAGTATGCGGCGGCGCTCTACACGCTGCTCGTCGCCGTCGGACTGGTACTCCTGATCGTCTGCGCCAACGTGGCGAACCTCGCGCTCTGGCGCGGGGCGTCGCGCAGCCGCGAAATCGCCGTTCGTCTGGCCGTCGGCGCGGCGCGCGGCCGCATCGTCCAGCAACTGATGATCGAGAGCCTGCTCCTCGCGGTCACCGGCGCCGCGCTCGGGCTGCAGCTGGCGCATTGGGGCGTGGCGCTCCTGCTCCGGCTGGCGGCCGGCGGCGGGAGCGTGCTCCCGCTCGACACGCGCCTGGACGGGAGCGTGCTCGCGTTCACGGGCGCGTTGGCCGTGGGTACGAGCCTGATCTTCGGGCTGGCGCCGGCGTTGCGGGCGACGCGGGTGGACCTGAACGCCGTACTCCGTGCCCACTCGCGCGGCATTGCGAGCGCGTGGCAGCGATTCGGCGCCGGCCGCGGGCTCGTCGTACTGCAGGTCGCGCTCTCGCTCACCATGCTCGCGGCAACGGGGATGGTGGTGCGCAGTCTGCAGGCCCTGCAGACGGGCGACATCGGACTGGACCGCGCGCACCTGCTCATCGTCACCGTCGGAACGGAGAAGATGCAGCGCTCCGATACGGCGCTCGAAGTGATGCGCGAGAATCTCGCCGGGCGGCTGGCGGCAGTGCCCGGCGTTGCCGGCGTCACGTTCTCGCGGAACGGCTTCTTCGAGGGGCAGGACGGGTTCAGCACGTTCGAGGTTCCCGGCTTCGTGCCGCGCACGGAGAGCGATTCGACGCTCTGGTACGACGTCGTCGGGCCGAAGTATTTCGCCACCATCGGCGCGCAGATGCGGCGCGGTCGCGATCTGACGTCCGCCGATCTCGGCGATCCCGGGCACGTGGCCGTCATCAACGAGGCGCTCGCCAGGCGGGTCTTCCCTCACGAGGACCCGATCGGGAAGACGATCGCGCGTGGCGGGCCGCCATACCGGATCGTGGGCGTCGTGGCCGACGTCCACGAGCGCGAACTGCGCGGCGCACCGCTGCCGCGCCTCTACGTCCCGATGTGGGAGAAGGGCGGGAACACCTTCGAGATCCGAACGACGGGGGACCCGGCGCGGCTCGTGGGGCCGGTTCGCCGCGCGGTGCAGGAGATGGAGCCGGATCTCCGCATCGGCGAGATCGGCGCCCTCAACGACTTCACCCGGCAAGCGATTCGTCAGGACATTCTCATGGCGCGGCTCGTGAGCGGATTCGGGATGCTCGGGCTCGTGCTTGCCGGAATGGGCCTCTACGGCATCCTGTCCTACGCCACCCTGCGTCGCACCGGTGAGTTCGGCCTTCGCCTGGCCCTCGGCGCCGAGCCGCGCGGAATCGTGCGACTGGTCCTGCGCGATGGACTGGCGTTGGTGGCCGGCGGCGTGATCGTCGGCGTGCCGTTGATGCTCGTCGGCGCCCGCCTGCTGCGCTCTGAACTGTACGGGGTCGGGGCGTTCGATCCCGTGTCGATCGCGTTTGCCGTCGCCGTGCTCACCGGCGCCGCGCTGCTCGCCGGTCTGCTCCCCGCCCGCCGGGCGGGCCGGGTCGATCCGTTGGCGGCGCTTCGGACGGAGTGACGGCGGCGGCACTCGCTGTGCGGCCGTCATCTCGAACCGACACCGGCGCCGTGGCTCGTACCCGCAATGGCGCCTTACCGCGGCGCGCGTGAGCTCGCTCCGCATCGTTTCCACGGCGAGACACACCGCCGGCTGATCGGCGGCCCCGGCTCAGAATGCGAGCAGTCGCGTGACGTTGAAGGCGAACCGCCACTCCTTGGGGGTGAACGCGTACGGGGTGCCGGCCAGGAACTGGGTCGGATTCGGACGCGTGGAGTTGGTGGCCAGGAGCTTGAAGAAGTGTCCACCGGTTTCGAGCTGGACGCCGAACGCGCCGGCGTCATGCTCGAAGTTCTGGCGGGCCGGACTGGCGTTCCATTCGCCGATCACGCCGAGATATTGGTTGACGAAGAATGTGCCGTACACCCCTACCGTGGTCTCATTGGGCGCGGTCGCGTCGTCGATCCGGGGGTTGTGCAACAGCGAGGGGACCACACCCAGCGCCAGGCGATGGTCCACCAGCGCGTTCAGCACGAGCTGCAGGTAGGCCTGCGGCTCGTTGTTCGTGTAGTTCGGACCGTCCGAGGCGCGCACCGCGGTGTTCCAGGCGTAGCCTCCGGCCAGCGCCATCTGGAACGGAACAGCCCCGCGTCCCCCCTCGAGGAATCTCACCTTCCCACCCAACTCCACGTTGTCCTGCAGGTTGCTCCTCACCACGTGCAGCATCGTCCCCCGCGTCGGCGCGTAGGAGATGCCGAGGCGGTTGAAGATCGGACCATCGAGCCCCCACAGCGCACCCGCTCCCGCTGAGAAGGGCGGCTCGAAGCGATGGGAAATCTCGAACTGCCACTTGCCCTTGCCGATCGTGGCGGCCGTAGGGAAATCGGCCGCCTGCTCCGAGTGAAACACCGTGATCGGTACCACCGCGGTCGAGTCGTGCCGATGCCAGGCGACCTGCTGCGCGGGGGCGCCGCGCGCCGTGGCAAAGACCAAAACGGCCGCGGCCGCGAAACGGATGCGAACCCTCATTGCATGCCTCCGGATGAGCCACGGCCCGTGGCTGGTGCGAGCGAGAACGTCAGGTCCAGGCGGATCTCATTCGACAGTTTGAGAAACATCAGCTTCGGGATGGGGATGCCGTAATCCGACAGCAGTACCTGGAACGCGCAGTGCGTTCCATAGTGCGATCCCGCCGGCGCGATCGTGCACGGAATTCGGACCTCGCGGTCCACGCCGTGGATGCTCATGGTGCCCTTTGCCGTTACCCGGAGCGAATCGCCCGGCCCGCGCTCGATCTGCTCCAGGACTCCCTTGAACTTCGCGTATGGGTACCGGGCGACCTGCAGATAGTCATCGCGCATGTGCCGGTTGCGGAGATCGATCCCCGTGTCCAGACTGGCCAGATCGACCTCGAAATAGAACTGGGACGCATGCGGCTGCGATCCGGGCACGAGTGCGGAATCCCCGGGCACCACGTATCCGTCGATCCGGTTGGTGACGCCGTCGAAGGTGTTGACCTGCGTGTTCGAGGTGAAGCGCACCAGGCGGTGCGCCGACGTGTCGATGTCGAATTCCTGCGCAGCGGCGCGAACCGGGGCCCAGGCCACGACGGCCGCGACCAGGGCGAGCTTCCAGCGCTTGGGTGAAGAGGATTTCATGAGCCGTTCCTGGCGCTCCTACTGGACGGTGATGGTTCCCGTCATGCCGAGCGTCTGATGGATGGTGCAGACGTAGTTGAACGTGCCGGCCGTGTTGAACGTCCGGGTGAACGTGCCTCCCGACTTGTCGCCGGATCCCGATCCGTCGCCGAAGGTGACGTTGTGCGTCGTGCCGGTGGTCCACGTCCACGTCACCGTGGTGCCCTTGGGGATCGTCGTCGCTGCCGCAGTGAAGTGATCGTCGCCGATGTTGATCATGTTGCTCGTGGATGGAGGACCGCCCGGCGGCGGGGCCGTCGGCGGACTTCCATAGCCGCCCCCAAGTCCGCCCCCACAACTCGCGGCCGCGAGGGTGAGAGCAAATGCCACGAGCGTGCTGGTGATGCGTCGCATGGTGCTCCTGAGAAAATAGTTGACGCGTTAACAATACCCCCGCAGGCTCGATGGTTCGGCCCCGCAGTCGCATAGCCGGGCAGCCTGACAAAACCCGTACACTCAGGCCCCGAGACCCGTATGCCCGAGGCCGGGGAGGGGTGCGGTCTCGGGTTCGCATCACGTGCGGCCGGATGCGCGGCAGAGCGTTGCGGAGCCGCCGTCGTCTTCCCGTTCGCTCCGGGAGTCGCCATGCGCATGGATCGGTTCGGTCAGTTCGCGTCACGCATCGTGTTCGCTGCCCTGGTATCGCTCGCCGCCTGCAAGGACAGTACGGCGCCCAGCCGCCAGTCCGGCGCCATCCAACTCACGCGCGACCAGGTGAACTCGCTCGACAGCGCGGTGCAGGTGGCGGCGGACAGCAACCCCTCGAACCCGGACCTCGTGGCGCTTCGCGACTCCGCCTTCGGCGTGCTCGCGGCGGGGGTGCAGGCGCGGCAGATCGCGACGAATACCGATCTCACCACCGCGCCGCTCTACTTCGTCGGCATCCATCGCGCCTATACCAATCCGGCCGGTGGGTCGTTTTCCACGTGGACGGTCGTCGGGTTCGACGATCCGTCCCACCTCTCGACCCTCATCGACCTGGGCGGCTTTGCGCAGGGCGGCACGACACCGCCGAACTCCGCGTCCGGTCCCATCGGTGGTAGCGGCGTCGGCAACGCGCGGTTCTTTCAACTCGGCGCAGCCGGCACCGTCACCTACTGGATCGTGAGTTCTGGAAGCGAGAGCTTCGTCTCGGATTCGACGACGCCGCGGTCCGCCTGTCCCGGATTCACGCCGCTTCCGAACGTGACATGCAGCGTGGAAACGATGCACGTGCACTTCGACGTGTCCGCCGCAGGCGGGACGAACGGCGCCGGGGCACGCCACGCGACGGTCACCACGGATGTGGACGTGCCGACGATGCGGCTCGAATACCGGTTGTAGGCGACCAGGCGGGGCCCGCCTGGTCGCCCGATTGCCGGCGGGGGGCGTTCGTTACCGCCTCCCGCCGACGCTCCGGCGCTGCCGCGGGGAGCTAGTCATGGTGCCCGCCGGCCGACAGGCCGAGGGTCACCGCAGCGCCCGGCACCTGCATGACATCGAGACAGATGGTGTGGGTCCCGCTCGCGGTGTTGTGCCCCCACCACTCCACCGGTGGACGCGACACGATCGCCTCGACGTGGAAGCTCAGCGTGGCGAGGTGGCAGGAGACGGAGCTGATGTGCTCGCCGTCCCACCCGCGTCCCTCGCGACCGTCGCCTCCGTGATCGTCGGCCCCGCGCTGTCGTTGGCCGTGATGCCGACTGCGTCGAAGGTCATGGGCACACTGTCGATCATGATCGTGACGGTATCGAACGCCGGGATCCGCCTGAGCACCGCGGCCGCCCCATGCCGCGACGCTGCCGCTGCGCCAACAATGCTTTTCGTTCGGGCTCACGACTCTCTGCGGCGCGGCGGATGACCCCGAAGGCGGCATTGCGGTTCCCGTTCCCGCGACGCTCCCGCACGTCACCGCAAACGGGGGCATCAGCCACCGGGGCACCGCTACCAGATCATGGGCCCTGCCGTCCGGCCGTGCGCGCCGACGCCAATCGTCAGGTACATTCCGGGCGCGATGACGCACCTGCTCCCGCGACCAAGACTCCGATGATCCGATGAACGAGACCCCACGCACACCGGTCTGCCCCAACTGCGGCGCGCCGGTATCCGGGAAGTTCTGTTCCCTGTGCGGCGAGACGATCGAGGCAACCGCACCGACCGCCCCTCGTGCGCCCGCCCGCGCGGCGGCGGCCCCGGTTGCTTCGCCGCCGGCGCCCGTGCACCGCTCGCGCGGGCGGATGTGGACGGCGGTCTCGCTGTTCGGCTTTCTGGCGCTGGCTCTCTACGTCGCCGGCCGTTCGCTCACGCCGGGGCCGGCGGCACCTCCGGACGGTGGCGGAATGGGCGGCGGCCCGATGGCCGGCGCGGCGGCGGGGGCGGGGGCGGGCGCAGCGCCCGACATCAGCCAGATGTCGCCGGCGGAGCGCGCACAACGCCTGCACGACCTCGTCCTCCGCGCCTATCAGGGTCACTTCATGGACACGGTGCAGCGGTTCTCACCGATGGCCATCGCGGCCTTTCAGATGCTGGACAGCATGAGCCTGTCGCAGCGCTACGATCTGGGGCGGGTGGCGCTGGCGGCGGGGCGCACCGAAATCGCCGCGGCTCAGGCCGATACGATTCTCGCGCGCCACAAGGACGACGTGTTGGGACTGGTGCTCGCCGCGGACGCCGCGCACGACGGTCACGACGCGACGGCCGAACGGAAATACATGGCGCGTCTCCGCTCGGCGGTTCCGGGTGGGGCCTCGGCGCTCACGGGCGCCGAGTATTCCCCGTACCGCAGCGATGTCGAGGCGACGCTCGGCCGGTAGGGAGTCCCGCCGGGGCGGGTGAGGGCGTCACGTCGCGCCCCCCCCTCCGTTCCCGGCCCCGGCTCGAGCGCCAACCCTCACTCGATCTTCGACTGGAACGCCACCTCCAGCGTGATGCTGTCGGCCACACTCATCACGCGGAAGATCTTCGGAATCGTCATGCCGAACTTCTCGAACGTGAACGTGGTCGTCGCCCGGCCGGCCACGTGCCCGCTGCGGTCATCCACCGTGGCGATGCCCTGCCACGTCAGCGGGGCGGTGGTACCGTGGATGGTCATGTCGCCCGAGAGCTCGAATCCGAATTGCCCGGTGAGCGGGTTGGGCATTCCCGTGATCGTCTTCGGCACGAACACGGCGTCGGGATACTGCTCCGTGTCGAGCGTGCGCCGCTGGATGAATCCGTCGCGCATGGACTGATCGCTCTTCAGCGTGCGAAGGTCGAACACGAGCTTCGACTTGCCGCTGTCGATCGAGCCGTCCCCCTTGAACACGATCGTGCCGGTGACGGCCGTCGACGTGCCCACCGCGTCGCTTGGGAATTTGATCCCCACGAGTTGTTCGCGTACCCGGTAGGAGGCGGTGGTGCCATCGGTGAGGGTCAAGGTGAGCGGAAATGGCTTGGGTGGCGTCGCGGGCCGTCCGCCCGGCGGCGGCCCGCCCTGCGCGCCCACCTGCGGCACGGACCAGAACATCAACCCGACGGCGACCAGCGCGGCGCGGGCGCCCCACGCCGCACCGCTGTTGAACGTCGGCTTCGCCGAAACTCGCGTGCGATTCATTTCCATTCCCCCATTTGACGTGAAACCCCCGTCCATATGGATGGCCGCTCGCCCCACTCCGGATAGCGAAGTCTAACCGGACGGGACCGGATCTTCCGACGAACGCCCAGTGACCGCTTCCCCGTCATCCCGGTTGAGCGGGCAGGACCCAGTACTCAACCCGTGCCCTCCATGCGCCTGCTCTCCAACTCCGTGCTCGCCGGCGTGCTCGCGCTCGTCGCCTGCCACCACCCTCCCGCGACCGCCCCGATCACGGACCCGTTGATGCCCAACACCGGCCTGGCCGGAATGGTGAGGCGCGCGCCGACGACCCCGGTCTGCCAGGTCGAGATTCCGTGCGATGCGCCCTTTGCCGCTCACTTCTCCGTGTTCGCCGGCGGACAGGCGGTGGCGAGCTTCCGCTCCGATTCGGCAGGGCGCTTCCAGGTCGCCCTGCCACCCGGCACCTTCGTCATCGTGCCGGGCCCCGACGCGCCGATCATCTCGCCGGCCTCGCAGACCCGTCAGGTGACCGTCGATTCCGCCGGCGTCACGTGGATCGGACTGGAATTCGACACCGGAATCCGCTGATCGGGTATTCTCAAGGGTGACCGGGGCCGCCGGCGCCCGGTTGAGCCTGTAGGGACCTGAGCCGAGTCTGCCGACTGACTGCATCGCCACTGAAGCGCAACGCATCCGACGCTCACATCGATCCGGCGACGATTCGCCGCGCGAAGCTCGGGGACGCCCAGGCGTTCACGGCGCTCGTGCAGGTCTACTACGGCCGCTGCCTCCGGTTCGCCACGAGCATGCTTTCGAATCCGTCGGACGCCGAGGACATCGTGCAGGAGACGTTCGTGCGGGTGTTCGGGGCGCTGCCCCGATACCAGGAGCGGCAGCGGTTCGAGTCGTGGCTCTTTCACATTCTGGGCAACTGCTGCCGCAATGCGAACGCCAGCGCGCACGCGCGCAAGGTGCGCAGTCTGGACGCGATGGTGGACGCCGCGCCGTTCTCCGTGCCTTCGGTGCCGGCGGCGGCGCTGCACGATGACGAGTGGGGCACGGCGGTCCGCCGCGCGCTGGCCGACGTACCGGACTACAATCGGGAGATCTTCCTGCTGCACTACGTGGAGGAATTTTCCTACGAGGAAATCGAGGCGATGACGGGGGTGAAGCGATCGGCGCTCAAGATGCGCGTCAAGCGGGCGGCCGACCAACTCCGGCAGGCGCTGGTGAAACGAGAGACGGCCTATGAGTGAGCACGAACACGAACTGGATGCCACGCTGGCCCGGGCAATCGCCGAGCTGCGGCGCGAGCCGCCGGCACGTCCCGACGCCGTGGCTCGGGCCGTCGAAGCGGCGCAGGCGGCGAGCGCGGTCCCGGAGGAAATCTTCCCGCGACACCATGGTCCGTCGCCGCCGCCGTCGGACGATCCTTGCGGTGGCGGGAATCGCCGCCGCGGCGTGCGTGGCCGGCTACGCGGCGCGCGGCATTCTCCAGCCCGGGGAGCGCTCCGTGCCCGCCGCCGCCGGCTCGGCGTCGAACGGCCTCGTGGTGCAGGCGGCAAACGCCGGCGACAACCCGGCGCTGCTCACCTGGCAGTTCGTCTTCCAGAGCAGCCGGGCCCACCGCGTGTCGCTGATCGGCGATTTCAACGGATGGGATCCGACGGCCGCTCCGCTCACCCGTGCCGCCGGGAGCGGCCTCTGGTCGGTGACGCTGCCGCTGACGCCGGGCCGGCACACTTACGCCTTTCTCGTCGACGACTCGAGCTTCGTGCTCGACCCGAGGGCGCCGGCCACCCGGGACGCCGATCTGGGGTCGAAGGAATCGGTGATCATCGTGGGGCGCCCGTGAGCCGGCGCCTGCTCGCCGCCGTGCTGCTGCTCGCGGCACTACTGGTCGCACCAGCACGCCTGCGTGCCCAGCGATCGTCGGCGCGCCGGTGCGGGTCTCGATTCGGCAACTTCCGTGGCGGTCTCCCGCGTGCTGGACCAGGCCCACATGGCCGGGCTCCCCGCCGGTCCGATCGTGGCCAAGGTCCGGCTCGGCATGCTCCGCCACGCGCCCGACTCGCTGATTCTGGCGGCGGCACAGGCCGTGGCCGGACGGCTGCTGGAGGCGCGCCGCGCCCTCGGCCCGCTGGCCGATCCGGCGGATCTGGCTGCCGGCGCCGATGCGCTCGGCACCGGGGTCACGGCGGACGGCCTGCGCATGGTGCGCGCCGCCGCCGGGAATGGTGCGGTGGCCGTGCCGCTGGGCGTACTCGCGGAGTTGACCGCGAGCGGCGTGTCGGCCGCGCGCGCGGCGGGGATCATCACGGCGCTGGTCCGCCGCCACGCGCCGGCGCGGGAGCTCGTGGCCCTGGGGAACGACGTGAACGCCGACGTGCGGGCGGGAGCGGTAGCCGACGCCTCGCTCGGCGTCCGGGTGCAACGGCTGGAGGCGATCCTCGCCGTGCGGACCGTGCCCAGCGCGACCAGTTCGCCGACCGCGACCGGTACGGGTCGCTGACGCTGCCCGGTGGGGGGTGAGATGGGCTAGCTTGGAAGATGCATCGTAGCGTCTTCCTGCGCGTCGCGACGGCCCTGGCGTGCGCCGTCGCGCCGCGCGTGGGCGCCGCGCAGGACGGCGGACTGGTGATGGACGTCGACGCCGGTGGCGCGTGGCTCCACCAGCGCGGAATCCCCGAGTCCGGCGCCGAGTCGTTCGGCGCCACCCTGGTCCGGCAGAACGATCGCGCGGGGGTCGCCGCGGCTGCGCTCGGTGCCTGTGGGGCGAACGGCGCCTGCACGGCGCAGGCGGCGGCGAACGCGGCGGTGTATGCGGCCCCCGGGCAGCGGATGCGGTGGGAGCTTTCGCTGAGCGGGAGCGACCTTGCGCTCGACGGCGCGCGCCCGACGACCAGCGGCCTGGTGGCGGCGCGCGAATATGCCGGCCGGCCGGACGCCGGGCGGCTACTTGGGCGTGGGTGCCGGCGCGGCGCACGGCTTCCTGACCCGCCGCATCGCGCTGGCCGAGGCCGGCGGGTGGTGGCTGGCGGCGCACGATCGGTGGTCCGCCGGTGCGCGGGTGATGCAGGCGCCGACGAGCGCGCAACTCGACGGCTCCCCCCAGGCGGGACCGCTGCGAAGTCCGACGTTCGCCGATCTGACCGCCGGTTGGACGCACGATGCGGGTCGCGTGTCGCTTGCGATGGCGGGCGGATGGCGGGTGGCGGTCGAGGGGAACGGCGTGCCGCGCGGGGTCTGGGCCTCCGCCGCCGTCACCGGTTGGGTGACCCCCCGCGTGGCCGTGGTCGTGGCCGGCGGCCGGGCACTCGAGGATCTGACCCGCGGCGCGCCGGAGGCGCGCTACGTCAGCCTCTCGCTGCGGGTGCGGCTGCACGGCCCGGCGGCGTGGCTTCCCCATCCGGCACCGCTGCCCGCCACCACGCCGGTGGCCAGCGCGACCGCCCTTGGTGGCGGCAACAAGCAGATCGAGATACGCGTGGCCGGCGCGACCCAGGTCGAGGTGATGGGCGACTTCACGGGATGGGAGCCCCGTACGCTCACCCGACGGGGCGACGCGTGGGCCCTGGCCGTTGCCGTACCGGCCGGTCCCCATCGCCTGGCCGTTCGCATCGACGGCGGCGACTGGCAGGTACCGGCCAACCTGACCACGGTGCACGACGAATTCGGGGGCGCGTTCGGCCTGATCACGATTCCCTGAATCGACGCGCGCCGCGATCAGCCGGTGGGCACGCGCGCGATCTTGCCCATGAACAGCAGCGTGCCGGACAGCCGCTCGCGGATGACGAACAGGTAGGGCCGGTCGACGCGCATCACGGCGGGTGGCGGTTCCTGCACCGAGGTCACCCCGACCCCGGTGACCGTGGCCGCCGCGGCCTCCGTGCCGCTCTCGTCCACGTGCACGAACGTGTTCTGCTTCACGAAGCTGATGTACAGTCCGCCGGCGGCGGACATACGGGAGAAGTCCGCGGCGTCGGGGTCGAACGCGGACGGCATGCCGAGGGCCATGAGATCGCCGTTCAGCGTCCGGCCGTAGGTCAGATCGAGGCGCGGCAGGTACAGGTCCACGTCGGCAACCCGGAGCGACGAGGTGAGGCCGGCCCAGAAGCTCGGGGAGAGCGAGTCGGCGAGGGCGTCCACACTCGTACCGGGCGCCGGCAGCAGCACGATCATCGCGAACGCCGAGTCGCCGTACGGGAGCTCCACCGCCTGATAGCCGGCGCCCGCGGCATAGCGCCTGGCGTGGCTCGCGTGCATCAGCGGAACCGTCTGCGGGACACCGGTGGCCGGTGTGAACGTCGCCTGTTCGGTAGACGCTGGATCGAATCGTTGGCGCCACTGTCCCTTGAAGTAGACGGCGTTCAGCAGGTACATCACGTCGTTCGAGGCGATGCTGTTCAGGATGGACGGGATCTTCCCGTGCGTCTGTGCGGCCACCCAGCCGTTGATCGCGGACAGCGAGCCGCTTGCATCGTTGAAGTCGAGCGGCTGCACCTCGGCGTCGAAGTACGTGGAGGTGGTGTCGAGAAACGCCCGCGCAAAGGGAAAGGTCCGGTCGTACCAGATGGAATTCGCCACCTGCAGCTGGACGCCGGGGTCGAGCGAGGTGAGCAGCGTGATGAGCGAGTGGTAGCCGGCGTCGATATCGTGTTGCGTGGCGCTTCCGAACTGCAGCGTGGCACGCATCTCGTCGTAGGTGGACCCGCCGGCGCCATTGAGCGCCATGCCCAGTGACATCGACGCGCTCAGCGGCGAGAGAAATACGTTGGCGCCGGGCTGCGCCGCCGAAACCTTGCCGAACAGCGCGAACGAGAATGCGTTCGATGCCTCGATGATGGACTGCTCGGCGGGCGTGAGCGGGCGGGGCAGTGTGGTGAGCGCCGCGCGGGGGCCGAGCGGCTGGGTGGGTCCGTCGGCGCAACCCGCGAGGGTGGCGATCGCCGCCAGCGCGGAGAGAAGTCGGGTTCGGCGGAATCGATGCATGGCGCGCGTTGGCGAGTGGGGGAGGCCGCGCCGGACCGGTTGGCCTGGGGCGACGGGAGGCCGGGTGCCACTGCCTCTCCCCGCCCAACCGGGCGCCGCGGCCCGGGGTCACCGATGCGGCCACCACCGACCGGCGATGGCCCGCCAAAGGAAAACCCCACCCGGCTCGCGCCGGATGGGGCTCTCCCCCCACCTGATCTCTCCGATCAGGCACCCCTGCCCATCGTCAGCTCCCCGTGCAGCCCGTCACCGTGTGCGTCACCAGATTCAGGTTGCAATTCATCGTGCCCACCTGGATCGGAACGTTCCCCTGGGCGTCCGCCGGGAAGGTCACGACCACGCGGCGCTGTATGGTGCGCGTGCGATCGGTGGCGCCCGAGATCGTGAACGTGGCGTCGACGTTTCGGATCACCTGTCCCGACACGGGCCAGGGATTGGTGGCGTGCGGCAGGTGGAACACCAGATCGATCACCGAGTCCGAGGCTGCGATGCCGGCGACGCGGGAGTTGACGTCACCCGTGAAGGTGGTCGTGTCGCGGCTGGCGCCGTACCCATTGTGGGTGCGCGAGGAATCGCCATCGTTGATGCCGCTGATGGAGTCGTGACGCTCGCGGTGAACCGTCGCCGTGAACCTGCTGCCCGACCGGAACCCGTCGAGTTGCAGGTCGACGACCACGGAAGCGGTCAGCCCCTGGCCGCAGGCGACGACGCTGCCACCCGCATCGTAGCAGGTGCGCGTGCGCACGCGGGTGAGGCTGCTGCTGTCCGACCCGGTGGCGAACGCCGGTACCACGTCGGCGCTGACGCCGCCGAACTGTTCGTTCCCCACCAGGTCGCCGACGTCGGTGGCGATGGCGTCGCCGGCCGATACGGCGAGGTCGGCGGTGAGGCTCGCGTCGCTCACGGGCGACGGAGCGGTGTCGCTGCTGCAGGCGGCGAGGCCAACGACGGCGGCGGCCGCCAGCGAGGCGAGAGCAAGGTTGAATCGTGGCATGGTCTTCCCCGTGCAAGGCTGGAAATGCAGTGCTGCGCTGTCGGGGAGTAAGACGACCGGTGCGGACGGGTGTTAACTGTGATCTTTCTCACGTTGTGCGCCGCATTGCGTGCGCGAGCCCGCGTGCGGCGGCAACTGCCGGTGCGGGGGGTCGCCGGGTGGCGGAGACGGCGCTCCGCTCGCCGCGCCTCGCCGCGTTCTATATAATGGACCCCACACCAGCCGGGCGCCGGCTTCCCGCCGGCCCCGCCACGTCCGGGACCCCCCGCCATGCTTACCAAGAACCAGTTGGCGTTGTACGGCGTCGAACTCCGCAATGCCGTCGATGCGGCACTCTTCCGGCTGGCGCAGCTGGACCGCCTGACGGGGGAGTGGCTGGCGGTGAGCGACGCCTGGAAGCGCGCCCCGCACGACGAAGGTCCGAGCATGGCCCCGTGGGGCATGCTCCAGGCCGAGACGTTCGAGCGCATCGACGGCTTCCTCTCCGCGTTCGTGCGCGTGTCGCTCCTCGTCTTCCCCGAGAGCGAGTCGCCGTTCTCCGTCGCCCGCGGGGCCGCCATTCGCCAGGCCACCGGGGTCGGCGACGATTCGGTGCTCAACGACCGCGAGTTCCGGGACAGCTGGCTGCACCACGACGAGCGACTGGACTACGCGATCGCGCACGAACTCGGCCACGCCGGCCAGCGGTTCACGGTGGCCGTGGACGTGACCGACCGGATGAAGTCCCAGTATCTCCGGATCGTCGAGATGGATACGCGGGTGGTCCACTACCGCGACCACGCCGGCGGGTACCGGCAGGGCTCCATGCGGGCGATGGGCGAGGCGCTCCGGTACCTGAATCAGAAGTGGCAGGCGCTCATTTCGCTGGCTTCGTGAGGATCGAAGCATGAAGAAGCTGCTCATTGCCGGCACCGTGGTGGCCGGTCTCTGCGTGATCGGGCTCGTTACCGCCTCGTTCTTTCTGGGATCCATCGTCAAGACCGGCGTGAACAGCTACGC
This sequence comes from uncultured Gemmatimonadaceae bacterium, assembly GCA_963728115.1. Taxonomy (GTDB): domain Bacteria; phylum Gemmatimonadota; class Gemmatimonadetes; order Gemmatimonadales; family Gemmatimonadaceae; genus JAGWRI01. Next base: position 579,533 of record CAVSJE010000006.1, read on the forward strand.
GCCGCGAGTGACGCAGACGCGGGTCAGCCTGGCCGGCGCCAGCATCTCGCCGTTCAGCGGCAGCGGATCGCTGCGCGGATTGGTGGTCGGCAATCCCAGGGGGTGGAGCGACGGGGATCTCGTCTCGCTCGGCCGCGTCCATGTGGCGGTGGTGCCGAAGTCGCTGTTCGGCGACCACGTGGTGATCGACGACATCGACATCGACGCGCCCGAGTTCGACTACGAGACGCGGATCACGTCGAGCAACGTGGGCGATCTGCTCGCCAACGTGGAGCGCGCGGCCGGCACGAGCGCCGGCACCGCCACCGCGAAGAGCGGCAAGCCGCTCAGGTTCGAGGTCCGCCGCTTCCGCGTCCGCAACGGCCGGGTGCGGTTGGGCGCGGCCGCGAAAGCGGTCACCGTGCCGCTGCCGCCGGTGGAACTCACGAACCTCGGCACGGCGCAGGGCGGGATCACGGCGGCGCAGCTCACGACGGCGGTGGTGCGGGCGCTCACCACCGACATCGTGCGTGCCGGCACGGAGGCCGCGAAGCAGGCGGCCTCGCAGGCCGTCGAGAAGGCCGCCGGGAGCGCGGCGGGGGAGAAGTTGAAGGGCGCGGCGGACAAGGTGAAGGGGTTGCTCGGACCCAGGAAGTAGCGGGCCGGCCGGTGTCTCACGCCAGGTTCATCTTCCGCATCAGCGCCCGGAACCGCGGGTGTGGGTGCAGCGCGGTGAACAGGAACGAGTGTCCGACGCCGTAGATGGCGCCGGTGCGCTCCTCGTAGGCTTGCTCCAGACAGTCGATGGCCGCCTCGTTGTCGCCGAGTCCGGTGTACACATACGCCAGATGGTAGGGTGAGACGAAGCGCTGCCCGGCCATGTCCTGCAGCTGGCGCAGCACGCCGCGCGCCTGCTCGACCCGGCCTTCGAGCGCGAGCGCCTGGCCCCACTGCGCCCGCCAGTTGATGCTGGTGGGCGCAAGCGACACCGCCGCTTCCAGCTCGGCGAGGCCTTCACTCGGCCGCCCGGTCTTCAAATACGCCCAGCCGAGCGTCGCGCGGCCGCGGGCGTACGTGGGATCGGCGGCGACGGCGCGCGTCGCGGCTTCGAGCGCTTCGTCGTGCCGGCCCGCGCGCAGGAGCACGGTCGCGAGGTCCGCGCGATGCACCAAGGGGTCGAGTTCGCGGGCGCGCCGTTCCATGGTGATCGCCTCGTCGTACCGGCCGAGCGCGGCGCACATGCGACCGTACAGATCGTAGGTGTCGGCACTGCTCGGGGCGAGCGCGAGCGCCCGCTCGAATTCGCGCTCGGCGCCTGCCCAGTCGAAATCGCACACCAGGGCGAGCTGACCGACGATGCAGTGCACGTCGGCCAATCCGTCGTCCAGGGCCTGCGCCTTCGCGGCCGCCTGGCGCGCCAGCCGGTTGGCTTCGGCGGGCGCCATGGCTCCCGTTTCGCCCAGGTCTTCGTAGGCCATGGCGATGCTGGCGTAGGCGAGCGCGTACGCGGGATCGAGGGCCGTGGCCCGCTCGAAGAACTGGATGGCCCGGCGCGTCGCCTCGTCGGTGAACTTGGCGAAGCAGTGGCGTCCCTTCAGGTAGTAATCGTACGCCTGCGGGTTCTGCGTCGGCTCCTGCCGGACGCGGGTCTTCTCGTCGGGCGACAGTTGCGCGTGCAAGGCGTCGCCAATATGCAGGGCAACGTCGGCCTGGATGGCGAAGACATCGGTGAGCCGGCGGTCATAGGTCTCCGCCCACAGGCACCGGCCGGTGGCGGCGTCGACGAGTTGGGCCACGATGCGCACACGGTCGTCCACGCGGCGCACGCTCCCCGCGAGCAGGGTGGCGGCCCCGAGCGCCGCTCCGATCTCCCGCGGGCTCGGCTCGCGGCTCTTGAAGCGCATGATCGACGCCCGCGAGATCACGCTGAGGGCCCCGATGCGCGAGAGGTGGGCGATGAGGTCCTCGGTGATCCCGTCGGCGAAGTACTCGTTCTCCGGATCGGTGGTGAGATTCACGAACGGCAGCACGGCGACCGATGGGGCGCTCGAGGCGGTGTCGGGCGCGCCGGCCGTGGGCGCCGGGATCCCAGCGGTCCCCGGGCGCGGGGCAGGCGAGGGTGTGTGGAGCTGCTCGACGAACGCCTGCAACTCGGCATCCGGCTCGAGTCCCAGTTCCTCCTTGAGCAGCACGGCGTGCACGCGCGCGTGGCGCACCGCACCCGCGGTGTCCCCCGTGCGATGGAGCGCCGCCATGAGGCGGTGGGCGATGCGCGAGCTGTAGGGATCCTGCTCCGCCAGGAGGCGCCACCACCGGACGGCGTTCTGGAGCTCGCCCGCCTGCTCCGCGGCCCCGGCAAGGCGTTCGATCGCCCGCGCCCGTTCCCGGGCGAGTTGTTCACGTTGCGCGTCCACCCACCGTTCGAGCTCGTCGGCGCCGGTGAGATAGAAGCCGTCGAGGAACGGGGCGGCGTGCAGGTCGACGGCGCGCTGCCACTCCCGGCGCTCGATTGCCTCGCCGAACTCCCAGGCGTCGCTGGAGAGCCGTTCCGGATCGAGGCGCAGCCGGTCGCCGATGGCGGCGATGGCCTCGCCGCCAACCGCCTGATTCACGCGGTACACCGAGTCGGAAAGCAGGTGCCGGCCGCGTTCGGGATCGGCGTCGGGCCAGAGCACCGCGATCAACTTGTCACGGGTGAGGCCCCGGTCGCGGGCGAGCGCGAGGAGCGCGAGCAGACCGAGGCGCCGCCGCTGGACCGGACGACCGGTGAGCGGGCCGTCGGGGCCATCGATCGATGCGCTGCCGAACAGCTTGAGCCGGAACACCTTACTGCGTGGCGAGAGGTGGGCGAGAACGGGGCGATGGGTGGACGATGCAGCCAGCGCAATGTGCAGCCACCCGAAGACCGGCGGCAAGGCCGCCACAACCACCCCGACGCAGAGGAGGCTCATGCCACATCACGACAATCCCGCCCATCACGTGCCTGCCACGCACGACCATGCCCCGGGTGCGCTTCGCCGCATGGTGCGATTCGGCGCCTGCGGCCTGACGGCCGTTCTGCTCCTGGCCGCGTGCGACCGCTCGGCGGTGGCGCCCGCCGCGTCCGAGCAAGCGGCTGCCGGCTCCGCGACGTTCAACCGGCACCCGGACGGCGGTGCGGCGGACGTCAACCGGAACCTGGCGGCGCTCCGCCGGCTCACGGCGCCCTTCCACGACATCACGGCCGCCGAGGCCGCGGGCTGGAACGTGCAGCTCACCGGGTGCATGGAGAACCCGCCGGCGGGCGGGATGGGCTACCACTACGCCAACACGGCGTTGATCGACGGCACGGCCGAGGTGCGACGCCCGCAGCTGCTGTTGTACGAGCCCGAGAAGAACGGCCGGATGCGACTGGTGGCCGTGGAGTACATCATCCCGTACTCGTTCCTGCCAGAGACGGCGCCGGCGCCGAAGCTGTTCGGCCAGGAGTTCCACAAGAACGCCGCGTTCCAACTGTGGGGGCTGCACGCCTGGGTGTGGGAGCACAATCCGAGCGGGATGTTCGCCGATTGGAATCCGCGGGTTTCCTGCAAGTACGCCAAGTGAAATCGCCCCGGCGCCCGGATCCGCCGGATCCGGACGCCGCGCATCCCTTTCAACCAGGACCCCAGCCATGCCCAAGTTCATCATCGAACGTGACCTCGCCGGCGCCGGCAAGCTGACGCCGGAGGAACTCACCGCCATTTCCCGGAAGTCCTGTGCGGTGTTGCAGGAACTCGGCCCCAGCATCCAGTGGGTCCACAGCTACGTGACGGACGATCGGATCTACTGCGTGTACGTGGCTCCGGACGAGCAGACGGTGTTGAAGCACGCGCGCCAGGGAGGATTTCCCGCCGACGTGATCGCGCGGGTGCATCGAATGATCGAGCCGGTCACGGCCGAAGGCGTGGCCGCGGGCGGTTGATTCCACGACGGGCCCCGGTCTCGCGGAGTTCGGCCCGGGCTCACACCGGCTCGAACTCCGCGGTGAAGTGGCGCAGGTACTTCGCCTGCTTCACCATCTTCACGCCGCGGACCTCGTGGGCCCGCGCCTTCAGCTCGCAGATCGCCTCGGCCGCGTAGTCGAAGTGGCTCTGGGTGTACATCCGCCGCGGGAAGGCGAGGCGCACCAGTTCCATGGAATGGTACGACTCGGTTCCGTCGTCGCGCCGCTTGCCGAACATCACGGAACCGATCTCCACCCCGCGGATGCCGGCTTCGAGATACAGCGCGTTGCAGAGACTCCAGGCCGGGTACTGCTCCCGCGGGAGGTGGGGGAGAAACTCGCGCGCATCGAGGTACACGGCATGGCCGCCCGTGGGTTGGACGATCGCGACCCCGCCGGCCTTCATCTTCTCCCCCATGTATTCCACGGTGCGCAGGCGGTAGCGCAGGTAGTCCTCGTTCAGTCCCTCTTCCATCCCCACCGCCAGTGCTTCGAGATCGCGACCCGCCAGGCCGCCGTAGGTCGGGAATCCCTCGGTGAGAATCAGCAGCGTCTTGGCGGCCTCCACCCACGCGGCGTCGTTCAACGCCAGGAATCCGCCGATGTTCACCATGCCGTCCTTCTTGGCGCTCATCATGCAGCCGTCGGCAAGGCGGAACATCTCCTGGGCGATCGACTTCACCGTCCGGTCCTGCTGGCCCGGCTCGCGCAGCTTGACGAACATGGCGTTCTCCGCGTACCGGCACACATCGAGGATGAGCGGTTTGCCGTAGCGATTGAGGAGTTCGCGGTACGCGCGCAGGTTGGAGAGACTCACCGGCTGCCCGCCGCCGCTGTTGTTGGTGAGCGTCATCATGCCGAAGGGAATCCGATGCCCCTCGCGCTCCAGCAGCGCCTCCACGCGCTCGAGGTCAATGTTGCCCTTGAACGGGTGCTCGGTGCGCGGTTCGAGCCCCTCGCGAATCACGAGATCGACGGCCTCGGCGCCCTGGTACTCGATGTTGGCGCGCGTCGTATCGAAATGCGTGTTGTTGGGCACGAGGTCGCCACGCTTGGTGGCGACGCTGAACAGGATGCGCTCGGCGGCCCGCCCCTGGTGCGTGGGGATGATGTATTCGTAGCCGGTGAGGTCCTTGAGCACCGCCTCCAGCCGGAAGAAGGACCGGGAGCCGGCGTAGCTCTCATCGCCTTCCATGATCGCGCCCCACTGTTTGCCGCTCATCGCGCCGGTGCCGCTGTCGGTGAGGAAATCGAGGAGCACGTGATCGGCGGGCAGCAGGAAGACGTTCAGCCTGGCGTCTTCGAGCCAGTGCCGTCGCTCACCTCGCGTGCTCATGCGAATCGGTTCCACGGTCTTGATGCGGAACGGCTCTATTATGGTATGCATCGTCGGATGCCCGGTGTGGCGGGAGGTGGTGGATGCCGCGGCGCGCAGGCGCGCGGCGGAGCGGGGGCGGAAGCTTGCGCTCCCGCCCCGCGTGAAGTCTGGGGGATGGTGCGGCGCTCCGCGAGGCTAACGGTGGGCAAGCGGCCGCGGCGGGGCGGTCTGCGCCCGCGGCGCTCCGGATACGGGACCGGCGGCCTGTCGCACCCGTTCGTCCACCCGGTCGGCGAACCGGTCCGCGAACTGCTCCACCTGTACCCAGTCCGTGTACTCGTGGTCGCGGCTGGTGTCCGTGGATCCGCCTTCCTTCCGGCTGATGCGCTTCATGACCCAGCGCAGCACGAAGTTGTACTTGGTGTACCGGATGGCGCCGGCCACGGATTCCCGCAGCAGCGGATGCCAGCCGGTCTCGACACAGAACGCCTCCAACCGCCGCTCGGCTTCCGCGCGCTCCGCCGGATTGGCGCTCCCCGCCGCCCCGCTGACGGCGAAGAAACCGGTCGGGATCCGGTTCAACGCCGGCCCGTTGCCCGCCACGAAATCGCGGACGTAGCGCTGGTACTTGCCGAAAACCATCGAAGCACCAATCAGCACGCCGTCGTAGTCGTCGGCGCGGCACCCCGATGGCAGCGCGTCGCCCTGATACAGCGACACCGCGAAGTCGCGCTCGGCGAGCACCTGGCGGATGCGATTTGCAATGCGCGCGGTCTGTCCGTACCGCGAGCCGTACACGATCAGGATGCGAGCTGTGGGCATGATCCCTCCGATGGGTGGCGCGGCATCGCACCGGCACCGCTGTGGAACCGGTCGCGGGTTCTCGGGTGGATGCTACGCGGCGGTACGGACCGGCCCCGTCGGGGGAACTTCCGAATCCTCTGTCGAGGGTTCCCGTACCTGGTTCAGGGGGACGACGGCGGGTCTCGAGGCGGGGTGTTTTGCGCCCGCCGTTAACCAGCGGATATCGGTCTTTACGGGATCCCTACCTGTCAGCTAACTGACAGTGAAACTTCCAGTTGCAACGGTGTATACAAATCCGTGGCCCACCTGGACAGCACGGGTCACGCAGGATACCGTTCAATTGATTACGGAGACGAGGAGGTTTCCATGCGCAAGACATTGTCAGTTTCGTTCGGGCTCGGCGCCTCGCTGGCGCTGGCGCTGGTGCTGACGGCTGTTGCTGCGCCGGTAGCCTCCGGCCAGACGCAGCCGGCCCCGCAGCAGCAATACGCAGCGGACGCATCGGTGGTGCCCTTCAGCGCCGACCAGCTCGACAATCTGGTGGCGCCGGTGGCGCTCTACCCGGATCCGCTTCTGGCGCAGGTACTGCTCGCCTCCACGTTTCCGGACCAGATCGCCGAAGCCGCGCAGTACGTGCGCGCGAACGGCACCAACGGCATCGACGATCAGTACTGGGACGTGAGCGTGAAGGCCGTGGCGCACTACCCCACGGTGCTCAATACCATGGATAGCCGCATCGACTGGACCACGTCCCTGGGCCAGGCGTATGCCCAGCAGTCCACCGATGTCATGCAGTCGGTGCAGCACATGCGGGAACTGGCGCAGGCACAGGGCAACCTCGAGTCGACGCCGCAGCAGCAGGTGGTGGCGGACGGGGGCTATCTGCGCATCTGGCCGGCCCAGCCGCAGTACATCTACGTACCGGTCTACGATCCGTCGGTGATCTACTGCCGTCCAGTGTTCCGGCAGGCGGGCTTCGGCGCGTACTTCAGCTTCGGCGTCGGTTATCCGATCGGCGCATGGCTGATGTACGACTGGGATTGGCCGGGCCAGCGAATCGTGTACACCGGCTGGTACGGCGGGGGCTGGATCGCGCGGTCGCGCCCGTACATCCGGTTTACGAGCGTGTACGTGAACGCCGGCTACCGGCACGTGCGGTACGGCCGCGACGTGATCTACCGGCGTCCGAACTACGGGCACATCCGCGTGTACAGCGGGATCGGCAGCCATCGCGTGGACTACGTGAACCACATCGACCACAACGCGGGCCGGTACGCCGTGCCGCGGGACGCCCACGGCGTGGTGGTCAATGGCGGCGGCTACCACGCGCCGCGCCAGGCGCAGGCCAACGCCCACGTGCGCGTGATGCCGAACAACACCACGGGACAGCGCCGGCCACCCGCGGCTTCGACGCCGCAGAACGGCGCGCGCACTGCGGAGCCGCGCCGCGGCCCGGTGCAGCCGTCGCGGCCGGTGATGCAGAGTCCGGCACGCGTGCAGCCACGCTACACGACGCCGCAGCGGCCGGTGCGCGTGGAGCCGCGGTACACCGCGCCGCAGCGGCCGGTTCGGGTGCAGCCGCGGGTGACCACACCGCAGCGGCCCGTTCGCGCGGAGCCGCGGTACACCGCGCCCCGGAGTACGCCTATGGTGCGTGCCCGTCCGGCCCCGTCGCGGCCTTCGGTGTCGCACAGCGCGCCGCAGCCGCGCGTTCGGTCGGCGCCGCCCCGGGCCTCGACGCCGCACTCCGCGCCGTCGTCGCACGCCGCGCCGCGGTCGGCGCACCCGCGCGGGCACGGCAACGAGTAGTCAACCGGGCACGCGCGGTGCCGGGTGTCGGCGGGCGGTCGTCGTTCAGGTTCCGAACGGCGGCCGCCCGTCGAGCATCTGGCGCACCCGCTGGGCCAGCTCGCCCACCCGGAACGGCTTGGTGAGCCGGGGCGCGTCGTCGAGGTGCTGCGCCTCGGGCGGAGCCTTCACGTCGGCATACCCCGTCATCAGCAGCACCCGCACTTCCGGCCGCCGGGTCAGCAGCTGGGCGGCCAACTCGAGCCCGCCCATCCGCGGCATGCGCACGTCGGTGAGGAGCAACTGGATGGGGCCATCGTGCGCGGCGGCCACCTCGAGGGCGTCGACGCCGTCGACGGCGGTGAGCACGCGGTAGCCGAACGACGACAGTGCCCGCTCGGTCACGACACGAATCTGGGTCTCGTCGTCGACGAGGAGAATCGTTTCCGTGCCGGTGGCCGGACGTTCCGGGGCCGCGGCGTGCCCCGGTTCCGGCGCCGCGGCCCGCTGCGCGGGCAGCAGCACGTCCACGGCCGTTCCCTTGCCGGGAGCGCTCTCGATCTCGATGGCGCCGCGGAACTCCTGTACGATGCCGAAGCTGGTCGCCAGGCCGAGCCCGGTGCCCTTGCCGAGTTCCTTGGTGGTGAAGAAGGGCTCGAAGACGCGGGCCTTCACCTCGTCGGTCATTCCGAGGCCCGAGTCACGCACCGTGAGGCGGACGTACGGGCCCGGCGCGAGGTCGCCGCGCGGGCGCATCAACTCGTGCGTCTCGGTGCTGATCGTCAACGTGCCGCCGTCCGGCATCGCGTCGCGCGCGTTCACCGCCAGGTTCACGATCACCTGCTCGAGCTGGTTGGGATCGGCGAGGACCGTGGGCAGGCCGGGCGCCGGATCCAGCACCAGCGTCACGTCGTGCCCGAGGAGGCGCCGCAGGAGTCCCTCCATGGAGCGCAGGATGTCGTTGATCGCCACGGGTTGGACCGTGGTCTTCTGGCGCCGTGCGAAGGTGAGCAGTTGGCGCGTGAGCGAGGCCGCCCGATCGGAGGCGAACCGGATCTCTTCGAGGTTGCGCATCAAATCGTCGTGTGACTCCGAGCGTTCGCTGAGATCGACGAATCCCAGCACCGCCGTGAGAAGGTTGTTGAGGTCGTGCGCGATGCCGCCGGCCATGCGCCCGATGCTGTCCATCTTCTGCGACTGCAGCATCTGTTCGCGAAGGCGCGCCTGGTCGGTGATGTCCAGCGCGAGTCCCACGGTCCCGGTGATGGTTCCCGTCAGATCGCGCACCGGCTCGACGCGCCACTCAAAGGTACGCCCTCGGTACTCGCCGCGCTCCTGCGTCGGTTCCCCACGCATGGCCCGGTGGTGCGCCAGCTGGAGGCCGCGGCCAAGTTCCCGGTCGTCGAGCACGTCGCCCATGCGGCGTCCGATGAGGTCGTCGGGGGTGAGGCCGATGATCGCGATCCCGGAGCCGACGGCCGTGGTGATCTGCTGTTCGGCGTTCCCCGACCAGACCACGGCGGGGAGTTGCCGCAGCAGCACGCCGAGCCGCTCCTGGTTCAGTCGCAGCGCCTCGTTGGCGCGGGCGAGGTCGGCGGTGCGGTCGACCACGCGGCGCTCCAGATGGTCGTGGGCCTCGCGCAGCTCCGTCTCTGCGCGCTGGCGAATGGCCACCTCGTCCTCCAGATCGCGCGTCCGTTCGGCCACCTGGGCTTCCAGCCGGCGGGCCTGCCGGCGCACGGCGCGGCCGCGGAGCGACACGGCGGTACCCGTCAGGCCCGCCAGGGCGACTGCCACCACGGCTACGAACCACGGCGTCCGCACGAACGGCGGCACGGCGCGCAGGGTGACGCTCGCCGGCGCGGGGTTCCAGCTGCCGGCCTCGTCGCGGGCCGACACCTGGAAGGTGTAGGTGCCGCCCGGGAGGCTCGAGTAGAACGCCTCGCGCCGCGTGCCCGCATTCTGCCACTGGCTGTCCAGGCCCACCAACCGGTAGCGGAACTCCACCTGGCGCGGCGCCCGGAAGCGGAGCGAGGTGAACTCGATGCTGATCTGCCGCGTGCCCATGGGGAGCGTGATCGAGCCGGAGGTACCCAGCGGCTGACCGTCCGCCACCACCGATTCGATGCGGATGGGCGCCGGCGCTGTCGGCGCCCGCACGATGCTGGGGGCGACGACCACCAGTCCGTCGGCGCCCGGCAACCAGAGCCGCCCGTCGGGGGCGCGCCAGCCGGACGACGCCCCGGCGCTGTTGAATTCGGTGCTCAGCAGGCCGTCCGTCTTGTCGAAGCGGCGCACCGGCGGATCGGGGAGGCGGCCGTCCGCGGCGGCAATCAGTTCTGCCTTCGCCACGCGCTCCAGGCCGAACGACGACGCCAGCCAGATGCTGCCGCGCCGATCGTCGAGCACGGTGAAGGCGTCGTTCAGCAGCGGCCCGCCCGGGCGTCCCACGGACGTCACGCGGCCATTGCGCCAGAGATACAGCCCGCCCCCCTCGGTGCTGATCCACAGCCGATTGCTGTCGGGGAGGAGTGCCGTGACGGCGGTGCCGGCAAAGGCCCCCGGGGCGCCGACCAACTCGGTGCGCCCGCCGCGAATCCGGTACAGCGAATTGCCCGCCGCCCAGACCGTGGCCCCGCGACCGTAGGCCAGGGTGCGCACGGCGCGCGCGGCCGAGTCGCCGGGCAGCCGGACGCGGCTGAACTCCCCGTCGCGGAGCCGCACGAGTCCGCCGGCCCCGCCGAAATACACGTCGCCGTTCGGCACCGGCAGAATGGCGACGACGTTGAAGTCGGGCGCGCCCGGCCGCCCGGTCAGGTTCTCCACGGTTCCGTCGTGGAATCGGGCGACGGTTGCCGGGCGGACGCCGAGCCAGACCGAGCCGTCGCTCACCGGCGCGATCACGCTGATGCGACTGGTGGCGAGCAGCGGGTTGTTGCGCCAGGTGGTGAACCGACCGCCGGAAAATCGGGTCAGGCCGCCGGCGTTGGTGGTGAGCCACACATCGCCGTGCGGATCGCCCGCCACTCCCCACACGAGGGGATCGGGCAGCCCATCGGCGCGCGTGAAGGTGGTGATGGCGCGGGCATGGAAACGGTCGAGGCCACCGCTGGTGGCCGCCCAGACGTTGTCGTCCGTGTCTCGCGTGAGGGCGTTCACCCGGTCGTCGGTGAGGCCATCGCGGGCGTCGACGACGAGGAATCGGTGGTCGGTTCTGATCGCGAGGCCGCCGCCGAGGGTGCCCACCCAGAGGGTATCGCCTGGCCCGGTGAGGGTGGCCAGGACGTAGTTGGAGGGCAGGCCGTCGCGCGTCGTGAAGACGTGGGTGCCCGGCATCCCGTCGCGGGTGGCCGGCGGGGTGAGCTGGACGAGCCCGGCCACGGTGGACAGCCAGAGGGTGCGCCCCCGGCCCGGCGCGATGCCCGTGATCCGGTACAGGGAGGTGTTGAGCACGGGGAGGGCGGCGAGCGAGTCGCCCTGCACCTGGAACAGCCCGTAGCTCCCCACCAGCAGGCGGCCATTCCAGCCCGGCCCGATGGCGAGCGCCCGGAAGCCCTGCCGCCCCACCAGTCGGCACCGGGGGCCGATGATGCGGCACAGCCCGGATTCGGTGGCCACCCAGAGCACGCCCGACGTGTCCTGATACAGGGCGTTTACCTGAAGTCCCGGCAGGCCCTGCGCCGCGGTCCAGTGAGTCACACTGTCGCCGTCGATCCGGAACAGCCCTCCGCGGCGGAACCCCGCCCAGAACGCCCCATCGCGGGTCCGGATGAGGCTCAGCACATAGGGATCCGGCAACGAGTCGAGCGCCGGCGAGTGGACGCGCGTGACCCGTGCTCCGTCGAACCGCACGAGCCCCGCCGTGGTCCCCAACCAGAGATAGCCGTCGGTTCCCTGCACGGCGACCATGATCTGGGCCCCGGGCAGCAGATCTCGTTGGAACCAGGCTTCGTGCACCGGTCCCTGGTCGCGGGCCGACGGGAGGCTGCGGCCATTCGACGGAATCTGAGCCCGGAGCGCCGTCGCCACGAGCCCACAGCAGGCAGCGGCGAGGCACCGGGCGCGGGCGGTCAGCATTCGCGGGCGGCGACGGTCAGTCGGGACCTCGGGAGAGCGGGAGAGGCGGGCATCCTACCATACCGCGTGCCGGGGGGCGAGGCCAGGGGAGCGAAGGCGCCGGGCGCCGCGGCAAGGATTCGCCGATTGCGCGGACCGCACCCATCCGGCGATGCTACAGGAGAACAATCGTTCGCCATTCCGAGGGAGTAATCCATGACTGCCAGCACGGCACCCGCTACGGGCCAGGCCGGAACGAAGATCGAGCCCCATCTCGCCGCCCCCGACGTCAATCCGTCGTTCACGCGCGGCGTCTTCGTCGGCGAGATCCTGGAGGATCTCGTCTTTCCCTTTCCGGCGCTGAGCACGGACGAACAGGAATCGCTGAGCGCGATTCTCGATGCGTTCCGTGCGTTCGCGGCCGATCACATCGACTCGGCGAAGTTCGACCACGACAGCCGATTTCCCGACGAGGTCCGGTTCGGGCTGCACGAGTTGGGATTGATGGGGCTCAGCATTCCCGAGGCCTACGGCGGATTCGGCGCCACGGCCAAGGTCTACAACCGCATTTTCGGCGAGATCGGCGGCACCGATCCGGCACTGACCGTCTACTTCGGCGCCCACCAGTCCATCGGCTGCAAGGGTATCGTGCTGTTCGGCACCGAAGCCCAGAAGCAGAAGTATCTGCCCAAGTGCGCGAGCGGCGAATCCGTGGCCGGGTTCTGCCTTACCGAACCGGGTTCGGGATCCGACGCGCAGGCCATGAAGTCGGCCGCGGTGGTGAGCGCCGATGGGTCGCACTACGTGCTCAACGGGCAGAAGATCTGGATCTCCAACGCCGGGTACGCCGACATCTTCACGGTGTTCGCCAAGGTTGCCGTGGAGATCGACGGCAAGCAAAAGCAGCGGGTCACGGCGTTCATCGTCGACGCGCATGCCCCCGGCGTGCGGCTGGGCAAGCTGGAAGAGAAGATGGGCATCAAGGCCAGCGACACGCGGGCGGTGTTCTTCGAGAACGTGCAGGTGCCGGTGGAGGATCGCCTGGGCGATGTGGGGCAGGGGTTCCACGTCGCGCTCGAGGTGCTGAACTCCGGCCGGCTCGGCCTTGCCGCCGGCTCGGCACGGGGCGCCCGCCGCATCATGCGCGAGGCCATCCGGTACGCCAACGAGCGGCAGCAGTTCGGCAAGCCGATCGGATCGTTCGAGATGATCCGCAAGAAGATCGCCACCAACGCGGTGGAGGTCTACGCGGCCGATTCCGCCGTGCAGCTGGCGAGCGGGATGATGGATCGCGGCGGCATCGACTTCTCGCTGGAGACGGCCGCCTGCAAGGTGTACGCGAGCGAGTTGGCCTACCGGGCGTCGAACGACGCCATGCAGATTGCCGGCGGCATCGGCTACTCCAAGGAATTCCCGTACGAGCAGGCGGTCCGCGATTCGCGCATCAACCTCATCTTCGAGGGCACGAACGAGATTCTGCGGGCGTTGATCGCGCTCATGGGGCTGCAGCAGCCGGGAGAGAAGCTCCGGACGCTGGGCAAGGCCTTCAAGGACCCCCTGCATTCCCTCGGCGCCATCAGCCACTATCTCACCGACCGCGCCAAGCGGCAGATCACGAAACCCAGCTTCACCAAGGTGCACCCCGCCCTGGCCGACGAGGCCGAGCTGGTAGCCGAAGCGGTGCACAATCTGGCGCTGGCGGTGGAGAGCGTGATCATGAAGCAGGGCAAGCAGGTGATCGAGAAGCAGTACCTGCAGGAGCGGATGGCCAACGCCGCGATCGACATCTTCCTGGCCACCGCGGTGCTGTCGCGTACCACGTGGGAGATCGAGCGGGCGGGCGGCGATGCGTCCGCCGAGGCCGTACGACCGCACCTGGACATCGCGCGCATCTTCGTGCCGATGGCCTACCGGCGCGCTCGGCGCAACATCCGGGCGCTGCGCCGCAACCAGGACGACCGGGTGAACCGGATCGCCGAGCGGAGCCTGGAGACGGGGGAGCTGGGCGTGGAGGCGGCGACGGACGAGTAGCCGCTGGCCGCGCGGGCCGGCGACGAATAGATTCGACATTCCGTAAGGCGGACGTCGCTCCTTCCCAGCCCCCATGATCCGTCACTCCCGGCGCGCCCGCCGCGCCCTCTTCCGGTTGGCCGTCGCCGCGACGGCCGGATGCGGTGGGTCGGCGCACGACCATACCATCGTGACGCCGCCACCACCGCCCGTGCTCGCGACGCTCACCGTCGCCCTGGGCCACGACACGTTGCGCATTGGTGGGACCACCACGGCGAGCGTTGCCGGTGCCGACGCCGACGGGGGCGCGGTGACCGTGGAACACGTCGTGTGGACCGCCGGAACGATGGCCGCGTCGGTGGACAGCACCGGCCTGGTCACCGGACTCACGCCGGGCCTGGCGGCGATCGTCGCGACGGTCGGCACGATCCAGGCGCAGGCGTTGGTGACGGTCACGCCGGTGCCGGTGGACAGCATCGTGGTGGTGCCCGCCACCGTGTCGCTCCTGCCCGGCACCACGCTTCCCTTCACCGCGCGAGCGTTGGACTCGGCGGGACGCGAACTCAGCGGGCGCCTGGTGGCGTGGAGCAGTTCCGACTCCGCCACCGCGACGGTGAGCGCCGGCGGTCTCGTGACGGGTGTGGCGCTGGGCACGGCGACGATCTCGGCGGCCAGCGAGGGCAAGGTGGGAACCGGGATCGTGACGGTGACGGTGTCGGCGACCGACCCGATGATCGGCGAGATCGCGCCGGCCGTGCTCACGCCGGGGGGCGCGGCCACGATCACCGGCGTCAACTTCAGCGCCACGGCGTCCGCCGATTCGGTGACCATCGATGGCGTGCCCGCCGTCGTCACCGCGGCGTCGTCGACGCAGCTCTCGGTGTCGGTGCCGGCCGCGTTGCCCTGCACCCCGTTGCACCGCGCGGCGGTGGTGGTGCGGGTGGCCGGGAAGGCCGCGCCCGGCAGCCAGCTGCTCCGCGTTGGCACGCTGGATTCGCTGGGCGTCGGGGGAACGAGCGTGATCACCAGCCCGGCGGCGCTGGATTGCCTGGAGCTGCCCTCCGATGGCAGCGACTACATCGTGAGTGTGTTCGACAATTCGCAGACGCCCACCGCGGTGACCGCGTTCCGGATCTCCGGCACCGGCGGCGCGGTGCCGGCCGACCGGCTGGCGCCGCCGGCCGTGTCGATGCGCCAGGGGGTGGCGCGGCCGGGGCGGGCGGCCGCGCTCCCGGGCGACGCCGACCCGTTCCTCCGGGATGCGCGCATGCACCAGCGCGTGCTGGACGCCAATCGCGCCATCTATCCCACGGTTCGCGCGGCGTTCGCGGCGCACCGTGCGCTGGTGGCGCGGGGGGCGCCGGCGCGAAACCTCGTGGCGGCGGCGGTGGCGCCCGGCACCACGCGGACGTTTCGCGTCAACCAGTTCTCGACCACGCTGAACGGGGGCAGCGGGTGCTCGTCCTATCGGGAGATCACGGCCAAGGTCGTCTACGTGTCGTCGCGTGCCGTGCTCTGGGAGGACGTGGCCGCGCCCCTGGCCGGGACGATGGATGCCCAGTACGCGCAGTTGGGGCAGGAGTTCGACGGCGCGATGTACACCACGGACTCGACTTACTTCGGCGATCCGCTCGCCACCGATCCGTACACGGACGACGACCAACATCTGAACATGGTGTTCACGCCGGCCGTCCCGTCGGGGCTCGCCGGGTTCGTCACGGGGTGCGATCTGGTCCCGCGCGACAGCGCCACCGATCCGTCGAGCAACTTCGGCGAGTTCTTCTACGCCGTGGTGCCCACGGTGGCCGGCACCGACTTCACGCAGGACACGCCGGCGGCGTGGCTGCGGAGTATCCGCTCGACCGTCGTTCACGAGGTGAAGCACATCTCGTCCTTCGGCGCGCGGCTGACCAATGGGGCGAGCGTGTTCGAGGAGTCGTGGCTCGAAGAAGGGATGGCGCGGATGGCCGAGGAGTTGTGGCTGCGGAATTACATCTATCATGCGCAATGGAAGGGCAACGCCCTCTATGGGCCGACGCTCTATTGCGACGTGCGCCCGACGTTCCCCGAGTGCGCGGGGGCGCCGTACGGGATGTACCGGCACTTCTCGACCCTCGCCATGGTGCTCGAGAATCCGGGGGCGTCGTCCCTGTTCGGCCGGGTGGCCGACAACGATTTCAACTTCTATGCGATGAGTTGGTCGTTTGCGCGGTGGGCGGCGGACCGGTACGCGACCACCGAGGCGGCGTTCTTCCGCGGTATCACGCAGGCAACCACGACCTCCGGCACCGCGAGCATCGCGCAGCTCACCGGACAACCCGTGGATCAGATGCTCGGGGACTGGGTGCTGGCCCAGTACCTGGACGATACGCCCGCCGTGAGCACGAACATCGATGTGCAGCAGCCGACGTGGAACACGCGCGACATCTTCAACCGCATGCACCTGGACTTTCCGAATACGTTCCCGGTGTTTCCGCTCGTACCCGTCCCGATCGCCATGGGCACCTTCGCCGCCGACAACGGCGGGATCCACGGCGGGGCCTTCGCCGCGTATGAGCTGTCCGCCGATGCCCCGCTTCCACAGACGATCAGCCTGCGCGGAGTGGGGGGAGTGGGCCCCGCTCCATCGACGCTGCGCATCGCCATCGGGAGGATCCGGTAACGGGGCTCCGCTCGCCGGCGCGGGGGCGCCGTGTACCGGGCGCTGAACGATACCCTGAATTGGAGCGAACTCGCCGCCGAGCAGCGGAGTTCGCAGGCCGCGATGGGGGTGACCGCCGACAGCGGACGCCACGTGCGTGTGGTGGCCGGCGGGTCGACAGGGCTGGATCTGATCACGGGACACTCGACGAGCGACTATTCGGGGGTCTACGTGCGCCCCGCCGGCGACAGTGTGGTCTACGCCCTCCACGGGCCGCTGACCGAGGCCGTGAACCACCCGTTGGACGATTGGCGCGACAAGACGATTGCTTCGATACCACCCGATAGCGTGCAACGCGTGGAGGTCACCCACGGGCACCAGTCGTACACCCTCGTGCGTTCGGGTACGACGTGGCGGCTCGCCTCCGGCCAGGCCGCCGATTCGGCGGCCGTGCAACGGCTGTTGGGTCAGTTCCACCCGGCGTCGGCAACCGGATTCGCCAAACCGGCCCAGGCCGACTCGGTGAACTTCGAGCGCCCCACGGCGCGGGTCCGGCTGTTCGGGGCCGGGCGGTCGCCGCTGGCCGATGTGCGGTTCGATTCGGCGTCCACCAACGTGCTCGTGCGCGCCGACACGGGCACTACCGTGTACCTGATGGGAAGCTGGATGCTGGATCAGGTGGCGCCGGCGGAGCGGACGCTCATGGCGTCGACGCCCAAAGTGGAGTGAGCGGGGCGCCGGCCCCCCGGGGCCGGCGCGGAGGCGTACCCTGTCGGGCGGCGGGCGGCGGCGACATGTTAGGGTCGCCCGCCGAGGGCCTCCCGTCCAACTCCTCCTGGAGGATTCGCCCCCCATGTCCACCAGCCGCCGCAACTTCCTCAAATGGTCCGCCGCTGCCGGCGGCGCGCTCGGCCTCGGCGCGCTTCCCGATTTCGCGCTCGGCGACACTCCCGCGCGCGAACGCCGGTCCCAGCCGCCGGTGGGCCGCGCCGCGACCCCGCTGGACATTCTGATCATCGGGGGCACCGGGTTCACCGGCCCGGAGCAGGTGAACTACGCGCTGGCCCGCGGCCACCGCGTGACGCTGTTCAATCGAAACAAGACACGCCCGGACTTCTTCAAGGGACGGGTGACCGAACTCATCGGCGACCTCAGCAGTGACACGAGCGCGCTGGCCGGCAAGCAGTTCGACGTCGTGATCGACAATCCCACCACGGCGCCGATCTGGGTGCGCAACGTGGCGAAGTACATGGCCGGACATACCCGGCACTACATCTTCATCTCGACGATGTCCGTGTACCCGGACAACACGCACCCGGGTGCCGACGAGACCGACGGCCTGACGCCGCTCCCGGACGGGCTCGAGCCGTTCGCGGTGCCGGCGGCGGACGCACGCAAGTACTACGGCGCGCTGAAGACGTTCTGCGAAGGGTTCGTGCAACGCACGTACCCGGGGATCAGTACGATCATTCGTCCCGGGCTGATCGTCGGCCCGCTGGACCGGACCGACCGGTTCACGTACTGGCCGGCCCGCATCGACCGCGGCGGCGAGGTGCTGGCCCCGGGTGACCCGGACGAGCCCGCGCAGTTCATCGACGCCCGCGACCTGGCCGAGTGGACCGTTCGCATGGCAGAGAACCGCACCTTCGGCATCTACAACGCCGTGGGCCCGGGCGCCCGGCTGAGCATGGCCGAGATGCTGTACGGCATCAAGGCGATCACGACGGCGGGGGCGCAGTTCACCTGGGTGCCGGCCGATTTCCTGCGGGAGCAGAAGATCTCGGCGTGGCGTGACATGCCGGTGTGGGTGCCGCCCACCGGGCGCTCCGTCGCGTTCATGCAGCGCAGCAACGCGCGGGCGATCGCCGCCGGGCTGACCTTCCGTCCCCTGGCGACGACGGCGCGCGACACGCTGGAGTACAACAACACGCGACCGGAGGATCAGCGAAAGGCGCTCGAGGCCGGCGCCGTGGCCGGCATCTCGGCCGAGCGGGAAGCGCAGGTGCTCGCGGCGTGGAAGGCGAGCCGCGGCGGCAGCCGGTGACGCCGGGCGGCGAAGTGGGGGCGCCCGGCGAGACGCCGCCGCCGGGCCGGGGGGGCGCACTGCTGGCCCGCGTGGTCGATGCGCGCCCGGAAGAGGTGCGCGCCATGCTGATGGCGTTCGCCTACTTCTTCTTCGTGCTCAGCGGCTACTTCATTCTGCGCCCCATCCGCGATACGGTGGCCGCCGCGTCGGGCGTCTCGCAGCTCCCGTGGCTGTTCGCGGGCACGTTGACGGTGATGCTGATCTGCAACCCGTTATTCTCGGCGCTGGTCGTCCGCTTTCCGGTGCGCCGGTTCATTCCCATCACGTACCACTTCTTCATCGCGAACCTGCTCGTGTTCTTCGTGGTGATGCGCATGGCGCCCCCGGTCCAGGGTTCGATCGGCACCGTGTGGGTGGGGCGCGCGTTCTTCGTGTGGACGAGCGTGTTCAATCTGTTCGTGGTGTCGGTGTTCTGGTGCTTCATGGCCGACATCTTCCGCAGCGGCCAGGGGAAGCGGTTGTTCGGGTTCATCGGCATGGGCGGTACGCTCGGGGCGATCGTCGGCTCCGGGCTGACGGCGATCCTGGCCGAGCGGATCGGCACCGTGAACCTGCTCCTCGTGTCGGCGGCGCTGCTGGAGTGCGCGGTCGTGACCGTGATCTTCTTCCCGGTGCCGGCAGCGCTCGACGCGAACGCCGGGGAGCCGGAGGTCGTGGATCGGGCGCCGATCGGCGGCAGTCCGTGGGCCGGATTCAGCCGCGTGGTCGCCTCGCCGTACCTGGCCGCGACGGCCGTCTTTCTGATCCTTTACACCATCGGCAACACGATCCTGTACTTCCAGCAGTCGGACATCGTGCACCGCGCGTACAGCACGGCGTCGGCGCGCACGACCGTCCTCGCCGAGATCGACTTCGCCGTGCAGGCGCTGACGATCGTCGTGCAGTTCTTCCTGACGGGGCGGGTGATTCGGTGGATCGGGCTGACGGCGACGCTCGCCTTTCTGCCCGTGCTGACCATGGTCGGCTTCGGAGCCCTCGGCGCGATGCCGGTGTTCACGACGCTCGTCGCCTTCCTCGTGCTGCGGCGGGCGAGCAACTACGCGCTGACCAACCCGGCGATGGAGGTGTTGTACACGGTCGTGCCGCGGGAGGACAAGTACAAGGCGAAGGCGTTCATCGACACCTTCGTCTACCGGGCGGGCGATCAGATCGCCGCCTGGACGTACGCGGGACTCGCCGCAGTCGGGCTCAGCCTCACCGGCATCGCGTTCGCGGCGGTTCCGATGGCGGCCGTTTGGCTGATGATCGGCATCTGGCTCGGGCGCCGGCAGGCCGAACTGGCCGACGAGGGAGGCGGCGTCGCCCCCGTGCCGCCCGTGTTCACGCCCGACATCGTGTAGCGTCGCGTTGCCGCGGACGGCGGCGCGCCTTCCCGGGCGCGCCCCCCGCCACCATGTTTCGGTCGTCGCTCCGACGCGGGAGTGCATCGCTCCTTTCCCGCGTCGCGAGATCAATGCCGCTACGGAAGATGCTGGACTCGTACACCCGGCGCGCGCTGCTCACGCGCCTGCTCGCCGAGCCGGGCGCCGCCGAGGCGTCGCATCTCATCGTGGCCGGGCTGGTGGCCGGGCTGCTGTGGGGACACCTGCCGCAGGCGTTGCTCTTCACTTGGCTGGGCGGGGTGGTGTTGCTGGCGCTGATCCGCGTGGTGGTGCGCCGCCGCATGGGGCGCGTGCAGCGGACACTGGCCCAGACCCCGACCCTGCTCCGGTTCTCGATCGTCGCCGTCGCGCTGGCCTGGGGGCTCGGTGCCTACGTTGCCGCGCCGTTCCTGGCCGTCCGCGAACTGGCACTGCTGATGGTGGTGTTCTGCGGCCTGGCCTCCGCTGCGACGGCCACCCTGCTCGGCGATCCGCCCGCCTATTACGGCTACGTTGCGGCGTTACTCGGGCCACTTGCGATCGGCGTGCTGGGCGGGAACGACCGGGGGGAGATGGCCATCGCGTTCGTGTTGCTCGTGCTGTACGGGGCGGTGATGGTGATGCTCTTCCGGCGCCTCCACCGGGTGCTGCTGGGGTCGGTGGCGTCGGCGCGGAGCCTCGCCGCGAGCCAGGCCCAGGCCGAGCGCGAGCGGCGGTTTCTCGACGCCCTCATCGCCAGCGCGCCGACGGCCATCACCGTGCTCGAAGACGGGAGCCGCATCAGCCGCGTGAATCCGGCGTTCGAACGCATGTTCGGATACACGAGCGACGAAGCGATCGGGCAGAGTATCGACGCGCTCGTCGTGCCGGCCTCGCAGCAGGTGCCGGCGGCGGAGCTGGCCGGCCGCGTCGCGGCGGGTCGCACGGTCACCGTGGATGGCGAGCGGCACCGGAAGGACGGGTCGGTCGTGTACGTGCGGATCTCCGCTGCGCCCGTGCCCGGTGAGGGCGGCACGCTGGTCATCTACGACGACATCACCGAAGCCAAGCTGGCCGAGCTGCAACTGCGCGAGAGCGAGCAGCGGTGGTTCCAGACGCTGGAGGGACTGCCCGTCGGCATTCTGGTGGTGGACCAGCGCGGCCGGCCCCTGTTCACCAACGCCGTGGCCAAGCAGCTGCTCGGCCGTGGGGTGGTGGAACTCGACAGCACGGACCGGATGTCGGAGAGCTATCAGGTCTTCGTCGCCGGCACGCAGCAGCTCTATCCGACGGAGCGGCTGCCGGTGCTGCGGGCGCTGCGCGGCGAGCACTCGCGCGTGGACGACATGGAGGTGCGCCGCCCGGACGCCACGGTGAACCTCGAGGTCTTCGGATCGCCGATCACCGACAGCCGCGGCGAGGTCGCGTTCGGCGTCGCCACGTTCACCGACATCACCGAGCGCCGCCGGCGGGCCGAGCGCACGCGCGCTCGCAACGCCGTGGTGCGCGTGCTGGCGGGCGCCGGCGCCGACGACGCGGCCCTCGAGAGTGTGCTGCGCGTGGTCTGCGAGAGCTTCGGGTGGGACGCGGGCGCCATGTGGCGAATGGATCGCGGCGCGGGCGTGCTCCACCTGGCCGGCTTCTGGCACGGCGACCACCCCGAGGCGCTCGCGCTGTACAACGCATCGCGGGGCCTGCGATTCCGGCCCGGCGACGGCGTCCCCGGACGCGTATGGGCCGGCCAGGGCCCCGTGTGGTTCGCCGACTTCGCCGCGAGCGCCGCTCCGCCGCGCGCGGCCGCCGCGGGGGCGCTGAAGTCGGCCATCGGGCTGCCGCTCCGCGTCGCCGGCGAGGCGGTGGGGGTGCTCGAGTTCTTCGGCGCCGGCATGCGCCGGCCGGAGCCCGAACAGTTCGACACGCTGGAGGGCATCGCGTCGCAGGTGGGGCAGGCGCTGGAACGGCACGATGCCGAGTTGGCCCGCCGCGACGCCGAGACGCAGTACCGGCAACTCGTCGAGGCGGCGAGCGATCTCGTCTGGCGTACGGACCGCGAGGGGCGGGTCACCTTTCTCAACCGCGCGGCCCAGGAATTCTACGGGATGGCGGTCCACGATCTCTCCGGGCGGCAGTTCATCGAGTTGAGCGACGGCGAGCGCCGGCAGGCCGATCGCGAAATGCTCGCGCGCGTGTTGTCCGGCGACGAACTGACCGACCACGAAACGGTGCACCGCCACGCGTCGGGCGCGCGCCGCCACCTGAGCACGTCGGCGCGTCCGATCCGCGACGCCACCGGCACGATCGTCGGGGTGCAGGGCATCGCCCGCGACGTCACCGAGCGCGTGGCCGCGCACGAGGCGCTGGAGGCGGCCCGCGACGCCGCCGAGCAGGCCGCGGCCGCGCGGAGTGCCTTCCTGGCCAACATGAGCCACGAGATCCGGACGCCGCTCAACGGCGTGCTGGGCATGGCCGAACTGCTGCTGGACAGCGACCTCTCGGACAGCGACCGGCGGTCGGTGGAACTGATCGTCTCCTCCGGCGAGTCCCTCCTCGGGATCATCAACGACATTCTCGACTTCTCGAAGATCGAAGCCCAGCTCATGGACATCGAGTCGGTCGAGTTCGACCTGCCGGCGCTGGTCGAGTCGACCGCCCGCCTCCTGATGCCGACGGCCAACGCCAAGGGGCTCGAGGTGGTGAGCGACATTGCGGAGTCGGTGCCGCAGTACGTGAACGGCGATCCGACCCGGCTGCGGCAGGTGATCACCAACCTGCTCGGCAACGCCGTGAAGTTCACCAGCGAGGGCGAGGTCGTCATCCGGGTCGTCCCGGTGCCCGGCGAACCCGGCCGGTTGCGAATCGGCGTGCGCGACACGGGGCCCGGCATCCCGCCGGCCAAAACGGAAGCGATCTTCGAACCCTTCCGCCAGGCCGACGCGACGACCACGCGCCGGCACGGCGGTACGGGGCTGGGCCTTTCGATTTCGCGGCGGCTGGTGTCGCTGATGGGCGGCACGCTGGCCGTGAAGAGCGCCGTCGGGGAGGGGAGCGAGTTCTGGTTCGACCTGAGGCTCCCGCGGAGCGCGGGGACGCCGGCCGAACCGGCCGCCCGCGCCGACCTCAGCGGCGCACGCGTGCTCGTGGCCGACGACAATCCGACGAACCGCCACGTCATGCAGCGCGTGCTCCAGCGCGCCGGCTGCACCGTGGATGAAGCGTCGGACGGACGCGCGGCGTTGGCCGCGCTCGCCGGCGCAGCGGCGCGGCGCGTCCCGTACCGGTTGCTCGTGACCGATCTGTTCATGCCCGAGATGGACGGATTCGATCTCGTGTCGGCGGTGCGGGCGGACGCGGCGCTGCGTGCGACGCCGGTGGTGATGCTCTCCTCCGCGGTCCGGCGCGGGGACCACGAACGCGCCCGCGGGTTCGAGGTCTCGGCCCTGTTGTTGAAGCCGGTCGGGCGGACGGACCTCGTGGAAGCGGCGAGCCGCGCCCTGGGCCTCATGCCCTCGGCGCCGCGGCGTTCCACCGGGCAGCACATCGCCGTCACCGAAGCCGGGCGCGGCCTGCACGTCCTGCTGGCGGAGGACAACGTGGTGAACCAGGAAGTCGCGGCGACGATGCTCCGCCGGCGAGGACACAGCGTCGACGTCGTGGGCAACGGCCGCCTGGCCGTGGAGGCGGTGCGCGGTGCGCGCTACGACCTCGTGCTCATGGACCTGCAGATGCCGGAACTGGACGGCTTCCAGGCGGCGGCCCAGATTCGGGCCCTCCCGGCCGGGCGTTCGCTGCCGGTGGTGGCCATCACCGCGAACGCCATGCTCGGCGAGCGCGAGCGGTGTCTGGCGGCGGGCATGGACGGCTATCTCTCCAAACCCTACAAGCCGCACGAACTGTTCTCGGTGGTCGAGTCCTTGGGGGGCGGCGCCGGGCCCGGGGATTCCAGCGCGACCGGCGACGCACCGGCGGACGATGCGGGCGCCGCCGTGAATGTCGATGCCTTCCGCGCCGAGATGCGGGCGACGGGCGTCGAAGGCGCCGTCGCCGGCATTCTGGACGTGTTCGTGGACGACGCGCCGGCCAAACTCGCGCAACTGGAAGCCGCGGCGGCGTCGAACGACGCGGGGGCCATCGCGCGGGCAGCGCATGCATTCAAGTCGTCGGCGGCGACCATTCATGCGACCGCGCTCGCCGGGTTGCTGAAGGAGATGGAACTCGCGGCCGGGGGCGGCGACGCCGCGGCTGCCCTCGCGCAGCTGCCTGCCGTGCGCGCCGCGGCCGACGCGGCGCTGGAGCAACTCCGGCAGGATTAGGATGCCGGCCGGGCCGGTGGCGACCGCGCGCCTCCCGGCGGGCGGTCGGGACCGGTCAGGGCTGCGGGTGCGCCGGATCCGCCGTGTAGAGCGAGGGCAGTTCCCTCTTCAGGTTCGCGACCTTGGGGGCATCGTTGACCACGATGTACGCGTTGTCGGGGTGCTTGATCGCGTAATCCTGATGGTAGTCCTCGGCGTCATAGAACGTCTTGAAGGGCGACACCCGGGTGACGATCGGTTGGGGATACACGCCCGCCCCGTCGAGCTGCTGGATGTACGCCTTGGCGATCCGCTCCTGTTCGGCATTCATGAAGAACACCGCCGATCGGTACTGGGTGCCCACGTCCGGCCCCTGGCGGTTGAGTTCGGTGGGGTCGTGGGCCACGGCGAAGAACACCTTCAGCAGTTGGCCATAGGTGATTTTGGATGGGTCGTACACGATCTTCACCGACTCCGCGTGTCCCGTGGTGCCGCTGCTCACCATCTCGTACCCTGGGCGCGGCACGTCGCCACCCGAATAGCCGGAGGTCGCGCTGATCACGCCCTTCACGTGCTCGAACACCGCCTGGATGCCCCAGAAGCATCCACCTGCCAGCACCGCCATCTGCTGGCCGGGGGCGGGCGCCAGCGAGGCGTCCACCGCCGGATCGGGGATCGTCACCGCCGCGCTGGCGGACCGGCACGAGATGGTGCTCAGCATAGGGACGGTTGCTCCAAGAAGGATGAGGCTTTTGGTCAGGCGGCCGTTCATGGCGAAATCTCCGATGCGGCGGCTGAGAGATATTCCACGGTGGGGCGGCAGCCCCGCTATCGGCTGTCACCCGGAGGGCAGGGATGGGACGCCCCCCGTGTGGATTCAATCCACAGAAGAGCCGAAAGTTCCCGGTACCGGAGGGCCGCCCCCTGCAGGGGCGGCGAGAACCTCTAGCCCAGCGTCCGCTTGATCACGTCGACGGCGCGCTCCATCTCCGGCATGGTCCCGATGGACACCCGCAGGTGCGTGTTCAGAGGTGGAAATGGACGGCCGAGCGAGACGCCGTGCTCGAGGCAGGCGGTCCGGAACGTCTTCACGTCCCGCCCGATGTCCACCATCAGGAAATTCGCCTGGGCGTCGGGCGTCCGGTATCCGGCGTCGCGGAAGAACTTCAACGTGAACGCGCGGGCGTCGCGGTTGAGCTGCTGCTGCTCCGCGATACGGGCCGTGTCGCCGACCGTCGCCGCCGCGCCCGCCAGCGCCGGCTGGTTGGTGTTCGAGTCGAGCAGCCAGGGCTCCATGCGGGCCAGCGTTTCCGGCCGCGCGATGGCATAGCCGAGCCGCAGCCCGGCCATGCCGTACACCTTGGAGAAGGTGCGGGCCACGATCACATTCGGATTCGCGAGGGCGAGCGGGATGGCCGTGGCGTACGCCGGGTCGTCGACGAATTCATGATAGGCCTCGTCCACCAGAATCATCGTGGCCGGCGACGTGCGCCCCACCTGCTCGATGAACTGGCGGACGGCGGCAGCGCCGTGCACGGTGGCGGTGGGGTTGTTCGGATTGCACAGGTACACGATGCCCGCGCCACGAGCGGCTTCGGCCATGGCGTCGAGATCGAGACGGAGTTCGCCATCCACCGGCACGTTGCGCACGGGGGCGCCCACCGCCGGGGCGAATCGTTCCATGACCTCGAACGTGGGGGACGCCTGCACCACGGCGCGGCCGGGACCGGCGAAGGCGGCCGTCACCACGCGCAGGATCTCGGTGGAGCCGCACCCGAGCATGAGATGCGACGCCGGGACGGCGCGGGCGGCGGCGATGGCCGCCACGGCGGCTCGCTGCTCCCCTCGCGGGTAGCGGTTGGCAACGTCGAACGACGCGCGGACGGCGGCGAATACGCTCGGCCCGGGGCCGTGCGGATTCTCGTTGCTGTCCAGCCGGATGACGGGGCTGCCGGCTGCCGGGTAGGGGGAGGCGCCGCCGGTGCCGAGGGCGAGCAGCGCTTCGGCGCCGCGCGCCGAGATGGCGGGACCCAGCAACAGGCCGGCGCCGCCGGCGCCGACGGACGAGAGGAAGGCACGACGGGAGAGCGGCATCGAACGCTCCGGGTGGATGGTTGGCGCGCGCGCGGCGGATGGAACGGTGGCGGCGCGCCGCCTACTGCGGGTCGGGCACCTTCGGCAGCACGTACACCTTCTTCAGTTCCTCGAGGTACCGGGCCTGCAGGCCGCGGATCGTCGCGAACTCGCTCCTGACCGCCGCCCGATACTCGGCGTGGGTGGCGAAGTCGTAAAGCAGGGCGCTCATCGCCTGGGCGTCGACCGTGAACCCATGGTGCCCGATCGGGGCGGTGGCGTCGGCGAGCATCTCGTAGGTGTGGTTGGGCGCCGAGGACGTCTGTGAGGTGAAGCCGAGTCCCGGGATCTCGCTCGACACGCTGCCGGTCTCCTCGAAGCCCTGTGGTTTGCCCGGGTCGGGTTGCACGTTGGTGGCGCCGAACTTCCGCATGTACGCGAACCCGAGTTCGCCGAGCGTCCCGATGCTGATGCCGTCGCGGAGGGCGCCGTAGTGATCGATCTTCACCTTCGTCCCCGTGCCGAGCGCCGCGGCGCGCGCGGCGTTGTCCACCATCTCCGTCTCCTGGGCCAGATACACGGGATCCGGGTACCGGATATAGAAGTCGGCCACGGTGCGGTCGGGCACGACGTTCGGTGCGGCGCCGCCCTCGACGATCACGCCCTGGATGCGCGCTTCGGGCCGGAGGTTGCTGCGAATGCCGTCCACGTTGTCGAAGAAGTGGATGACCGCGGTGAGCGCGTTGCGTCCGTTCCAGGCGGTGAGCTGGTGCGCCGGGGCGCCGCTGAAGGTGTACCGGGTGCCGTTGATGTTCATGCAGCAGGTGCCGAAGCCGGCGGCCGGCCGGCTCGTGGTCATGCTCGAGTGACTCCGCACGATGACGTCCATGCCCCGGAATACGCCGGAGTCGTTCATCACGGTCTTCGCCACGGGCGGCATCATCTCCTCGCCCGGGGTGCCGAAGACGGTGACGCTTCCCGGCGTGTGCGTCCGGGTGAGGTATTCGGCGACGGCCACGGCAGCCGCGAGGCCGATCGGTCCCTGGGTGCTGTGCTGGTCTCCGTGGAAGGCGCCCCTGGTACCGCGGAGCGCGTCGTATTCCACGATCACGCCGAGGTTCGGCGCCCCCGCGTTCTGGCGGTACCGGGCGACGAACGCCGTGGGCAGCCCGGCGACGCCGGTGGTCACGTCGAAGCCGTGCTTCGTGAGCCAGTCGGTGAGAATCTTCACCGATCGGTGCTCGGTGAAGCCGATCTCGGGGTGCGCGGTGATGTCGTCCCCCATCGTCAGGAGTTCGGTGTCCATCAGCTCCTTGGCGCGCGCGGCAACGGCGTCGCGCGCGGCGTCGGGCCCGGTGAGCCGCGCCACCATGGCCGGCAGGTGCAGCGCCGATTCGAGGGAGTCGAGGGTGTGGACCACGTCGCGGGCCGCGGCGCGCTCGGTCTCGGTTTCCTGCGCCGGCAGGGTGGCGGCGGCCAGGGCGAGCGCGAGCGCGGCGGCGGGGGCGGCGGCAAGGAAGCGGGGCATGGAGGGCGAAGCGATGGGGTGGTGGGGCGGGACCGGCGAGGGGGACGGGGGGCGGCCGGGAAGCGATGGATAAGGTGCGGCGGGAAGAACCGGCGCCGCAAGACTGACGGCGATCGCCGGCCGCGCGCCTTCCCCTTGCGTCGCGATGGGGAAGGGGCCATGTTCCCATTGCCTGCCGATGGAAGCCGGGCGGCCCTTCAATCCCGAGTCCGATGACCGATCTCGACGTCAGTCTCCTGCGCGGTACGCTCGACCTGCTGATCCTCAAGGCGCTTTCCTGGGGGCCGCGGCACGGATATGCGGTCGCGGAGTGGATCGAACAGAGCTCGGGGGCGGGGTTGCTGGTGGGCGAGGGCACGCTGTATCCGGCGCTGCACCGGTTGGAGCGCGGGCGGCTGGTGAAGAGCGAGTGGGGGCTGTCGGAGAACAATCGACAGGCGAAGTACTACACGCTCACGCCGGCCGGCCGCGGGCGGTTGCGTGCGGGCACGGCGTCGTGGATGGAATTCGTCGAGCGCGCGGCGCGTGCGCTCCGAACCACGGAGCCGGTGCCCGCATGACGCGCGGTGGTGGCTGGCGCCGGGTGTTCCGCCTCGACGTGGGCCGCGGACACGTGGAACGCGATGTGGACGAGGAGATCGCCTTCCATCTGGCAATGCGCGCCGAGAAGCTGCGGCGGCTGGGGGTGGCGGACGACGCGGCACCGGGCCAGGCCCGGGTCCGGTTCGGGGATCTGGCGGTCATCCGCCGCGAGTTGCTCACCATTGACCACGAAAAGGAGCGGTCGGTGAAACGAGGACGGTTGATCGAGCATTTCGGCCGGGATGTCGGCTACGCACTCAGGGCCCTCCGGCACCACGCCGGTTTCACGGCGGTGGTGGTCCTGACCCTCGCCCTCGGCATCGGCGCCAACACGGCCATCTTCTCGCTGGTCGATGCGCTGCTGGTGCGGTCCATTCCGGTGGCACACCCCGAGCAACTGGTGGCGTTGGGAGACGTGCGGCGAGTGAATTCCTGGTCCATCGGGTCGCAGCGCACCGATCTCTTCTCCTACCCGCTGTACAAGGACGTCCGCGACCACAACACGGCGCTGTCCGGTCTGTATGGGAACGGCGACGCCGGGCCGCTCGATCTCGTCGCCGGCCCGGCAACGGGCGAGCAACCCGCCGGCGGCACGTCCAACGGCGCCGACCACCCCAACGGGCGGTTCGTGACGGCGAACTTCTTTCACGTGCTCGGCGTCGGGGCGGCCCGGGGCCGCGTGTTCGCCGTGGACGAAGACCGGGTGCCGGGCGCCGGGGCCGTACTCGTGGTATCCGATCGGTACTGGCAACGGGAGTTCAATCGCGATCCGGCGGCCATTGGCCGGACGGTGTCGGTGAACCACGTGCCGATGACGATCGTCGGCGTGACCCCGCCCGCGTTCACGGGCGACATCGTGGCGCAGACCACCGACCTCTGGATTCCCGTGAGCATGGAGGAGGTGCTGCAGCCGAACCGGAAATGGCTCGACAACCGGCTGGCGAGCTGGATGCAACTGATGGGACGGCGCAAACCGGGCGTCACCTTCGCGCAGGCACACGAGCAGCTCACCGCACTCGTCCGCCGCATGCTCGACCGCGGGTCCGCGGCGCCGGGCGCCGAAGCGGCGAGCCGCGCGCAGTACGACGTTCCGATCACACCCGGCGGCCGCGGTTTCTCCTACTGGCGCGCCGCCTACTCCCGCTCGCTGTACACGCTGCTGATCGCGGTGGGGCTGGTGCTGCTGATCGTGTGCGCCAACGTGGCCAACCTGCTGCTCAGCCGGGCCACGTCGCGGGCGCGCGAAATCGGCGTTCGCCTCGCACTCGGGGCCGGCCGGCTGCGGCTGATCCAGCAATTGATGATCGAGAGCCTGACCCTGGCCCTCATCGGGGCGGCGGCCGGGTTGCTGGTGGCCCATTGGGGGATTGCGCTCCTGCTGCACGCCGCGGCGGGGAACGGCGGCGCGCTGCCCGTGGACGCGCGGTTGAACGGCCGGGTGCTGGCCTTCACCGCGGCGCTGGCGGTCGGGACCGCCGTGCTGTTCGGATTGGCGCCTGCCCTCCGGGCCACGCGCGTGGATCTGGCCGGCGTGCTGCGGGCCCATTCGCGCGGGATCAGCGGCAGTTGGCGGCGGTTCGGGGCCGGGCGGGTGCTCGTGATGCTGCAGGTGGCGCTGTCGCTGACGATGCTGGTGGCCACCGGGATGGTGGTGCGAAGTCTGCGGGCGCTGGAGACGCAGGACATGGGACTCGATGCCGACCACCTGCTCATCGTGGGGGTGAGCGCCGACAAACTCGCGCTGAGCGATACGGGGCTGATGGCCCTGCGCGCCCATCTGACGGACGCGATCGCCGCCCTGCCCGGCGTGCGGCACGTGACCTACTCCATGGACGGCATCTTCAGCGGCGTGGAGGGCGGGACGACGATCCGGGTGCCGGGGTTCGTGGCGCGCACGGAGGCGGATTCGACGGTCAACTTCGATGCCGTGGGGCCGAACTACTTCCACGCCATCGGCAGCCGTCTGGTGCGGGGGCGGGATATCGCGGCCGGTGACGGCACCCGCCTGCCGCGCGCCGTGGTGGTGAACGAAGCGTTCGTGCAGAAGTACTTTCCGACCGGCGATGCCGTGGGCCGGAATTTCTCGGACGGCGACACGGAGTTCGAGATCGTCGGGGTGGCGGCGGATGCGCGAGACCACGAGGTGCGCGGCACTCCCGATGCGCGGTTCTATCAGGCGATGGGGGGTGGCGGGGAGGAGTTCGCATTCGAAGTGCTGGCGGCCGGTGATCCGGCGGGGCTCGTGGAGCCGGTGCGCCGTGCGCTCGCCGGGGCCGCGCCCGCGCTCCATGTGGATGACGACCAGCCGCTCCGCACACTCACGCGCAAGTCGATCCGCCAGGACATTCTGATGGCGCGATTCGTGAGCGGCTTCGGCGTCCTGGCGCTCGTACTGGCCGCGATGGGCCTCTATGGCATCATGTCGTACGCCACGCTGCGGAGAACGGGCGAGTTCGGGCTGCGGATGGCACTGGGGGCCGAACCCGGCGGCATCCTGCGCCTGGTGCTGCGCGACGGATTGCGGCTGATCGGATTCGGGATGCTGGCCGGCCTGCCGCTGATGGTCGTCGGGGCGCGGCTCCTGCGCAGCCAACTCTACGGCGTCAGTCCGCTCGACCCCGTGTCGATCGGATTCGCCGTGGCGCTACTGGCGCTGAGCGCGCTGGTGGCCGGGCTGCTTCCGGCGCGACGCGCGGCGCGCGTGGGGCCGCTGGTGGCGCTGCAAACCGAGTAGGGGCGCGCCCGGCGCGAGGCCGGTCCTGCTACCGGACGTAGGTTTCGAGCACGGAGTTGAACTGAACGCGCAGGGTGTCCTGGGAGCCGGACAGCGAACCGAAGTAGAACGTATTGGCGTCGACTTTCAGCGTGAGCGCGTTGTTCGAGATGTTCCACTGGCCGCTGGTCGAGACGTCGCTGACGCCGTTGGCCGTGCTGTCGGTTTCGATGAGGTCGAAGGTGGGCGAACTGTGAATGATCACCCGGCCGCGTACGATGAACGCGGAGCCCTTGTTGTAGGGCAGTGGGGCGGCATTCACCAGCACGAGGTTGTACGTGCCCGCGATTCCGAGCAGATCGCCCGGGTTCGCGGCCGTGGTGCTCTTGCATCCGGCAACCGCGGCGAGTCCGAGCATCCCGAGCAGGAGCACGCGGCCGGCGCGGGTCCGGCGCCGGACGGCAGGATTCACGGCGGGGGAAATCGGGGCGTGGCGGGTCATGCGGAGTGCTCCTGGGCAGCGGTCGTGGGGGGACGGCGGGAAACGGTTCCGGGGCCGATGTGCGGCGGCGCCCCCGGGGACGCTCCTTTCATATAACATGAACCCTGAGGGCTGGGGAACGTGTCACTGGCAAACGTTTGGTATGGGCTGCGGGACAGGCTGGCCGGGAACGCCGGGACGTCGCCCCGCGCTAGAGATTGAACCGCCAGAATCCCTCGCCGCTCTCGGGGTCCGTCATCCGGTGGGCCCGGACCTTGAATACGCGTTCGATGAGCGACGCCGAGATCTCCTCCGGCCGGTCGGCCTCCTGAGCCACCCGTCCCTCCTCGAGCACGAAGAAGGCGTCCCCGTAGTGCAGGGCCACGTTCAGATCGTGCAGGATGGCGATCACGGTGCAGTGGAAGCCGAGCAGCTCCCGCGCCACGTCGAGCAGGTGCAGCTGGTAGTGCACGTCGAGGTTCGACGTCGGCTCGTCGAGAAACAGGTACTTCTCGCCGTCGGGCGCGTCGTAATTCCAGATCTGCGCCAGCACGCGGGCGAGCTGCACCTTCTGCTGTTCGCCGCCCGACAGGGTCGGATAGGACTGCGTGCGCTTGTGCGTCATGTCGACCAGCTCCAGCGCCCGATCGACGATCTCGCGGTCGCGCGCCGCGGGCACGCGGGCGTAGTGCGGATACCGGCCCATGAGCACGACGTCCTGCACGGAGAGCGGGAAGACGAGTTCCACATGCTGCGACAGCACCGCGCGCCGGCGGGAGAGCGCCTCGGCGCCGATCTCGGTCACCGCCCGGTCGTCGTAGCGCACCTCGCCTTGGGTGGGCGCCACGAGCCCCGTGGCGATCTTGAGCAGGGTGGATTTCCCGGCGCCGTTGGGGCCCAGGATCACGTTGAATCGGCCCGGGCGAAACCGGACGTTCACGTCGCGCAGGATGTGCGCGTCGCCGACGCGATAGTGGACCCCGCGCACCTCAACCATAAAACGCCGCGCCCCCGGCCCGCTGCTGGCGCAGCAGGATGTAGAGGAACACCGGCGCGCCGACGACGGCCGTGATGATTCCGATCGGGAGCTCGGCCGGCGGAATGACCAGCCGGGCCACGATGTCGATGCACTCCATGAGCACGGCGCCGAACAGGGCAGACGCCGGGAGCAGGAAGGTGTAGTCGGACGACCGCAGCATGCGGAGAATGTGCGGCACCACGAGGCCGATGAAGGCGATGACGCCGACCATCGCGGTATCCACGGCCACCATGATGGTGTTGATGATGATGAGCCGCAGGATGAGGCGTCCCGGGTCGACGCCCAGCGCCGCGGCCTCGTCCTCGCCCAGCATCAGCGCGTTCAGCGACTTGCCGTGGCGGAGCGACCAGACGAAGCAGACCAGGAACAGCGCGCCGACGAGCGTCGTGCCGCGCCAGTTGGCCGTGGTGAAGGTGCCGAGGTTCCAGAACGTGATGTTGCGCGCCTGCGGATCGCGGGCAATGTAGGACAGGAAGCCCGTGCCGGCGGTAGCACACGGCGTTGACGGCGATCCCGGCGAGCAGCAGGGTGAACACGTTCACCTTGCCGAACGACGTCGACACCCGATAGACGAGCATCGTCGCCCCGAAGGCGCCGAGGAAGGCGAGGACGGGCACGGCGAGCGTACCCAGCGGCGCCGTGAACGCGAGCGTGGTCTTCTCGCCGAGCACGAACACCAGCGCCGCGCCGAACGCAGCGCCGGCGGACGTGCCCGCCAACCCGGGCTCGACGATCGGATTGCGAAACAGCCCCTGCATCAGGGTGCCCGAGACGCCAAGCACGGCGCCGGTGAGCCCGGCGAGCAGCACGCGCGGGAGGCGCAACTGGAGGAACACGTTGCGGGCGAGGGTATCGGAGGCCCGCTCGGGCATCCAGCCGGCCGCTTCGGCCACGTACCGCCACATCTCGCCGGGCGTGAACGTGAACGCGCCGATTTCCGCCGAGGCGACGACGGCGACGAGGAGGAGCAGCGCGAGGAGCAGGTAGAGCTGGCCGAACGAGAGGCGCTTCAGCATCGCGAACCCGTCACGGCGCGGCCGTCCCCGGGTGGAAGAAGCCCTCCAGCCGCCGCACCGCGGCGGGCGTCCGGGGCCCGAAGTACATCACGTCCGTCTCGTCGATGCGGTAGATGCGGCCCGCCTTCGCCGCCGGTGTGAGACTCACTCCCGGCATCGCCGCGAACTTCTGCGCGCTGCCGTAGCGGTCGAAGCCGACGTCGGTGGCGATGATGATGTCGGGGGCGGCCTTGGCGATCAGTTCGGGCGTGAGGCGCATCATGCCCCCCACCGAATCCACGGCGTTCTCGGCGCCCGCCCAGTGCAGCATGTGGTCGGCCACCCCACCGCGCTTGAGCGCCAGGTAGTCGTTCGCGATCTGGCCGAAGTGCATGATCAACACGCGCGGCCGCTTCGTGCCGGCCCATCGGGCCGTGTCGGCGAGCACGCTGTCCATCCCCGCCTTCCAGGCCGCGAGCACGCGGTCGGCGGTCGCCTCGTGATGGAACCGCTTTCCCAGCGTGGTGAGCAACGCCTCGGCGCTGTCCAGCGTGCCGCCCGGCTGCAACGTCAGGATCGGAATCCCGACCTTCTTCAGCTGCGCCGTCACCTCGTCGGGGCCGTAGTTCCCGTCGGTGAGAAAGAGCGTGGGCCGGAGCGAGATGATGCCCTCGGCGTTGAGCGCCCGGTGGTAGCCCACGGACGTGATCGCCGAAATCGCCGGCGGGTAGACCGAGGTGAGATCGCGGCCGACGAGCAGTTGCTGGGCCCCGATGGCGAACATGAATTCATTGATCTGCTTGGAGACGCAGACCACGCGCTCGGCGGAGGCGTCGCCACCGGTGCCGCGGGCACAGGCCGCGATCGAGAGGGCGAGGATGGCGGGCAGGAGGCGGAGCCGAGGGCGCATGGCGGCAACGGGTGGAGTGGACGGCGCGGGGCGAACTGCGAATCTACGGGGCGGGGAACGGGAGCGACAAGGCGCGGCGCGCGTGGTGTGGCCGTGCCCGGGTCCGGGCGCTTAATTCGGATCATGCGGAGGCTCGTGGGTTGACCAGGGGCAGGCGGCCGTGGGGACTGGCGGCGCTCGGCGTCGCGTCGGTGGCGGCGGCGGCGTATCTGCTCGTGCCGCGCTGGCTGGCGGTGGCGCCGGCGCCGGTCACGGTGGGCACCGTGGCGCCGGCCTTCACCGTCTCCACCGTCGCCGCCCCGCGTGAGCGCCGGTCGCTCGCCGATTTCCACGGCCATCCGGTGATCCTCAATTTCTGGGCGACGTGGTGCCAGCCCTGTCGCGAGGAGATGCCGAGCTTCGAGCGCCTGTACCGCGACTACGCGCCGCGGGGACTGCGAATCGTCGCCGTGAGCGTCGACGATCCGGGAGCCGATGCCGGGATTCGCGCGTTCGTTCGGTCGTACGGGCTCACCTTTGACGTGGTGCACGACCGGCGATCGCGCGTCATGGCACTCTATCAGGCGCGCGGCGTGCCCGAGACCTTTCTGATCTCGGCGGACGGCCGCATCGTCGGCACGCAGTTCATCCGCGACTGGGCATCGCCGGCGAGCCGCGCGTTGGTGGACTCGCTGCTGTTCACCGCGACGCGCTAGCGGCGGCGTCGGGCGGTGGCGCCGCGCGTCGCGTCCGGCACCGACCCTTGCCGGACTCCGGTCGGAATGTAGGATCTATCGAGCGCGCGACCGCCGCCGCGTCGCGCACGCCCTGCCCGCCGCCACCGTCCAGGAGAATTCATGGCCCCGTCCGTTCTTCGCCGCATGCTCACCGTTGGCGCCGTGGCGTTCGTGCTCGCCCCGCGGAGTGCCCACGCACAGCAATCCGCGATCCCGACGCCCGAATCGGTGTTCGGCTTCCGCGTGGGCGCGGACTTCCGGCTCGTGGACTACGACCAGTCCATCGACTATTTCCGGAAGCTGGCGGCGGCGAGCAACCGCATTCGCCTCGTGGACGTCGGCGTGACGTCCACGGGCCATCCGTGGACGCTCGCGGTCATCTCGTCGCCCGACAACCTGGCGAAGCTCGATCACTACCGGGACATCGCCCAGCGCCTGGCCCATCCCGACGCGTTGAGCGCGGCCGACGCGCATCTGCTGGCGCGCGAGGGCCGGGCGTTCGTGGACATCAGCGGCGGGCTGCACGCCAGCGAGATCGCGGGCTCGCAGCACACCATTCAGCTCGCGTACGATCTGCTGTCCAAGGCGGAGGACGATCCCGAGGTGAAGGAGATTCTCGACAACGACGTGCTGCTGCTGTGGCCGTCGATCAATCCCGACGGGCAGAACATCGTCGTGCACTGGTATCGCGAGAACGTGGGGACGTCCTACGAAGTGTCGCCGCTGCACGAGCTCTATCAGAAGTACATCGGGCACGACAACAATCGCGACGCCTACATGTTGAACGTGCCGGAATCCCGCGTGATCGCGCGAACGTGGCGCGCGTGGGAGCCGCAGATCATCTACGTCCAGCACCAGACGGCGCCGTTCCCGACGCGCATCTGGCTGCCGCCGTTCGCCGAGCCGATCGCGCCCGAGGTGCCGGCGCTGATGTCCCGCGAGGTGAACACGATCGGCATGACGATCGCCCAGGAGCTCGAGTCCAACGGCATGCCCGGCGCCACGCACATGGGCACGGGGTTCGACGCCTGGTATCCCGGCTACATCGACTACATGCCGATGTTGATGAACATCGACGCCTTCTGGACGGAGACGGCGCTCTACCAGTACGCGACGCCGCACTTCTATACGATTCGCGACTTCCCCCCCGAGTACCGCGACCTGCGTCCGCAGTCGCTGTATCCGAGCCCCTGGAAAGGGGGATGGTGGCGGCTGCGCGACGCCGTGGACTACATGGAGACGGCCTCGATGGCCGTCCTCGACTACGCCGCCAAGTATCGCGAGGAGATCCTCTACAACCGGTACAAGGCCGGCACCGAAGCGATCGCACGCTACCGGAAGAATCCGCCCTACGCCTACATCGTCCCGCGCCAGCAGCACGATCCGGTGTCGGCGGCCCATCTGCTCCAGCGGTTCGCCTTCAACGGCGTGCGGGTGGACGCGCTCTCGAAGCCGGCCACCTACGACGACGTCACGTACCCGGCGGGCACCTGGGTGATTCCGATGGACCAGGAGTTCG
Organism: uncultured Gemmatimonadaceae bacterium; assembly: GCA_963728115.1. Lineage (GTDB taxonomy): Bacteria > Gemmatimonadota > Gemmatimonadetes > Gemmatimonadales > Gemmatimonadaceae > JAGWRI01. Next base: position 616,364 of record CAVSJE010000006.1, read on the forward strand.
CCCAGTTCGTGAAGCAGCTCATGGAGCCGCAGGACTACCCGGACCTGCGTGAATTCCCCGGCGGGCCGCCCGAGCAGCCTTACGACGCCGCCGGATGGACGCTGCCGTACCAGATGAACGTGCACGTGGTGGAGGCGCGCGAACCGCTGCCCGACGACTTCACCGCGGCCCTGGCGCCGGTGAAGGGAACGCCGACGGATTGGCACAACGCGCCGGACGCGCCGTTCACGACCAACGCCGAAGCGGCGGGCATCACGCCGTTGCCGGGCGGAATCACGGGCACGGGCACGGCCATCGCGCTCGATCCGGCGCAGACCAACGCGTATCGGTTCATGAATCGCGCGCTGGCGGCCGGCGCTTCCCTGTCGTTCGAGGCCGGCGCCAGAGGCCGGAGCGGACGGTATCTGGTCTCGGGACTGGCGCCGGCAAGAGCCGAGGCGCTGGCCGGCGAGTTGTACGTGCACGGGGAGCGCATGTCGCCGCCGGCCGATGCGGCTCCGGTGCGTCCGCGCATCGCCGTCTACAAGCCGTGGACGGCCAGCATGGACGAGGGGTGGACGCAGTGGCTGCTCGATCAGTACGACTTCAAATACACCGTGCTCACCAACGCCGACATCCAGGCGGGGAATCTCGACCGGCGCTTCGACGTCATCCTCATCGCCTCGGACCGGTCGCGGTCGATCATGAGCGGGTACGGCAAGGGCACGGTCCCGCCGCGCTACGAGGGCGGGCTGGGCGACGAGGGCGTGCGGGCGCTCGACGCGTTCGTCCGCGGGGGCGGCACGCTGGTGTGCCTGAACTCGAGCGCCGACTTTGCCATCGAACAACTCCATCTGCCGGTGAAGAACGTGGTCGGGGAGCTCCAGCGGAAGGATTTCTTCGCCAGTGGTTCGATCCTGCGGGTGACGGCCGATCCGGCGCACGCCGTGATGGCCGGGATGCCGGTCCGGGCGAACGTCTTCTTCGACGACAGCCCGGTGTTCACCACCCTCGACGGATTTCGCGGCTCCGCCCTGATGAAGTACCAGGACGACGGCTCGCCTCTGCTCTCAGGCTACCTGCTGGGGCCCCAGCACCTGCGGGGATACGCGGCGGCGATGGACGTGATGCACGGCGACGGCCACGTGGTGCTGATCGGCTTCCGTCCGCAGTGGCGCGGCCAGCCGGAGGGCACCTTCCGCGTGGTGTTCAACGCCGCGCTGTTCGGTGGCGCCGTGTCGAAGGACGCCCACGGATCGCCGGGCTTCTGGAGGGCTCCCGAGGCGGCGGAGACGCCGGCCGCGCCGGCGCCGCGTCCATCGGGACGCGGCGGCCGGGGCGGGGGCGGGGGCGGGCGGCGCTGACCTGGTGGCGCCCTACTCCTGCCGCAGCACCACCGCCGGATCGGCCCCGGCGGCGCGGCGCGCCGGGAAGTAGCTGGCCAGCAAGGCGATGAACGCCAACCCCACGGTGATCCCGCCGAACGTGAGCGGGTCCACCGGACTGACGCCGAACAGGAACGGCTGCATGAAGCGCGTCGCCCCGAACGCGAGGGCGACCCCGACCGCAATGCCGACTCCCACCAGACGGAACCCCTCGCCGATCACGAGCCCGAGGACGGACTTCCGGTCGGCACCCAGGGCCATGCGGATGCCGATCTCCCGCGTCCGCTGCGACATCGAGTAGGCGATGACGCCGTAGAGGCCGACGGCGGCGAGCAGCAGACCCACCACGCCCAGCGTTCCGGTCACGGCCGCCGCCACGCGCTGCGGCAGGAGCACGATGCTCGTGGCCGCCGCCAGCGTGGTCGGTTGCGGAGGCGGAAGATTCGGGAGGGCCTCGTGCGCCAGCCGCCGCACCGTCGCGGCCAACGCGTTCGGATCTCCCGACGTCCGCACGAGCAGTTGGCGGTCGCCGTCCCAGTTCTGGGCGGTGGCGATGAACGCGAACGGCGTCGCCGCTTCGGCCAGGGTCTGGTACTTGGCGTCGTGCACGACGCCCACCACGGTATAGGGAACACCGCTGAGGTGGAAGGCCCGGCCCACTGCATTGGTCTTGGGCCAGTACCGGCGCACGAAGGTCTCGTTGACGATCGCCACCTTGGGGGCGGTCCTGTTGTCGGACTCGGCGAACGTGCGTCCGGAGACGAATGGCGTACGGACGGCCGCGAAATAATCGCCGTCCACCACGTTTACGTCGACGGCCACCTCGCCGCGGCCGTCCGGATCGTGCTGCGGCGTGTAGCCGTCGATGCGCATGTCGTACGTCATGCGGCTCATCGACAGGGGCAGGACGTGCGTGTACGACACCGTGGTCACGCCCGGGACCGCCTGCAGGCTTCGCTTGAGCCGCTCGAAGCCAACGGCGCCCGTCACCGAATCGTAGCCGGCGATGTTGGCGTTGATTTCCGCGACCGCCACGCCGTTCACGTCCATGCCGGGATCCACCTGCTGGCCGCGCTGCAGCGCCCGCATGAACAGGCCCGCCGAAACGAGGAGCAGGAGGGAGAGCGCCATCTGGCCGATCACCAAGGCGCTCCGCGCCCGCGAGCGGTTGCTTCCCGAACCCGCCGTGTCGCCGCGCAGCCCGGTAACGAGGTCGGTGCGTGTGGCGCGCAGCGCCGGCGCCAGGCCGAAGACCAGACCGGCGACCAACGCGACGCCGAGCGCGAACGCCAGCACGCGTCCGTCCGGCGCCAGGTGCAATACGAGGGGGACGTCGGCCGGCAGCGGGACCTGCTCCAACAGCCGAGCCCCACCGTACGCGATCGCTACACCGCCGGCGGCGCCCAGGCCGTAGAGCACCAGGGTCTCGGTGAGCAGTTGCACGACCAACCGCCGCCGCCCCGCACCCAGCGCCGCGCGAACGGCCAACTCGCGCCGCCGTCCCATCCCGCGCGCCAGCAGCATGCCGGCCACGTTCACGCTCGCGATCAGCAATACCAGGGAGGCGATGGCGAACAACAGCGCAAAGAAGCCCAACACGCCGCTGTACACCTCCGGCGGGACGATCGACAGACGGTACACTCGCGCCCCGCTGAACCGACTGAACGTCGTCGATTCCGTGCCGCTGTTGGCCGCGTTCCGGGTCACCGCCGCCACCTCGGCCTCCGCCGCCTGGCGCGACGCTCCGGGACGCAGGCGCCCGAACAGTTCGAGCCATCCGGCGTTCGGCGACGTGAGCCGAGTCGAGCCGGGGCGGAGCTGCGGCTGCATCATGAGCGGAACCCAGGCATCCATGCGGAGCACCGGCATCGTTCCGTCGAATGCCGGCGGCGCGACGCCGATGACCGTGAGCGGCGTGCCATTCACCGTGAGTACGCGCCCCACCACGTCCGAATCGCCGCCCAGGGCACGCTGCCAGAATCCGTGACTGATGACCATCACGGGATGTGCCCCGGCGCCGCTGTCTTCGGCGGGGACGAAGAAACGTCCCAACTCGGGCGACACGCCCAGCACGTCGAAGTAGTTGGCCGTGACCAGATTCCCGGCCGCCGCCAGGTGCGTATCCCCGACGCCCACGCTCAACTGCGTCTGCGTCCACCCCACCACACCGCTCAGCAAATGCACGTTGTCGCGAAGCTGCTGGGTGTACGGATACGACGCCGACAGCGTCCCGTGCCCGTCGCCCTCCGTGCGCTGGATCTGGACCAGCGATCCGGGATCGCGTACGCCGGGAATGGGCCGCAGCAGAATAGCGTTGGCCGCGCTGTAGATGGTGGTGACCGCACCGGCGCCCAGCGCGATGACGACGACCGCGGTGGCGGCGAAGAGCGGGCTCTTCCGCAACATGCGGACGGAGTAGGACAGATCCTGCATGAGTCTGGCGAACATGCCGTCTCCCGAGGTGGCGGAACGTGAAATGGGGCGCGGGGTGTCCGGCACGAGCAGCGTCGACGCCCGATGTCGCAGCTCGGCCAGTCGGGCCGGCGGGGCGGTGCGCCCCAGGTCGAGGAGCTGGCGGATCCAGAACGCCGTGCGCGCGCCCGCGCCGCCGCGGCCGGCGCGGCGGTGCAGGTCGCGAAACAGTTCGCGCTGGTCGTCGGCAAAGCGCCGGCGGTACGCGCGCGGATACGCGAGCAGCAGCACCGTATAGATGCGCTCGCCCACCGATGGCGTGGGGCGGTTCACGGGGCCTCTCCGGCCAGTGCCCGCGCGGCCGGCGTGGCGAGCAGCGCGCGCAGGCGGTGGGCTTCGAGGCGGGCCACACGGGCTCCCAACGGCGTCAGCCGGTAGTACCGCCGGCGTTCGTCATCGAGGTCGGCGGCCCGGCGGCGGTCCGCTTCGGCCACCAGCCCGTCGTCGAGCAGCCGGCGAATGACGCGGTACAGATTGCCCGGTTCGAGGCGAATGGCGCCGTCCGTGCGTTCGGTGATCTCCCGCACGAGGCCGTACCCATGGGCCTCCCCCTCGCTGAGCGCGAGCAGGAGCACGAAATCCACGGGTTTGAGCGGGAGGTGGGAGCGGAGGTCTGGGGACATGGCCGGCGACGTGGGTTGATATGATCGGAATGATCATACGGCCCCCACCCCCGGCCGGTTTCAGCCCCGGTTCACGGCGTCATCTTGCCGCGGGACGGGTCCTCGTACGGGCGCAGGTACCGGCACCCCTGCGGTGGCTCCACGACGACACGCCGCCGCCCCGGGACTTCCGGAGCGGCGGCGCGCGACCACTCGGTGAGCGCCGGAGGCGCTAGCGCTGCATGGACTGCGTGGCGGCCTGGGAGCCCGCCATGTGCCCGTAGCGCATGAACCACCCCTCCACGTACAACTGCGTACGCAGGAAGTTGGAGGGGGTGCTCGACGTGCCGTGGTATTCGTTGTTCATCCGCAACATCGCCGTTGGAATCCCGCGCAGTTTCAGCGCGCGGTAGAACTCCTCCGTTTGCGGAATCGGCGTGCGCAGATCGAGCACGCCCGTCATCAGCATCGTGGGTGTGGTCACGTTTCCCACGTACATGAGGGGCGAGCGCCGCAGATGCTCGCTGGGATCTTCCCAGAACGGCTTGGCGAAGTTCTCGTACCATCCGGCGCCGTCCGTCTCGCCCACGAAGCTGATCCAGTCGATCACCGGGCACTGCACGACGGCTGCCGCGAACCGGTTGGTGTGTCCCACCGTCCAGGCGGTGAGCACGCCGCCCCCCGAGCATCCGTACACGAACAGGTTCTTCGTATCGATGTACCCGCGGCCGATGACCGTGTCGACGCCGGCCATCAGATCCTCGAAGTCGTGGTCCGGATAGTCGTTGTCGATCATGTTCGTGAACTTCTCGCCGTATCCCGTGCTGCCGCGCGGGTTCGTGTAGACCACCACGTAGTCGTGCGCGGCCTCGTCCTGGCGGGCAAAATTGAACGCCACGTTGTACATCGACTGCGGTCCGCCGTGGATCTGCAGGATGAGCGGATACTTCTTGGTGGGGTCGAAGTCGGGGGGCTTCACGATCCACCCCTGCACCTTGAGACCGTCCTTGGACGTGTACCAGAAGCCCTCCGTGGAGGCGAGCTTCTTGCCGGCGAGCAACGAGGCGTTGACGTCGGTGCGCTGGGCGAAGGTCGAGGTCGTTCCCGACGCCGGAACGGTGAACGTCACCACGTTGTTGGGCATCGTCGGTGTGCTGCGGACGCCCACGGCGAGGCCGCTGCGGCTGAGGTCGGTGACATCGAGCACCTGCGTGCCCGTCGTCACGGCGCGCACCTGCCCGCCGGTCGACGCGTAATAGAGGTTCTGCGAGCCCTCGCTCTGCGCGTTGAAGTACACGCCGGCGCCGTTGGCGGCCCAGAGGATTCCGGACACCGGGCGGTCGAGGCTCGTCGAGACGGCGTGCGCATTCGAGCCGTCGGCGTTCATCACCCAGATCCGTCCCTGCGACCACGCCGAGTGATCCACGGAGTCGGCGTGCGTGTACGCCACCAGCCGGCCGTCGGGCGAGTAGACGGCGCCACCGCTGGTCCCCGACTGGTGCGTGAGTTGGCGCACCTCGCCGGTGCGGATGTTCGCCACGTAGATCTCGGAATGGCGGAAGGCATGCTCGGCGTCCGGCACCCGCAGCGACGAGAAGGCCACCCACTGGCCGTCGCCGGAGAACGCCGGGGCCGAGGCGTTCCAGTCGCCGGAGGTCACCTGCCGCGCCTCGCCACCGTCGGGCGAGATCGCGAAGATCTGCCGGTAATACGTGTCGGTGTACCCCACGCGGTCGGAGCGGAAGTTGAGCCGCGTGACGATCTTCGGCGGCTCCACCCACTTGGCGCCCTTGGGCGGCGCCGGCATCGCGATCCGCCATGCCGGGTCGGGCCGCTCCGGCACGTTCATGTTGAAGGCGATCGTCTTGCCGTCGGGCGACCACTCGAGATTGGACGGCGACTCGGTGAGGTTCGAGATCTGGGAGCCGGGCCCCTCGACGTCCACCCAGCGCACGAAGATCTGGGCGCCGGACGGGTTTCCCTGCGCCACGTAGGCGATGCGCTTGCCGTCCGGCGACCACCGGGCGTCGGAGCCGTCGGCCAGGAACCGGTCGTGCGTGCCGTCGGCGTTCATGATCCAGAGCGAGGTACGCCAACGATCGTTCATCTTGTCCACCCACCGGCGGCCGTACACGATCTGGGAGCCGTCGGGTGCGATCTGCGGCGTCTGAACCTCCTGCCAGTCGAGATACTGGGTGAGTTGGACCCGGTCGGGCGCCACCTGTTGCGCGGCCAGGGGGAGCGCGCCGGTGGGGGCGCCGACCAGCAGCAGGGTGCAGGCCAGCCGCACGAGGGAACGACGGCGCGCGACGAGGGGGGAGAGCGGAGTGCTGTGCATGGGGGACTCCTCTGCGGGAGTGGCGGGAAGAGTTAATCCTGCGCAAATCCGGCCGCCCTTGGCCAGAGGCCCTCCCGGCCCGCCGTGCCGATTCCCCGACCGGGCGTGGGCGATGTGCCGACTGCCCGCGGGGCGGCGCCGGACTACCCTCCGAACAGGAGGTCGACGCCCGCGTACCGCGGGCCGGTTCTCGCTTCCGGGGAGGGGGGGATGCTTACCTATTCGCAGTTCGCCAACCTCGAGCGGTCCACTCGAGATCGTCATGTGCTCCACGCCTTCGTCAATGCGGGTGAGCTCGATGCGGTGGCCCGCCGGGCCTGGCGGAAGACGCTGGCGGCCGGGATCGCGGCCACCCGCAAGACTGGTCGCGTCGGCACCCCATGCCGAGCGCACGGAATTCGAGAAGGCGGCCGGACGGCTCGCCGACGTGACGCGGCAACTCCCCGACGATCTGGAGGGAGCCCCGGGCTGGGCGGCGCTCGTCACGGCCGACGGCGTGTTGCAGGCCGGCCCGACGCTGCGCGCGCCGGAGGCGTACGTCGGGTGGCGGATGGGGATCGCCACCGCGCCCTACCTCCGGGTGCTGCAGGGGCCGGCGGACGTGATTCTGGCCCTCATCGACGCTCGCACGGCCGATCTCTATCGGCTGCGCGGGAGTGCCGTGGATCGCGTGGGCCGCATCAATGCGCACGCGCACGTGGGCCGGGCAGCGCACATGGGCGACTCGGCCCGGGAGGGGTTCCACTCCGGGACGCGCGGAACGACACTGGCCGATGCGGCGCAGCGGGCGCTGGAGGTCGGCCGCGAGCGCATGCTCCACGAGGTGGCCCAGGAACTCGAAGGACTGGCCCGCCCCAGCGGCTGGATCGTCGTGGCCGGGACTCGCACCAACGCCCACGACGCCATCAAGCGGTTGGGCCGTGCGGCACAGAAGCGGGCCACGTATATGCCCGGGCTGAGCGCGGACGCGAGCGAGGCGGAGATCGCGGCGGCGGCCGCCGAGGGCCGCCGCCGACTGTCGTCGGAGCGGGAGGTGGCGCGCGTGGCGGATCTGCTCGACCGTTCCGTCGGCCGGGCGCGGGCCGTGATCGGCCTCGCGGGCGTGCGGGGCGCCATTCGCTCGGGCGCGGCCCGTGACGTGTTGATCACGCCGGCATTCTTCGAGACGCACGGCGACGAGGCCGAATCGGTGGCGCTCGATCTGCTCTCGCACGGGGCGCGCCTGAGTGAGGTCGGCGGCGAGGCGGCGACGCGCCTGGATGCCGAGGGCGGAGGGATTGCCGCGACGCTTCGGTTTCCCAGCCGCGTGGGCCGGGTGGGGGCGGGACTCTCCGCGGCGCGCGCGTAGCGCCGGGGTGAGCGGGCGCCGCGCGAGCGCAACCGATCGCCATGTCGGGATGTCCCCGACACGGCGGGGGCACGTCCCTGACGGCGGCGCGGGCCCCGAGTCCTCAAGCTTCCCACAGGCAACGGTTCTTTTCTCGTGGGGGAGGCGTCCATGAAGAACGTCGGATCGGCGGATCGCGTGATCCGCGTAGTGCTGGGGTTGGCGCTGCTGTCGCTGGTGTTCGTCGGGCCCAAGACGTGGTGGGGACTCATCGGCATCATCCCGCTGGCCACGGCGTCGATGTCGTTCTGCCCGTTGTACAGCATTTTCGGTTGGTCCACCGGGTCGAAGGGCGGCGCCTGAGCGTGGGAGCGTGCGGAGGGCCGCCGTCCCGCTGGATGCGGGACGGCGGCCCTCGTCGCATCGGAGCGGCTACCCGGCGGCGACGGCAGCCAGCACGCGGTCGAGGCGCTGGCGCACCTCGCGCGCGAGCGGTGCGATCTCCGGCCGGTTGGTGAGGCCCAGCGCGGCCACGGGATCCATGGCGGCGACCACCGCACTGGCCGGGCTCGTCGGCGGCGTAGACGATCACATTGCAGGGCAGGAGCAGGCCGATGTCCAGCTCCGCGGAAAGCGCCCGGTGGGCGAGCGGGGGATTGCAGGCACCGAGGATTACGTAGGGCCGGAAATCGGCATCGAGCTTCTGCTTCAGCGTGTTCGTGACGTCGATTTCGGTGAGGACGCCGAATCCCTCGCTGGCGAGCGCGGTGCGCGTTTTCTCGAGCGCCGCCGCGTGGGCCAGCGGGACGGTCACCGAGAATCCGTAGGGTGTCGTCTGTTCGGGCATCGTTGCTCCGTTCGAGTTGGTGGGCGCCTCCGGCGCTCCGTCCGCGGGAAAACTGGGTGTGTGCGGGCCGCGATGGCGTCGGGGGAGTCCTGAGCTTTCGTGGGTGTCGGTCGGACCCCAGGGCGCCGGCGCGAGTGGGCCGAGCAAGCGTCCGAGGCCGTGTTCGGCCAGCCAGTGCCGGGTCGTGCGGCTCGACGCGATGGCCAGCACGGCGCTGGCGAGCACGTCGCTGGTCCAGTGCGCCTGGCGGTAGACGCGTTGCGAAGCCACGAGGCCGGCCGTGCCGTAGGCGGCCACGCTCACCCACCGGTTCTGCGCTTCGTCGGAGATCGCGGCGGCGAGCGAGAAGGCGTGCACGGTGTGTGCCGACGGGAAGGAATGCCACGGATCGGTGGCGGCGAGGGTGGAAGGTCCAGGCGTCGTTGGTGCGAGTGGGGCGGTGCCGGCCGACGAGCGGCTTGAGCACGCTCTCGATGGCGTCGGAGGCGGCGTAGGACAGCCCCACGCGCATGACGGCGTCGGCCCAGCGGTGCTTGCGCAGCACCAGCGGCACGGCGACGACGCCAGCAACGCCGGCACGATGTAGCCGGCGCGGCCTAAGGGGTCGAGCCCGCCGGCCAACTTGTCCACCCCGGCGTATGATTGCGCAGGGCGAGGTCCCGCATCGGGCGGTCGAGGGCGATGCCGGCGGCGATGGCCACGGCGCCACCGATCCAGAACGAACGGCTCGACGGGACGACGGTGAGTTGTGCAGCGGCGGGTCGCGCGGCGCCGAACGCCAGCCAGGCGGCGGTCAGACGGACCATGGATCGTTGCATACCGTGCGGGGGGCAGGGCGCGCGGTGTGAGATGCTGTCATCGGTGTGCCGAAGCTGGGTGAACGATTCCAAGCATATCACGGCCGCAGGCGTTTGTTCCGGCGCGTCCCATCGAGGAGGTCCTAGCCGCTGAGGGTGCAGGCCCTAACTTGGACTCTGTCAGCGAGGTTCGGGGGCGCGCCGCCTCGACGCGCTCGCGATCCGCCCGCCTGCATTCTGTCCAGTCGACGGTGACGATGGACCTTCGCGACCAACTGCAGACCACGCTGGGCACGGCCTATACGCTCGAGCGCGAGCTGGGCGGCGGCGGCATGTCGCGGGTGTTCGTCGCCGAGGAGACGCGCTGGAACGGAAGGTGGTCGTCAAGGTGCTGCCGCCGGAGTTGACCGCCGGCGTGAACGTGGACCGGTTCAAGCGCGAGATCCTGCTCGCCGCGAAGCTGCAGCATCCCCACATCGTGCCGGTGCTCGCCGCCGGCGAGACGAACGGGCTGCCGTACTACACGATGCCGTTCGTGGAGGGGGAGTCGCTGCGCGTGAAGCTGGCCAAGGCCGGCGCGCTCTCGGTCACGGATGCGATCAGCATGTTCCGGGACGTGGCGCGCGCGCTCGCGTACGCGCACGAACGCGGCATCGTGCACCGCGACATCAAGCCGGAAAACGTGCTGCTCTCGGGCGGGTCGGCCACCGTGACCGACTTCGGAATCGCCAAGGCCATCAGCGCCTCGCGCACCCGGCGCCGGGGGCCACGCTCACGCAGGTGGGGACGTCGCTCGGCACGCCGGCGTACATGGCGCCGAGCAGGCGGCGGCCGATCCGGCCACCGACCACCGCGCGGACCTTACGCCTGGGTGCATCGCCTACAGCTGCTGGCGGGGCGGCCGTCGTTCGTGGCCAAGCCGCCCAGCGGCTGCTCGCCGCGCAGATGAGCGAGACGCGAGCCGCTTCTCGAACTGCGTCCCGACCGCGCGGCGGAGCTGGCCGACATGGTCATCGCTGCCTGGCCAGGGACGCGGACGACGATCGAAGGCGACCGACGTGGTGCGGGTGCTGGACAGCGTGACCAGCGGCCCGGGAACGCGGCGATGCCGCCGATGTGCTTGGTGGCGAGCACGCGTCTGGCGGGCCTGGCGCTCTCCGCGGTGGCCTTCATCGCGGTGGCCATTCGCGAAAGCCGCCACATCGTCATGGGGCTGCCCGATTCGGTGTTCCCGGTGCGCTGATCATGGCGCGCCGGCTCCCGGCGATCTGTTTGACGGGGTACGTGCAGCTGGGACGCGGCCATGCTCACCCATGACGCCCACCTGACGCCGGGCGGCACGCGCGCCGGGCAGGACACCATGGCGACGATCGTCATGAAGGCGAGTCCGCACATCAGCTGGCGGCGGACGGCGGTGGGTGGGGCGTATGCGCTGGGCGCATTACGTGCTGCTCATCGGGGCCTTCATGCTGCTGCGCGCGTTCGGGATCGGCCCCTTCGGGTCGCTGCTGGCGGCGGGGACACTCGATGCCCACCAGCCGCTCGGTCGTGGCCGATTTCTCGGTGCGGGGCGGCGCCGACAGCGCGCTGGGCACCGCGGTGGCGGAGGCGGTGCACACCAGGGTCGCGCCGAAGTCGAGCGCCATTACCGTGATGCCGGCGAGCGCCATCCGCGAGGCGCTGCAAGCTCGTGCGGGACACCGCCCCCGGACAGTCGCGTGGATGCGACGCTGGCCCGCCGAGATCGCCCAGCGTCAGGGGTTGAAGGGGGTGGTGACAGGGCAACCTCACGCCCCTGGCGCCTGGGATTCCTGGTGACGATGCGCATCGTGGGCGCACAGTCGGGCAACGAACTGGCCTCCTTCCAGGGCGCCGCCGACACCCCGTCGGCCAGCAACTCCGACGGTGGGGGAGTTTGAGCAAGGAGTTGCGCGGCAAGATGGGGGAATCGCTCAAGTCGGTGCAGAATTACCCCCGGCGCTCGACTATGACCACCGGGTCACTAGACGCGCTGAAGGCGTACACCGAAGGCGCGCACGCCAGTGGGATGCCGGCGAATACCCGAAGGCGATCGCGGCGCTCAAGCAGGCTGTGGCCGACGACTCCACCTTCGCCATGGCCTGGCGCAAGCTCGGGGATCGCGTACGTCAACGCGGGCATGTCGCCCGCACTGGGCCGATTCCGCGCTCACCATGGGCTACCGGTTTCGCGATCACCTGACGGGGCGCGTGAAAGCGCGATCATGGAGGGAACCTACTTCGACGTAGGGCCGTATCCGGACCGCACCAAGGCCATTACGGCCTATCGCACGGCGATGGCGCTGGGCGATTACGCGGCCGCGGCCCACAATCTCGGCAACAGACTCGTGAGCCGCCGGCAATTCGCAGCCGCCGAGTCTGCGTACGTCGCCAGGATCGAGCACGATCCGTCCGTGAGCGCGCAGACCTATCAGCAGTTGGCGATCGCGCTGATCGATCAGGGAAAGATGGACGCGGCCGATTCGATCATGCGTGCCATCCAGGCGGAGCACGGACCGCAGTTCGCCTCGTCCATGATTCGGAGCCAGGCGCTCTACAACAAGGGGAGCGGTAGACTCCGCCAGGGCCGTCGCCGAGCAGTGGTTGTCGACGCCCGACCCGGCCAGTCGCGCGGAGGTCCGGTATTACCTGTCGAGCTTCAGCGAGCGCGAGGGCCGGCTCGTTGACTTCATGCGGCTGCGTGCCGAGGCGGCGGCGATCGACCGCGCGCGGGGCGCCTTCGCGCCGGCCTTGTACGACTCCATCAACGCGGCGGCGTATGACGCCTGGTTCCGCGGTCTGCGCGCGAAGGCAATCCGCACCGTCGACGCCGCCGTCGCGGCCGCCCCCCTGAAGTCGCTGCCGGTTTCCGCCCGGCCCTATACGGGATTGGCGCAGGTGTACGCATTGGCGGGCGCCCCCGATCGAGCGCGCGCGATGCTCGCCGCGATGGATGCCGCGGTCCGCGACAGCGCCCTGCTCCAACAGAGCGAGCCGGGTCGCAAGAGGGCGCTCGGCTTCATTGCGCTCGACGAGAAGCGCCCGCTCGACGCGGTGCGCCTCTTTCGCGCCGCGGACTCGCTTCCCGACGGCCCCGCGAACCCCTGCGCGGCCTGCACGGCGGTGAATGTGGGAATGGGGTTCGATCAGGCGGACGAGCCAGATTCGGCCATCGCCGCGTTCCGCCGGTATCTCGAAACGCCGTACTGGAGCGACGCTCGGCGAACAGGCGTACCATCCGGCCTACGTGGATCGCCGCCTGGGCGAGTTGTACGAGGCCCGGGGCGACCGCGGGACGCCGCGACGTATTATCAGAAGTTCGTGGACCTGTGGAAGAACGCAGATCCGGAGCTGCAACCGCAGGTGGCGGACGTGAAGAAGCGGCTCAATCACCTGCGTGACACGGAGAAGCGACCGTGACGGACATCCGCGAACAGCTGCAGCAACCCTCGGCAACGCCTACACCCTCGAGCGTGAACTCGGCGGCGGCGGAATGTCGCGCGTGTTCGTGGCCGAAGAGACCGCGCTCCACCGCAAGGTGGTGGTGAAGGTCCTGCCGCCGGAACTCACGGCCGGCGTGAATGTGGAACGGTTCAACCGCGAGATCCTGCTCGCGGCCCAGCTCCAGCACGCGCACATCGTGCCGGTGCTGGCCGCGGGCGAGACGAACGGCCTGCCGTACTACACGATGCCGTTCGTGGAGGGCGAATCGCTGCGCGTGGCCCTGGGCCAGAAGGGCCCGATGTCCATCACCGACGCGATCAGCATTCTCCGCGACGTCGCCCGCGCGCTGGCCTACGCCCACGCCCGCGGCGTCGTGCACCGCGACATCAAGCCCGAGAACGTGCTGCTGGCCGGTGGCTCGGCGGTGGTCACCGACTTCGGAATCGCCAAGGCCATCAGCGCCTCGCGCACCCAGGCGTCCAACGCCACGCTCACGCAGGTGGGCACGTCGCTGGGCACGCCGGCGTACATGGCCCCGGAGCAGGCGGCCGGCGACCCGGCCACCGACCATCGGGCCGACCTGTACGCCTTCGGGTGCATGGCGTACGAACTCCTGGCCGGCCGCCCGCCGTTCGTGGGCAAGACGCCACAGCGTCTGCTCGCCGCCCAGATGAGCGAGGCCCCGCAGCCGATTCTCGAACTGCGTCCCGATGCACCCGCGGAGCTGGCCGACGTGGTGATGCGCTGCCTGGCCAAGGACGCCGACGATCGGCCGCAGGCGGCCACCGACGTGGTGCGCGTGCTCGACACGGTGACCAGCGGCGGCGGGCACGCCGCGATGCCGCCGATTCTCCTCGGCGGCAGGCGCGCGGTCTGGAAGGCGCTGGCCATCTATGCCGTGGCGTTCGTGGGCGTGGCCGTCCTGGCCAAGGCCGCGATCGTCGGCATCGGGCTGCCCGACTGGGTGTTCCCCGGCGCGTTGACCGTGATGGCGCTGGGACTGCCGGTGATCCTGTTCACCGCGTACGTGCAACGCGCCACGCGGCGGCTGATCACGATGACGCCGACGTACACCCCGGGCGGTTCGACGGCCGGGCAGGGCACGATGGCCACGATCGCCATGAAGGCCAGTCCGCACATGAGCTGGCGGCGTACCGCCATGGGCGGGGCCTACTCGCTGGGCGGCTTCGTGCTGCTCATCGGCGCCTTCATGCTGCTGCGCGGCTTCGGCATCGGGCCCTTCGGTTCGCTGCTCGCATCGGGGCGGCTCGATGCCAGTCAGCCTCTGATCGTGGCGGACTTCGCCACCAAGGGCGGCGCGGACAGTTCCATCGGCAGCGCGGTGGCCGAGGCGGTGCGCACCGATCTCGGGCAGTCGAACGCGGTGACGGTGATGCCGACCAGCGCCATTCGGAGCTACCTCGTGCACATGCAGCGGGCGGCGAACACCCGGCTCGATGCTGCGCTGGCGCAGCAGGTGGCGCTCCGGTCCGGGTCCAAGGCCGTCATCACCGGCGATCTCACCCCCGTCGGCACCGGGTTCATCGTCACCCTGCGACTGGTGGGCGCGCAGTCGGGCAATGACCTCGCGTCGTTCCAGGGAACGGCCGCTGACCCTACGCAGCTCATTCCGACCGTCGGCAAGCTGACCCGCGACCTGCGCGGCAAGATCGGCGAGTCGCTCAAGTCGGTCCAGAACTCGGCGCCGCTGGCCGACGTCACCACGGGCTCACTCGACGCGCTCAAGGCCTACACCGAAGGCGTGCGCTTCTTCGATCAGGGCGACTATCAGCATGCGTTGGCGCCGCTCAAACGCGCCGTGGGTCTCGACTCCACCTTTGCCGAGGCGTGGCGCAAACTCGGAGTGGCGTACAGCAACATCGGGGCCTCGTCGGACCTGTCGTTCGCCGCGCTGGAACAGGCGTACAAGTTCCGCGACCATCTGACGGACCGCGAACGCTACGCGACGATCGGGTCGTACTTCGGGCCTACCGGCCCCGGCAACGATCGCGGGCGGGCGGAAGAAGCCTACCGGCAGGGCATTGCGGCCGGCGACTACAACGTCGCGTCCCACAACCTGGCCGTCATCCTCGAGTCCAGGCGCCAGTTCGCGGCGGCCGACTCGGCGTATGAGCTCGAGATCCGCCACGACCCCGTGCCCCTGATGACCACCTATCAACAGTTGGCCTACGGAATGGCGATGATGGGTCAGTACGACGCGGCCGATTCGGTGGCCGACGCATATCAGCAGTCCCAAGGTGGGCGCGCTGCCATGCAGTACGTGAAGGCGATCACGACCTACCTTCGCGGCAATGTCGACTCGGCGCGCGCCATCGCCGTCAGTCTGGACACCGCGTCGAACCCGGACGACCGCGCCCAGTTTGCCTACTTCGTCCCGGATATCGACCAACAGCGGGGCAAGCTCAAGCTGGCGCTGTCCGGGTTCCTCCGCGCCCAGCGGTTGGACCGTGATCGCGGTGCGTTTTCTCCTGTCCTCTACGACTCGATGCGGACGGCCTGGCTCAACGCCTGGTTCCGGGGCAAGAACGCCCAGGCGGCGCGCACCCTGGATGCCGCGTTGGCCGCCACGCCGCTCAAGAGCTTCCCGGCCGACCAGAGCCCCTACACCCTGGTGGCGCAGCTCTACGCCGTGGCCGGACGCCCCGACCGGGCGCGGGCCGTGCTGGCCGAAGCCAACGCCGCGTATGCCCGCGACGCCTCGCTCCGCGTCGCCATGAAGCCCTCCGTCGACGCGGCCATGGGGTGGGTGCATCTGGCCGAGAACAATCCAAAGGAGGCCCTGAAGAGCTTCTGGGCCTCCGACTCTCTGCCCGACGGTCCGGCCAACGACTGCGGCGCCTGTACGGCGTTCGTGGTTGCTCTTGCCTACGATCGCGCCAATCAGACCGACTCCGCGATCGCCGAGTATCATCGATTCCTCACCGAGGGCGGGGGAAACACCGCCGACCGCAACGGCAACTACCTGGCCCTGACCTACAAGAGCCTGGGCCGCCTGTACGAGGACAAGGGTGACCGCGGGAATGCCGCGACGTATTATTCCAAATTCGTCGAACTGTGGAAGAACGCCGATCCCGATCTGCAGCCGCAGGTGGCGGAGGTGAAGAAGCGCCTCACCCACCTGCGTGACACGGAAGGCCGGCCCTAGCGCCCGATTTCATCCCCCGTATCCCCAACCCGAGACCCCGCATGAAACACGCGCTCATGTACCACGGTGCCTTCGAGACCAACTTCAAGGACCTCAAGCCGGGCGCCACCTCGTTCATTGGAACCGACGGCAAATCGCATCCGTTGCCGCCCTGGCCCAAGGAAGCCACCGGCGTCCACTTCGGCTACATGGAAAAGGAAGGCAAGAAGTTCTATGCCGTGCGCGTCATGGACACGAAGGCCGACCTCATCCTGCCGCACGAAGTGCGCATCGATCCCGATCGCCACATGGGCGTGAACAAGCGCTTCGGGCCCGAGCCCACGGTGTTCGACGATCCGCCGGCGGCCGATCTGCTCGCCGACATTCTCAAGGCCAATCCCGAACTCCGGTTGCAGCTCGCGGACATCCGCGTCAGGACGCGCTGACGGGGGTGGGGGGGGGGGTTTTGTGTTGTTGAGAGAGCAGTCCTGGTCGCGCGCTCGCGCGCGCGCTCGCGTGCGCGCGCGAGCGTGACGTCCCAATCGCACTCGTGCGAGAGGCGCTGGAACGCTACTTCGCCGAGCCTCCCGTGGAGCCCGCCGCGGCGGTTTGGGAACGCGTGGCTTCATACGCCGGTTCGGTGACACTCGACCAGAAGGCCTCGGCCGGCGACGCACTCGCCGCGCAGCTCCGCGCCCACAACTGGCGCGAGTAGCTCGTGCCGCACGCGCGGGACGTGCTGCTCGATACCGGGCCGCTGGTCGCCGTGCTCGATGCCCGGGACCAGTGGCACGCGCGGTGCCTCGCGGTGTGGCCCGAATTGGTGCACCGGTGCGTGACCACGGAGGCGGTGGTCACCGAGGCCTGCCATCTGGTGCTCCGCGGCGGAGCACCGGCCAACCTGCCGCTCGATTTCCTGCTAGCCGCCGACATCCCCACAGACGCTGCAGCGGGAGATCGGCGCCGTCAACCGCCGAGCCCCCACCGGTCGAGCCCATGACAATCCAAACGCGCCGTCGTCGAACTCGACGGGGGCTGAAATGCCGTAGCGTGTTCACGACCGACCGGCGCGGGTTCCGGACGTATCGACTCACCCCGCGCCAGTCGTTTGGGCTACTCACCGGTTGACGAACCGCCGTCGGCCTGAGCCGCTCCACCGCGCGATAGCGCCTCGAGCCGGCGTGTGTACTCCGTCAGCACGCCGCGCTCGCCCTGGTTGGGCGCCGCGTCGGCGGCAACCACCTGCGTGGCCAGGCTGGTCAGCACACCGTCCACCGTTGCGAGCTCGCCCGCAAGCGCGTTCGCCGAATCCAACCCGGCCGGCGGCAACGCTCCCTTGTGCCCATCGCGGTAGGCCGTCACGGCGCGATGCGCCGCCGTCGCCCGGCCGAGTGCGGCGCCCACCGACTGCGCGAGCGCGAGTTGTGCACGCAGCGCCGCGGTGCTCACGTGCACGCGCGGATCCATGCGCACCGTGAGCGGGCGCGTGTACGTCTTGCCGTTCACGGTGAGTGACACGGTGTACCGGCCGGGCAGTGCCAACGGCCCGCGCGGATCGATGGGCGTGCCGTCGTGCCACACCCCGGCGATCGAGTAGTCGTACGACAGCGCATCGGGCCGCGGGTAACGCAGATCCCAGACGAAGCGGTGCATGCCGGCCGTCGACTCGACGCGCGGCGCCTCGCCCAGCCACCCGTTCTCGAAGTACTGCGTGGCCGGGAGCTGCTCCGGTTGGTCGGCGCTCGAGAAGGTGCGGATCACCTGTCCGCCCGCATCGCGCACGGCGAGCGTCACCGGTCCCGACGCGGCGGATGCCAGCCAGTAGTCGATCACCGCTCCGGTGGGCGGGTTCTGCGCCACCGGCGTGGACGGCGGCCAGGGCGTGTCGCGGTTCTCGTCGGCGCGCAGGCGGGTGGCGACGAGCGGGGTGTAGAGGTGGGCGGCGGTGGCGCTCGCCGCCACGGCCTCGCGCAGCGGCTCCACGTCGTCCAGGATCCAGATGCCGCGCCCCTGGGTGGCCGTGATCAGGTCGCCGTCGTGCAGCAGCAGATCGCGGTACCAGGTGGTGGGCAGGTTGAGCCCCAGCGGCTGCCAGTCGGCGCCGTCGTCGAACGACACGTACACGCTGCGGCTCGTGCCGGCGTACAACAGCCCGCGCTTCACCGGATCGGCGCGCACCGACATCACGAACTCGTCGGACGGAATGCCGTTGACGATCGTCTGCCAGTGTTTCCCGCCGTCGGTGGTCTTGAGGATCATCGGCGCATCGCGGTCCATGCGGTGCATGTCCACCGACGCGTAGGCCGTGTTCGCGTCGAACGCCGACGCGTCGATGTTGTCGATCCGCGCCCAGGCGGGGACGTCGGGCGGGGTGACGTTGGTCCAGTGCGCCCCGCCGTCGCCCGTGCGGTGGATCAGACCGTCGTCGGTGCCGACCCAGATGACGTTCCCCGACACCGGTGACGGGGCGATGGAGAAGATCACGCCGAACCCGCAGTCGCGGGCCTTCGCCAGGTCGGCGTCGTGGCATCCCGTGGTGCCGGCCTTCTTTCCACTCAGGTCGGGACTGATCACCCGCCAGTGATCGCCGTCGTCGTTCGAGGAGAACAGCACCTGCGCGCCCATGTACATGGTGTGCGGGGGCAGCGGCGAGAAAGCCATCGGCGTGATCCAGGTATACCGGTACTTCGCGTCTGGCGGATACGCGCCGTAGGTGGACACGGGCCACGGCGACACCTCGGCCGATTGCCGCGTCACCTCGTCGAAGCGCGTCGTGTTGCCGCCCAGGCCGGTGCCGAACACCGTGTCGGGGGCGCCCGGTTTGGGCACCATGTAGTCGCGTTCGTCGCCGCCCACCGGGTGCCAGTCGCGTTCGTCGATCACGCCGTAGGGGCCGCGACTCCACAATTCCACCGTCCCGTTGTCCTGCTGGCCGCTGTAGATGCGGTACGGAAAGCGATCGTCCACTGCCAGGTGGTAGAGCTGGCCGGTGGGCTGGTTGTACCAACTGGACCAACTCGCACCGCCGTTCACGGTCACCGCGGCGCCCTGGTCGGCGCCCTCGATCATGTGCGTGGCATCGTCCGGGTCGATCCACAGGAAGTGGTAGTCGTCGCCGCCCGGCGCGCCCTTGAAGAAGCCGAAGGTCTTGCCGCCGTCCGTGGAGCGGCGGATGGATTGGCCGGTCACGTACACCGTCTGCGGATCGTTGGGATCCACCGCGAGCCGTCCGAAGTAGCTGCTCGCGAGCGCGGGGTCGCCGTTGGCCAGCGTCCAGTGGACGCCGCCGTCATCGGTGCGGTACAGCCCGCTGGCGTCCTGCACCGCCGCCGCGGTGGTCAGCGCCGAGCCTTCGATCGCGATCGACGCGTACACCACCGAGCCACGGCTGCCGGGCGCCACCGCGAGTCCGATACGCCCCAGGTTGGCCGACGGCAGGCCGCCGGCAAGCCGGTCCCAGTGGATGCCGCCGTCGGCGCTCTTGTAGATGCCCGACCCCGGTCCGGACTGCGGCATGAAGTAGTCGAGCCAGGGATGCATGCGCATCTGCCACATGGCAGCGTACACCACGGTCGGGTTGGCCGGATCCCAGGCGAGGTCTACGGCGCCGGTGGCGTCGTCCACGTGGAGCACCTGCTGCCAGTGCGCGCCGCCGTCGTTGGTCAGATAGACGCCGCGCTCGGGATTGGGCCCGAACATGTGGCCGAGGGCGGCCACGAGCACGCGGTCGGGATCGTGGGGATCGACGAGGATGCGGCCAATGTGGTGCGTGGCCCCGAGTCCGACGTTGGTCCACGTCTTGCCGGCGTCGCTCGACCGGTAGACGCCGTCACCAGCGGCGGCGTCGTACCGCGCGGCCACCTGACCGGTGCCGACGTACAGGATGTCGGGATTGGACGGGGCGACGGCGAGCGCGCCCACCGCCGAGGCCGTCTCGTGCTGCATCAGTCCCTGCCAGGTGCGGCCGGCGTCGGTGGTCTTCCACACGCCGCCGCCCGCGGCGCCGAAATAGAAGGTGTTGGGACGGCCCGGAACTCCCGAGGCCACGGTGGCCCACCCGGCGCGGAAGGGCCCCACGAATCGCCAGTGCAGGTCCTGATAGCTGCTCGGCGGCACCGCCGGGCGGGCCCGGCGGTGCGACGGCGGTCCCGCCGGCGATCCGAAGATGAGGAGCAGAACGGCTGCGGCGGCGGCTTTCGTCATGTCGAGGGGCTCCGGTGGGTGCGCGGGGAACGGTGCGCCTGAACTGAACGCGACGACGGCCGCCCCGCAACCGCGGGACGACCGCCGTGTGCTTCACCCCATTGTATCCCATCACCCGCGTTGGCACCGCCAGGGGCGCGGGTCCACCCCCTTCCGCTACTGCCTGGCGGCCACCGTCGCGGTGCCGCGAACCTGAATCAACCCCATCGCGCCCTTCTCGGCGTCGGCAAAGCTGTGCGTGACGAACGGATAGAGCCCCTCGCCACTTCCCCCCTTCTGGAACACCGTCTCGAACACCGCCCCGCCGCCGGCGGGCACGACATAGGTCTGGACGTCGCGCAGCGCGTGGTCGGGGTCGCCGTCGGGCAACACGCGGTTGAAGATGGCGCCGACGATGTGGAAGTCGCTGTTGTAGCTGGGGCCCGCGTTCACGACGAACAGGCGTACGCGGTCGCCCTCGTTGACCTGCAGCGGGTGGGCCTTGTACTGGAACGCGCGGCCGTTGAACACGACGAACGTCGCGTTCTTGGCCATCGCCGCCTGCCAATCCGCCTGCTCGGCCATTCCGGGCGCCGTTCCGTCCTTGGCGTAGAATTCACTCTGCAGGATCACGAACTCCTTGTCGGCCTTGGTGCCCCAGCCGCCCTTCGGATCGACGATGATCGCCATGTACATGCCCTGCATGATGTGCATGGTGACCGGGGGCGTTCCGCAGTGCACCAGAAACGCGCCGGCGTCGTTGGCATGGAATTCGAAGGAGATCGAGTCGTGCGGATTGATCGATTGGTAGGCGACGTTCCACGGGATGCGCGCCGCGTGGAGGTCGATGGAGTGCGGGATCGAGGCGTCGTTCACGACCTTGATCCGCACCAGGTCGCCCTGGCGGACGTGCAGCACGGGTCCGGGGACCGTGCCCCCGAAGGTCCATCCGTTGTACGTGACTCCATCGGAGATCGTGAGCTTCTCGTCCTCGATGGGAATGCGGAATTCCTTGATGGGCGCCGCCGAGGCCGGCGCCAGCGCGGCGTCGTAGGCCGGCGTGGTGGCGGTGACGGTCTTGCCGAAATCCACGCGGTCCACTTCGGGAGCGCGCCAGGATGGCGCCATGGCGATGGCCGTCATCGCGACGACGGCGACCGAGGCGACGATGATCAGTGGGCGATTCTTGGACATGATTCAAATTCCATGATGGGAGCGAATGCGGTCGTTCCTGTCGGGCGGCAGTCTAGGGAGCGCCCTGCCGGTCCGGTGTCGGCGGATGGTGGAACCTTGGTCTGGCGGCTCCCCACGATCGTGTCGGGCATTACCTTACGTCCTCTGGGAGGAGCGTCTCGCATGCTGCGGATTTGCCAACCCGCCGGAACCGGTGCGCAGCCCCGCGCCCCGCGTTCACCCGAAACCTCGCGCCACCGGACGGCCGCGTGCGTGACTGTTGTCACGGCCGCCGTGCCGGCCGGTGCACGCGGGCGCTTGCGGCCATGAGCGACGTCGCGCTGCTGCGCAGCGTCTCGATCTTCCAGACGCTGGAGGACGGGGCTCTCCGCCAACTCCTGGCGCGCTGCGTCTCCCGCGACTTCGCGCCGGGCAAGGTGTTGTTCACCACCGGGGAGGCCTGCCGGGGCCTGTACGTGCTCGCCAGCGGGCGGGTCCGGATCTACCGGGTGAGTCCGGACGGCAAGGAGCAGGCGCTGCGCGTCGAGCTCCCGGGGGCCGCGATCGCCGAGCTTCCGCTCTTCGACGGCGGCGTCTACCCGGCGTCGGCCGTCACCACCGAGCCGTCGCGCCTGCTGTTCGTGCCCCGCGACGAGTTCGAGGGGCTCATTCGGTCGGACCCCGACTTCGCGATGGCGGTGATGCGCGCGCTCGGCCGGCGGCTGCGCCATCTGGTGGGGGTCACCGAGACGCTCGCCTTTCGGGACGTCGCGGCCCGGCTGGCGCATCTTCTGGCGGACTACGCCGACGGCGAGGGCGCCACGCCCAACGAGCCGGTGGTGATCCGGTTGCGGCGGACCCAGGAGGAACTGGCCATGGAACTCGGGACGGCGCGGGAGTCGGTGTCGCGGGCCATGAAGACGCTTCGGACGCGCGGCCTGGTCGTGCCGGCGGGCGGGGGGCGCCTCAAGATCCCGGAGCCCTGGCGCCTGCGGGCGTTTTCCCGCGGCACGCCGGGGTAGGGGGCCGGCTCCATACTCTCTTAGTGGCCCTGGGGCGGAACCCGGAGTCATTCATGGGTAGAGAGTCGTGGTAGAATTCCGTATGAGGACCCAGACGTGACCACACCCATCGAATCGTCCCCCCCCGCGCCCACGCCGGTACCATCGGCCCAGCCCACGCTCCTCGTCATCGATGACGAGGTCCACATCCGGCGCGCGGTGCGCAATGCGCTGCGCGACCTGACCGAGAACGTGGTCGAGGTATCGACGGGCCGTGAGGGCATCGATCAGGCGGCGGCCGCGATGCCCGATCTGATCGTGCTCGATCTGGGCCTTCCCGACATGGCCGGCGCCGACGTCTGCCGCGAGGTCCGCCGGTGGGGCACGATGCCCATCGTCGTGCTCTCGGCGCGCCACGCCGAAGAGGAAAAGGTCGGGCTGCTCAATCTGGGCGCCGACGATTACATCACGAAGCCGTTCAGCACCCAGGAATTCTCGGCGCGGGTGCGCGCCCACCTGCGGCGCTTCCAGTCGCTGTCCGCGCCCTCGCACGCGGCGACGATTGCCGTGGATGGGCTCACCATCGATCTCGTGCGGCGCCGCGTCTCCCGCGGCTCGGGGGCAATCCACCTCACCCCGATCGAGTGGGAGATCCTCCGCACGCTCGCCACCGCGTCGGGGCGGACGCTCACTCACCAGCAGATCTTCGACGCCGTGTGGGGACGCGCCTTCGGGAATCCACAGCAGTACCTCCGCGTGCACATCACCAATCTGCGCCGGAAGATCGAGATCGATCCCTCGCGGCCGCAGTTGATCATCACGGAACCGGGTGTCGGGTATCGTTTCGAGTCGAACGCCTAGCGTTCCCCGCGCGGCGCCCATCGGTGGATGGGTGCTCTGGACGCTCCTCCTCGCGCTCGTCACGATCGCGATGGGCCGGTTCCGCCCCGACATCGATCAGGCGCACGTCGTCCTGACCTATCTGCTCGTGGTCCTCGGCGCCAGTGTGGCGGGCGGCCGCGGCTTCGGATTCGTGATGGCGTGCGTGGCGTTCGTGTTCATCAACTACTTCTTCCAGCAGCCGTACGACACGCTGGCGGTGGGAAAGGGGTTGGAACTCGTCGTGCTGTTCGCGTTCCTCGCCACCTCGATGACCGCCACCGAGCTGCTGGCCCGCGCGCATGCCGAAGCCGTGGAAGCGGGCCGGCGCGCCGACGAGGTGACCCGGCTCTCGCATCTCGGCTCAGAAACGCTGAACGCAGGCACGCCCGAAATGGCGCTGGGATCGATCGCCCGCGTCATCCGCGACGAGCTGCGCGTCGACTCCTGCTCCATCGACCAGGTGGTGAACGGTAAGGAAGTACAGGTCGCGCATGCCGGTGCCTGGCCGCCCGTCGGCTCGGCGCGAACGCTCACGCTGCCGCTCACCGTGCATGGCGAGGCCGTGGGGTCGCTGCGCCTGCACCACCCCGTGGATATCACGCTCGACGAGTCGCAGAACCAGTTTCTGGAGGCGCTGACCTACTACGCGGCGCTGGGGGTGGAGCGCGTGCGGCTGCAGGCCGAGGCGGCGCACGCCGAAGCGCTGCGCGAGGCGAATCGGCTGAAGGACGTGCTGCTGGCCACCGTGAGTCACGATCTCCGGACGCCGCTCACCACCATCAAGGCGCTGGCCCAGGATGCGGCGCTGCACGGTGACGAGAACGCCGTCGTGATCGAGGAGCAGGCCGACCGCCTGTCGCGGCTGGTGAACGATCTGCTCGACCTCTCCCGCATCAAGGGCGGTACGTTCAAGACGACCGCCGAGCTGAACTCGGCGGAAGACGTGATCGGCGCCGTGGCCCGCCAGTTCGCCGGCGCCGCCCGCGGCCGCCAACTCGTGACGGCCGTCGATCTCTCGCAGCCGGCCCTGTTCGGCAAGTTCGACTTCGTGCACACGCTCCGAATCCTCAGCAACCTGGTGGAGAACGCGCTGCGCTACGCCCCTCGGGGCTCGGAGGTCGAACTCCAGGCGACGCGGGAGGGGGAGCGGCTGCGGTTCTCGGTGTCCGATCACGGCCCGGGCGTGCCGCCCAGCGAGGTGCACCAGATCTTCGAGCCGTTCTACCGGCCCCCGGCGGCGGCCAACGACGGCGGGGCCGGCCTCGGGCTCTCCATCGCCCAGCGTCTGGCGAAAGCCCAGGACGGCGCCGTGGAATACGCCCCCCGCCCCGGTGGGGGCAGCGTGTTCTCCCTGCTGCTCCCGGCCTGCGAGCCCGAGTGAGCGGGGAGCGCGGCTAGAGCGTCGCTTCCTGTCCCGTCGCCGCGTCGTCCATCATCAGGGGCGGTGCGGCGTCTTCGAGGCCGGAGGCCTGGACCCAGGACTGCAGGAGCGACGCGAGCGACGCCTTCTCGTTGGCACTGAGGGCCCGCGCGCCGCGCAGCAGCTTCACCTGGACGGTGGTCGGCGCACCGGCCAGTACCTCGCGGCCGCGTTCGGTGAGCGCCAGTTCCACGCGGCGCCGGTCGACATCGGAGGGCGTCCGGGTCACGTAGCCGTGATCGACCAGACGCCGGACGACCACCGACACGGAGCTCTGATGGGTGGCCGTACGTTCGGCGAGGTCGTTCAACGAATCCGCCGGCCGCTCCGCCAACTGCTGGAGTACGAACAGCTGGGCCCCGCTCATTCCCATCTTGCTCTCGATCATGCGCGACGAAACGCGCAGCGCACGAACGATCGTCCGCACGGCGTTCATCGCCGCCGTGATCTGCTCGACTTCTTCCGTGGTCATAGTGCGCAACTCGTCGAATGAGGTCGGTGCCGCACCGAGCGCGCCGGCCGACCCGGTCGGCGCACCGCGGGAGAACGCGGGCGCCGTACGGCCGGTGTCATTATGTACGGCCGGACGCGAAAGGACGTTGGGAGCCATCCCATCTTCCCGCAGCTTAAACCCGCGCCCCACCGGAATGTGCCGTCGCCGGTAGCGCCCGCCGGCTCCGTCTCGCTAGCGCCGGATCGCGAACTGCCGGTCCCGCACCAGCACCGGGCCGCCGGCGACCCGGATCTGGATTCGGACCCGGTAGTCGCCTCCGTCGAGGCGCGAGAGGTCGACGGCAACCGAGCGCCCGACGGTCCCGTCCACCGGCCGTGCCGCGTCCTGCCAGTGGAGCGCGATCGGGGCGTCGCCCCGGCCCAGATGGAGGAACCGCCTGGCATGCTGCCACCAACTTGCGCCGGTCCGCTGGATGGTGAGCGACACGTCGAGCGGGGTGGCGGGCGTACGGATCCCGTACAACTCCCAGTAGAGCCCGAGTCGTTCATCGGCGGACGACTCGGCGCTCCCCAATGCGAACGGCACCGCCTCGCGCAGGGTCCGCGGCGTATCGCCGTCCGGCCGGAAGGGCAGGATGTCCGAAATCTGCGGGCCGTCGATGCGGGGCATCGGGTCGATCGCCTGCCGTGCGCGCGCCGCCACGCGGCGGGTGTCGTCGAACAGATCGAGATCCACCAGCGCCGGCAGTCGTGGCGCCACCACGGCCAGGCCCCCCGTCGTCGCCGCTGAGGAATCCCAGGCCACGAACCGCTGGCGCCCGTCGGGGGCCACCGCGAGCGCCGCCCGCAGGCCGGTCGATCGGAACAGCGTGTCGGCTCCTGCGGCGTAGCCGGCGACGATCACCGCCGAATCACCGCGTTGGAAGCGCGACAGGAGGACGTGTACTGGCCGGACGAAGGTGGCGTACGCCGGTGCGTACCTCGAGGCGGCGCGCCGTGCATCCGGTTCCCAATCCCCGGCGCGCGCCGAGTAGGCGGAGTCGAGCAGCCGGCCGTCGGGGAAGAAGGCGAAGCTCGGTTGCGGATCATGGCCCATCACCGAGTACGATGGGTCCGCGGGCGAGTCCGGCTCCACGCGTTCGAACCACCGGGGCCACCCGTACCGCAGGATCAACTCGGCCAGATCGTCGCCCCAGGTGGCGGTCTCCGGCCACGCGGAGTGGCCGGCAATCTCGATCATCGTACGCCGGGCGAAGTGTTCCGTCCGGCGGTCGTTGAACGGCAGGGCGTAGAACGGTTGGGCCAGCCACCAGAGGCGTGCGTTCAGGGAGGCCCGGGCCTCGCAGTCGGCATGCGCGTATCGATCGGCCGCGCGGCCGTCGAGCAGCGGGGTGAGGTCGGTCCAGCGGCATCGCGTGGTATCGGGCATCTCGGCAAGGGCCCGATCGAACGCCCGTGTGGCGGCGACGAACCGGCCGTCCACGTGCAGGGCGAGGCCGCGCAGGGCGTCGCACCACCACGCATCGGCGCCGCACGCCACCGCCGCCCGCAGCGCCGCGTCCGGCGAGC
Source organism: uncultured Gemmatimonadaceae bacterium (assembly GCA_963728115.1). Taxonomy (GTDB): domain Bacteria; phylum Gemmatimonadota; class Gemmatimonadetes; order Gemmatimonadales; family Gemmatimonadaceae; genus JAGWRI01. The sequence continues at coordinate 643,397 of CAVSJE010000006.1, forward strand.
CCGCCTCCAGCCGGTAGCGCACGCGCTGTCCGGCAATCCAGCCGTCGCCGGGCACGGCGAGCGCGGCACTGTCGAGGACGTCCAGCACGTGGCGTCGCGCACGGACGATTGCCGGCGGTTCGGGCGGGGCACTGTCCGGCGTCTCGCCGTGCCAGTAGCAGAAGCGCCCGATGTGCTCATCGCAGCGGCCCCCGGAGCCGGCGCGCGTCCACGGGAGGTGGGCGCGGCGCGTCGCCTCGAAGTCGCGCTGCGCGGCGTGGGCCGCCTGCACCCATCGCGCTCCGTCCTCGGCCTGCGCCGCGAGCGGCGCGCCGCCGCCGAGCGTCAGCGCCGCGGCCGCTCCGATCGTCCACCAGCTTTTCGGGAGATGCCCTCGTTCCATCGCGACCCTCCCGTCGCTTCGCCCCCGCTCTTCGATATACAGGGAACGAAGTGACGGTGGCAACGCCCGATGCCGCCGCGGCAACGCTACCGGGTGGGCGGCAGGAACGCGGGGTCGGGGTTGGCGACGCCGACGTCGTCGAGCACGACGGTGCCCGACGGCGTGCGGTCGAAGACCAGACGGATGGCGCGCAACCGGGCCGGTTCGAACGCCGGGGCGACCTTGCGGAACGCGGCCAGCGGCATCGGGTAGGTCTGCAACACCAACTCGTACGGTTCGCGGAACCGATCCTTCTCGCGATCGGCGCGGCGCAGCACGTGGGTTTCGAGCGGGCGGCGCACCGGGGCGAAGAGCGACAGCGGCAACCGCGCCCGGTGGCCGTCGGCGTCCACCAGTTCCACGGTGAGATCCATCGGCACCGAGTCGTCGTGGACCGCCGGGGGTTTGGGGGCCTTCGTTTTCGTCGCCGCGGCGCCGCGTTTGGCGCTGGAATCGCGGGCCGGCTTGCGCGGGCCGGGCATCGTGCGCGTCGGGGCCAGCGACAACATCACCGACGACGTGTCGCCGAGGTGCAGGGTCCCGGCCAGCGAGTCGCTCAGCGTCAGCGTGTACGAGGCCGGCGTGCCCCGGGCCGACGTGTCCGCGCCGGCAATCCGATCGTTCCACCCGAGCCATACGGCGTTCGTGTTCTGCTCGTCGTTCTGATACCGCAGCGGAATGGGGGCTTCGTTCCACGTGGCCAGACTGTCGCCCTGGATCGTCACGCCGGCCACCGAGCCCGTGGTGACGTCCACGTCCTCGTCGTAGTTCGGCGAGCAGCCGGAAGCTGCTCTCCTGGAACCGGGTGATGTACATCGTCTTCGGCAGCCAGTGACCGACGGTCCGCTGGTCGCGGAACATCGGCAGATACTCCTTGCGATGGTGCAGGGTGGCTTCCAGAAACCCGCCGATCACCACCCGCGCGAACTGCCGCTGCTGGGCGGGGGCCAACAGGGCGCGGAGGTCGAGCCGGTTGGCGCTTCGCGGCCCGTTGTCGTGGTTGTTCCAGATGCTGTTCCACTGGCCGTGGTTGGCGCGGTACACGTACCAGGCCGACTTGAAGTGCGGCTGGCCGTCGGTGAACCGCAGCCGTTCGTACGGGCGCAGGCCCATGAACTCCGACACGTCCCCGTCGTGCGAGCCGTGCATCACCAGGAAGTTCACGTTCTCGATCGGCTCGAATCCGCCGGCAGGCTTGTACTGGCCGTCCACCGGCGCGATGGCGACCACCGACCGGATGTTGAAGTGGAAGTCGAACTTGACGTTCGCGTCGTCGGGATAGCGCGTCAGGCGATTGAACTGGACGGCATGGCTCACCGCGCCGCCACCGCGCGAGTGTCCCATGATGGCGATCTCGTTCCAGTCCACCTTGTGATAGAAGGGGTTGGTGGCGCTGTCCGTGAACGCCCGCCACGCCTTGAGGTGCTGCAGCATGATCCAGGCGCGGCCGTCGTTTTCCCCGCGCAGACTGCCGTTGATGTAGTTCTCGTCGATCGACACGAGAATGAAGCCACGCGACGCCAGCAGTTCGCCCAGATACCGGTAGCCGGGATCCGAATAATCGGTGGGATCGTGGTTGCCGTGGGCGATCACGACGAGCGGGAACGGTCCCGGGCCGTCGGGATACCACACGCGCCCGTTCAGGGGCGAATGCTTGATGTCGAAGCCCCACGTCTTCTTGCGGCGCTTGGCTTCGGCGGGCGGCATCTTGACGAACGGCGACGCGTCCACGGCGCTGGTGCGGAAGGCCACCGAATCGCGATACGCGGCGCGCCGCTGATCGGTGCCGCTGCCGTACGTGAGGTACTTGACGGCGTAGCTCCCCGAATCGCCGGGGTTGGGCGCCGTGATCAACTGCTGCGAGAGCACGGTTTTCGAATCGTCGGGGGTCAGCTTCAGCGACTGCGTGCAGGCGCCGAGAGCGAGCGCGACCGCGGCCGCGCCGAGGGCCGTCCGCCCTTCGCGTCTGTTCATCATCGGATGCGCACCCCGATGCGGTGGGCGCCGGCCCGGTGGTCCCGCGACTCGAACGCATAGTCCAGGGAAATCCGGTCGGCGGTGATGCCCACGCCCACCGTCCACGGCCCCTCGCCCTCGGCGGCGCGGCGAACGCCGCCGCGCGCGGCCACCGTGTACCCGTCCAGCCAGCTGTAGGCGATTTCTCCGCCGCCGCCGGCCACGAAGTGCCCGCCGCGAATCACCGAGGCCGTGGCAGAACCCATGAGGTCGAAGGGTCCGGCCAGGTAGCGCCCCGACGTGAACCCGAGGCTGGTGCGCGTGGGCTGGCTCACGCGCCCCACGGGGGTGCGAAACGCCGGCCCGAAGTTCTGCAGCGTGAGGCCGAAGGTGCCGCGCCAGAGATCGCGAGACAGGCCGGCATCCAGCGAACCCCGGCTGTCGCGGTTCGCGCCCACCGATTGCTCGAGCAACTTGGCATTCACCCCGGCCCGCATGCCGAACAGCGACTGCGCGTAGCCCAGCGCGAGCACCAGTCCCGACGACGGATTCGGGCCCGACGTGCCGAGCGCGTCCGGCACGGCCACGCCGGGGGTGGCGTTCGAGAAGGTCAGCGATTGCACCCCCACGCCGATCGTGCCCGGGCCGAAATCGAGCACCGTGGACAGGGTGACGAGCAGATTGGCGCCGGTGTAGAACTCCGCCGACCCGTCGGTGCCACGCGCCGACGCGAGCTGCGCCGGGTTGTAGAAGATCACGTCGCTCTCGCGGCCGCCCGCATCGGCGTTGGCCATCGCCAGGGCGCGGGTGCCGCCGGGCAGACGCGCCACCAGGGGCGCCAAGGGATATTGTTGCGCTTGAACCGTCCCCGCGGCGCCCAGAAGGAGGGCCGCCACGAGGCATCGGGTGTGAACCGGCATTCCGACCTCGACCGAGGGAGCGCGGGCATGTTACCACGGGGCACGGGGCGGCGGAAGTGCGCCGGGTTTGCGCCGCCGCCGCGCGTGCTCTACAATCCCGATCGGCGGGCGCCGTGACCCGCGGACGGGCCTACCGGTCCTCATTCAAATGAGCACGAAGAAGATCTGCCCTCAGTGCGGCACGGAATACGGGCCGGAGCAGAAGTTCTGCCCGGCCGATGGCAGCCCCCTTCGCGCCCAATCTCCCGACGATCCCCTGATCGGCCAGGTGATTGCCGACCGGTACCACATCACCGGGCTCATCGGAGAGGGCGGGATGGGGCGGGTCTACGTGGCCGAACACGTCCGCATGGGGCGGCGGAGCGCCCTCAAGGTGATGAGCCCCGCACTGGCGACCACGGCCGACGCCATCACGCGGTTCAATCGCGAAGCGTCCAACGCCAGCCGCATCAACCACCCGAACGTGGCCGCCATCTACGACTTCGGGGAGACGCCGGCCGGGTTGCTCTACATTGCCATGGAGTTCGTGGAAGGCGAGACGTTGCATGCGCTGATCGCCCGGAACGGCCCGTTGCCGATCGCCCGCGCCGCCCACATCACCCGGGGCGCGGCTGATGCCCTGCACGCGGCCCACCATCTCGACATCATCCATCGCGACCTGAAGCCCGACAACATCATGCTGGCCCGTCAACTCGACGGCAGCGATTGGGTGAAGGTCGTCGATTTCGGAATCGCCAAGTCGGTGGCCGCACCGGGCGGGGGCGGGGGCGGACAAACCGTCACCACCGCCGGCGTGTCGCTGGGCACGCCCGAGTACATGAGCCCCGAGCAACTGGCCGGCGAGAAGCTCGACCACCGGACGGACATCTATTCCCTGGGCCTCGTGCTCTTCAACATGCTCACGGGAGAGCTGCCCTACCCGAAGCTGACGTCCAAGGAAACGCTCGTCCGCCGGCTGACCTCGGCGCCCGCGACGCTCGCCGAGGTCCGCCCCGACATCGAGTGGCCGGCCCCGGTGCAGGCGGTTCTCACGCGCGCCCTCGACCCCGAGCCCGATCGCCGCTACGCCAGCGTCGCGGATCTCGGCCGGGCCATCACCGCCGCCGCCAGCTCGGCTGCCGTCGCCGATTCCGACGCCACGGTGCGGATGGCTTCCGTCGAGAGCCCGGCACCCGCGCTCAGTCCCACCACGGCCCACCGTCCGCCGGCCGTCGCCCCCCGCGCGCCCACTCGCAAGCTTCCGCCGGACGCCGCGCCGCGGCGAGCGGGGCGCCGTACCGTCGGGGCCGCCGCCGTGCTCATCCTGCTGGCGCTGGCCAGCTACCTTGCCGTCCGCGCCAAACCCGCCGCGGCGCCGGCGCCGACCGCGGTCGCGGCCGGCCCCGATTCCGTCGGAACCCCGAGCGACTCGGCAACGAGCCGCACCGATTCCGCGGCGGCTGCGGAGTGAGCCGCCGGCGCCGCAGCCCCAGCGGAACGCGCCGCCGAGCCCGCCGGTCGTATCCTCGACGCCGGCAACTCCCGATCCGCAGCGTTCCGTCACCACCGGTTCCGCGGCCGAGCCGCGACCGCCGGCGACCACGACGCTCCCCGATACGCTGGCCGCCGTCCTGCAGGAAATTCGGGGGCATCTCGACCGTGGCGGCCAGGACGTCGCCCGCGGCCTGATGCTGCCCGCCAACCGCGAACTGCGGGTGGCGCAGTCCGAGATGAAGAGCCTTCGGGAGCAGCTGCCGCCGGGGAGCATGCCGCCCGTGGTCGAACGCCAGGTGCGGGAGTTGGCGCAGCATGCCGTGCGGGCGTGCTACACCGAGGCGGGCACCGACCCCCAGGCCACCCAGCGCTGTCGCCTGTTTCAGCAGCGGGAGGCGCGCGCCGCGCGCGGGCGCGGTGGGCGTGCCCCGGTCAGATGACCGGTTCCGTCACCCGAACAGCAGCCAGAGAATGATCGCCATCTCAATGGTAGCCGCGACGATGCCGAAGATGAGATACGGCTTGAGTCCGCGTTCTTTCGAGCCGGGGCGCATCCCCCAAGATACATTCGTGCCGTGACCAGCCTCTCGGTTCCCCGGAAGGCGCTGCTCGGATTCGGGACGGCGCTCCTCATCCTCGCCGTGATCGGCGCCGAATCGTACCGCGGCCTCCGGGCCTCGACGCAGGCGTCGGTGCGCGTGCGCCAGACCTACGACGCCATCCAGACGCTGGGCGAACTCCAGGGCGACGTGCTGGCCGCCGAGTCGGCGGTGCGCGGGTTGCTGCTCACCAATCGGGCCACCTTCCGCGGGCCGTACAAGGACGCGGCGCACCGCGTCGACCTCGACCTCTCGGGGCTCAGGCGCATCGAGCCGGAGAACGCGGCCCAGGTGGCGCGGGCGAAGATCCTCACCGACTCCGTGCTCCACAAGATGGCATTCACGGCCTCGGCGCTCACCCTCTACGACGCCGGCCGGGTGGACGCCGCCCGGGACACCGTGGCCGCCGGGACCGGCGCCCGGCTTGCGACGTCCATCCGCCAGCAGGTGGCGCGGATGACGCGGGCCGAACGGACGCTGCTGGATCAGCGCCTCGAGGACGAGCGCGCCCAGCAGCAACTCGCGACCACGATCGTACTGTTCGGGTTTCTGGTGGCCTGCGGCGTGGCGGCGCTGGCGGTGATCACGATCCGCCGCGACATGCGCGAGCGGGCCCGCCTGGACGGGGAACTCGTGGCGGCGCTCGATCAGGCGCACGCCAGCAATCAGGCGAAGAGCGAGTTCCTGGCGCGGATGAGCCACGAACTGCGTACGCCGCTGAATTCGGTGATCGGATTCGCGAACGTGCTGCTCAAGTCCACCAGGCAGGCGCTCGACGATCAGTCGCGCGCGTACGTGCAGCGCATTCGGGACAACGGCACGCATCTGCTGGAGATCATCAACGACATCCTGGATCTCTCCAAGGTCGAGTCGGGGCGGATGGACCTCGTGCTGGAGACCGTGGACGTCAATCGCCTGCTCACGGAAACGGTGAGCCAGTTCGCGGCCCGCGGCATCGACGCGCCTCCCATCGAGGTGGACGTGCCCGAAGGCATCGCGCCCCTGCGCACCGATCCCGACAAGCTGCGCCAGGTGCTGCTGAACCTGATTTCGAATGCCGCGAAGTTCTCCAGTCAGGGGCGGATCGTGGTGCGGGCGCTCGCCGACGCGCAGACGGCGGAACTGCAGCGCATCGACGTCATCGACACCGGCGTCGGCATCTCCCCCGACCGGTTGGAGCGGATCTTCGAGGCCTTCGAGCAGGCGGACAGCTCGGTCCAGCGGCGCTTCGGCGGCACCGGGCTCGGGCTCGCCATCGCGCGCTCGATGTGCGATCGGCTCGGGTATGCGCTGGCCGTCGTGAGCACGCCCGACGTCGGCTCGACGTTCAGCATCGTCACCGACGACCGGGCGCCGGCGCTGGCGCGGCACGAGGGGCCCGGCCCCGTCGGGGGGCGGCGCCCCGAACCGGTCCGCCCGCGCCCCGCGCGGGTGGTCCCGGTGGATTCGCCCACCGTGCTGGTGATCGACGACAGCGACGATTCGCGCGTGCTGCTCACGCAGCTCATCGAGGAGTCGGGCTGTCGCGTCTACACGGCCGGTTCGGGGGAAGCCGGGGTGTCCGCGGCGCTCGACCACCGGCCCGACCTGATCGTGCTCGATATCCTGATGCCCGAAATGGACGGCATCGAGACCCTGCAGCGCCTGCGGGCCCACCCGTCGATCGCGCGGACGCCGGTCATCGTGGTGAGCGCGGTGGCGGCGGAGTATCAGTCGCGGATTCCCGGTGCCGTCGAACTGCTGAACAAGCCGATTGCCCGGGAGGCCCTCAGCGACGCCATCGACCGCGCCCTCCACGCGAGTCCGGCGCGCGTGCTGATCGTCGAGGACTCCGACGACGCCCGCGTCCCTGCTCGAAGCCCATCTGGCCGGATTCCCGGGCCTCGAGGTGGACGCCGTGCCCACCGCCATCGACGCCCTGGCCCGGCTCCAGACCTTCCACGCCGACCTGATTCTGCTCGACATCGTGATGCCCGGCATGAACGGCGTGGAGTTCCTGAAGCGCATCCGCCGCATCGAGCGGTATCGGGAGACGCCGGTTATCGTGATTACGGCGAAGTCGCTCACGGCGTCGGAGCAGCGGACGCTGGAGCGCGATGCGATCACGGTGCTGCTCAAGGGCGCGGAGCTGGGCGCCGAACTCGCAAGGGTGCTCCGGAGCGCGCTTCGCCAGGTCCGGGCCCGGGCCGACGCCTGACACCAATGCGCTATCGCGTTGCGCCGGAACGTCTTACGCGTCTGTAATACGGATCACACCTGTGACTCCAGCCTTGCACTATCTATTCAGGGCAGTTACTGAGCCCACCTCCGGTGCCTCGCGGCCCCGGTCGGTTGCTGTGGTCGCGGGCGGATTCGACGCGGATTCCGCGCAGGGAGAGGTATTTCACGGATGCATTGGCTCGAAGGCGCGATAGCGCGCGCAGGAATGGCGGGGGCCTCGTCGCTCTCGATTCCCTCCGACGTCGGCAATGCCGAGGCGTGGGAGATTGCGTCGCGTACCCTCGGGCTGGCCCCCGAGGAGTTGGCGTCCCGGGTGGCGCCGCAATTCGGCCTCCGCGTGGCCGACTTCGAGCGGACCGATCCGCGAGCCCTCGGCCTCCTCCCCGAACGGCTGGCCCGCCGGTACCAGGTGTTCCCGTTGCGCGAGGACGACCGCAACATCTACGTGGCCACCGCCGACCCCGCGGACATCGAGGTCGAACACGCCATCGGATTCGCGTCCGGGCGCCGCCCGGTGTTCGAACTGGCCCCGCCGGGCCTCATCGAGGAGGCCCTGCTCTCGGGCTACTCGGCCGATCGCCTGGTGGACAACCTGCTGTCGAGCGTCGATACGCAGATTGCCGACGCCGTGCGCGTGGTGGACGAGTTGGAGCCCGAAGCCGTCGACCTGTCCGAAGTCGAGACGGGCCCGGTGGTCAAACTCACCAATCTGATTCTCCGCGACGCCGTGATGCACGGCGTGAGCGACGTGCACATCGAACCCGGCCCGAGCGGTGGGACGGTGCGGTTCCGCATCGACGGCGTGATGCGGCAGCACATGCACCTGCCGATGGCCGCGCTCAATCGCGTCGTCTCGCGGATCAAGGTCCTGGCCCGGATGGATATCGCCAACCGCCTGGTAGCGCAGGATGGGCGGGCGAAGGTGTCCATCGAGGGCCGCAACTTCGATCTCCGTATTTCCACGGTCCCCACGCGCGACGCCGAGAAGGCGGTGATTCGTGTGTTGCGGCCCGAGAGCGCACGCAAGCTCGAGGAAGTGGGGATCACGCCGCGCGAGTTGGCGCGGCTGCGCCAACTGCTGTCCTGTCGCGACGGCATCGTGATCGTCACCGGCCCCACCGGCTCAGGCAAGACGACGACGCTCTATTCGGCGATCAAGGAAATCGCCACCGGGCACGTCAACATCATGACGGTGGAAGACCCGATCGAGTACGAGCTGCCCGGGATCACGCAGATCCAGGTGGAGGCCAAGCGGGGGGTGACGTTCGCCAGCGCCCTGCGCGCCATCCTGCGCCAGGACCCCGACGTGATCTTCGTCGGTGAGATTCGCGACCTCGAAACGGCCGAGGTGGCGGCCCAGGCCGCGCTCACCGGACACCTGGTGCTGGCCACGCTACACACCAACGACTCGATGAGCGCCGTCACGCGCCTGGCCGATCTCGGACTGGACCGCCAGACCATCGCCACCTGTCTGCGCGGCTGCCTGGCCCAGCGGCTCGTCCGCCGCGTGTGTCCCGACTGCGCGCAGCCGCTGCTCGGTACCATGACCGAGGAGGAGGAGCGGCTGTCGTCGCAATTCGGCGTCCTGCCGCTGTCGCGGGCCACGGGCTGCAAGCGGTGCGGGAACACCGGCTACCGGGGGCGGCTGCCGCTCATCGAGGTCGCCATCCTGACCCCGAGCATCGTCGACCTGATTGCCGGCGGCGCCACCGCCCAGCAGTTGCAGCGGGCGGCGATCGCGGCCGGCATGGCGCCGCTGCGCGATGTCGCGGTGGCGCGCGTCCGCCGCGGCGAGACCACGCTGCAGGAGATCGAGCGCGTGTTGGGCGACCAGCTCGAGGACGAACCGATCGTGTCCGGCCTGTCGCCAGGTATTCTGATTCTCAATCCGGATCCCGCGTGGCGGCGCATGGCGCGGGCGATGCTCGAAGGCGCGGGCTTCCAGGTTGCCGAGGCGATGGACGGCGAGACCGCCGCGCAGTTGCTGGGCAACGGCCAGCAATTTTCGTTCGTCATTACCGAGGCGACGCCCGCCATGCTGGCGGCGCCGCGCGGGCCCAATCTGCTCACCGCGGGCGGGGTGGGCGCGGAGCCGCCGGTCGACGCCGAACTCGAACTGCCGCTCGGCGGACCGTCCAACGGCCACGCGCACGGCGGCGGCCACGTGAACGGCAACGGGCACGCCACCGGCAATGGGCACGCCAATGGCGAGGGGCAGGGCGGAACGTCGGACGCCAATTGGACACGGCTCGCGGGCGCCGTGCAGACGGCGGTCCGCCGCTCCTTCGGCTAGCAACTCCGCGCAGCGTCGCACCAGCCCGCGGGTACGTTTCGACGCCGGAACGTTCGCACGGAAACGTTTCCCGGCTCTCGTCCCATGCAACCCGATTCAACCGTACGATTCGACGACGAAGCGATCGCGCGCCTCCGGCGGTTCGGTGGCGATGCGCTGCTGTTCGAGATGATCGATCTGCTCGCGGCCGGCGCACCGGCGCGGATGGCCGTTGCCCGCGAGTCGATCGACGCCGGCGACGCGGAGACGGCGCGTGGCGTGCTGCATTCCCTGAAGTCGAGCGCCGGCCAGATGGGCGCCGTCGGCGTGCAGGAACTGTGCGAACGGGCCGAGCGGATGGCCACGAAGGGGGACGTGGCGGGGGTGGCGGCCGTCCTTCCCGCCCTGGACGCCGAGATCGCCGCGCTCCTCGAGCGGTTGGCCCTCCTTCGAAAGGGGACCCGCACATGACGCGTGTGGCCGTGGTGGAGGACAATCCGGACAACCGGTTGCTCCTGCAGGCCATCCTCGGCAGCCGGTTCGAGGTGCAGGAGTTCGACAACGGCGTCGATGCGCTCGCCGCCTTCGCCGACCGGGCCCCCGATCTGGTGCTCCTCGACATCTCGCTGCCGGGCATGGACGGCGTGGAGATCCTGACGCGCATCCGCGCCGACGCCACGCTGGCCCGGCTGCCCGTCATCGCCCTCACCGCGCACGCGATGGCCGGTGACCGCGAGAAGTACCTGGCGCACGGCTTCGACGACTATCTCACCAAACCGATCGTGGACGAGCAGCTGTTGATGAAGGCCATCGACAGGCAGCTCACCGCGCGCGGCTGATCGCGGCGCGGGCTGCCGGGGCGATCGACGGCCGACGACCGCCGGATTCCGATCGCTGGCGAGCGCCCGCCGCTCAGCTGTCCCGCAGGGCCACCATGGGTGTGGACGCGAACACTTCGCGGCTCGTCAGCATGCCGATCGCGACGGCGAGCGCCGTCATGCCCGTGCTCACCGCCAACGCCGGGCCGATTGCGGGGCTGAACGGCGTCTGGAAGATGAAGTGCATCAGCGCCCAGGCGCCGCCCACCGACAACCCCACGCCGGCCAGACTGCCCAACGCGCCGAGGAGCGCGTACTCGGCCAGCATGATGCGTCCGATCTGCCGGCGTGTGCCACCGAGCGTCTTGAACAGCACTCCCTCGCGCAGCCGTTCGCGCCGCGTGGCCGCCACGGCGCTGAACAGCACGGGGACGCCGAGCAGCAGGCTGATGAGCGCCATGAAGCGGATGGCCGTGGTCACCCGCGCCAGCACGTTGGCCACCGTGCGCTGGACCAGCGACAGATCGAGGCTCGATACGTTCGGGTACTTGAGCACCACGTCGCGCTGCATGACGGCGACGTCGCGGGCCGTGGGCCCGAAGGCGAGGAACACGAACTGCTTGGGCGCCCGGGCCAGAGACCGGGGTTGGAAGACGACGAAGAAGTTCGGCTGGAAGCGGCCCCACGCGACGTCGCGGAGACTCGTCACCCGGGTCGGCACCTGAACGCCCTGCACGTCCCACGTGATCGTATCGCCGACCGACACGTCGAGTTCCTCGGCGAGCCCGGCGTCGAGCGAGACCTGCGACATCGTATCCCGCGCGGCGTCGAACCACTTGCCCGCCACCAGCTGCTCGGTGGCGTCGAGCGTGTCGCGGTACGTGGACCGGTATTCGCGGCGCACCGCCCAGCGGGAGGGACGATGCGCCGGGCCGCCCGTCCCCCGCGCGCGTTCCCCGCGTTCGGGCGTCGCACCGCGCGCCGCGCCGGCGTCGGAGGCCGGGGCGGGGGCGGGGGCGGCGCCGGGCGCCTGATGGAGCGGCACCCCGGCCAGAATCTGGTCGGGCGTGCGCCCGTTGATGGACGCGATGCGCATCGGAATGATCGGAACCTTCTGCACGATCTGGTAGTGACCGCTGCTGATGATCGAGTCGACGCCCGGCGCCTCGTCCTGCTGCACGTCGAAGAACACGACGTTCGCCTTCACCTGGTCGAGGCGGAGGTCGAGCTGGCCGAGCAGGCTCTTCTGCGCCTGGTAGAGCGTGCTCACCAGGAAGACGCCGAATCCCAGTGACAGGATCACCGAGCGCGTCTGGTTTCCGGGGCGATACAGGCTGGCGATCCCGTGGCGGATGACGAACGGCCAGCGCGGGCGCACCACACGCCGCGCCACCGCCGTGAGCAGCACCGAGACGAGCCAGAGCGCGCCCACGGCCAGCAGGATCGCGAGGCTGAACCCGATGCCGTCGCGCAGCCGGTCGGAGCGCTCGAGCGCGATCGCGAACACGCTCCCCACGATGGCGAACGAGACCACGTAGGTGGCGCTGTCGCGTCGCGCCTGCCGCATCACGGCGTCGTCCGATTCGCGCCGGAGGGCCTGCAGCGGCGACACCCCGCGCAACGCGAGCAGGGGCCGCAGCGCGAACACGAGGGCCACCCAGACGCCGATCGCCAGCCCGGTGAGGAGGGCCACCGGCGCCAGCCGCACCGCCACGTCCACGGGCAGGAAGTCGCGCACCGCCAGCGGCATCGCGAACTGCAGGCCGACGCCCAGCAGCGTGCCCGCGGCCGCGCCGACGAGCCCCATCGCCGCCGCCTGCAGCACGTAGATCACCAGGACCTGTGAACTGGTGGCGCCCAGACAGCGGAGGATCGCCACCGTGTCGATCTTCCGCATCACGAACGCGTGCACCCCGCTGGCGACGCCGATGCCGCCGAGCAGCAGCGCCACCAGCCCCACCACGCTCAGAAAGTTGCGGAGCTGGTCGATGGCGTTGCTCAGGTTGTACTCGTTCTGGGCCGCGGTGTGCACGCGGACGTCGTTCTTCGACAGGACCCGCGCCGTGCGACCCTCGAACTGTTCGTTGGTCTCGCCGGCGGGCAGTTTCACCAGAGCTTCGTAGTCGGCGCGGCTCCCGAACACGAGCAGCCCCGTGGCGTCCAGATCGCGCGCCGGGATGTACAGGCGCGGGCCGATGGCCGCGGTGACGGCGATCTCGCCGGGGACACTGGCCAGCGTGCCCGTGATCTCGAACTTCTCGCGCCCCAGGAGCAGCGAGTCGCCCACCTCGGCGTTCAGCGCCACCAGGAGCGACGCGTCGACCACCACGTGGCGCCCACTCTGCAGCGCGCCCCACGCCGACGCGGGATCGGTCTCGATCTGGCCGTAGAACGGGTAGTCCGGCGTTACGGCGCGCACCTGCGCCAGGCGCGTCAGCCCGGTGCGCGGGGCCAGCGCCATCGAGGCGAAGCTCGTCTGACGGGCGATCGGCGTGCCGTGGGTCTGGAGCGAGTCGAACAGCGTCTCCACCGGCGGCGCGAATGCCGCACGGCTGGTGAGCGAGAGGTCACCCCCGAGGAGCGCCCGCGACTGCTCGTGCACCGACCGGGTCACGTTCTCCGCGAACGAGTCGATCGCCACCAGCGCCGCCACGCCGAGCGTGATCGACGACATGTAGAGCAGCAGCCGGCGGCGCGCCGTGCGGCTCTCGCGCCAGGCCACCGCGGCCAACCGCGGGAACGACGCGCTCACCGGGCCGCGGCCTGCAGGTTCTGCGTGTCTTCCACCACCACGCCGTCACTCAGCCGAATCGTGCGGCCGGCCCGTGCCGCCAGCGCAGCGTCGTGCGTGACGAGGACGATCGTCGCGCCGGACTCCCGGTTGAGCTCCTCCAGCAACTCGACGATCCGCTGGCCCGTGTCGCTGTCCAGATTCCCCGTGGGCTCGTCGGCGAACAGAATCCGCGGCTCGTTGGAGAAGGCGCGGGCGATGGCGACGCGCTGCTGCTCGCCCCCCGACAACTCGGTGGGAAAGTGGTCCAGGCGGTCGCCGAGCCCCACGCGTTTGAGCAGGTCGCGGGCGCGATCGGCGGCATGGGAATCTCCACGCAACTCGAGGGGTACCTGTACATTCTCGATGGCGGTGAGCGTGGGAATCAATTGAAAGCTCTGGAACACGAAGCCAACTTTCGCTCCCCGCAGCCGGGCGCGCTGGTCCTCGTCCATCGCGGCGAGATCGGCGTCGTCCAGGAGCACCGTGCCGCGGGACGGGGTGTCGAGTCCGGCCAGCAGTCCGAGCAGCGTCGTCTTGCCGCTGCCGGAGGGCCCGATGATGGCGACGAACGCCCCCTGCGGGATCGTGAACGACACGTCGCGGAGCACCGTCAGGGGACGGTCGCCGACGCGATATTCCTTGGTGAGCTGACGAGCTTCGAGCATGCGATTGCGAGTGATGGCATGGGGATTGACCGGGCTGCTGGCGCTCACGGCGTGCAGCGGGGCGGGGGACCACGGCCCCGCGGCCCAGACGAAGGATAGCACGGGGGTCGGGGGGAGGCGCCCGCTCCCGACGCAACGCGTGCCGGCAATGCCCACACCGTGCTGTTCGTCGGCACGAGCCTCACGGCCGGCCTCGGCCTCGATCCCGACAGCGCCTTCCCGGCGCTCATCCAGCGGAAGATCGACTCGGCGGGGCTCCCCTTCCGGGTCGTCAACGCCGGCGTGAGCGGCGAGACATCCGCCGGCGCCCTGCGGCGGATGGACTGGCTCCTCCGCCAGCCCTTCGACGTGATGGTGCTCGAGACGGGCGCCAACGACGGCCTGCGCGGCACCAACGTCACCGAGACGCGCGCCAACATTCAGGCGATCATCGACACGGTGCGGCAGCGGCGGCCGGAGGCGCGCATCGTGCTCGTGCAGATGGAGGCGTTGCCCAACCTCGGCCCGCGATACACGCGCGCCTTCCACCAGACGTTCCCCCTCCTCGCGAGCGCGAACCATCTCGTGCTGCTCCCCTTCCTTCTCGATGGGGTGGCCGGCCATCCATCGCTCAACCAGGGGGACGGCATGCACCCCAACGATGCCGGCGAGCGGATCGTGGCCGAGAACGTATGGGCCGGATTGAAGCCGGTACTCGAAGACGTGAAGCGGTGAGGGGGTCGCGCTGGCCGGGATGCCCGGACGGAGGCCCGGTACCGGCCCCGCCCGGAAGCCGGTAGACCGGGGTCCCCGCGCCAGGGCAAAGGCCAGTCTGCGGCGGCCAGTTGACCGCTCCCCACCCAGTCCTCTAAATTGAGAGGCTGTCTACATTTACCACCGAAAATCAAGGAATTCAGGTCATGGCGATTCCCGCGACTCAGATTCGGCGCGGCATGGTACTCGTGTTCAACGGCGATCCGTGCCGGGTGGTGGAGTTCCGCCACCACACCCCCGGGAACCTGCGGGCCATGGTGCAGGCCAAGTTGAAGAACCTGCGGACCGGCTCCGGGTTCGACCATCGCTTCCGGGCGGCGGACTCGATCGAGCCGGCCTCGATGGAGACGCACGAGCTGGAGTTCATGTACCAGGGTGGCGACCGCTACCACTTCATGAACACGGAGAACTACGACCAGCTCGAGATGGACGACGAGGCGCTGGGGGACGCGGCCCCGTGGATGCAGCCCGGCATGAAGATCGTGGCCGAGTACTACGACGGAAAGCCGGTGGGGATCAAGCTGCCCAACTCGCTGGTGCTCGAAGTGGTCGAAACAGCTCCGGTGATGAAGACGGCGACCAAGACCTCGTCGCCCAAGCCGGCGAAGCTCGAGAACGGCGTGACGGTGAACGTGCCGGAGTTCGTGGGAACCGGGGACAAGGTGAAGGTGAATCCGACCACCGGCGAGTATCAGGAGCGGGCGAAGTAGGCCGGAGCCATCGCACGACAAGGGCTGCCGGGCGCAGTTGATACGGTGTCCCGCGACGGTTAAAATGCTAGTCTGTCGCACCACGCGTGGGGCGATCGGACGCGCGAGCGTCCTCCATGGTGGCTGTAGCTCAATTGGTTAGAGCACCGGACTGTGGCTCCGGGGGTTGCGGGTTCAATTCCCGTCAGTCACCCTAACAGCAGTCGACGGTCGGCCGTTCGCAGTGCGCCGTCACGACGGCCGACGGGAACCTGTCGCTTAGGTCGGTAGCTCAATTGGTAGAGCACTGGTCTCCAAAACCAGCGGTTGGGGGTTCGATTCCCTCCCGGCCTGTTCCGATGTTTGAATTCGCGAAGGACCGGCAGCACGGCAGGACGGGGGCAGGCGCCGTCGGGTGCGGGCTCGCGTCGGAGAGAGAGAAGGACCGGCGGTGCGCCGCCGGCGGAGGCAAGCGGCGGTATCGTCTAGGGGACTAGGACGGAGCCCTCTCAAGGCTCAAACACGGGTTCGAATCCCGTTACCGCTACTGAAGGGGGACGGAGGCCCGTTCGTCTATCGGTTAGGACGGCACCCTTTCACGGTGCAGAGAGGGGTTCGATTCCCCTACGGGCTATGGGGAACCGGGCACCAGCCAGGAGTCGGTCACCAGCAGTGTGCAGCATGCAGCAAGCAGGAGTTCGGTGGAGCAAGGACTCGGAGCAGTCGTTCCGGCCCCAGACCCCGATGTAGGAGGGGCCGTAGCTCAGTTTGGTTAGAGCACTCGACTGTCACTCGAGAGGTCGCGGGTTCGAGCCCCGTCGGCCCCGTAGTTGTATGCCCTGGTGGTGAAATTGGTAGACACGCCATCTTGAGGGGGTGGTGCCGCAAGGCGTCGCGGTTCGAGTCCGCGCCAGGGCATGTCGGCGATCGCCTGGCGGTCGCTTCGCCAGCGTAGCTCAGTGGTAGAGCACCCGATTCGTAATCGGGCGGTCGTCAGTTCAATCCTGACCGCTGGCTCTCGATTCGAAAGGCAAGGCCCCGCTCGGGTTCCGAGCGGGGCCTTTTCGTTGGCGCCCCGGTCGCGTTCCCCGCCCGCCCCCCCCGCTACGCGTCCTGCGGCCGGTGGTCCATGGGGAACCGCGCCTCGCCGGCCAACCGGCCTCGCAGCGCCGCCAGATAGCCCGCCAGGCCGTCGCCATATCCGAACACGTATCGCGCCAGCCCCCGGCACGCCGGCCGTTCGATCTCGCCGTGCTCGGTGATCGTGAGTCGGGTGCCGGTCGCTTCGGGCGCCAGCTCGAAGGTCCAGGTACCGCGGTAGCTCAGCACCCGGTCGGCCAGCCGGATCACCAGCCGTCGCGGCGGGGTGCGCTCGTCGATCTGATTGACGATCACGCCGTGCCAGGTGCGCTCCTGCCACGCCGGTCGCCCGTCCACGGCCGGGAGCATCGCCACGCCCCGCAGGTGGCGACGCCAGCGGGGATACGCCTCGACCGTGGTGATCGCGGCCCAGACGCGCTGCGGCTCCGCCGGAAGGAGGGCCGAGCGGGCCGTGATCCGCGTTGGCGGAGTGAAGTAGCCGATGACGACCGCCACGGCGCCGGACGCCAGCAGCACGCCGGCGACGACGATGATCCACCGCATGGGGCCTCCGGGGGGGAGAGACGCCGGGTTGCGTGGGTGAAGTATCCGTCGTCGAGTGGCCGACGGCAATACCCGCTGCCCCATGCGCCGGCGGGCGGGCCGGAGGGCGTGGACCTGACGGTGCGCGACTTGTCGCGGCACGCCCCGCGCGCCATTGTGAATTGTCTCATGACCGGCGGAAGAACGATGACCAGGCGGACGCAGGGGATCGTGTTTGGGGTGACCGGCGCCGTACTGGCGGTGGCGGTTGGCCTGTGGCTCACCCGCCGCGTGGAGATGACCGCCGATCTGGCCGTCGCCACCCGGGGCCCGCTTCGGGTCACCCTCGACGCCGACGCGCGGACCCGCGTCGTGCACCGGGTGATGCTGTCGGCGCCGGTGCCGGGGCGGCTGCTGGCGACCACGCGCGCGGCCGGCGAGACGGTGACGCGCGGCGAGCCCGTGTTCACGATCGTCGCCGGAGCAACGGCAGGGGCCCGGCAGCGCGGCAGGCGTGTTCAGGTGCGGGCACCGCTGACGGGGCGCGTGCTCCGTGTGCTCGAGGCGCACGAACGCCTGGTGTCGAAGGGCACCCCGCTCATGGAGGTCGGCGATCCTCGCGACCTCGAGGTGGTGGCACGTGTTCCGGAGAAGATCGCGGCCGAACTCCGGACCGGCACCCCGATCCTGGTGCGGGCGGAAAATTCGGAGACGCGACTGCCGGGGACCGTCACGAGCGTGGACTCCGCCGCGAGCCCGCAGGCGCCGAGCGGCGACACGTTCACCGTGTACGGCACGTTCGATTCGCCGCCGCGCGGCCTCGGGGACGGCGCGCGCGTCACCGTATCGTTCGTGCTGTGGGAGGGGGCAGACGTCGTGCGGATTCCCGTCACCGCGCTGGTGGCCGCCAAGGCGGGAACGCGGGTCTTCCGCGTTCGAGGCGGTCGGGCCCAGGCCGTGGACGTGAAGGTGGGCCACCGCGGGTCCGCGAAAGCCGAGATCGAGTCGGGGCTGGCCGCGGGGGATACCGTGGTGGCGCTGCCCACCCGGGCCATGCGCAGCGGCGTCTGGGTGACCGGCGTCGTCTGGGGCGACGGCTCGTAGTTCGATGCGCCACGGTCGGCAGGGCCGCGTCCACCGCCTTGCTTCGCCTCCCGGCGCCGTGTAGACTTTGCCGGACAGAAGCAGGATCTGCGGGCGTAATTCAGTTGGTAGAATGCCAGCTTC
>CAVSJE010000007.1:0-10830 GCA_963728115.1 uncultured Gemmatimonadaceae bacterium
CCCCGGTAGCGGTCAGCGACCGCAGGCCGAGCCACAGCTTCCGGGGCAGCGACGTGCGGGCGCGCCGGCGCAGCGTGTCATAGCCGGCGCGGCGGATCTCGTCGTGGATGCCCCGGTAGACGTGCGCCGCCACCGCGACCGGCCGGGCGAAGAACGCCGGCAGCGCCGGCAGGGCCGCGAACGCGTCGCGATAGTCGGCGTCGGCCACGCGCATCAATTCCTCCACCAGTCCGCGAAACCGGTCGTCCACGGGCGCGAGGCCGGCGCGCATGGCGCCCAGGTCGTGCGCCTCGAGGCCGTGCGCCTGCAGCCGGTCGAGGGGCAGGTACACGCGCCCGCGTGACCAGTCCTCCCCCACGTCGCGCAGAATGTTGGTGAGCTGGAGCGCGTGCCCGAGCGCGGCCGCGTGGTGCAGCACGCGCTGGTCGTGCACCCCGTACAGCTCCGTGAGCCAGAGGCCGATGACCCCGGCCACGCGATACGTGTACACGCGCAGCTCGCGCAGGTTGGCGTACGGCCGATGGTGCAGGTCCATGCGCATGCCGGCCACGAGATCGCGTGCGTACTCGAACGGCACGCGGGCCGCGGCCATCTCGGGCATCGTCCGGTCGAGCAGGGCGATCCCCGTGCGCTCGCCCACGTACGCGCGCTCGGACAGACGCATCCACGCGCCGAGACGTGCGTCGATGGCATTCGCCGACGGATCGATCGCGGCGTCCACCAGATCGTCGGTGTACCGGCAGTAGGCGTACACCCGCGCCAACTGCGCCCGTTCGTTGCGCGGCATGAACCGCGCCGCGAACCGGAAGGAGCGGCTGTGGTGTGCGAAGTACTGCATCCAGGCGCCGGCCTCGGGTGGGGCCGGCTGCAGCAGGCGGGCGTCGGCCGCCACCGGCGGTGCGCCGCAGGCCGGCCCCGTCATCGGGCGGCCACTTCGGGCGCGGCGGGCGACGGCTGCCCGCGCCGGCGACTGGCCGGCGCCGCGGCTCCGTGCCCGACCAGCGCGCAGAGACCGAGTGCTCCGAGCGTGGCCCACAACGCGCCCCAGGCGCCGGTGGCCACCACGAGCCCGAGCGGGAGCGCGAGATTGAGCAGGTAGTAGGCGGCCAGCCATCCGACCGGCAGCGCGTCCAGCCAGGCATCGGCGCGCACGGCGACGAATGCCAGCATCAACACGAGGCCGGTCACGTACCACCCGACCAGGTTGAGCCAGGGCATGCCGTAGTACGGGCCGGACGACCCCCACACCCAGTAGCTCGTGAACCGGCTCATCGCCGGATCGAGCGCCAGATCCCAACTCAGCAGGATGAGCGACGCGAGGAGCACTCGGCGCATCGCCGGCGCCCCCGGGCCCAGCCGTCGCCGCGCCAGGGCAAAGCTGGGCAGCGCCATCATGAACCAGCTGAGCGGAATCAGCACCGGCACGTGCGCGAACCACTTGAGCCCCAGCCCGTTGGTGTAGTGGTAGGGGCCGAAGGGCAGTCCCACGGTCGTACCGAGCAGCTCGCTGCCCAGGCTCAGCGTGTACACCGCCACGAAGGCCGGCAGCCATCGCCAGCCCGAGCGCGAGATCAGGAACACGCCCAACGCGACGGCGCCGATCACGATGTGCGCCCGCGGAAAGAACGTGAACGACGCCGCATAGACGCGCATCGCGCCCGGGCGCCCGACCAGCATCCCGGGATGCTGCGCGAACACGGCGAACCCCACCACCGCCGCGGCCGTGAAGATGGCGAACGCCTGAAGGGCGGCGTTGGCCCACGGGCCGGCCCCCGAACGCACCCGCCGGTTGGCGGTGGCGGGCGGCGCGCTGGGACTCGAGGTCTGGGACGAGGGCAATGGGCCTCCGGGGAGCGGCATGGACTGGCGATCGCGCCCACGAAGTGTTGCTTGCTGTCCATGTATTGTCAAGCTATCATCGTGGTATTAGCTTGACAATACATGAACATCGTGCCATTCTTCCGTCCAGTACAGCACCGCGCAGTGAGCCGCCCCGAGCTACCGTCTGGGTCGCCACGGCGCCGACCCTGGTGAGGTGACGTCTGTGACAAAGGGGACCAGGGCGCGCGCCGTGGTGATCGGGGCGGGGTTCGGCGGACTGGCCGCCGCCGTCCGGCTGCGGGCGATGGGGTACGAGGTGACGGTGCTCGAAGCCCTCGACCAGGCGGGCGGGCGCGCGCGCGTGTTCCGGCGTGCCGGGTTCACCTTCGATGCCGGGCCGACCGTGATCACAGCGCCGTATCTGATCGACGAGCTGTTCACGCTCGTCGGCCGCGAGCCGCGCGACTACTTCGACCTGATGCCCGTGGACCCGTTCTACCGGATTCTCTTCCACGACGGCGCCACCTTCGACTACGTGGGGGACGAGGAGCGGCTGCTGGCGCAGGTCGCGGCGCTCTCACCGCGGGACGTGGACGGCTATCGGCGATTGGCGGCGCATGCCCGGCGGATCTTCGATGTCGGCTACACGCAGCTGGCCGATCAGCCCTTCGACCGCCTCTCGGCGATGCTGCGCGTGGTGCCGTCGATGCTCCGCCTGGGCAGTCATCGATCGGTGTACGACCTCGTGTCGCGCTACGTGCGCGACGAGCGGCTCCGGCAGGCGTTCTCGTTCGAGCCGCTCCTGGTGGGCGGCAACCCCTTCGACACCACCTCCATCTACCTACTCATCCACTGGCTGGAGCGGAAATGGGGGGTGCACTACGCCCGCGGGGGCACGGGCGCGATCGTCGCGGCGCTCGTCCGCCTGCTAGGGGAGCTGGGCGTCGACGTGCGCTGCGATTCGCCGGTGGAGGAGATCGAGGTAGAGCACGGACGTGCGCGGGCCGTACACACCAGCGCCGGTGAGCGCATTCCCTGCGAACTGGTGGTGAGCAACGGCGATCCCTCGTTCGTGTATTCGCGGCTCGTCGGGCCCCGCCACCGGCGGCGCCACACCGATCGGGCGGTGGCGCGCACGCGGCAGTCGATGAGCCTGTTCGTGGCCTACTTCGGCGTCTCGCGCACCTATCCGGAACTCGCGCACCACACCATCGCCCTGGGGCCGCGCTACCGCGGGCTGCTCGACGACGTGTTCCGCCGCAAGGTGCTGGCCGACGACTTCTCACTCTATCTGCACGCGCCCACCCGTTCGGATCCGTCGATGGCGCCCCCCGGACACGAGGCCTTCTACGTTCTGTCGCCGGTGCCCAATACGAGAAGCCGCATCGACTGGAACCACGAGCGCGACGGGTATCTGGACCGGATCCTGCGCTCGTTGGAAGCACGGATGCTCCCGGGGCTGCGCGACCATCTGGTGACGGTGCAGACGATGACTCCGCACGATTTCGAACACACCCTGCGCTCGGTGGATGGGGCGGCGTTCGGCCCGGAACCGATTCTGCGGCAGTCGGCGTACTTCCGGTACCACAATCGATCGCCGGACGTGCAGGGATTGTACTTCGTCGGCGCCGGCACGCACCCGGGCGGTGGGGTGCCGGGCGTACTCTGCTCGGCGAAGGTGCTCGAGCGCGTGGTGCCGCGGCCGCAGTCGCGGCTACGACTGCTTGCCGGCGGCGGCGGGCGTGAACTCGCGCCCGCGCCACCGGCGTGGACGGCGGACGGTCGATAGCCAGATCCTGAACACCGCGGCCAGGTCGGCCAGGGGCGAGAGCCAGTAGCGCAGCCCCCGCTCGGCGTAGGACCCGCGAAGCGCCCGCAACAGCGCGAAGCGCAAGCCGAGCAGCACGGCGTTCACCGTCAGGAGCGCTGCGAGCAGTGGGCGCAGGGCGGGGTCGACCCCGGAGGAATGCACGGCTCCCACGCTCCAGGCCAGACCGGCAAGGAGCAACCAGAGCGGCGCCGCCTGGCCGAGCGTGAGCAACGCGAGGTCCGCCCATTGGCGGGTGCGCGGCGTGGCGTCGCTCAGGTCCACCGACCGTCCCCATTCACGCCACATCTCGCGCGCCGACGTGTAGGCATGGACGTCGAACAGGCGCGAGCCGTCGAGGAACCCCACGCGGGCGCCGCGGCTCGCGAGCGCGCGCGCCAGCGTGACGTCGTCGGCCCAGGACGCCCGCGCGACTTCGTAGCCGCCGGCGGCTTCCAGCACGTCGCGCCTGGCCAGAAAGCACTGGCCGTTGGCGAGCACGCGTTCGGGATCGTCGTGGCCCGGCACGCCCGTGCGGTAGACGAGCGTGGCGAGGATGGCCGGTTGCAGCCAGCGTTCGGCGCCGGCGAGGCCGGCGAAGCGCGGCGAGAACGAGACCACGTCGTACCCGCCCGCCTCGGCGGCGGCCAGCGCGCCACCCACGAGTCCCGGGTCGGGCACCGTGTCGGCGTCGACGCCGAGGACCCAGGGGGCGCGCGCCTGCGAGAGGCCGTACTGCAGCGCCCACACCTTGCCCAGCCACCCCGCCGGCCGCGGTGGATCGAGGACGAGTCGGAGTCGCGGGTCGCGTGCGGCCGCGCGCCCGACCAGTTCCGCCGTTCCGTCGGTGGAATGGCTGTCCACCACCAGCACCTCGGCCATCACGTCGCCCTGCCGGGCCAGGCCGGCGAGGCACGGCGCCAGCCGGCGGGCCTCGTTGACGGTCGGCACGATGACGCTCACCGCTCCGGCCGGCCCGTGCGTGTGCGGGGGGACGGGCGGCCGGCGGCGCATGCCGGGCAGCAGCCGGCGCAGGAGCACGACGGCCACGGCGAACTGCGCGGCGAGGCCGCCGAGGAGGACGAATTGCACGCTCACGAATCTATGGCGGCGGGGCAGTCGCCGCCTCTCGCGCCGGACGATTGTAAGGAGTTTCTTTGTGGGGCCATCGCGGCGGTTCCCTTGTCGCGGCAAGCGCGCGGCGCCTAACGTTACGCGGTTCCCGCACCCTTCTCGGAGCACGGTTCTCATGCTGAAGCGCGTCCTCTCTCGTCGTCGCCTGGCCAGCCTCTCGCTCGCCGCCGCCGGTCTCGTCACCATCGGCGCGCGGCCCCCGGGCCACCCGCCGGTGCGCCCCGACCTCCTGGCCGGCCTCGTCTGGCGCAACATCGGCCCGCTCCGCGCCGGTCGCGTGGCGGCGGTGACGGGCGCGATCGGCGAACCGGGCGTGTTCTACTTCGGGTCGCCGTCGGCGGGCGTCTGGAAGACGACCAACGCCGGGATCACCTGGAATCCGATCTTCGACGACGTGAAGGACGTCTCGTCGGTGGGCGCCATCGAGGTGGCGCCGTCCGATACGAACATCATTTATGTCGGCACAGGCGACATCATCACCGGCGGCGCGATCAACGAAGGCAACGGGATGTACAAGTCCAGCGATGCCGGGCGCACCTGGACGCACATCGGTCTCGACGCCACCAAGCAGATCCCGTCGATCATCGTCGATCCGGCGAACCCGGACCTCGTGATGGTGGCCGCGCAGGGCAACGTGCACGAGAAGAGCGACCAGCGCGGGGTGTTCCGCTCCACCGACGGCGGGCAGACGTGGACGCGAACCCTGTTCGTGAGCGACGAGATCGGCGCCGTGAAGCTCGCCTACGCGCACGACAAGCCGAACGTCATTCTCGCCACCACCGACCAGCACTACGTGGAACCGGGTTCCACGGCGCGAGGCGCGTTCGGCGGGCCCAGCGGCACGCACCTGTTCAAGTCCGTTGACGAGGGCGTGACCTGGACCGAGATCAGCGGCCACGGCCTGCCCGAGCTGACCGGGCGCACCTCGGTGGCGGTGGCCAACCACACCGACGGCATGCGGATGTTCATCGTCACGAACAGCGGCCTCTACCGTTCCGACGACGGCGGGGCGAGTTGGCGGCAGATCGGCGCCGACGACAACCGCATCCACAACGGCCAGGGCGGCTACAACTGCGGCATCTATGTGGATCCCGAGAACCCCGACGTGTTGTACGTGATCAATACATCGAGCTACGTCTCACGCGACGGCGGCAAGACCTGGACCGGGTTCAAGGGCGCGCCGGGCGGCGACGATCCGCAGCAGCTGTGGATCGATCCCACCAACGGGCAGCGCATGCTGCTGGGCATGGACCAGGGCGGCACGGTGACGCTGGACGGCGGGCGCACGTGGAGCACCTGGTACAACCAGAGCACCGAGCAGGTCTACCACCTGTCGGTGGACAATTCGTTTCCGTACTGGGTGTATGCCCCGCAGCAGGACGCCGGGGCCATCCGGGTGCGCAGCCGCGGCAACTTCGGTGAGATCACGCCGCTCGACTGGAATCCGGTGGGGGGATGGGAGTGGGGGACGATCATGGCCGATCCGCTCGATCCGAACACCGTGTTCGCCACCGGGTCGGGAATGCTCCGGATCAGCTATCCCAGCGAGCAGACGATCAACGTGAGCCCGAACGTGGACGCGAGCCTTCACCTGCGGCAGACCTCCACCAACCCGATCGTCTTCGCGCCGTGGAACCAGCACGAGATGCTGGCCGGCTTCCAGTTCGTCATGGCGACCACCGACGGCGGCGTGCACTGGCGGAAGATGAGTCCCGACCTCGGCTATCCGAAGGGCGTGACGCCGCCACCGGAGGACCAGGCCGGCGGGCGCGGGGGACGGGGTGGACGCGGCGGCGGCGCGCCGCCGGGCGGCCTCATCGAGGCGATCTCTCCGTCCACGGTGACGCCGGGGCTCATCTGGGTCTCCACCAACAACGGACTCGTCAAGCTCACGCGCGACGACGGCAAGACGTGGGACGACGTCAGCATCGCCGATCTGCCCGACCGCGAGCACGCCGACCTCGATGCGATCGACGCCTCGCACACGAACCCAGGTGAGGCGTACGTGGCGGTGGACTACCACACCGCGGGGAACTTCGCGCCCTTCTTCTATCGCACCCGCGACTACGGCAAGCACTGGACGAAGATCGTCAACGGCCTGCCCACCGATCAGCCGAACGGGAGCTTCGCGCGCGTGATCCGGGCCGACACGAAGAAGGCCGGGCTGCTGTTCGCGGGTACGGAGAGCGGGATGTACGTGTCGTTCGACGACGGCGACGTCTGGCAGTCGCTGCAGCTGAACCTGCACACGACGTCGTACCGCGACGCCGTGATCAAGGGCAACGATCTGGTGGTCGGCACCTACGGCCGTGGGATCTGGATTCTCGACGACATCTCGCCGCTGCGTCAGATGACGCCGGCGGTGGAGAGCGCGCCGGCGCACCTGTTCAAGCCCGGGCAGGCGGTGCGCGTGCGGCGGAACGTGAACCAGGACACGCCCTTCCCGCCCGAAGTGCCGCATTCCCTGAATCCGCCGCCGGGCGCGCTGATCTACTACGCGCTGGGCGCGCCGCCAAGTGGCGACATCACGCTCGACGTGCTGGACGCGTCGGGGCGCGTGGTGCGCCACATGTCGAGTGCGCCGGTCACCCCGGTGGAGGAAGCCTCGCATCCGCCGGCGCCGAGTTTCTGGCTGGCCACGCCGCGCGGGATGCCCACGGAGACCGGGCTCAACCGCGTGAACTGGGATCTGCGGTACGACGATCCTCCGGCGTTCTCGCACTCGTTCGGGATCAACGCCAACCCGGGGCTCACGCCGGCGTCGCCCGAGGGGCCGTTGGCGCTGGCGGGCACCTACACGCTGCGCCTCACCGTGAACGGCAAGTCGTACTCCCAGTCGCTCACCGTGGTGAACGATCCGCGCTCGCCGGCGACTGCCGTCGCGCTGCGCGCGCAGCACGCGCTCCAGATGAAGGCGTACGACGGCGCGCGCGAGGCCTGGGACGGGTACCAACAGGTGACCGCGGTACATGATGCCGTGCAGCGGGCGGCCTCGAACGCGGCCGTTGCGGCGTCGGCCGAAGCGTTCGCCGCCCAGCTCGACAGCGTGAGTGGCGGCAGCGGCGGCGGCAGGGGACGTGGATTCGGACGCGGTCGTGGCGGGGCAGCGCCGCCGAACTTCCGGGCGGTCAACGGTACGCTGCTGCGGCAGCTGGATCTCCTCGACTCGGGCGACATGGCGCCGACGCCGGCAATGAGCGCGGCCGTGGCCGCAAGCTGCGGCGAGTTGAAGGCGGCCGTGTCCGCCTGGCGGGGGGTGATGGCGAAGCAACTGCCGGCCTTCAACGCCGAACTGACGAAGGCCGGATTGTCGCCGATCGCGGCGCCGCATCCGATGCTGCCGGTCCCCGGGTGCTGAACCCCGGTCGATTCGCGGCTCCGCGGTGACTGGATTCCCGCGGAGCGATCGTCGAGATTGCGAATCGATACCAACGGGGAGGAGTGAAACGATGGTTGCATGGCTCGGGACGGGACTACTCGGCGCCGGATTCGTGCGCGCGATGCTCAACCGCGGCGACGACGTGCAGGTCTGGAACCGTTCGCCGGACAAGGCGCGGGCGCTCGAGGCCGATGGAGCGAAGGCATTCGCCGATCCGGCGGACGCCGTGCGCGGCGCCGACCGCGTGCATCTCTGCCTGTCGGACGATGCGGCCGTGGACGACGTGCTCGAACTCGCGAGGCCGGGGTTCGGCGCCGGGGTCGTCGTCGTCGATCACACGACCACGTCGCCGGCCGGTGCCGCGGCGCGCATCAAGCGGTGGACGGAACGGGGCGTGCCCTTCCAGCACGCGCCGGTGTTCATGGGGCCGGCCAACGCCCTCGAGAGCACGGGATTCATGCTCACCTCCGGCGATCGCGCGCTCGTCGACCGTCTCGAGCCGGTGCTGTCGAAGATGACGGGCCAGTTGCTCTACTTCGGGCCGGTGCCCGAGCGGGCGGCGGGCATGAAGCTGCTCGGCAACCTGTTCCTCGTCTCCATGATCGCCGGCGCCACCGACGTGCTGGCGTTGGCCAAGGCGCTCGGCATTCCGGCCGGGGACGCGGCCGGCCTGTTCGACTCGTTCAACCCCGGCGCGATGCTGCCGGCCCGCCTGAAGCGCGTGCTGCAGGCGGATTTCGAGCACGCGTCGTGGAACCTGGCGATGGCCCGCAAGGACACGCGCCTGATGATGGAGTCGGCCGACGAGGGCGGCGTTCCGCTCAAGTTCATCCCCGCGGCCGCCGCCGAGATGGATCGCTGGTTGGCCGCCGGCCATGCCGCCGACGACTGGACGATCATCGCGAGTTCGGTGGTGTCCTGACCCGTGGCCGACCTCTGGGAGGCGGTCGATCGCTACATCACCGACGGGCAGGTGGGACCGGATCCCGTGCTCGACGCGGTGCTGGCCGCCAGCGCGCGGGCCGGCCTGCCCGACATCCAGGTGAGCCCGCCGCAGGGCAAGTTGCTGCACCTGCTGGCCCGGGCGGTCGGCGCCCGGCGCATTCTGGAGGTCGGCACGCTCGGTGGGTACAGCACCATCTGGATGGGCCGCGCGTTGCTGCCGGGCGGCCGCCTGGTGACGCTCGAGGTGAACGAGCAGCACGCGGCGGTAGCCCGGGCCAACGTGGCCCGCGCGGGGCTCGAACAGGTCGTCGAGCTGCGGCTCGGCGCGGCGAGTGACTCGTTGCGCGCCCTGGTGCAGGAAAAGGGGCCGCCCTTCGATTTCGTGTTCGTGGATGCCGACAAACCCAACATCCCGGAGTACTTCGCTCGGGCGGTGGAACTGGCGCGACCGGGCGCGATGATCGTCGTCGACAACGTCGTACGCGAGGGCGCGGTGGCCGATGCGTCGAGCACCGATGCGGCGGTGCAGGGGGTGCGTCGGTTCTTCGGCATGGCGGCCGCCGACCCGCGGGTGAGCCTCACCACCGTGCAGACCGTGGGTGCCAAAGGCTACGACGGATTCAGCCTGGCGTTGGTGGTGGCGGCATGAAGCGGATGCTGCTCGCCGGGTTGGCACTGGCCGTGGCCGGATGCTCGACCGGAGGTGTCCCGCCTGCAAAGACAGCGCCGGACGCCGCACCGGTGCGGATGCTTGCGCCGGGCGTGGCCTGGATGTGGCAGTCCGCCGAGTACCGCGCGCTGACGCGGCAGATCTACGCCGACGCCACCCGCCGTCTGGAGGAATTGGCGCCGGCCGTCTCGAACACCGCCTGGGGCGTGATCCTCGACGCCGACGAGACGGTGTTGGACAACACGGCCTATGCGATCCGCCGCGCCGCGCTGGACAGCGAGTACACCGAACCCAGCTGGTCGGTGTGGGTGCGCGAGGTGGCCGCCCCCGCCGTGCCGGGCGCCGTCGCATTCACGCACCGCGTGCACGCGCTCGGCGGCCGAGTCGTCATCGTCACCAACCGGGCCGACTCGTTGTGTGGCCCCACGCGTGCGAACCTGGAGCGCGTGGGGGTGGCGGCCGATCTCGTGCTCTGCCAGCCGGCCGGGCAGCCCGACAAGAATCCGCGCTTCGAATCCGTGCAACGGGGCACCGCGTCGTCCGCGCTTCCGCCGCTCACGGTGCTGGAGTGGCTGGGTGACAACATCCGCGACTTCCCGCTGCTCGATCAGCCGTCGCGCGACGATCCGTCGGCGATGGCCCTGTTCGGACGCCGGTACTTCGTGCTGCCCAACCCGGTGTACGGAAGCTGGCCGGCGCAGCGCGTGCCGTAGGCACCGGTTCACCGCTCGGGGGGCACCAACACCCGTCGCGTAGCTTCCGGTGGTGGACGGCGCCGGATCTGACGCGCATACCGGGCCCGGTGGCAGGGCAGGGTCTCTACGGGAGGGATACGGACTGAACGGACACCAACGGATCCGAACGGACAGAACTGCTCTTTGTAAAGTCCGTTCCCGTCCGTTCACTCCCTCGAGTCCGTATCCTCTGAGAAGGGGAGCCGGACCGTTGGTATGTCCGCCGCGCATATACCCGTTGCGAATATAGCCACTGTGGATATATTAGGCGTATGCGACGATCTGACGACGACGTGCGGCGCTTCCTGCCGCTGCCCACGGCCACCCTGCACATTCTCAT
>CAVSJE010000008.1:0-222624 GCA_963728115.1 uncultured Gemmatimonadaceae bacterium
GCGCGCCGCGATATATTCCCCCCACCATGATTCTTGCCTTCCTCGGCGCGCTCCAGGTCGCCGCCGCGCGGCCGGCGCCGCAGCCCACCGTCTACAACGCCCGAGAGGGCCAGACCAGCGTCCACGCCCCGTCGATCGCCGACACGATCACCGTCGACGGCCGGCTCGACGAGCCCGCCTGGGCCCACGCCGCCATCCTCACCGGGTTCTCGGAATACGCCCCCGTGGACCAGCGGCCCAGCCCCGACTCCACCGAGGTTCTGGTGTGGTACTCCCGCGACGCGATGTACTTCGGCATTCGGGCGTTCGAACCGCACGGCGCCGTGCGCGCCACTCTGGCCGAGCGGGACAACGTAAGTTCGGACGACAACACCGAGATCCTCCTCGACACCTACAACGAGCGCAACCGCGCCTTCGTCTTCATCGTCAATCCGCTCGGCGTCCAGGCCGACGGCATCAAGAACGAGCAGGGCGGCTTCACCCCCGGCTCCAACGTCGCGCCGGGCCAGAACGACCTCAGCGCCGACTTCCTGTGGGAGTCCAAAGGACACGTCACCTCGTGGGGCTACGAGGTCGAGATCCGCATTCCCTTCAGTTCGCTCCGCTACCCGAGCGCCGCCCGGCAGACCTGGGGCATCCAGATCCAGCGCAACGTGCAGCACAACGGCTACCAGGAAACCTGGACCGAGGCCCACAAGGCGTCGGCGAGCTTCGTCGATCAGGAAGGATCGCTCGTCGACCTCTCGGGCATGCACCACGGCCAGGTGGTCGGCCTCAACCCCGAACTCACGAACACCATCAACGGCACGCCATGCTGCGCGCCGGCCAACGACGGCTGGCACTACGACTCCAAGCCGAAGCTCGGTGGCAACGTCCGCTGGGCGATGGGCAGCAACTTCGTGCTCAACGGCACCGTGAAGCCCGACTTCTCCCAGGTGGAGGCCGACGCCACACAGATCGCCGCCGACGAACGCTTCGCCCTCTACTATCCCGAGAAGCGCCCGTTCTTCATCGAGGGCGCCGACCAGTTCAACGTGCCCAACACGCTGTTCTATACCCGCACCATCGTGCAGCCGGCCGGCGCCATGAAGCTCACCGGCAAGCTCGGCCGCACCGACGTCGCCGTCCTGTCGGCCATCGACGACGGCGGCACCACGCCCGACGGGCGCCGTCCGCTGGTGGACGTCGTGCGCCTGCGCCGCGGGTTCGGCACGCAGAGCACCCTCGGCATGATGTATGGCCAGCGCGTGGGCGGCGGCCGGTCCAACCAGGTGGCCGACGGCGACCTCCACTGGGTGTTCGACCCGAGGACCTACGCCCAGTTCCAGGCCGTGATGAGTTCCACCACCGAGAACGGCCACACCACCAACGCGCCGATGTGGGAGGCCGTGCTCGACGGCACGGGCCGCGGATTCGGCATGCACTA
This sequence comes from uncultured Gemmatimonadaceae bacterium, assembly GCA_963728115.1. GTDB lineage: Bacteria > Gemmatimonadota > Gemmatimonadetes > Gemmatimonadales > Gemmatimonadaceae > JAGWRI01. The sequence goes on from CAVSJE010000008.1 coordinate 1,427, forward strand.
CGGCATCCTCGGCATCGGCAACGGCTTTGCCGACGACAACGGCTTCGTGCAGCGCACCGGAATCGTGTCGCCGAACTTCATGAACCGCGTCACGCTCTACGGCGGCCCGGGCGCCCTCGTCGAGCGATTCAACGTGTTCCTGCAGACGGGCGCCACCTGGAACTACGACGATTTCTTCGCCGCCAGGAGCCTGCTCGAGGACAAGGCGTCGGCGCGCACCGACCTGACCCTGCGCGGGGGATGGTCGCTCGGCATGACCCCCACCCTCGCCAGCTACGCATTCGACCCGGCCGCCTACGCGGGCTACCTGCAGGACAATTCTCCCTCGCTCGTCGCGCTCGGCTTCCAACCCTCGCCGCGCATCACGACCTTCACCACGCAATGGAAGGTCTCGACGCCCCAGTACCAGCACTACGCCGCCTCGGCCGGCGTGACGTTCGGACACGACGTCGACTTCCTGGAGACGTCGCGGGTCAACCGGCTCGACTACAACGCCAGTCTCGACCTGCGGCCCACGCAGCAGATCCGCATCGGCGCCACGTACCAGGCCAGCAGCTTCACCCGCCGCAGCGATCACGTGCGCACGCTGACCACCGAGATCCCGCGCCTCAAGGTAGAGTACCAGCTCACGCGGTCGATCTTCTTCCGGGTGGTGGCACAGTACACGGCGAGCAAGCGGGAGCCGCTCGTGGATCCGCTCACCGGGCGGACGCTCATCGTCAACGGCGCCACGACCGCGGAAGTGATCTCCAACTCGCTCCGCGCCGACTGGCTGTTCTCGTACCGCCCGACCCCGGGCACGGTGTTCTTCGCGGGATACGGCAACACGATGCGCGAACCCGATCCCCTGCGCTTCCAGCAGCTGCGCCGGGTGGACGACGCGTTCTTCGTGAAGGCGAGCTATCTGTTCCGGGCGTTGGGAGGCGCGTGATGAAGTGAAAGGGAAACCGCGGAATGGCGCTGCGTTTCGATCAGTCCCCGCGGAGCGCCAGGGCCGGATCCTCGCCGGCAGCCCGCCGACCGGGCGCGAGACACGCCGCCCCGGATACCGCGAGCACCACGGCCACCACGCCGGCCAGCGTGATCGGGTCCCACGGCGCCACCTGATATAGAAAGGCACTCAGGAAGCGGCCGGCCACTGCCGCCACCGCGCAACCGAACGCCGATCCGGCAATCGCGAATCCGAGTCCGCCCCACAACACCTCACGCAGCACCCCCGCCGGCGTAGCGCCGAGCGCGAGCCGAATCGCAAACTCCCGGCGACGCTGGCCGACCGCGTAGTTGAGGATGCCGTAGATTCCAACGGCCGCGAGCCCCAACGCCATCACCGCGAAGGCGGCCATCAGAAACATCACGAACCGCGGCGGATCGGTGGACGCCGTGAGCACCTGCTCCATCGTCTTTACCGCCGGCACCGGCACCGATGCGTCGAGCTGGTGCATCTCGTTGCGAATGAGCGATGCCACGCCGGCCGGATCGGTGTGCGCCCGAACCACGACGTGCATCTCGAGGAACGGGAACTGGGCCAGCGCGAAGAAGACCGCCGGCTCGGCCGGCTGCGTGAGCGAGGTATTCTTCACGTTGCCCACGACGCCGACCACTTCCGCCGAGCTGTCCCGCGTCACCCGGCGGCCGAGCGGACCGATGATCTGGGCAAACACAAGGAGCCGCTTGCCGATCGCGCTCTCGCGTGGCCAGAATCGATGCGCGAGTTCGGCGTTGACGATCACACGCGTCGGCGCGTCCGCCCGATCGGTGGCGTTGAAGTAGCGACCGGCCACCAGCGGCACTCCCAGCGTCTGAAAGTATCCTTCGTCCACCGTGAGGTGCTGCACCTGGGGCTCGTCGCCGGGACGTGGTCGCGGTTGGTCGGCCGCGAGCAGGCGGATACGCCAACCGGGGCTGAGCGGCAGCACGTTGGTGACACCGGCGCCCACGACGCCGGGGCGCGCGCGGATCCCCCGCAACAGCGCCTCGTAGAATTGATCGACGCGGGACCAATCGCCATACGGCTGGCCCGGAAGTTGGATATCGGCCGTGACCACCGACTCCGGGTTCACGCCCGTGTTCTCGCTGACCAGATGCGCGATGCTCCGGATGAGAAGGCCCGCGCCGGCGAGTAACGCCACGGCTAGGGTGACCTCGACGGTCACCAACGCGCCGCGCCCCCGGCGGCCGCGCGCGCCCGACCCCCGGGCCCCGTCCTTGATCGCGTCGTGGAGCCTGCCGCGCGACACCATCAGCGCCGGCACGAGTCCGAACGCCAGCGCCGTGACGGTGGCGATCACCGTCGCGAACGCGAGCACCGCGAGGTTCACGTGCACGTCCGCGGCACGCGGAATCGCGACCGGCGTCCACGTCAACAGCCCCTTCACCGCCGCGACGGAGAACAGGAATCCCACGGCGGTGCCGGCGACGGCGAGTACCAGACTCTCGGCGAGGAAGAACCGCACCAGGCGGGCGCGCGTGGCGCCGAGCGCCGCGCGGACCGCAACTTCCCGCTCGCGCGATGCCGACCGGGCGAGCAGCAGGTTGGCCACGTTGATGCAGGCGATCACGAGCAGGAGACCGGCGGCCCCGAACAGCGCGAACAACGCCGGACGGAATACTCCCGCGACATCCGTTCCGAGCGGGACGGCCCGGGCGCTCCACCCCTCGTTGGTGCTCACGTACTGCTTGCCCAGCCGACTGGTGAGCGCGGCCAGCGCGGCATCGGCCTGCTGCGGCGTCACCCCGGGTTGCAACCGCGCCACCGACTCCATGAAGTGGGCCGAACGGCTGTGGTGGTGCATGTCCCACGCCAGCCCCTCCCACACGTCGGTTCCCGCGGGAAACGAGAAGCCGTCCGGCATCACGCCCACCAGTTGATAGCTGTAGCCGTTGAGCTTCACCGAGCGGCCGATCATGTCCCGATTGCCGTCAAAGCGGGACTCGAAGAGCCGCGCACTGACGATCACTTCCTGCGGGCCGCCGTACAGGTTGGAGACGTTGGAGAACCCGTGCCCGAGCGCCGGCTTCACGCCAAGCACGTCGAACAGGTTCTGCGACGTCTCGACCGCGTTCACGCGCACCGGGTCATGGCCCGACTCATCGCTCAGCGCCAACTGCGGCCGCCACCACGCCGCCGCGTCCGCGAACACCGACGAGAGATCGTGGTAGTCCATGAAGTTCACCGGCGACAGTTGCTCGTGATTCAGGGACTTGGCGCTGTTGGTTTCCCAGATCGACACCAGCCGGTCCGGGTGCGCGTAGGGCAGCGGGCGCAACACCACCCCGTCGAGCAGGCTGAACACGGCCGACGCCGAGCCGGTGCCGACGCCGAGCGCCACGATCGCGGCGAGCGCGAACACCGGGGAACGCGCCAGCGCTCGCACGGCGAACCGGATGTCCTGCGCGAACTCCTCGACCCATCGGAAGCCCCACATGTTGCGTGTCTCCTCGGTGATGAGCGTGACGTTGCCGAGCTGCCGCCGAGCGGCGTACGGCGCTTCGACCGGCGCCATGCCGTCGTGGCGCCGGTCGCGCTCCAGCATCGCGTGGTGAAAGCGGAGCTCCTCCTGGAACTCAGCCGCCAGACGCCGCCGGTGGAGGCGATCGTGGATGCGGTTGAGGAGTTCGAGGACGGAGGGCAAGAGGGTGGAAAAGCGGAAAGGGGAAAGGGTGATGCGGAGGCAGGGGGATCCCGCAGAGGCTAGGTCGAGTGCATCACCCTCGCGATCGCGGCCACCATCTGGTCGAAGCCCGCGGACTCGGCGCCAAGGTGTTTGAGCCCCCGGGCGGTAATCGTGTAGTAGCGGGCGCGCTGATTGTTCGGGGTGAGCCCCCACTCCGCCGCGATCCACCCTTTCTGTCGCATCCGCTGAAGGGCCGGGTAGAGCGATCCTTCCTCGACGCGGAGGAAGTCGTCGGATGCGCGCCGCAGGTGCTGCGCGATGCCGTACCCGTGCATCGGCCCCAGCGAGAGAGTCCGGAGCACGAGCATGTCGAGGGTGCCGGGCAGAAGAGATGGTGTCATGGGTAGGGTGGGTTCAAGGACATAGACACCCTATGGCCCGAAACGGTTGGCGGCAACGCTTCGCGGAGTTCTTGTGTCCCATAGACGGTCTCGGTATTATGCCTAGCCACCCTAGGTAAAGCATCGCGACTCTCACCGGACGCCGGACGCCATGGCCAACGCTTCGCTCGACTTCCTCCGCGGCACGCTCGACCTGATGATCCTCAAGACGCTGTCCTGGGGGCCGACCCACGGGTACGGCATCGCGCGCTGGATCGAGCAGTGCACCGACGACGTGCTGCGGGTGGAGGAGGGCTCGCTCTACCCGGCGCTGCACAAGCTTGAGGACCAGGGGCTGATCAGCGCCGACTGGGGCATCACCGACAACAACCGTCGCGCCAAGTTCTACCGGCTGACCGCGGCGGGCCGCCGGCAGCTGCAGGCCTCGCGCGACTCGTGGGCGCGATTCGCGGCCGCGGTGGCGCGGGTGCTCGAGACCGCCCCCGCCGGGACCTGACCGCACCGGCCCGATGCGCCTGCTCCGTCCCCGTCCGCGCCCTGACCCGGCGTCCGGCACCGATTGGCGCCGGCCGCAGGATCTGACACCCGTGCCCAACGCGCGGCTGGCCGCCATGTGGCGGCGGTACGTGCACTTCTGGGGGCCGCGCGCCGACGCCGACGTGGATGAGGAGTTGGAGTTCCATACCGCGATGCGGATGGAGGACCACGTGGCGCGGGGCATGCCGGACGCCGAGGCGCGCGCCGCGGTGGCCTCCCGGCTCGGAGACCTCGGCCGGATCCGCACCGAATGCATCGCCATCCACACCAGGAGGAACCGCCGTATGGCTCGCGCCCAGATGCTCGACGCGTTCGTTCAGGACATCCGCTTCGGCCTTCGCGCGATGCTGCGGCAGAAGGGGTGGACGGCGGTCGCCGTCATCACGCTCGCCCTCGGGATCGGCGCCAACACGGCGGTGTTCAGCGTCGTCAACAATCTCGTGCTGCACCCCATCGACTATCCGAACGCCGACCGGCTGGCGGTGGTGTTCGAGCAGCCGCGACAGAACTCGGTGAGCGGCGTCAGCGTGTACGTCACCCCCACCACGCCGGTACTCCGGGCGTGGCGCTCCGGCACCCACGCCTTCCAGGATCTGGAGGGCTTCTCGCCCGTGAGCCGCATCCTGCGCACGGGAAGCGGCGTGGTGCAGTCGGTCAACGCCGTCCGGGTGGAACCCGGGCTGGCGGCGTTCACCGGAAAGCGTCCGCTCCGGGGGCGCTACTTCACCAGCCAGGACGTGAAGTCGCGGGCCCATGTGGCGGTGCTCAGCGAGGGCTTCTGGCGTTCGCGCTTCGGCGGAGCCGACAGCGCCATCGGCCGCACCATTTCCCTCGATCGCGACTCGTACACGATCGTCGGCGTCATGCCGGCGGCGTTTCAGCTGCCCTCGCTGCTGCAGACCTCGACGGACGTCTTCCTGCCGCTCGACGTCAACGACGACCAGATCGGGGTGACGATGATCGGCCGGCTTCGCCCGGGGGCCACCCCCGACGCGGCGGCGCGAGAACTCGACACGATTTCGGCGCACCAGCCCGGCGCGTCGCAGCCGCTCGACTTCGTGGCCTCGGTGGTGCCGCCCGGACGGATTCTGCGCTTTCGCGACTCGCTGGTTCTGTTTGCGGCGGCCGCGGCGCTGGTGCTGATCATCGCCTGCGCCAACGTGGCGCACCTGTTGCTGGCCCGCGGCGCGGCGCGGGAGCGCGAGATGGCCGTTCGCGCGGCCGTCGGCGCCGGGCGCGGCCGCCTGGTGCGCCAGCTACTGGCCGAGAGTCTGCTGTTGGCCGGCGTGGGGTGCGTGGCGGGAATCGGCGTCGGCTGGGTGGGGCTCCGAGGCGTCGTCGCTCTGCGCCCGCAATCGCTCTCGCAGCTGTCGTCGGTTCACCTGGACGGGCTCACGCTGCTCGTGGCCCTGGGGCTGGCGGTGGCCACCGGCGTGGTGGTGGCGCTGGTGGGGGCGTGGCAGGCCGCGCGGCTCGCCTCGCCCGAAGCGCTACGCGTGGGCGCCCCCACATCGGTCGGTGCCGGGCACACGCGGCTTCGCTCGGCCCTGGTGGTCACCGAAATGGCGCTCAGCACCACCCTCCTCGTGGGCGCCGCGCTGCTGATCAAGAGCTTCGCGCACCTGCAGTTCGCCGATCCGGGATTCCAGCCCCAGGGACTGTACGCACTCTCGCCCGACCTCTCGGCGACCTCCGATTCCACCAACGCGCTGCGGTGGGCGTTCGCCGATCGCCTCGCGGAGCGCGTGCGCGCCATGCCGGGCGTGCGAGGCGTGACCGTGGCCACGACCTCGCCACCGGGCCGCAACTTCAGCATCGGCGCCCTGCAGGTCGAAGGACAACCGGTGCCCGCCGGCGGCGCGACGAGCTTCGTGAACACGCTCGGCGTCCGCCCCGATTTCTTCTCGCTGGCCGGGATGCACTTCGTGGCGGGCGGCACGTTCACCGACACGACGGCCGCCGCGGCGCAGGTCATCATCAACGATGGCATGGCCCGCAAGTTCTGGCCGCAGGAGTCGGCCGTGGGCCACCGCCTGCGCCTCACCAATCACGGGCAGGGGCATTGGCTCACCATCGTGGGGGTGGTGAACGACGCGGCCACGGGCGGCATGCTGATGCAGCGCACGGATCCCATGCTGTACGTTCCGCCGGCGTCGTTCTTCTCGCCCACCGTCATCGCGCGACTCGACAATCCCGCCGCGACGCTGCCCGCCATCCGCGCCGTCGTGCACGACATGAACGCCGCGATTCCGCCCGTGGACATCAGCAACGTGGCGAACGACATGGCGAAGAGCCTGGCCGCCCGGCGATTCACGATGCTCATGCTCGTCGTCTTCACCGGCATTGCCGTCCTGCTCGCGTCGGTTGGGCTGTACGGGGTGATGGCCTACTCGGTGGCCCAACGGTCGCGGGAGATCGGCATCCGCATCGCGCTCGGCGCCACCACGGGACGGGTGGCGCGCGGGGTCGTGGCCCGCGGCGCCGCGCTCGGCGTCGTCGGCGTGCTGCTGGGGCTCGTGGCGGCCAGCTGGGGAACGACCCTGCTGTCGAACATGCTGTCGGGCGTCACGCAGCGCGATCCGATGTCGTTCGGCGCCGCGGCGGCAGTGCTGCTGCTCACCGCGCTCGTGGCCTGCGTGGCGCCGACGATGCGCGCCGCGCGGGTGGATCCGATGGTGGCGATGCGCGCCGACGTCTGACCGCCGGCGCGTTATCCCCGCCGCTTGAGGAACCGTTCGGCGAGCGTCACCATGCGCTCGTCGCCGGCGTCACGGAACCGCTCCATCAGCCGTCGCACGTGGGGGTGGAGCCTGGGCTCGCCCCACTGGTAGCCGGTGGCCTGCTCGGCGCTGTACGAGTTGCCCACGTTGGCACCCTCCAGGAGCGCCGACGCCGCCGCCTCGTCGTAGCCCGGATCGTCGCGCGGGGGCAGCACGTAGCGCGGCTCCGGCTCGTGGGCGTCCTCATTCACGAATGCGCGGGACATGTCGCAGGTATAGCGGGTTCGGCCGCGAAGCGTAAGATATCCGGATCGGTTGCCCGCCTTCCGGCATCCTCCGGCCGCCGGCCGCCGGCGCATCTCCCGCCCCCCTCTCCCCTCCCCACGCCCATGTCCTCCGCCAAGCGAACCCTCGCCACCTATCTCGTCCTCACCTTCGGACTGAGCACCATCTTCTACACGTTGATCATCCGTGCCGGCACCCTCGGCGCGGCCAATGGGATGTACGTGTTGGCGTTGATGTGGTGCCCCGGCACGGCCGGCATGCTCACCATGCTCGTCACCACCGGCAGCCTCCGCGGCATGGGATGGAAGCTGGGGAACCCGAAATGGCTCGCCCTCGCCTACCTGGTGCCGGTGGCGTACGGGTGCGTGGCATACGGCGTCGTGTGGACCGCCGGCTGGGGCGCGTTCACCACCGCCAACCTTCCCGCGGGAACCGGCATCGGGAAGTACGTCGCCACCTCGGCCACGCTCGGCGTGCTCCTCTCCCTCGTCAGCGCCACCGGTGAGGAGATCGGATGGCGCGGCGTGCTCGTCCCCCAGCTCTCACGCGTCACGGGATTCACCGGCACGGCGCTCATCAGCAGCGGCATCTGGGCGCTCTGGCACACGCCGGTGCTGCTGTTCGCGGACTACAACTCCGGCACCCCCTGGTGGTTCGGGCTCTCCTGCTTCGCCGTCATGGTGCTCGGCATCGGCACCGCCTTCGCCTGGGTGCGCCTGCGCTCGGGCAGTCTGTGGACGGCGGCCATGTTCCACGCCAGCCACAACCTGTTCATTCAGGGCGTGTTCGACCGCATGACGCGCGATACGGGACACACCGCCTGGATCACCGGCGAGTTCGGCATCGCGCTGGCCCTGCTCGCCATCGTGGTCGGCGTGACGTTCTGGAAGCGCCGGTCGGACCTGGGCCCGCTCCCCGCGGCATCGTAGGGGCGCCGGCGTCCGCAAGACCGGCCGTCCGCCCCCCGCGCGGCCTCACTCCTCGCGCAGCGCGTCCGCCGGGTCGAGCGCCGCCGCCCGGCGCGCCGGCAGCCAGCACGACATCGCGGCGATCGCCAGGAACAGCAACGCGATGGCCACGAACGTCGGCGGATCGGTGGGCCGCACGCCCACCAGCATGCTCTGCATCGCGCGCGTGAGCGCGAACGCCGCCACCACCCCGAGCCCCACACCGATCACGCCCAGTCGCATGCCTTCCCCCACCATCTGCCGGAAGATCCGCTCCTTGGGTGCCCCGAACGCCATGCGCACGCCGATCTCGGCCGTGCGCTGTCGGACGATGGTGGAGAGCACGCCGTACAGGCCCACCGCCGCCAACACCAGGGCGATGGCGGCGAAGCTGCCCACCAACACGAGCGCGAACCGCGTGGGGGCGGAGGCGTCGCGCACGTAGGAGGTCATCGGCTTCATGGCGACGACGGGAATCCGGGGGTCGATCTTCGCCACCGTCGCCCGGACCGTCGACTCCAACCGCGCCGGATCGCCGGCGGTCCGTACCACCCACGTCCCGACGCCGAAGCCGATCTCGCCGTTGGTCACGAACATCTGCTCGGGTCCGTCCATCGCCGGCGAGTCGCGGCGCACCTGGTCCACCACTCCGATCACGTCCACCCATTCGGGCTCGTTGCTGCGATAGCGGACGAACAGGCGCTTCCCGACCGCGGACTGTCCGGGAAAGGCGCGTTGCGCGAGCGCGCGATCGACGATGACCGACGTGGACGCCGGCACGTTGTCGGCCTCGGTGAAGGCGCGCCCGGCAATCAGTTTGGTGTGCATCACCTTGAAGTAGCCGGGCATCACGATGCCCAGATCGGCCTCGCGGAACGCCGCCGGGTCGTTGACGGCAACCTCGGTGCCCCACCGCGCCGTGACGTCGCCGCCGCTGAACGGCACGGGAACACCGGCCGTGACCCCGGTGACGCCCGGCATGCCCGCCAGCCGGTCCGCCATCAACTGGACGAACGCCTGGGCCTGCGCCGGGGGACCCGCCGGGCGCTGCGCCTGGAAGGTGAGCAGCCCCTGCGCATCGAATCCGGGATCGGCCCGCGCCAGCACCTCGAAGCTCCGCAGCATCAGTCCGCTTCCCACCAGCAGCACGAAGGCGAGCGCCACTTCGGCGGTCACCACGCCGTTGCGCAGGGCCCGACCGGCGCCGAGTTCCGCCGTCCGCCCGCTGGACCGCAGCACGCGGACGATCTCCGGCCGCGAGGCCCGCAGGGCGGGTACGACCCCGAACAGCACCGCCGCCAACACGCCGGCCCCGACGGTGAACGCCAGGGCCGTCGGGTCGACGGCCACGCGTCCGATGGTGGGCAGATCCTGCGGCCCGATCGCCGCCAGCAGCTTCACGCCGACCGCTGCCAGTCCGATGCCGAGCACGGCGCCCCCCGCCGAGAGCAGCAGCGACTCGGCCAGCATCTGCCGCATGAGCCGCGACCGGCTGCCGCCCAGTGCCGCGCGCACAGCCAGTTCGCGCTCCCGCCGCGATGTGCGCACCAGCAGCAGATTGGCCACGTTGGCGCAGGCGATGAGCAGGACGAACGTCACGCCCCCCATCAGCGCGAGGATGGCGGGTCGCACGTCGGCGACCATCTCCTCGTGCATCGGCACCACGCGCAGCCGGAAGCCGGCGGTCTCCTTGATCGGGACGAGCTTGTCGAGGTCGGCGGCGACGGTATTCATCTGCGTCTGCGCCGACGGGACGGCGACGCCGGGCTTGAGGCGCCCCAGGGTCCGGAACCCGACGTTGATGTGCGACGCCGTGGCCCAGTCGATGCGCGCGGCGAGAAACACGTCCGGGGTGCGCTCCACGCGAAAGCGCGGCGGAAAGAGCAGTTCGAGCCCCGCGGGGGCGATGCCGATCACTTCCCCGCGCGCCGGGCCCACGGCAATCACCGTGCCCAGCACCGATCGATCGCCGCCGAAGTGCCGCTGCCAGTAGCCGTAGCTCAGGATCACGACCGGGGGCGGCGGCGGTGCGGTCGGGGCCACGGGGCGGCCGTCGGGCCCGAGCGTCACCGACTGGGGCGTGCCGTCGGCATCCGTGAAGTCGCGCCCCGCCGCCATGTGGGCCCCGAGCACCGAGAACAGGTTCGTCGTGACGATGGCACCGCGAACCTGCTCCGTCTCGCCGCGCTCGTTCACCGTCGGTTGATTGAACGTGCGCACCGCCGCGATGCCGGAAAACAGGCTGCCGCCATCCCGCATCTGCTTGATGTCCCCCGCCGCGATCGGAAAGTCGGCGACGTCGCGCGCCACCATGTCCGAGGTGATGATCACCAGGGAATTCGGATCGGCGTAGGGAAGCGGCCGCAGCAGCACGGCGTTCACGACGCTGAAGATGGCCGTCGTCGCACCGATGCCGAGGGCGAGCGTGATCAGGGCCGTGACGGTGAACCCGGGGTTCTTGCGAAGCGATCGGGCGCCGTACGCAAAGTCGCGGAGCATGGGGAGAGTCCGGGCAGGAGTGGCCGTCGAGCCAATCTGCTCGCCCGGACTGTGGAGCGCTACTCGCCGGCCGGCCGCCGGCGGATCGGGGCAGGGGCGGGGGCGGGGGCGGTGGGAAGCGCCAATCGCCCGGTGGCCCCCCCGCCCTACTGCTGCTTGCCGAGTCGCATCCAGGTCTCGACCACCGTATCCGGGTTCAGGGAAATCGTCTGGATGCCCTCGTCCATCAACCACCGCGCGAAGTCGGCGTGATCGGACGGCCCCTGTCCGCAGATGCCGATGTACTTCTTCAGCCGGTTGCACGCCGAGATGGCCATCGAGAGCAGCTTCTTCACGGCGGGATCCCGTTCGTCGAACCCCTGTGCCACGAGCCCCGAGTCGCGGTCGAGCCCGAGGGTCAATTGCGTGAGATCGTTGGAGCCGATCGAGAAGCCGTCGAAATACTGGAGGAACTCCTCGGCCAGCAGCGCGTTCGACGGGATCTCACACATCATGATCAACCGCAGCCCGTTCTCGCCCCGCTGCAGCCCGTGTTCGGCGAGCAGCTCCACCACGCGGCTGGCCTCGCTCACGGTGCGCACGAAGGGGATCATGAGTTCCACGTTGGTGAGTCCCAGTTCATCGCGCACGCGCTTCATCGCCCGGCATTCCAGCTCGAAGCAGTCGCGGAAGCTGTCGGCCACGTAGCGCGACGCGCCGCGGAACCCGAGCATCGGGTTCTCTTCCTCGGGCTCGTACATCTCGCCGCCCAGCAGCTTGCGATACTCGTTCGACTTGAAGTCCGAGAGTCGCACGATGACGGGCTGCGGATAGAACGCCGCGCCGATCGTCGCCACGCCCTCCACCAGCTTGTCGACGAAGAAGTCTTCGGGACTCGCGTAGCCGCGCGCGCGGCGCGTGATCTCCTCCCGCAGACTCTCGCGCACGTGCTCGATGTCGAGGATGGCCTTGGGGTGAACGCCGATGACGTTGTTGATCACGAACTCGAGCCGCGCCAGTCCCACCCCGCCATTCGGGATCTGCGCGAATTCGAACGCCAGCTCCGGGTTGCCCACGTTCATCATGATCTTGGCCGGCAGTTCCGGCAGCTTGCCGACATCGGCCCGGGTGACGTCGAACTCCAGCACGCCGCGGTACACGTAGCCGGTGTCGCCTTCGGCGCAGCTCACGGTCACCGGCTCGTCTTCCTCGAGCTTGGTGGTGCCGTCGCCGGTGCCGACGATGGCCGGGATGCCCAGTTCGCGGGCGATGATGGCGGCGTGGCAGGTGCGCCCGCCCCGGTTGGTGACGATCGCCGCCGCCCGCTTCATCACCGGTTCCCAGTTGGGATCGGTCATGTCGGTCACCAGCACGTCGCCCGCCTTCACGCGGTCCATCTCCCGGGCGCTCTTCACCACACGCGCCGGCCCGGCGCCGATCTTCTGCCCGATGGCCCGCCCCTTGACCAGCACCTTGCCGTGCTGCTTGAGCGTGAACTTCTCGGTGGTGCGCCCGCTGTGCGACTTCACCGTTTCCGGACGCGCCTGCAACACATAGAGCTTGCCGTCCTCGCCGTCGCGGCCCCACTCGATGTCCATCGCCCGGCCGTAGTGCCGTTCGATGATCACGGCGTAGCGCGCCAGCTCGAGCACATCGGCGTCGGAGAGGGCGAACCGGTGCCGGTCGGGTTCCGGCACGTCCACCGTCGTCGTGCTCTTGCCCGCCGTCCGATCGTCGCTGAACACCATCTTGATGAGCTTGGAGCCGAGGCTCCGGCGCACGATCGACGGCTTGCCGAGCGCCAGCGTGGGCTTGTGCACGTAGAACTCGTCGGGATTCACCGCACCCTGCACCACGGTCTCGCCCAGCCCATACGCCGCCGTGATGAACACCACCTGGTCGAACCCCGATTCGGTGTCGATGGTGAACATCACGCCCGACGCGCCGGTGTCCGATCGCACCATCCGCTGCACGCCCGCCGACAGCGCGACATCGGCGTGCGCGAACCCCTTGTGCACCCGGTAGGAAATCGCCCGGTCGTTGTAGAGGGAGGCGAAGGTCTCCTTCACCGCGGTGAGGATGTTCTCGTACCCGTGAATGTTCAGGTACGTCTCCTGCTGCCCGGCGAACGAGGCGTCCGGCAGGTCTTCGGCGGTGGCCGACGACCGGACGGCGAAACTCATGTCGGCGCCGCTCCCGGCGACGAGCCGCTCATAATGTGATTTGATTTCCGATTCCAGCCGCGTCGGAAGGGCGGTGTCGAGTACCCACTGCCGGATCTGCGTCCCGGTCTCGACGAGCGTGTTCACGTCGTCCACGTCGAGCGCGCCGAGCGTCTTCTCGATGCGCGCCGCCAGCCCGTTCTGCCCCAAAAAGTCGCGGAACGCGGCCGCCGTCGTCGCGAATCCGCCCGGCACCCGGACCCCCGACGACGCCAGTTGGCCGATCATCTCGCCCAGGGATGCGTTCTTGCCGCCCACCCGGTCGACGTCGGTCATGCGGATGTCTTCGAAGGGAATCACGTACGGCGTCGATTTCTTCGTCATGGCGCGTTGCCTTTCGTCGGAATTGGAGATTTCGATATGCGGACCACTACAATTAGTCTAACCCATCAGCGCGCGAGCCCCGGATTCATGCCCGACAAACGCACGGTCTTCTTCATCTCCGACGGCACGGGTATCACCGCCGAGTCGCTGGGCCACAGCCTGCTCTCGCAGTTCGAGGGCATCACTTTTCGCCAGGTCCGCATCCCCTTCGTGGACTCCGCCGAGAAGGTGGTCGACTGCGTGGCGCAGATCCGAGCCGCGCGGACCCTGGACGGCGTGCGCCCGGTCGTCATCTCGACGCTCGTCAATCCCGAGGTGGCCGATCGCCTGCGTGAAGCCGACGCCCTGATCCTGGACTTCTTCTCGACCTTCATTGCCCCACTCGAGGCAGAATTCCATGCACGCAGTTCTCATGCCATCGGGAAATCCCGGAAGGTGGCCACCAGTCTGGACTACACCTACCGCATCGAGGCCGTGAACTTCACCCTGGCCCACGACGATGGCGTGTCCAGCACCGACCTCGACCAGGCGGACATCATCCTCGTGGGGGTGTCGCGCAGCGGCAAGACGCCCACCAGCCTGTACCTGGCGCTGCAGTTCGGGGTGAAGGCCGCCAACTTTCCGCTCATCCCCGAGGATTTCGAGCGGAACAAGCTCCCCGACGACCTGATGTCGCACCGGGAGAAGTTGTTCGGGCTCGCGATCAGCCCCGACCGGCTGGCGAGCATCCGGCACGCCCGGCGCCCCAACAGCACCTACTCGTCGCTCGAGAACTGCCGCTACGAGATCGAGGCGGCCAAGCACATGATGATCCGGGAGGGCATCCCCTGGCTCGACTCGTCCACGAAGTCGATCGAGGAACTCTCGGCGACGATCATGCAGGCGGCCAAGCTCGACCGGCCCTCGTACTGACGGGCCGGCCCTCAGTTCCCGCCCGGCGGCACCGCCTTGTCGCGGACGAACCGGTTCAGGAACACCCCCATGTCGCCGAACGTCTTCACCCACTTGGAGTGCACCAGCAGTTCGTGCACCTCGTCGGGGTTCACTTCCAGTTCGTAGTAGATGTGGTGGGCCCGCAGCAGATCGACGAGTCCGATCATCTGCGAGAAGTCGACGTTGCGGTCGTCGTCGCCCTGTTCCAGGAACACCGGCGACTTCCAGGTATCCACGTGCGCCGCGGCTGAGGACTGGAAGCTCACCGCCGACGTGTCGAGCGAATTGTTGTAGAGGTGCACGCCGGCCAGATCGGCGCCGGCCCGGAAGATGTCCGAGTTGCGCGCCAGCGCCTCGGAGGTGAGCAGGCCGCCGTACGACAGCCCCCAGATGCCCATGCGCGTGGAGTCCACGTCGGCGCGCTGCTGGAGATAGTGCGCCCCGGCCAGCACGTCCTGGTACTCGGCGTTGCCGCGGGCGTTGGTATTGGGCGCCTGCCGGAAGCTGCGGCCGTAGCCGACGCCGCCGCGGTAGTTGATGGACATCACCACGTAGCCCTGGCTGGCCAGCCACTGATTGAAGGCATACGCCCAGTGGTAGAACTGCATGTAGTGATACGCCGGCAGCATCTGCCGCACCGGACCGCCGTGCACGAACACGATGGCCGGCCGCTTCTCGCCCGGCTTCATGTCGGCGGGCAGGAAGAGCTGGTTGTGGATCTCCGTGCCGTCGGCCGCCTTGGTGATCACGATCTGCGGCACCACGTGCTCCGCCTGCGGAAAGTCCTTCGGCAGCGTGGGGAAGATGATCTTCGGATCGCCGCCAGCCGTGGGCACGAGGGCCACCGACGCGGGCTGTCTGGCGTTGAAGTAGAGCACCGCCACCTGCTTGCCCGACGCGACCGGCTGCGGGTAGGTCTCCACGCCGTCGCCCGTCGAGATCCGCACCGGCGTCCCGCCCGCCGTCGGCACCGCCCAGATGTGCCGGCGTTCGATGTCCTGCGCGTTCGTGCAGTAGTAGAGGGTCCGTCCGTCCACCGAGAAGTTCACCGAGGTCGCGTCCTCGATCAGGCCGTCGGTCGTCGTCAGCATCACCGGGTCGGCGTTCGATCCGTCGAGGGCCACCGAGAAGTAGCGCTCGTACTCGTCGCGCGGCGGCACGAGCGGGAACACCACGTGGTCCCCCTCCCACCGGATGTTGTTCATCCCGGCGAACTCGCGGTCCCCCGGCTTGTTGTGCCACGCCTCGTGGGCCGCGCCGGTGGACACGTCGGCCACCATCAGCGACAGGGTGTACCCGCCGGAAAAGGTGGCGTTGAACAACCCCGGTTCCGTGGAGACATCGGAATGGGCCGTGTCGGGCTCGGCGCCCCGGCCACCGCGCGCGCCGCCGCGACCCCCACGCCCGCCGCGGCCGAATCCACCCGCGCACCCGCTGAATGGACCACCGCGCCCGCGGCCGAAGAAGCTCGGCTGCTGCGCCGTGGCCGGGTTGTACGCGACCCCCGATGGATTCCCGATGCCCCCGCCGCCCTGCTGCGCCTGCTGCCCGAAGGGCGTGCCCGGCCGGCGCAGGAACGCCACCTGCCGGCTGTCCGCCGACCAGGTGGGATTCGCGTCGCAGTCCACGCTCGGAGCCAGGTACTGCACGGTTCGCGAGGCCACGTGGTAGACCATGATCACGGAATGGTTCTCGCGTTCGCTCGCCCATGCGAACATGCGGCCGTCCGGAGACCAGACGGGGCCGGTCTGGCGCCCCCATTGGTTGACGAAGGGCTTGAGGCCGAGGTCCATGGAGTCGCGCTGAACCCCCGGAGCCAGCCGCGCCCGATAGATCTGGTCGTCCTTGAGGTAGAGCACGGTGCGTCCGTCGGGCGACAGCACCGGGTTGCTCCCCTCGGCCACACGCCACGCCGGACCGCCGGCCGGCCGCACGGCCCAGATCGCCCGCTCGGCGCCGCCCGCATCGTGGCTCGGGTTGGCGACCCAGCCCTCGCGGTTGGGCGCCGAACCCCGCACGAAGACGATCATCGCGCCGTTGTCCGAGATCGTCACGTCGGTGAGATCGGTGCCGTCGTCCTGCATGAAGTTGGTCAGGCGCACCGGTTTGAACGCCGGCGCCGCCGCCGTGTAGACGTTGCGCTTGCCCTCCTCGTACGCCATCCAGGCAATCCGGTCGGCATGGCGGGCGGACGCCAGGTCCAGCGGTGAGGCCGGATTCAGGAACTCGGCGATCGTGGGCGAGGCCTGGGCGCGGAGCGGCAGCGGAGCCGCCGCGAGCGATGCGACCATGGCGACGGCCGCGAGACGGAGGGAGCGAGTGGGGGTCATGGGTTCAGCTCGGTGGGGTGGGGACTCGACCAGAGGGGGATCGAACGGCTAGAGAGTATGGCGCGGACCGCCGGGAGGCCAGCGAGCGCCGGCCGGGCCGATCGGGGCCGGGGCGGCGGCCCAGGGAAGCGCCGCGCCATCGCCCATTGAAACCCTTTTCCCGTTGGCGGCGTCTTACCTTCAGATCATCTGAAGGAGAGACCGTGTCGTCCGATCATGCCGACCTGCTCCAGGGGACCCTGGAGCTCATGGTGCTCAAGACGCTGGCCCTGGAACCGATGCACGGCTGGGGCATCGCGCAACGCATTCAGCAGATGTCGCGCGACGTGTTCCTGGTAACGCAGGGATCGCTCTACCCGGCCCTGGTCCGCATGAAACGGCGCGGGTGGGTGAAGACGTCGTGGCGCACCACCGAGAACAACCGCCGCGCGCGCTACTACGAGCTGACCGCGGCGGGGCGCCGTCAACTGACCGAGGAGCGCGCCGTCTGGGACCGGGCTTCGGCCGCCGTGAACTGGGTGCTCGGCGCCGGGCTGACGCCCGAGGGAGGTGTGGCATGAGCGTCGTCACCGACCTCTGGGAGCGGGCGCGGGCGCTGCTGTTTCGCAACCGCGAGGAACGCGAGATGGAAGATGAGTTGCGCTTCCACCTCGACATGGAAGCCGAGCAGAACCGCCGCGCCGGGATGTCCGAGAGCGAGGCGATCCGTCGCAGCCGGGCAGCGCTGGGCGGCGTCGAGCGCACCAAGGAGGAGGTCCGCGACGCGCGCGGCACGCGCCTCTGGTTCGACGGCACGGGGGACGTCAGGTTCGCGCTCCGGTCGCTGGCGCGCGCGCCGGGGTTCACGATCACCGCAATCCTGACCCTCGCCCTCGGCGTGGGCGCCACCACCGCCGTGTACAGCGCCGTGGACGCGGTGCTCCTCCAGCCACTGCCCTATCAGCAACCGGGGCAACTCGTCCGCGTCTATCAGAACGCGCTCACCGATCCCGACAACCGGAACTTCGTCACGCCGGTGCACCTGCTCGCCTATCGGTCGCAGATGGCGGCGTTCGCGTCCGTGGGGGCGTTCTACGGCTATTCGCCCACGGGGGCCGACATCGGGACAGGCGACCGGGCGCACCGCATTCGTCTGCTGCCGGTGAGCGCGGGCTACTTCGACGTGCTGAAGGCGCGTCCCGCCATCGGCCAGGGGTTCACGCGCGCCGACGAGACCGGCGCCGCGCGCATCATTCTCAGCCACGGCCTGTGGGAGCAGCAGTTCGGCGGCGACCCGGCGGCGGTCGGCCGCGCCCTCACGTTGAGCGGCGTTCCGTACACCGTGGTCGGGGTGATGCCCGCGGGGTTCATCGACCCGGTGGGTGGCAGCGCCGACGCCTGGATCCCGCTCGACCTTCAGCCCGGCACCGATCCCTCCAACGCCGACAACCATTACCTGAGCGTCATCGCCCGGTTGCGCCCCGGCGCTACGATCGCCGGCGCGCAGGCGGAGTTGACGCAACTCGGCGTGCGGCTGGGCAGGACCTACCCCCAATCGGCGTACACCGGCGCCCGCCTCTACCCGTTGAAGGACGAGGTGGTCGGCTCGTCGTCGACGGCGCTCGACCTGATGGCGGGCGCGGTGGCGCTGGTGCTGATTCTCGTGTGCGCCAACGTGGCGAACCTGATGCTCGTCCGCGGGTCGGACCGCGCCCACGAGTTCGCGCTGCGGTCGGCACTGGGGGCGGGACGCACGCGGCTGCTCCGGCAGATGCTCGTGGAGAGCACCCTGCTGGCGGGTGCGGGCGCCGTGGGCGGGCTGGTCGTCGCGCGGTTGGCGATGGCGGCCATCACGGCGGTCGGCGGCGGAACGATTCCCAGAATCACGTCGCTCACGCTGGAACCACGCGTGCTCGTGGTGTTGCTTGGCGCGGCCGCGTTGAGCGCCCTCGCGTCCGGGCTGGCCCCGGCGCTTCGCGCGGGGCGCGTCGACCCGCGCGACGCACTCAGCGAGCAGTCGCGCAGCGCCACGGGGGGCCGTCCCCAGATGCGGATTCGCCAGGTATTGGTCGGTTCGCAGGTTGCGCTCGCCTTCATGCTGCTCGTCGGCGCCGGGCTGCTGGCCGCAAGTGTGCAGCGCATCCGGAACACCGACCTGGGCGTGAAGGTGAACGGCGCGCTGGTATTCGATCTCAACCTCCCGGGCGCGCGCTACGACTCCACCGCACGGGCGCTGTTCTATGAGGACTTCGCCGCGCGGGTGGAGGCGCTCCCCGGCGTCACCGCCGCGGGAGGGATTTCCAAACTCCCCGCCACCGGCGCCTACCACCAGTGGGGCACGGCCGCGGTGAGCGGAAAGCTGGCGCGCACCCGCGCCGGATTCACCCAGACGGAGAACCGCGTGGTGTCGGGCGACTACTTCGCGGCGGCGGGCATTCCGCTGGTGGCCGGCCGCCTGTTCGATGCCCGCGACGATGCCGCCGCCCCCAACCGCGTCGTCATCAGCCGCAGTCTGGCCCGGCTGCTCTTCCCCGGCGAACAGGCAGTGGGGCAGCAGCTCCGCACCGGCGGGTGGACGAGCGAGATCATCGGCGTGGTGGGCGATGTCTCGGTGGACGCCGAGGGGCATGGCGACGTGTACGTATATCACGCGCACCGCCAGGTGTCGGGCGACCGCAACTGGGCGCTCACGCAGATCATCCGATCGACCGTACCCCCGCCGCAGGTGCAGCCCGAGGCCCGTCGGTTGCTCGTGGCCATGGACCCGCAGTTGGTGATGTACCGTCCGATGTCGCTGGCCACGGCGATCGGGCGCGGCGAGGCGCAGCGCCATTTCATGCTCGAGCTGCTCGGCGCGTTCGCGTTGACGGCGCTGGCGTTGGCGGCGCTCGGGCTGTTCGGCGTGCTGTCGTACGGCGTGCGGATCCGGTCGCGCGAATTCGGCATCCGGATGGCGCTGGGAGCGGGCGCGGGGAGCGTGCGGCAGCTCGTCCTCGGAGAAGGGCTGCGGCTCACCGCCGCCGGCGTGGCCGTGGGATTGCTCGGCGCGGCGGCGCTGGGGCGCGCCATGCAGAGCACGTTGTTTCAGGTCCGTCCGCTGGATCCGCTGGTATTGGGCGGCGCGGCCGCATTCATGCTGGCCGTGGCGGCGTTCGCGGCGTACCTGCCGGCGCGACGGGCGACCTCGGCGGACCCCCTGCACGCACTCCGCGAATAGCCCGGTTGGCCAACCGTGGGCCGGGGGCGCCCGCGATGCGCGGGTATCGAACCCTTGCGCCCGGTCCAGTGTCGAGCTTACAGTATGGATCATACTGAACACGGGAGCCACCGGTGCCGAGGCAGGATGGAGAGTTGCTGCGCGGAACGTTCGACCTGTTGATCCTCAAGGCGTTGAGCCTTGGCGCGATGCACGGGTGGGGGATCGCCGAGCGCATCGAACGGCTGTCGGGCGGCGTGTTCGAGATCCAGCAGGGCGCCGTGTATCCGGCGTTGCAGCGCCTGTTGCGCCAGGGACAGGTGACGGCCACCTGGCGGGCCACCGAAAACAACCGGCGGGCACGGTTCTATCGACTCACGGCATCGGGACGCGACGCTCTCGCCGCCGAAACCACGTCGTGGCAGCAGGCGATGGGCGGCGTGAACCAGGTGCTGCGCGCCATCGCGCAGGAAAGCTGAGATGTCCTGGCTGCATGGGATCCAGAACCGGCTCGCGAATCTGTTCCGCGGCGACGCCCACGACCGGGAGCTGGCCGAGGAGATCAGCTACCATCTCGAACTCGAGACGGCGCGGCAGATCACTCGCGGCCTAACTCCCGAGGCGGCGCGACAACGTGCTCTGGCCCGCTTCGGCGACACGGCCGACATCCGGCAGGCCACGCGCGATGAGCGGGGAACCCAGACCCTGGAGGCAGGTGTGCAGGATTTCCGATGGGCCCTTCGCGGGCTGCGCCGGCAGTTCGGCTTCACGACCATGGCCGTGGTCACGCTGGCACTGGGGATCGGTGCTGCCACGACGGCGTTCACGGTCCTCGACGGGGTCCTCCTCCGCCCCCTGCCCTACCGGGACGCCAGCCGGCTCGTGTCACTCCGCGAGCGTACGGCCAGGGGTGAGACGCGGCCGCCCTCCTATCCGAACTTTCTCGATTGGCGGGACCAGACGCGATCCTTCGCCGGTGTCGTATCGGAGCAGTACCCCTTTCCCAGCACGGCGCTCGTGTCGGGCGATCCGGTGCCGGTGATGGTCGGCGGCGTGTCACGCGGCTTCTTTTCGATTCTCGGCGTGCGCCTGGCGGTGGGCCGCGAGTTCACGCCCGACGAGGCCAGGCTCGGGGGCCGCCCCGCCGTAGTGGTCACGCACGAGTTCTGGACCGCGCAGATGGGTGCCCGCCGGCCGCTGGGCGCCATCGACGTCGGCGGCGAGTCGGCGCCGGTGGTCGGCGTGCTTCCGGCGGGGTTTCATCTGCTCACCGACGTCGACGTGTTCTACGCCAACGAGCAGTCACCGGGCACGGTGCGCAGCGCGCACAACTACATGGTGTTCGGCCGGCTGGCCCCGGGTGCGACCCTCACCTCGGCGCGCGCCGAACTGGCGACGCTCTCCCAGGCGCTCCACGCCAGGTACGGAAACGAGACCGAAGCCGTGAACGTGGACGCCGAACCGCTGCAGGACTACCTGGTGGCCAACTACCGCGTGATGCTCTCTCTGGTCTTCGCGGGCGCGGTGCTGGTGCTGCTGATCGCCTGCACGAATCTCGTGTCGGCCCAGCTGGCCCGCGGATTGGCCCGGGACCGTGAGCTGTCGGTGCGGGCGTCGCTCGGCGCGTCCCGCGGGCGCCTGGTGCGGCAACTGATGGCCGAGAGCGCGCTCGTCGCCGTGGGCGGCGCCGCGCTGGGGCTGGTGTTCGCCGCCGCGTGCGTGCGGGTGGTGCGGCTGCTCGGCGCCGGGTTGATCCCCCGCCTGAACGAGCTCGCGGTGGACGGGCACATGCTCCTGTTCGCGGCCGGCGCGGCGGTGGTGACGGCCGTCATCATCGGCGTCTACCCGGCGCTCCGCCTCGTGGGCCGTGACCCGAGCCACGGGTTGAGCGGCACCGCGCGCGCGCCCGGCGTCTCCGAACGCTCGCGCGTCTGGCCGGCGCTCATCGGATTCGAGATCGCCGTCGGCGTCGTGCTCGCGGTCGGGTCGCTGCTGCTCGTGCGCACCATGCACAACATCGTCACCAACGACAGCGGGCTGGATTCGCACGGCGTGGTCACCGCGACGTTTGCCTCGGGCGGCATGAAGCCAGCGGACATCGAGGCGGTGCGCACGGCACTCGCCTCGCTGCCCGGCGTGTCCGGGGTCGCGCGGTCGAACCAGTACCCGCTGGCGTGGGGAAGCGACGCCGCACCGGTTCTCCGCCCCGGCGATCCCCCCGACCACGATTGGCCGGCGATGGCCGGCTTCCGGACGATCAGCCCCGACTACTTCTCGGTGCTGCGGCAACCGCTGGTGCGGGGACGCGCCTTCTCGACGGCCGACGGACGGGCGACGCCCGTGGTCGCCATCGTATCGTCGGCGCTCGCCGCGCGGCTGTGGCCCGGAGAAGACCCGATCGGGAAGCTCGTGCGGACCAACTATCTGAGCGACGAGTGGCTCACCGTGGTCGGCGTGGTATCGGAAGCGACCAACTGGCGCATGCAACGCGGCGAGCAGCACGAGATTTACGTGCCGGTGGCGCAGCACCCCACGCAGTCGACGTATCAGACGGTCTTGCTGCTGCGGACGACTTCGGCTCCGGCATCGCTGTACGGCGCGATCCGGGCACGGATGCGCGCCCGTGCTCCCGCCACGTCGGTACGGATCGGAACGCTCGACGATCGCATCGAGGAGTCGGCGGCCGACCGGCGATTCGCCATGACGGCACTGCTCGTCTTCGGCGCCATCGCGCTCATCCTCTCCGCGGCCGGCATCTACGGGGTGATGTCGTACGCGGTGGCGCAGCGCACCCGCGAGATCGGCGTGCGGATCGCGCTCGGCGCCACGCCGCTCGCCGTCCAGGCGCGGCTGCTCCGCACGGCCGCGGCGATGGCGGCGGCGGGGGTCGTCGCCGGCCTCGCGGGGGGACTGGTCACGACGCGCTTCCTGCAGTCGGAGTTGTTCGGCATCACGGCCACCGACCCCTGGGCGTACGCCATTGCCGCGGCGGCGCTCTTTCTCGCGGCGCTGGCCGGCGCCTACGTGCCGGCGCGGAGGAGCAGTCGCATCAGTCCGCTGGAAGCGCTCCGGGCCCCGTAGCGCTCAATACAACCCGACCCGCCCCTTCACCGACCCGATCAGCTTCTGCGGATCGTACCCGACCCCCTGCTTGAACACCAACTCCACCTTGGCGATGTCGTCGATGTTGGCCGCCGGATTCCCGTCGATCACCACGAGGTCGGCCTGCTTGCCGGCCGCGATGGAGCCCACGCGGTCGGCACGGCCCAGATACGTAGCGCCGTTCAGCGTGCAGATCCTGATCGCCTCGAGGGGCGTGAACCCACTGCCCACCAGCAACTCCACCTGCCGCTGATCGCTGTAGCCGGGGATCACGCCCCCGCCACCGGTGGGATCGGTGCCGGCGAGCAACAGGCCGCCCGCCCGCACGAACGCCACCTCCATGGCGCGATCCTCGGCAAACAACGTCTTGTAGAGCGACGTCGGCCGGCTCTGCGTGCGCTGATAACCGGCGAGGAACTGGGCTTTGAGAATCGGATCCAGCACGTCGATCCCCGGGGGCACCGGCTGCCCGGGGGTGAAGGTCTCGAACACGGTGAGCGTCGAGGTGATGGCCACGTGCTTCTGCACCAGATGCTGCACCAGCGACTTGAACGCCGGGCTGCCGGTGTCCACGGTGGCCAGCGCCTGCATGCCCGGGCCCTGGCCGGGGCAGAGATCGGGCTGCTTGTCCTTCACGAAGTCCGTGGAGACGAAGAAGCCGTGCTCGAGGTCGTCGATGCCGAGGTCCGCCGCTTCCCGATAGGTCACCGAGCAGAGATGGCCGGTGACCTTGAGCCCCCGTTTGTGCGCGGCGTCGATGGCCGCCGCCAGCTCGGGACGCGTGATGTTCATGTACGCCTTGAACGACGTGGCGCCGGCGTCGGCCCAGAAGTTCACGTAGCGGCGCGCGTCGGCCGAATCCTTGAGGGCGTACATCTGGAAGAAGGGCGACGGGCCCTTGCACGTACGGCGCGGTGGCATCGATCCACGGCCCGGGCTGCTCGCCGTCCTTGATGGCCTGCGGCCATGCGGAGATCGCCGTAACCGCTCACGTTCCCCGTGGTGCGCATCGAAGTCACGCCACCGGCCAGATAGAGCCGCGGTGAAGCTCATGTAAGTCGTTGCCGTACACCCCGGGGCCGCTGGGATAGAACAGGTGCTCGTGCATCATCACCAGCCCGGGGATCACGGTCTTCCCGCGCAGGTCCATCACCTGGGCCCCGGCGGGAATCGACACGGTGCCGTCGGCCCCGAGCGCGGCGATGTTCCCGTCGCGGATGATCGAGGGTCTGACCGTCGCGCGGCGCCGCGCCGGTGCCGTCGATCACCCGGACATGGGTGAGCGCAACCACCGTGGTATCGACGGCGACGAACGGCCGGACGGCGGCGGAGAGCGTGGGCCGCTGCGCGGCGGCCGGCATCGCCCCGGCGGCCAGACAGGCGATCGCGGCGGCGATGGTGCGGGATCGAAACGGTGAGGGCGTAGTCATGGCCAGAGATTACCGTGCCCCGGCGCTCTCGTCCACCTCGTCGGCCGCCGGCGGTCGCGCCGCCGCCAGGTAGCCGCGCACCAGCGCCGCCAGGAAGAGCAGCGTGCCGAGGAAGCGGACGGTGGCCGCGATCGCGGTGTCGCGCGACAGCACCCCGAAATGTCCGAACAGGAACGCCCAATCGTGTTCGCCGCCGCCCACGAGCGGCAGCGCCTGCGTGCGCGCGTCGGCCATGTACACGGCGATGTTCCAGAGGTTCACGGCGATCCACCACAGCATCACCGAGGCCGCGAAATCGTCGCGCTTGGGCGCGAAGCGCAGGAAATACACCAGAAAGGTCGTGGGGATGATCAACTGAAACAGTGTGCCGCCCGCAAACTGCATCACCTCGCCGAACGGGCCGAACACCAGATGCCCCGTCTCGTGAATCGCCAGATCGACGCCGTCGATGAGGTGCCCGCCCATCGGGTCGCGAAGGCACATCGTCCCGTAGATCGCGAGCAGCACCAGCAACGCCAATCGCGCGTTCCGGACGAGAGTGGGCGAGGCACCGGACGTTGGCTGGTCGGTCACGCGGAAGCACCGCTCCGTGAATGGCGAGGATGGGACGTGGGCACCGCCGGCCGGCGCGGCTGGCGCCGGGCGGGACGGTGCACCAATTTGGCCGGGACCGCCTCCCCCCGCCACCGTCCGACCAACCCCTTCGTGCCATGACGCCTCGACTCACGCTGACGACGCTCGCCGCCCTGGGCGGGCTGACGATGCTTCCGGTGCGGCTCGCGCCGGACCCCGCGCCGCTGCGCGGCTTCACCGCCGCCTCGTCGCGCGTCGAGCGGAGCTGGGAGGCCAGGTTCGACGCCATTCCCGACCCGGCCCGGCTGCGCGCCAACCTGAAGCTGCTCTCGGCGCGGCCGCATCACGTCGGCTCGCCATACGACCAGCAGAACGCCGAGTGGATCCTGGCGCAGTACAAGAGTTGGGGCTGGGACGCACACATCGAAACGTTCGACGTGCTCTTCCCGACGCCCAAGCAGCGGCTGGTGGAGATGATCGCCCCCACCCACTACACGGCCCGATTGCAGGAGCCGGCCGTTCCCGAGGACCCGACCTCGAACCAGACGGCGGAGCAGCTTCCGACGTACAACGCCTACTCCGCCGACGGCGACGTGACCGGCCCGCTGGTGTTCGTGAACTACGGGATCCCGTCGGACTACGACGAACTGGAGCGGCGCGGCATCTCGGTGAAGGGGGCGATCGTGATCGCGAAGTACGGGGGCTCGTGGCGCGGCATCAAGCCCAAGGTCGCCGCCGAGCACGGCGCCATCGGCTGTCTCATCTATTCCGATCCCGCCGACGACGGCTACGCCGACGGCGCGGTCTTCCCCAAGGGCCCGATGCGTCCACCGCAGGGTGTGCAGCGCGGCAGCGTGGAGGACATGCCGACCTATCCCGGCGATCCGCTCACGCCCGGCATCGGCGCCACGAAGGACGCCAAGCGGCTGCCCGTGAACGAGGCGCCGACGCTCACCAAGATCCCGGTGCTGCCGATCTCGTACGGCGATGCGCAGCCGCTGCTGGCCGCCATGGGCGGCCCCGTGGCACCGTCGGCGTGGCGCGGCGGACTGCCGATCACCTATCGCCTGGGCTCCGGACCGGCGCGCGTGCACCTGGTGGTCAAGTCCAACTGGGATCTCAAGACCCTCCACGACGTGATCGCGCGGCTGCCCGGCACCACGGAAGCCGACCAGTGGATCATCCGCGGCAATCACCACGACGGCTGGGTGAATGGAGCCGCCGATCCACTGTCGGGACAGGTCGCCGAACTGGAGGAGGCGCGCGCGCTCGGCGAACTCTACCGGCAGGGATGGCGTCCCAAGCGCACCATCATCTACGCGGCCTGGGACGGTGAAGAGCCCGGGCTGCTCGGGTCCACCGAATGGGCGGAGGAGCACGCCGACGAACTGGCCCAGCACGCCGTGGCCTACATCAACACCGACGGCAACGGCCGGGGCTTCTTCCGCGCCTCGGGTTCGCACTCGCTGGAAGCCTTCGTGAACGAGGCGGAGAAGGACGTCACCGACCCCGAAGCGCACGTGAGCGTCTGGAAACGCGCCAAGGCGCAGCAGGCGGTGCGGGCAGCCGAGGGCGGCGGGCGCGGAGGCGACGGCGGCGCCAACGCGGACATTCGCATCGGCGCCCTCGGCTCGGGCTCCGACTACACACCCTTCCTGCAGCACCTGGGCATCGCCTCGCTGAATCTGGGATTCGGCGGCGAGGACCAGAGCGGCATCTACCATTCCATCTACGACGACTTCTACTGGTACACGCACTTCAGCGATACGTCGTTCGTGTACGGTCGGGCGCTGGCGCAGACCGCGGGCCGGATGGTCATGCGGTTGGCGGACGCCGACGTGCTGCCGTTCGTGTACACGAACCTGGCGCAGACGGTGCAGCGGTACACCACCGAGCTGCAGCAGCTCCGCGATCAGCGCGCCCGCGAGATCGAGGCCACCAACCGCGCCGTGAAAGCCGGGGACTACGCCGCGGTGAGCGACCCCGAGGACCCCACCTCGGCGCCGGCGGTGAAGGTGCCCCCGCCTCAGTTCAACTTCGCGCCACTCCTGAATGCCGTCGACACACTGAACGCGGCGGCGGCGCGTTTCGAGAAGGCCTACGGCCAGTGGGATCGGGACGCCGACACGGCCGAGGCGGCGCTGCGCGGGGTGAACGAGCAGCTCCTCAAATCGGAGCGCGACCTCACGTCGCCCGACGGACTGCCCAAGCGTCCCTGGTACAAGCACCTGCTCTACGCCCCGGGGTTCTACACCGGATACGGCGTGAAGACGATGCCCGGGGCACGCGAGGCCATCGAACAGGGTGAGTGGAGCGACGTGAACGCGCAGATCGCGCGCATCGCCGACGCGCTCAGCGCGGAAGCGGCACTCGTCAACGACGCCGCCTCCGCGCTGGAACGTGCCAAATGAGGGACTAGAAGCCGAAGCCCACCAGCACCATGAACGTCCGGCTCTTGTAGCTCTGCGTGCTCTGCACCGTGTCCAGCTTCAGGTCGGTGAGCCCGTACACATAGCGTCCTTCCACGGACAGGCCACCCATCAGCCGGAGGCCGGCACCGATGACGCCGGAGTAGGTGGTCTTCGGACGGCCGGTATCGGGACAGTCGGAGCCACCTGCGTGGCACGCCATCTCGAACGAGGCCTGCGGACCGGCGTACGCGAACGGCGAGATTCCCGGGACGGGAAGGCTGAGCCGCAGGTACACCGGGACGTCGATGTAGTTGAGTTCGCGGGCGTCGCCGGGCGTCGAGCTCGTCACGCCCTGCTGCGTGTACAGTCCTTCGACGCCGAGGCCGAGCGGCGAGCCGCTCGTGTACCCGAGGCCGATCGAATAGCCGGTGCGCGACTTGAGCGCGCCCGGCAGGACGCCGGCGCTGGAGACGTTGCTGAACGTCACCCCGCCCTTGATTCCGAGTCCGCCCTGCGCGTGCGCCGCGGGCGCGACGCCGACGATCAGTGCGGTCACAACCGCCATGCTCACGAATGCACGCTTCATGGGAATCCTCCAATACGGGTTCCGGGAGACTTACCCCCACATCGGGACGATTGTTGCACGCCCCGCGATACGAAACTCTTGAACCGGAGGAATCGAATGTTCCGCCATTCCGGCGGAGCGCCGCGGAGAGCGCTACGCCGCCGTGAGAACCAGCGGGCGGCCCTGCCGCACGACGATCGTATTCTCGTAGTGCGCCGAGAGAGCGTGATTGCGCGCACGAATCGTCCACCCGTCACGCTCCTCGACGGTGCGGGCGGGACGTTCGGTGATGATGGGCTCCACGGCGAGCACCATGCCCTCGTGGAGAATCACCCGATCGTGCGGATCCTCGTAATTGAGCACCGTGGGCGATTCGTGGATCGAGCGTCCCACCCCGTGTCCGGTGAGTTCGCGCACGACCGCGAACCCGTCGCGCGCCACTTCGCGTTCGATCGCCCGGCCGATGCCGCGCACCGGACGGCCGTCGCGCGCCTGCGCCATCGCCGCGGTGAAGGCGCGGCGCGCGCACCGAGCCAGGCGGCGTGCCACGTCGGGGGCTCCGGGCATCGCAATCGTGCGGGCCGCGTCGGCCACGAACCCGCCGAGTTCCACCGTGATGTCGAGCTTCACCAGATCGCCGCGCGCGAGCACCCGGTCGCCGGGCACCCCATGCACGAT
This sequence comes from uncultured Gemmatimonadaceae bacterium, assembly GCA_963728115.1. Lineage (GTDB taxonomy): Bacteria > Gemmatimonadota > Gemmatimonadetes > Gemmatimonadales > Gemmatimonadaceae > JAGWRI01. Next base: position 30,152 of record CAVSJE010000008.1, read on the forward strand.
CTCGTCGTTCACGCTGATCAGATTGAACCCGGGAAACCGATAGGTGAGTTGGGGGGCCGACCGGCCGCCGCGCGCGCGGATGAACTTCGCGCCGCGTTCGTCCAGCTCGGCGGTCGTGATGCCGATCTTCACCTGGCGCGCCAGATAGGCGTGGGCATCGGCAACCAGCCGGCCCACGCGGCGCATGCCGCGGAGATCCGACTTCGAACCGAGGGTCATCCAGCGCCTCCGAGTTCGCGAAACCACGCCGTGAACGCCCGTTCGATGAACGTGTTCCCGAACATCGCCCACTCGCCGGTGGCGGCCGGAAGCACATACGCCGCGGCAGCGTCATGGGCGCTGGTGCCGGCCTCGTGGGCCCGGCGCGCGGCCTGCTCCACATCGTCGATCATCGCCACGTACCGGTCGAGATCGGCGGGGGTGCCCACGGCGCCGTGGCCGGGGACGTACGTGTCCGCGCGAGCCGCGCGCAACGCCCGCACCGACGCCGACAGCTTGCTCGGGATCGCGTCCACGTAGTTGGGGAACATCGCGTTCCAGAACAGATCGCCACAGAAGATGAGATTCGGATCGTCGAGTTCGAGCGCCACGTCGCTGTCGGTGTGGCCGAGCCGGGGCACGATCCGCAGGCTCCGTCCGCCGAGATCGAAGCGTGCCGCGTCGGCAGGCGAGAGCAGCACGGCATCGTTGAGCGCCGCCGTGCGCGAGGCATCGGCGGGCTTGTTGCGCGTCAGGGTCTCGTCGCGGGTGATGCCGGTGACCCGGATCTCGGGATGGTGGTCGGCCGTCACGTATCCCGCCACACCGTTCGAATGATCGGAGTGGTAGTGCGTCACCAGCACGTGCGTGGGCCAGCGGCCGGTGAGCGTGCGCGCCTGGTCGGCGAGCCACGCCGCGCCCTTCGTGGTCTGGAATCCCTCGATGGCGAGCACGGCGTGCGTGCCGGCGATGATCCCCCCGTTCGAGACCGTCGTGTAGTCCCCGCCGAGCGGCGTGGAGACCAGCGCCCAGATGTCGTCGGCCACGCGTTCCAGCCGCGCGAACGGCGCGGTGGCGACGACGGGACCGGCCGGACGCGCCGCCCAGAGGTTCCGCAGCAGCCGCGGCGATACCGCGGCTGCCAGCGCCAGGTGGGCGGCACAACTGCCCGAGGTGGTGACGAATTCGCGACGGGAGATGGGGCGCATCGGCGGAGGGGTTACGGGTCGGTGTAACTCATGCCCGGCAGTCCGGCGACCTTCCGGAGCATGGACAACTGTCCGAGGTGGTAGGTGTCGTGCTGCACGAGGAACACGAGCACGCCGAGTTGCGTCTGTTCGAACACCGGATAGCGAACCTCCACCGGCGCGTCCAGTTCGGCGGCGGTCAGCGATGCCACGCGGTCACGCAGGCCGTGCGACGCGTCGGTCCACGCCGCCAGCACGTCCGACACCGGCGGCCAGGCGGCGACGTCGTCGATGCGCTTGGCGCTCATCAGGTCGGCCGGCAGCGGATTCGGCCGCTCGTCTCCGAAGCGCTTGAGCAATCCGTAGCGCGCCTTCACCATGTGCGCGGCCACCCAGAGCGCGCTGTTGGTGCCGTCTGCGGGGCGGGCCTCGGCCTGGGCCTGCGACATCCCGTGCAGGCAGTTGCGAAACAACTTGGTGTTGATGCGGAGGGTCTCGGCGGGCGCGATGACACGTGGGTCCATGGAGGGGCTCATTGTGAGAGTCGGTGCAGCAGGATGGCCGCCCGCTTGGTGAGGCGCGGCAACCAGTTGAGGTACGCGGTCTCCTTCTCGCTGTGGTCGTCGTGCCCCGACAGGCCGATCCCGTCGATGACCATCGGGACCCGGTCGGCAACGAACGCCACGTCGGCGGCGCCGGCCCGCGACGGGTCGACCGCGACCACGGGGCCGTAGCCGAGGTCGCGACTGGCGCGGTCGTACACGGCCAGCAGGCGACGGTTGCCGTCGGTGGGCGCCATCGGCGGATAGCCGTCGTCGAAGCTGATGCTGGCGTCGGTCTGCGGCAGATGCTTCGCCACGATCGCCCGCATGGCCTGCTTGGTGCTCGCCAACTGCCGGGGCGAGAGCGTGCGGATGTCCCCGCCCACGACCATGTGCTCGGCGACGACGTTGTGCTCGCCCGCCGCCCGGCCGGCCGCCGCATTGCTGTCCAGCGCCACCGTGGTGCCGCCCAGCGCCAGCCCGGGATTGAACGTCAGATACTGCTCACCGCGGAGCTGCGTGTAGAACGCATCGAGAATCCGCGACGCTTCGAAGATGGCACCCGCCCCGATGTCGCTGCGGAAGATCTGCGACGAGTGGCCGGCGTTCCCGCTCGTGGTGAGCGTCCAGCTCCCGGCCCCGCGCCGCGAGATCACGGCGGTCTTCGGGTCGGCCGCGCCGTCCTCGAAACCGATGGCCGCCGTCGCCCCCTTTGCCGCGTCGATGAGCGCCCGGCGCGCCGCCGACAGCGGCGCGCCGGCGTTCTCCTCGTCGCCGTCGAACACCACCGTCACGTTCATCCGGTCCAGTTGGCCGGCCTCCTTCAGCGCCCGCAGCGCATAGAGGATGATCACGTCGCCGCCCTTCATGTCGATGATCCCGGGGCCGGTGGCCGTCGAGTCGTCGATCTGCGTCCAGCGCTGGAACGTGCTCGTCGCCGGGAAGACCGTGTCCATGTGGCCGATGAGCAGCAGCTTGGGGCCCGGCCCCGGATGCTCGGCCACCAGGTGTCCCGCACGGTCGAACGAGGCACCGTCCACCCAGTGCGTCGTGAACCCGAGGGCATCGAACTCGGGACGCAGCACGTCGGCCACCTGGCGGACACCGGCGAAGTTCATCGTCCCGCTGTTGATGTTCACGATCCGCCGCAGCAGCGCCAGCGCCTCGGCGTTGTGCGAGTCGACCGCATTCGCGATCGCGCGTTCGCTCGCCGAAAGCTGCTGGGCTCCCAGTGAACGCGGCGCGAACGCAAGAGCGATGATGCAGATCAGAAGTCCGTATCGGCGCATGACGGATCGGTGGGTGGTGAACAGGTAGTGGATGCCGGATAGTACCGCTTCGCGAGTGACGCGACCAGAGTGTGAGGCCCCGCCTGCGTTCTCCGTTCCAGTTCGTTCCAGTCGGTACCGAGGGCGCGCGTGCGGGTGGCCTCTGCCACGGTGGTTGCCGACCGCCGGGGCGGCGCGCTGCCGGCCGGAGCGCCGTGAAGTATCTTCTGCCCATGCGCCGACTCCTGCTGCTCTGCCTGATCGCCCTCGGCACCACGGCCCGTGCCCAGACCGGGCCGTTGGCCGCCGACTCCGGCCACTTCGTTCTGAACGGTAAACCCATTCAGATCATTTCAGGTTCCATGCACTACGCGCGCGTGCCGCGCGAGTACTGGCGCGATCGCATGCAGAAGGCCAGGGCGATGGGTCTCAACACCATCACCACCTACGTGTTCTGGAACTTCCACGAACCGACGCCGGGCCACTACGACTTTTCCGGCCAGCGGGACCTCGCCGCGTATCTGCGCACCGCGCAGGAGGTAGGGCTGCACGTGATTCTGCGTCCCGGGCCGTACGTGTGCGCCGAGTGGGAGCTGGGCGGCTACCCCGGCTGGCTGTTCGCCGACACGAGTATCGTGCTGCGCAGCACCGATCCGAAGTTTACGAAGCCGGCCGGGGCGTGGCTCGACACGTTGGGCAAGGTGGTGGCGCCGTACCTGGCGAGCCGCGGCGGCCCGGTGATCGCCGTGCAGGTGGAGAACGAATACGGATCGTTCGACAGGGACAGGGACTACATGCGCTGGCAGCTCGGTGCGCTGCGCCATGCGGGGTTCCGGGACGTGTACCTGTACACGGCCGACGGCGACTACCAACTGCCCGACGGCACGCTGCCGGAGCTGCCCGCCGTGGTGAACTTCGGCACCGGCGAGGCCGACAGCGCGTTCGCGCGCCTGGCCCGGTTCAAGCCCGGCGAGCCATTGATGAGCGGCGAGTACTGGGCCGGGTGGTTCGACCAGTGGGGGCAGCCGCATCACACGACCAACGCCGAGCGGCAGACGAAGGAACTGAGTTGGATGCTCGAACGGGGCTATTCGGTAAGCATCTACATGTTCCACGGCGGCACCACGCCCGGGTTCATGAACGGCGCCAACATCGACCGGGGGCACTACCACCCGCAGACGTCGAGCTACGACTACGATGCGGCGCTGGACGAGTCGGGCCGGCCGACGCCCAAGTACTTCATGTTCCGCGACGCGATCGCGAAGGCCACGGGCGTGACGCCGCCCCCGGTGCCCGAAACGCCGGCGCCGATCGCCGTGCCTGCGTTCGGCCTCGTGCCCACCGTATCGATCTTCGACCGCCTGCCCGAGCCGGTGCGCGTCGAGCGGCCGCGCGGGATGGAGACCTTCGGCCAGTCATACGGCTACATTCTGTACCGCGCGACGCTGGAGGATGCCGCGAGCGGCGAGCTCGTGATCCATGACGTGCGCGACTATGCCCAGATCTACGTGGACGGGGTGTTGAAGGGCACGCTCGACCGCCGGCTCGGGGAGGACAGCATCCCGCTTGCGGTCCCGGCCCACGCGCAGCTCGCGATCCTGGTGGAGAACAGCGGACGTGTGAACTTTGCCAAGCCGCTGCGCGGCGAGGAAAAGGGAATTACCCACAGCGTGACGCTGGCCGGGCGAACCCTGACTGATTGGAACGTCTATTCGTTGCCGATGCGCACCGTTCCGGACATCGCATGCCACACCGGCGGGCCCGTGGCCTGTGGGCGATCGCTCCGCTGGGCGTCGGATTCCACTGGGACGGCGGGCTTTTACGAGGGCACGTTCAGGCTCGCAAGCACCGGCGACACCTTTCTCGACACGCGCGGTTGGGGCAAGGGCACCGTCTGGGTGAACGGCCACCAACTTGGCCGGTTCTGGGGCATCGGACCCGAACAGACGCTCTACGTCCCCGGCCCGTGGCTCCGGAAGGGGATCAACGACGTCGTGGTGTTCGACCTGCTCGCGCCGGAGCACCGCACGCTCCGGGGCCTCGACCACCCCATCCTCGACGACCTGCGGCCCGACGACCGGTCGCACTGAGCCCTGCGACCGCCGGGCGGCCGCGGCACGCGGTCAGGGCTTCACCTCGAGGTTCGGCACCCGCCGCTTGAGGGCGGACACGAACGCGCCGGGGTCGTCCGGCGAGATCAACACCCAGCCGTAGGTGGCATACCGGATTTCCAGGCGGTGCAGCGACAGTGCCGGCGCCGAGAGCGGATTGTGCGTGGGCCGCACGCTCCGCATCTCCCGGTAGGCGACGCGCCAGGTCAGTCCCGCGCACCGAATCACGAGTGCCTCGGCATCGAGGGTATACGTGGTGCTGCGGTAGATCCACGCGAACACGAGCAGCACCAGCAGTGTCGAGCACCCCGCGATCGCCAATCCCACGAGGGCCCCGAGCCCCGCCCGCGACGAAGGCATTGCCATCGCCAGACCCAGACCGAGGACGGGGAGCGCGATCACGAGGACGACCAGCCAGCGGTCGACCTTCGACCGGAAGACTTCCGTGGGGAGCGGGGTGGGCGGATCGACGGGCATGGTGTTCGGGTTCGCGTACTCCATACTATGCCTCCGAAATCGTGGTCCCGGCACCCCACCCGCCCCGCCCGCCCTGCCGTCCTACCGGCCAACCGGCCGACCGCCCTACATTCCAGTCCCATGCGAACCCTTGCCGGCACCACCCTGCTCGCCCTCGCCCTGATGTCCGGGGGCGCCTCCGCCCAACGCCCCGAGGCCCTCTGGTATTCCACCGGCGGCGACTCGAGCACGGTGCACTTCGTGGACCACGCCTCGCAGATCGACATCGTCTCGCCCCAGGTGTTCTCGCTGCAGTCGACGGGGCGGATCACCGGCCACCTCGATCCCCGCGTGGTGACGGCGGCGCGCGCCCACCACGTGAAGCTCGTCCCACTGGTGATGAACCCGGGGTTCAGCCAGCCGGCTATCCATCGCGTTCTCACCAATCGCACCGCCTGGCACCGCGCCATCCGCAGCCTCGCCGCGCTCTGTCGCGACCAGCACCTGGACGGCATCCAGTTCGACCTCGAGAACGTGAACATCATCGACAAGCATCGGTTCACGGCGTTCGTGCGCGAGGCGGTGGATTCGGTGCACCGGGCGGGATGCACCCTGTCGGCGGCGGTGGTGCCCAGGGCGAGCGAGGATCCCGGGACCAACAGCTACGACAAATGGATCTACGCGAACTGGCGCGGCGTGTACGACTACAAGGCGCTGGCCGACACCCTCGACTTCATCTCGTACATGACGTACGCCGAGCACACCGGGGGCTCGCCCGCCGGCCCGGTGGCCGGCTACCCATGGATGGTCGACTGCCTGCGGCACGTGCTGGCGCTCGGCGTGCCCCCGTCCAAGATCTCGCTCGGCATTCCGTCGTATTCCGATTGGTGGTTCCCGGCCTACACCGAAAAGGAAGGATCGCGCATGCGGGGGCGCGACATTCCGTACGTGCGCGCCGAGAGCCTGCTGACCGCCAACGGAGTGCACGCGGCGTGGGACAGCGTGCAGCGGTCGCCGAACGCGGTCTGGAGCGACAACGGCGTGTTCCGCTATCTGTGGATCGAGGACACGCGCGCCTTCATCGCCAAACTGGCCCTCGTGTCGCAGTATCACCTGCGCGGCTATTCGGTCTGGGTGCTCGGGACGGAGGATCCCGCCCTCTGGCCGGCGCTGGCGTCGCACGGAGCAACGCCCTAGTCTTGGAGCAGGCGGCCGGCGATGGCCGTCCCTCCGTATCCGAAGGGAGCGCCGCCCGTGCGAATTCTCGTAGCCGAAGACGATCAGGTCACGTCGAAGACCGTGTGCGCCATGCTGCGAGGCATCGGGCACCATCCGATCCCCGCGTTCGACGCCGTCCAGGCGCTGATGCTCGCCATGCGCACGCCGCCGCCCGATGCCATCATGCTCGATCTCAACATGCCCGGGGGCACGGGGATGGGCGTGCTCGACAAGCTGCAGGCGTCGACCAGGACCGCCGAGATTCCCGTCATCGTGTTGAGCGGAAGCACCGATCCCGCCGCGCGCACCGCGGCGCTCGAGGCCGGCGCCACGAGCTTTCTCGGCAAACCGGCCACGCCCGAGCAGCTCAAGGGGGCGCTCGATGCGCTCGCCGACCGGGCCTGACGGCCCCACGGGCTGACGGCGGCGCCGGCTAGACCACGGTTCCGAACATCCGGCCCACGCCGGCGGTGATTCCCATCGCGAGCGCGCCCCAGAACGTCACGCGCACGGCCCCGCGCACCATGGGCGCTCCCCCGGTTCGCGCCGCCAGGGCACCGAGCACGGCCAGGAACCCCAGCGATCCCCCGATCACCAACGGGATCACACGCGTCACCGGTGAGAGCCACGTAGTGACCAGCGGCATCGCGGCCCCGACGCCGAAGGCGGCGGCCGAGGCGAGCGCCGCCTGGATCGGCCTTGCCGTCACCACCTCGGAGATGCCGAGTTCGTCGCGCGCGTGCGCGCCCAGGGCGTCGTGGGCCATGAGCTGGACCGCCACCTGCTGCGCCAGCGACGGTTCGAGCCCGCGCCCTTCGTAGATCCGCGCCAGTTCCTGCTGCTCCGCTGCGGAATTGCCCTCCAGCTCGGCCCGTTCCCGGGTGAGGTCGGCCTCCTCGGTCTCGGCCTGCGACTTGACCGAGACGTACTCGCCGGCGGCCATCGACATCGCGCCGGCCACCAGTCCGGCGATCCCCGCCACCAGGACTTCGGAATGCGCGGCGCCGGCCGCGGCCACCCCGACCACCAGACTCGCCGTGGAGACGATGCCGTCGTTGGCGCCGAGGACGGCGGCGCGCAGCCAGCCGATGCGATTGGTGCGGTGCTGCTCGCGATGACGAACGGTGGGGGCCACGGGTGCCGCCTCGGGTGTGGGGGTCCCTTTCAATATGTAGTACCGGATGGTATTTCTGGTGAGCCCCGGCCATCCAGCCGGGCCGTCGATGGACCCTCGATCAGGAGTTTCGATGCGCTCACGACCCCTCGCCTCCCTTGCCGCTCTGGGCGCGCTCGTCGCGCTGCCCGCCGCCGGTCTGGCGCAAGCAGCGACCCGGTATCCGGAACGCGCCGTCCGGCACGACATCCCGATGACCGACATGATCCAGCGCGCCTTCGCGGCCGGCACCCGCGACAGTACGGGGCGCCCGGGCCGCAACTACTGGCAGCTCTGGACCGACTACACGATCAGCGCCCGCTTCGACCCCGCCACCGGGCTCGTGACCGGCCACGAACACGTAGTGGTGAACAACAACGGGCCGAACGAGATGCGCACGATCACGCTGCGCCTCGACCAGAACCTGTTCGCCGCCAACGTCCCCAAGGCCGAGGAGGTCACGGACATCACCGACGGCATGCAGGTGACGGCGCTCAGCGTCGACGGCCGGCCGGCCGCGCTCAACGCCGGCGGGCCGCCGCGCCGGTTCGGCCGCGGCGGCCGGGGCGCCGCGCCGCCACCGGTGGAACTCGCCGCCTACAACCTCACCCAGACGGTGGCGACGATCACGCTTCCCACGCCCGTGCCGGGACACGGCCGGGTGGCGATCGACGCCGACTGGCACTTCACGGTGCCCAAGGTCGTCGCGCCCACGCGCGGCATCCGGATGGGCGCCTGGGGCGACACGCTCTACCAGGTGGGCCAGTGGTATCCGCGCGTCACCGTGTTCGACGACCTGCGCGAGGGCGGCTGGGACACCGACCCCTACCTCGGGCCTTCCGAGTTCTACAATAACTTCGGGCACTTCGACGTGAAGCTGGACGTGCCCGCGGGCTGGCTGGTGGGCGCCACCGGCATCCTCCAGAATCCCGAGCAGGTGTACACCCCCGCCGAGCGCGCGGCGCTGCAGCGGGCCCTCACCGCCGACTCCACGGTTCGCATTCTCAGTCCGGCCCAGTTCGGACCGGGCACGGCGACGGCGGCCGGTGACCGGCTGGTGTGGCACTTCGTCGCCGACACGGCGGGCGACGTCGCGTGGGCGACGTCCGACCAGTTCGTCTGGGACGGCTTCCACGCCGTGATTCCCGGCTCGGGCAAGAACGTCCCCATCAACGTCATGTACCTGCCGGGTCACGAGCGGCAGTACGCCGACGCCGGCCCCACGGTGAGCCATGCGCTCCAGTTCTACTCCAAGCTCTGGATGCCCTACGCGTTCCCGACGATGACGATGGTGGACGGCCCGGAGCTGGGCATGGAGTACCCGATGTTCATCATGTCGAGCACCGGCGCGTCCGACCACGAGACCGGGCACGAATGGTGGCCGATGACGCTGGGGACCAACGAGACGTGGTACGGGTTCATGGACGAGGGATTCAACCAGTACATGAACATCCTGTCGCGCGACGACCGGCAGGGACAGCCGGCCGACCTCGACGGTCCGGGCCAGCGCTATGGGCAGACCAGCGGCAACGAGCGCGAGGCGCCGCTGATGTGGGACGCGAACTACGGCGGCCCGATGTATTCCTTCCAGGCCTACAGCAAGGCGCCGATGATGTTGTCGATGCTCGGCGGCATCGTGGGCGACAGCGCCGTGTGGCGCGCGATGAGCGAGTACGCGCACGCCTGGCGGTTCAAGCACCCCTCCCCCTGGGACTACGCCTTCTTCATGGACAACGCGCTGCACCGTGACCTCGGCTGGTTCTGGTACTACTGGCTGTTCACGACCGAGGCGGTGAACGGATCCATCCAGAACGTCAGCGCGATGAGCGGCCGCACCACGGTTACCGTCCACCAGGCGGGCCAGATGCCGTCGCCGGTGGTGCTCAACGTGCACTTCGCGCCCGGGGGCCCCGCCCTCCGGCACGTACCGAACGCCACGATGGTGGACGACTCCACCGCCACGATCACGTATCCGGCGGACGTGTGGTTCAACGGCAGCCGGACCTTCAAGGCCACGTTCGACTTCGGCCCGCGCCACATCGAACGCGTGGTGCTCGATCCGCACTGCCGCTTCCCGGACAACGACGCCGAGGACAACACGTGGCCCCGGCAGCCGCCGGAGGCGGCACCCGCCGGCCGCGGACCGGGCGGCGGCCGGTTCGGCGGCGGCGCCTGTCGCGGCTGACGGGTTTTCGAAGGACACGCGGGCACGGGCGGCGACTCACGGCGAGTGGCCGCCCGTGTTCCGTTGGGGCCTCGGTTGCGTCGAGGGAACGATCGGCCCATTACTCCGGGGTTGGCGTTTCGTGCGCCCGTACCCGCCACCGGAGGTGCAATGGCAGATCTTTTCAACCCGGCCACGCGTTGGGTGTGGTCCCTCATCGTGCTCGTCGCCGCGCCGGCGCTGGCGCTGGTTGCCCACGCGGTGCTCGACAAGATCGCCACCCGCGTTACGCGCTTCACCCGCGCCACGTTCGACGAGGCGATCGTGAATCACGCCCGCCGGCCGACGCGGCTCATCTTCCCCCTCGCCGCCATCCTGTTCGTCCTCCCGGGCCTGCAGCTCTCGGCGAACACGGAGGTCGTGGCCCGGCACGCGCTCGGCGTCCTGCTCATCGGGGCCAGCGCCTGGCTGCTGATCTCGATGCTGTCGGTGGTGGACGACCTGGTGGCCGAACGCTTTCCGATGGACGTGGCCGACAACCTCCGTGCGCGGAGCGTGCTCACGCAGATCCGCGTGCTGCGCCGGATCGCCATCGTCATCATCACCGTGATCGCGACGGCGATCATTCTCATGACGTTCCCGACCATCCGCCACATCGGCGACAGCATTCTGGCATCGGCCGGCCTGGCCGGTCTCGTCGTCGGCCTCGCCGCGCGCCCCACGCTTGCCAACCTTATTGCCGGCGTGCAGCTCGTGCTCACCGAACCGATCCGGATCGACGACGTGGTGATCGTCGAGGGGGAATGGGGGCGCATCGAAGAGATCCGCACCACCTACGTCGTGGTCCGGATCTGGGACCTCCGGCGGCTCGTCGTGCCGCTGAGCTACTTCATCGAGCACCCGTTCCAGAACTGGACCCGCACCAGCGCCGACATCATCGGCAGCGTGTTCGTGTTCACCGACTACCGGATACCGGTGGAAGAGGTCCGCCAGGAAGTGCAGCGCATCCTCGGCACCACCGACCTGTGGGACGGAAAGGTGTGGAACGTGCAGGTCACCGACGCCACCGAGCACACCGTGCAGATCCGGGCGCTGATGAGCGCCGCCGATTCGTCGAAGGCGTGGGACCTGCGCTGCCTGGTGCGCGAACAGCTCGTGGCGTACCTGCAGGAACGCCACCCCGAGAGCCTTCCCGTCGTGCGCGCCGAGGTCCGGGGGCAGATGTCCGCCTAGCGCCGGAGCGGCCCCCGCCCCGGGGCCGCACCGGCGGGGATCTCCGCGCTGCGCGCGGGATCCCCGCGGCCGGTCACCCGCCGGTGTGGCTGAGCGAGTACACGTACGCCGCCACGGCCTTGATCTGGTCGGGCGTGAGCTGCGCGCCGCCCATCGGAAGCATCGGCGCCGTGTACGGCGCGGTGGGCGTGGGCATGCCTTCCTTCACGCGCTTCTGGATGAACGCATAGCTGCCGTCGCCCGTCAGCCACGTGGTGTCCGTCAGGTTCGGCGCCAGCGGCCCACCGGTGGCGTCGGGGCCGTGGCAGGTGAAGCACAGACCGCCGGCGGCCTGACCGTGAAAGATGCTGTCGCCGAGGCTCAGCATCGCCGTCGTGGCGCCGCTGGGCGGCGCACCCATGGCCGGCCCGCCGGCCATCGTGCCGGCGGCCGATGTGGAGCCGGCCGGCGTCGCCATTGCGTTGGCGTTCGCGGTGTCGCCAGCGGCGCTGTTCCCGCCGCCGCCGCATGCCGTGAGCGTAAAGAGGAGTACCGTCGCCACTGCGGCCGCCTGCGTCAGGCGGCTGCGGGCGCGCGTGTCTTGAGCAACGAGCCGCATCCCTGCCTCCCGTGAGGTAGATCCGAAAAGAACCACACAGGACTGTCGCGGGACGCCGGCGAGCGCCGGAGTCGACCTCGGCTCCGGGCTCCCGGACGACGTCCCGGAGAGCCCAGTGCTCTGAGGTTACACGATTCTTCCGGGGCCTGTAAAGGACCGAAACCCCGAGGCGCGGGTACGAAACCCTACTTGAGGCGCGCCCGCTCGAGGTGGACGACGCCGGTGCTGTCGGTCACCCCCATGTACACGACGCCGGCGCCGAAACCGGCCAGCGTGCGGAAGGCCGGCAACTGCACCCGGTCGGTGAGTACGCCCTGTGCGTTGACGACGTCGTACACCGGGCGCCCGTCGCTGGCCTGGCTGGTGCGGATCCACAGATTGCCCTGCTGATCGCACTTGGTCGCTCCCGTACTGAACGCCGGCCGGTAGTCGGGCAGTTCGTAGGGCGGCACGAACTGCATGGGCGGCAGCGTGATCTGCTGGTTCGATCCGCCGCGCATCGGAGGCGCGGCGCCACCGCCGCCGTCGTCCCCGCCCTTGCGGACGATCATCACCATGCCGCCCATCGCCGCGCCGCCGCCGGCATCGCCGCCCGACGCGGTCACGCGATTCTGTGTCCCGCTGCCGGTGGCCGTCCGGGTCTGCTGGATGGCCGCCATCCGGTCGGTCCGCCGCTTCTCCAGGACCTGCTTCGCCGAGTCGATGACGGCGGCTTTCTGGTCATCGGTCAGGCGCTGCCAGTCGAAGGGGATCTTCGCCGACGACGAGCGGGAACCGTCGGGGTGAATCCAGTCGATGTGGAAGTCGCGGCCGCGCACGATGGCCACCGTGCCGTCGGGCATCAGCGCCCAGTCGTCGACCACGGGCATCGGGTTGATCGTCGAGGTAGCCACGAAGCCCCCGTTGTCATCGCGCTTGACCGACATCTTGGTGGGCGGAATCCTGAAATAGCCGACCGTATCCTCAACGCGGGTGGCGAGCGTGACGCGCACGATCGGCGCCGAATCGGGGAACTGGGGGAGCAGGTTCTCGTCGTCGCCCTTGTCCGCCTTGCCGTCCTTGGAAGCCTTGGCGGCATCGGGCTGGGCGCGGATGCGCAGCGTGTTGCCCCGGTAGACGAGCCGCCCGGCGGGATCGAACCCGGAGGTGCCGAACGGTCCGCCGATGAGGAAGATCGCCTCGTCGGGACGCGGCACCGACATCACGCGGCCGATCTTCCCCGTGCCGTCGAGCACGAGCATCGACAGCGAGGCGGGATCGACGAACAGCGTGGAGTCGCCCCGGTAGGGAATCAGCCCGCCGGGCATGTTGCCGTAGGCGTTCGCCGTGCTCGAGGTCGAATCGGCCACCGGTTTGGGATCGGCCAGCGTCGAGTCGAACAGCAGGACCCGGTGATCGACGATGTCGTTCACCAGCACGCGCCGGCCCGGCAGCTCGCGCACCTCGGACACCGCCTTCATCGGTTCCGAGGTCACGTGTTCGATGGGGCCCACCGGCCGTACCGGCGGCAGCGACTGCTGCGCGCCGGCCATGGGGGCCACGGTGAGCAGTGCACCGGCGAACGAGAGAGCGAGATGGCGATTCATGATGAGCTCCGATGAGTGCGGCGGGGCCCCGCGGGCCTCGACCGTGAATCTACCTGCTGACGACGACGCGGACGTTGCCGCCTTCGATGAACGGCATGCCGCCGCCCGATCCGAATCCTGCGGCCCCCGCCGTGCCCGACCGGATCGCCGCCAAGTAGCGCGCGTCGAGATAGCTGGAGACGATGGAGGGAAGCTTCCGACGCTGGTCGTCGGTGAGCAATCCCTTGATGTCGGGACTGAGTTTGAGGAGGAGATCGACCGACGCCTCCCGGCCGTGACGATAGCGGGCGTAGGCCTCGCCCTCGTCGAAATGGTCGGGGAGTCCGGCAAAATACGTCGTGATCGGCGTCCAGATCGAGTCCAGGTGGACGATGTACCAGCGATTGAGCGTGGCCACACTGTCGGCCTGCGCCGGCGTGAGGCCCAGCGTGTCCTGCTGGCGGAGGATCACCGACAGCGGATTCGTGAGCCCTCCGCTGCCGTAGAGCGCCCGGAGGATCGGCTGCGTGAGGCGGATGCCGTCGTGCGTGCGGCCGCGGTCGAGCTGCTGGGTGAGCAACTGGCGCTCCCGCGTGGGCCCGATGTCCACGCGCAGCATGGCGGTGAGCGTCACCGGCGACCGGAAAGCGGTGAGCTGCGGATTGGTGGCGCCGAAGCGCTGGTTCACTTCGTAGCGATAGCGCTGGTTCGCGGCGTCGAAGCCGCGGACGTACAGCAGCGACGCGTCGGGGATGGCCGACTGCCCCCAACCGTGCGTGTGGTTCGCGCCGTGCAGCAACAGGTCGGCGGCGCCCAGCGGATTCGAGACCTGGAACGAGAGCGTGGCCCGCTGCGGCATGTGCACCTTGATCGGGTTGAACGAGATGGACATGCTCGCCGTGCTCGTCCACGGCCCCTCACAGCTGTTGCGGCCGGCCACCTGCCCGAGTTGGCGCTGCAGGCACGACCGCACGCGCGTCGACGACGCGTCGAGCAACGACTGCATGGCCGTGGCCAGCGTGGGATCCGACGTCTGCGCCGGATCGAAGACGTACGCGCGATCGTTGGCATACCCGTCGCCGTTGATGTCGCCGGCCACGATCGGCGTGAACGGGGTGCCCGACCGGAAGTTGCCGTACCAGTTCACGCGCACCCAGTCGAAGAAGTTGTAGCCGAGCGAGTACTGGATTTGGTGGCGGGCATCGAAGTTCGAGCGGCTCGAGGTGACGTCGAAGGGATTGCCGGCCGTGTTCCCGCCGCCGAACCCGCGGGAACGCTCGCGCACGTTCTGGAAGGTGTACGACAGGCTCCAACTGTAGTTGCTGCTGAACCCCGCCGGCGAGAGCCGCACGCTGAACTGCTCGCTCTCACTCCGCATGTCCGATCGGATCTCGGTGACGCGGTTGAACGCCGCCGACTGGTGGGCGTCGGTTGAGGCGATGGCTCCGGTGGCCGGCACGATACTCCCCGGCTGCACGAACACCGGGCGGTTGCCCTCGTCGCCCAGCCGGAAATCGACCGTCGGATTGAAGTTGAGGTCGACCGCCGACTGCTGGTTGAGGTTGAGCGAA
The DNA here is from genome assembly GCA_963728115.1 of uncultured Gemmatimonadaceae bacterium. GTDB lineage: Bacteria > Gemmatimonadota > Gemmatimonadetes > Gemmatimonadales > Gemmatimonadaceae > JAGWRI01. The sequence continues at coordinate 45,197 of CAVSJE010000008.1, forward strand.
TACGTACCCTCGAACGTCGCCTGGAACCGGTTGTCCAGGATCGGGCCGCTCCACTGCAGGTTGGACCGCAGGCTCCGCGGCGCGTTGTAGTCCCGCGCGAACAGAGTGACGTTCGGTGCCGAGTTGGAGAACACGGTGCCGGCGGTGTCCGCGCACTGGGTGGGAATCGTGGACGGATCGGCGAGGTACTGGCTCCAGTCGGGCACCGGGGCCGCCGCGCCCACGCACGTCAACTGCTGGAGGCCGCTGGCGAGGCCGGTGTTGTCCACCGCCGTGCCGATGTCGGTCACCCGGCCGACGTTCTGGAACAGCCCGATGCCGCCGCGCACCACCGCCCGCGGGCCCCGCACCGCACCCAGGAAGCCGCCGATCTCGGGCGCCATGCCGTAGCTCCACGAGAATCCGATGCGCGGGCTCACATACACCCGGTTGGGCACGCGATCGTTGCGCTCCCCGAACGTCTGGGCCACGAGCGGATTCTGCTCCGGCGCGCCCGAGTAGCGGTTGCCGTCCACCCGCACCCCGTACTGGATCTGCAGATCGGGGCTGTACCGGTACGAGTCGCCCAGCGACAGTCCGCCCACCACCTCGCTGCCCCCGCGGGTGCGGGGCAGCAGCGTACGACTGAAGCTGGCCGGCGCGCCGGCCTGCAGATCGGCCAGCGAATTGAAGGTGAACGTCCCCAGGCGATTGCTGGTCTGGTCGAGGGAGTACGAGTCGCGCCGGATTTCACTGGTCAGCTTGAGGCGGTGCTTGTTGTCGAGGCTGAACCAGGAGAGTTGATTCTTGAGATCGACGCTGTGGTTGGTGCTGCTCGTATTGAGGAACGGACTGCCCCCGAACGAGACGTCCTGCAACCCTGCCGTGCCGTTGGCGAAATCGGAATTCACCCGCACGTCGCCGCTGGGCAGGTAGAGGTAGGGCGTGGCGTACCGATGCGACGCGCTCACCGAAAGGCCGGTCTCGGTGAGGATGCCGAACCCGAAGTAGGCCGTATGCCGGGCCTGCGCGCCGGCGTTCCAGTTGGTCATCGTCCCGCTGTGGGCGGGCAGTTCCGTGGTTCCGGTGGAGAGTGGATTGATCTTGAACCAGGCGCCGTTCACGGTGAGGTTCACGGCCTGCCCGGTGGTGGAACTCGGCGGGGCGAAGTCGAAGCTGCCGAGCAGCAGCCCCTGGTCGGTGAGCTTCTGCCCGGGCACGCCCCCCAGCGTCGCCGGCACCTGGTCCTGCCCGAGGATGCCGAGCAGCCGATTGACCGAATCGGGAGCGATGCCCGCCGTCTGGAGCCCCAGCGCGTCGGTGTTGAGCAGCGAGTGCCAGGGATTGGAACGCCGGCCGAGTTGGTACGCGATGTTGTAGAACGACTTGTCGAACTGGATGGGACCGGAGATCCCGCCGCTCAGATTCAGGTTCGTGTACTGCTGGCCCAGCGCCCGGGCCGCCGGGTCGGTCCACTGCAGCGCCGGCGCGTCCATCACCAGGCTCGCCGATCGGCGAATGAAGTTGGTACCCGAAGAGGTGCTGACATTGAACTGCCCACCGCTGAACCCGCCGCGCGAGACGTCGTAGGGCGCCGTCACCAGCGAACTGCTCACCTGCGCGTCGCGCGGAATGTTCGAACCCCCGAAGTCCATCCCGTTGAGCGTGTTGCTGTTCTGGCTACCGTCGAGGCCGAGCACCGAGAAGCCGGACGGATCGCCGTTGGATCCTGGAAGGAAGAGCACGCCCGGCAGAGACGCCGCCATGGCCGCCAGGTCGCCCTGCTGGTCGGCGGTCAGGGCCTGGTTGTTCACCGGCCGCTCGGTGCCCCCGATGTCAGGGGGCGTGTCGTTGCGCCGCGGGCGGGCGCGCGACCCCTGCACGTGCACCGTGTCGAGCGTGGTCAGTGTTCGCGACAGCTTCGTGTCGGCCACCAGGATGTCCTGGTCGGCGGTGCGCTTGACCTCGAACCGCTTGAGCGCGAATCCCGTGGCGTTGAAGGCGACCATATAGTCGCCGTCGCCGTTGGGAAAGGTGATCGTGAACCGGCCGTCGCGCCCCGTGCGCGTCCGCCGCGTCACGTTGCCGGAAATCGAGGTGGCCGAGACCTCGACATTGGCCACCGGAATGGAATCGGCGTCCACGACGCGGCCGCGGATGACGTCGGCGCCCTGCGCATGCGCCGGCGGTGCCAGGAGGAGCGTTCCGAAGACAGCCAGCGCGAGGATGAGCAGACGGCGTGCGGTCACGGCGGGGGGTGCGGGGGTGAGGAGCGGATCGAGGAGCCATCGGGGCCCGATCCTTCATATGAGAGAACGCGGGACGGCGCCCCGATGTTCACCAATGTCCCGAGTCGCCAATTTAGACCCAACCCGGGCGGCGTGGGTTTACCCGCGACCCGTCGATGGGCCACCATGGGCACCACATGGCGCAACGGCCCCCCGGACGACAGCTTGAGGCATGCGCCGCCGCCACTTTCTGCATTCGCTCGGGGCCTCCCTGGCCGCCACCACGCTCGCCCCGCGAACGGGGTTCCCGTGGTCCCCGAGACCGGGCACCCGCCGGTTGAGCCGGGTGGGACTGGAACTCTACTCCGTGCGCAACGCCATGAAGGCCGACCCGGAGGGGACCTTGGCGGCGGTCCGCGCCATCGGATACGACGACGTGGAACTGCTCTGGAGCTTCGACAACTTCGGGCGCACGCCCAGGCAGGTCCGGGCCACGCTCGACCACCTCGGGCTCCGCGCCCCCTCGGCCCACATCGCGCCCGATACCCTGGTGCGCGACTGGGAGAAGAGCCTCGACACGGCGCGCTACCTCGGCCACCGGTTCCTGATCGTCCCCAGCCTCCCCGACGAGACCAGGACATCACTCGACGCCTGGCGCGAATGGGCCGACCTGTTCAACGCGGCCGGCGCCGCCGCCCGCCGCGCCGGCATCTGGCTCGCCTTTCACAACGAGCCCGAGCACGTCCACCCCATCGACGGGCAGATTCCGTACGACCTGTTCGTCGCCCGTACCGATCCGGCCGCCGTGCGGCTGCAACTGGATTTCGGGAACATGGCGCAGGGCGGCGGCGACCCGATGGCCTATCTGGCGAAGTACCGCGACCGCTACTGGAGCTTCCACGTCAAGGACGTGGTGGCCGATCACGCGCACGACACCGAACTGGGTGCCGGGGTGCTGCCGCTCGGCGGGCTGCTCGGGGCAATCGGCGACCTCGACGACAAGCCGTGCTACGTGGAGCAGGAGAATCCGAAGGACGAGCTGGCGAGCGCGAAGCAGAACTATCGCTATCTGTCCGGCCTGTCGTTCTAGTTCAGGCGTCCGCCGGGCCGCGGTCGCGTGGTGCTACGGGCGTGCGGCCGGCCCGCCGCACCCCGGGAAGCGGAACCCGCCGATCCGGCTCGAATAGCTCTCCGCGCCGGCCTTGAAGTAGTCGCCCACGTACCAGATCGTGCAGTCGTCGCTGGGATCGACGGCCGTTTGCGTGAAGTCCTCCCAGCGAAGCGTCCCCGTCTGCGCGCCCTCCCCCTTGGCGAGCACCGATTCGTGCAGCGTCAGCATGCCCCTGGGGTCGCCGGCCATCCGTCCGGCAAACCGCTGGCCGGCGAACGACGGGGAGCCGCCGAAGGAGTACCCGATGCCGATGTCGCCGTTGGCGTCCATCGCGGCGCTCCCCATCCAGCGATAGGAACTGTCGGGGGCGAAGGTGCCCTGCTGATAGAGCGAAACGTCACCGCCACGGCTCAGCCGGAACTCGTACCACCGTACGCCCCCCGCTCCCTGCGTGGTGTTCACCGAATGCACGGCGACGATCGATTCCTGGTCGCCGATGCGGCGGTAGGTGAGGCGGGCCATGAGCTTGTCGCCCTGGGCATCGAGCCGCTGGTCGGTGCCGGGCTGGGGGACGCAGCTCGAGAGCTGGCCGTCGCACAGATAGTGATAGGGCGCCACGGGAATCAGCTCCGGCCCCGTGAGCGTCGTGAGCGCCGGACTCTCCCAGTTCACGTGCAGCCGCCACACGCTGATCGTGCTGTCCTCCATCTTCCCCTTCAGCTGGGCGCCGCCGGCCGCCATCACGATGGCCGGCGTGCCCGGTGCCGGCCGCTGCGTTCCGTCGAGGTCGGCGATGTTGAGAAAGTTCACGCCGTTCACGATCACGCACTGCTCGGTGGCGTCCTCGCCCTTCAGCATCCGCGCGCGGTCGGCCACGCAGGCATGCTTCTGAATCACGTTGTCGCCCGTGCTCGTGGGCACGTAGTACCCATCCGGCCACACGGCCGGCCGGGGATAGTCGGGGAACAGCCGGCGCAGGAACTCGTATCGATAGTAGGGCCCCATGGGGCTCCGGCCCTGGCTCACCGCGTAGCACATGGCATAGTGCGCCGAGTCACCCGGCGCGCGGGCCGCGGGTTCCGCGGAAACGTCGGCAATGGGACGGAAGATCGGCATCACGATCAGCCAGCGATCGGCCAGCTGGTCGTACCGCACCACGGCGTCGCCGTTCGCACGGGCTTCACAGGCGCCGCCGAATCCGCGGAAGATCGTGTTGGTCGGAATCGGACCGACCAGCACCTGCCCCGTGGTGTCGTAGCGAGCGCCCTTCTTCGTATAGATGGCCAGGCGGGTGTTCACGATCTGGACGATGTGATCGGGCCCCACGGCCAGCGAATTGTCGGAGGGATTGCGCAGCCGCGCGGTTCCCTGCGGACCCACGAATCCCACGCCCAATCCGTCGAAGCTCGCCGCCACGCTGAGGGCGGGCCGGTCTCCCTGGGCCCGCTGCTCGACGGCCCCCGATCCCCGAGGAGTGGTGATCGCCGGCGGCACCTGGTCGGGCGCCGAGATGACTCCCGGCGGCGCCAGGGCGCCCTCGGGAATGGCGCGCATCTCGAGTCCCGCCTCGTCGTCCAATCTCCCCGGCGGTACCGCCACCGCCAGCAGCATGGGTGAGACATCGTGTCGCACCGCCGGGTGGATGGCGATGGCGTCGAGCGACCGGGCGAATCGGGCGACCGCCTGCTGCGGATAGCGGGCCGTGTACTGGTCCGTAGCGGCGAACGAGGCGAGCGCCAACGCGACGGCGGCGGTGCCCATGGGTGCGAATTTGCGGTGCATGCGACTGGTCCTGACCAAGCGTCCCGAAGAGTGGCCCAGCATGAAATCATAGCGGCGGCGCCCGGGCGTGGCGAGCCGCGCGCGCCGGGTGGAACCGGCCGCCCCTTGCCAGCCTTCCTAGATTGGCTGGAGCGGGCCGGTTCGGACCCGCTGACCCCAGGGAGGAAGGATGTCGATCAGACCGGTGAAACGAATCGTCGAAGCCACACCCACGCTCGAAGGCGCAGGGGTGAAGCTTCGCCGTGCCTTCGGGTTCGGCAAGACCCAGGAATTCGACCCCTTCCTGCTCTTCGACGACTTCCGGAACGAGCGGCCGGAGGACTTCCTCAAGGGGTTCCCCTGGCACCCGCACCGCGGCATCGAGACCATCACCTACGTGCTCAAGGGCACGGTGAACCACGGCGACAGCCTCGGCAACAAGGGGTCGCTGGGGGCGGGCGACGTGCAATGGATGACCGCCGGCAGCGGCATCATGCACCAGGAGATGCCCAAGGGCGATCCCGAGGGACGGATGCACGGGTTCCAGCTCTGGGCCAACCTGCCGGCGCACCAGAAGATGGTGGATCCGCGCTACCAGGACATCAAGTCGCCCGACATTCCGGAGGTCACCGACGACGACGGCACGGTGGTGCGCGTCGTGACCGGCGAGTTCTGGGGCAAGAAGGGACCGGTGGACGGCATCGCCGCCAACCCGAGCTATCTCGACGTGTCGGTGCCTCCCGGCGTCCGGAAGACGCTGCCGGTGGACACGTACCGGCACGCGTTCGCCTACGTGTTCGAGGGGAGCGGCAGCTTCCGCGGCGCGTCCGAACCGTTCGGGGCGCTCACCGAGCGGGTGGGTGACAACGGCGCCACCGTGGCCGAGGACACCGTGCGTGACATGGCGGGCAATCGGAGCCTGGTGCTGTTCGACAGCGGCGACGAGGTGACCGTGCAGGCTGGTGACGAGGGGATTCGATTCCTGCTCGTGTCGGGCAAGCCGATCTCGGAGCCGGTCGCCTGGTACGGGCCGATCGTGATGAACACCGAGGAGCAGCTGCGCACGGCGTACGAGGAGCTGCAGAACGGGACGTTCATCAAGCACGCGTGACGCGGGAGTCGGAAGGGCGGACTGAGCACTGGCCCCTCGGACACACCTGAACGGCCCGGTGGCGCCAGAGGCGCCGCCGGGCCGTTGCGCGTCAATTCAGGCGGAGCCCGAAGGTGACCGGGTACACGTAGAGTCTGGCGCCCGGCGCGCTCACCGTCAGCAGTTGGACGCCGCAGACCAGCGCCAGGTGGCTCCCCTCCCCAAAAACCAGATTGAGGTCGCCCGAAACGCCGAGCCGATTCGACGACGCTTCCGGCGACGTCCGCGCCAGGCCGGCCCCCGCGTCAGCCTCGATGCTCGCCAGACCCGTAATCGAGCGCCGGAACCCGACGTGCGCACCGACGTAGAGAATGTTCGGCGCGGAGGGCGGCGGCACCGGCCCGCACCCGATCGCCTGCCCCGCCGTATTCACGCACAGCATTGCCGAGAGCACTTGGGGCCGATGGCCGCCGTACCAGCCTGCCGACCCGCCGAGTATGAACTCGGTGCCACCAAGCGTGGCGGCGCGGACGTCCAGACGGCCTCGCTCCCCCACCCGCGATCGGTTGCCGTACGATCCCCGGCCCACGTGCGCGAACCCGAGCGCCACATCGACCGACACCGGGGACGACTGCGCGCGCGCCGGGCGCGGCACCGCCGCAACTACAAGCGTGATCGCGGCGAGCCCGAGGGATCTCCACCTTTCGACTCTCATGCCGGCCTCCACACCGGCAAAACAACGGGCGGCGCAATTACGTCACTCTGGTACCAGATCGCAGTACTGAAACCGGCCGTCGCGAAGTACGCACTCTCCGCGCTCTACGGGAATCGACCGACCGAGGAGCGGCCCACCCACCAGGCAGGTGTGGAATTCCCCGTTCTCACCGCACGGATCGACGGATTCCGGCAGCTCGCCCAGCAGGTCGTCGTCGTACGCGCGGCCGGCAAACGCGGCATCGAGCTGCGTCGTATCCACGCAGGTGAGAATCGCCCGGTGGCCGCGCGCCACGAAGCTGCGCGCGAGTTCGCGCGTGGGCATTCCCCATATGGGATACGCCCCCTTCCACCCGAGGCGTGCGAGCAGCGCATCGCGATAGTCCCGCACCTCGGCGAGGAACAGGTCTCCGAACGCGATCGTGTCCACGCCGGGCCATCGCTCGCCCAGTCGCTCGAGCGCGCCGGCGAAGGCGGACTCGTAGGCCGCGTTCGTCGCCTGCATCGGGATCTCGGCGACCTCGAGCGGGATCCGGAGCGCACCGGCCTGCGCATCGAGGATCGACCGCCGCACGCTGTGAATGCTGACCCGGTCGTAGCCGGCGGTGACCGTGGTCAACAACGACACCACGCGCACGCGCGGATCGGCGAGCAGCGCTTCGAGCATCAGCGTGGAATCCTTGCCGCCGCTCCATGAGGCAACGACGGGTTGGGCTTCAGGCATTGCGGCTCCCCTTCCGGTGGTACAGGACGCGACCCTGGCGCTTGGCTCCGGGCCCGCGTCGACCGAGGGCGCTGGGCGGGTGAAGCGCTACGCCCCCGGCAGCTCGGTTCCGCGCACCCCGCCCACCAGCCACGCGAACAGCGCCACCGCCGCCGCGCCCGCCAGCGCCTCGGTGTAGAGCATGCCGTTGACGTGCCACGCGTCGTGCGCCCAACCGTCGGCGCGGAGCATGCCCAGCGTGAACAGCGTGTTGAGCGCGAAGAACAGGTTGATCTTCGTGGCCGCCGCGCTGTGACCGACGATCGCGAGCACCATGCCGGTGAACGACCCGGCCACCATGCCGAGCGTGAACGTGTAGAACAAGGTCGACACGGCGTAACCGGCGACGGTCCGCGGCGACCAGGCCATCACCACACACGCCACGAGGCCCAACGAGCACGAGACGGCGTACGCCCACGGCTTGTTCATCCGGTCGGCCAGCCGGCCGCCGGCAAAGCAACCGAGTACAATTGCGATGCCGCCTCCCACGCCGAGCACCAGCGCCACCGTGTCGGCGGGGACGCTCCACTCGGGGCCCAGCGAGCCGAACAGATCCTTGGCCGCCCCGGTGCCGATGGGCAGGATGGCCAGGATGAGCCCGATGCGGCCGACGCGCGAACGGACGACGCCCACCAATTCCCGCCACGCATCCGCCACGCGCGCGCCGACGGCGGCCCCGTGCAGGGCGCGCGGCGGTTCGCGTACCAGGACCAGGGGCACCGCGCAGACGAACAGCACCACGGCCAGTCCGGCGCCGGCCATCCAGGGCTCGGGCGCGTGCCGCATGAACCAGAGCGCCAACCCGCCGCCGGCCGTCTGTCCGAAGTGGTTGCCCGACTGGAACCAGCCGGCGGCCCGTCCGCGTGCGGCGATCGGCGTGTTGTGCACCATCAGCCCCTCGGTGGCGAAGGCCACGAAGGTCGCTGCCACGCTCGTCAGCAACACGAGCACCGAAACAAGCGGCATCGTGGCGTCGGACAGCGGCACGAGCGTGATGGCGAGAAATCCGACCGAGACGGTGGCGATGGCGATCAGGTACCACCGCTTGCGCGAGAGCGTGTAGTCGCCGATCGGTGCCCACAGAAACTTCCACCCCGACGCGAGCAGCGTCATCCCCACCACACCGGCGATCGCCGACACGGAGATGCCCGCCTTCACCCCCAGGTAGCCGAGCGCGATGGACGGGAATCCGAACGAGAGGCCGAAGGGGAAGTACAGCACCGCCCACACCCAGGGATGGCGTGCCACCGGCGCTGCGGCGTCGCCGGTGAGCGGCGCATCGGGGGGTGCCGGCGGGAACGCTTCCGCGGGCACCGGGGATTCAGCAGGCGGCATGATCGGCCAACTTACGGACCCGGGGACCCGCGCGCGAGGCGCACCCCCGACAACCGGCACCCCATGAACGTTCTCGGCATTTCCGGCAGCCTCCGCGCGCAGTCGTCCAACACCGCCGTCCTCCGCGCGGCCGCCACGCTCCTGCCCCGCGGGACAACGCTGACCATCTACGAGGGGCTGGCCCTGCTCCCCGCGTTCAGCCCCGATCTCGACACCGATCCGGGTCCACCATCCGTGGCCGAATTCCGGGCGCGGCTGGCGGCGGCCGACGCGGTGCTCGTCTCCAGCCCCGAATACGCGCACGGCGTGCCGGGAGCGCTCAAGAACGCCCTCGACTGGACCGTGGGCAGCGGCGAGTTCGTGGGCAAGGCGGTTGCGATCGTCAACACTTCGGCGCAGTCTCAGTACGTGACCGAACAACTGCGCGAAACGCTCACCGTGATGATGGCACGCGTGGTGGTGGCGGAGTCGCTCCCACTCACCACGCGCCCGCACGATGCCGCCGGGCTCCTCGAAGATGAGCGTGCCACGGACGCGCTCCGATCGGCCGTCGGCTCGCTGGTCGGGGCGGTCGCGCCGGCGGCATGACCCTTCCGGGCCCTGCCCTGCATCTGGTCTCGGTGGTCTGGCTGGCGGCAGCCGGCGTCTGCACGCTCATCGTCGCCGGCCACCTGAGCGCCGGAAACCAGCAGCGGATGTGGATCATGAATCTGGTCTGGCCGCTCACGGTGCTCTGGGCCGGACCGGTGGGGCTGGCCGCCTACTTCACACTCGGCCGGTCGGGCACGGCCGAAGCGGCGCGCGCCGCCGCCCTGCGCCACGCCCCGATGCCGGGACGCGATCGCCCCTTCTGGCAGACGGTCGCGCTGGCGGCCACGCACTGCGGCGCCGGGTGCACGCTCGGCGACCTCCTCGCCGAGTCACTGGTGATCGCGGTGCCGGTCGTGTTCCTGGGCCGGGCGGTGTTCGGCACCTGGCTCGTGGACTTCGTGTTCGCGTTTCTGCTCGGCATCGGGTTCCAGTACTTCACCATCGCGCCGATGCGTGGTCTGGCGCCGGGCGCCGGGCTGATCGCCGCGCTCAAGGCCGACACGCTCTCCCTGGTGGCATGGCAGGTGGGAATGTACGGCTGGATGGCGGTGGCGCTGTTCGTGCTCTACTCGCCGGCCACGCTGCCGAAGACGGGGCCCGAATTCTGGTTCATGATGCAGGTGGCCATGTGCTGTGGATTCGCCACGGCGTATCCCGTGAACTGGCTGCTCGTGCGGGCCGGAATCAAGGAAGCGATGTAGCGCCGGCCACCGCGCTGGCGACCCTCCGTCCCCCGCCGTATCATCCCCTGTTCCCCGATCCACCGACGTCCCCGAGGAGTGTCATGCGCGCCACACCATTCATCGCCGCCACGCTCGCCATCGCCTGCGTCCTCCCCTCCACCCCGGCGCCCGTCGGGGCGCAGGCCCAGGTCCAGGAGGGAGGGTTCGCCCAGGCCGACAGTACGATCACATCGCTCGTGGGCCGCCTCAGCCTGGCGCGGTATAAGGCCACGATCAAGGGGCTCACCAACTTCGGCGACCGGCGCCAGGGGACCGAGCGCAACCGGAAGGCCGTGGACTGGATCGAGGCCCAACTCAAGAGCTACGGGTGCAGCGACGTCTCTCGGCTGACCTACACCTTCACGCCGCGGCGTCCCGTGGCGCGCGGCGCCTTCCGGGGCCGGGGGGCCGGCCGCGGTCGCGGTCGCGGACCCTCCGAACTCGCGTCGGGCGGCGGCCGGTATCGCGGGCTCCGCGCCCGCACCGGCGTCAACAACGACTCGCTCAAGCAGCCCGATCCCGCGATCCGCGCCATGGACACCGAGCAGACGCCGGACACCGCCGGGGAACGCCAGGAGGTGTACTGCACCAAGGTCGGCAGCACGCACCCCGACGAGATGTACATCGTGGGCGGGCACATGGACGGCATCGGCTGGGGACAGGCGGCCAACGACGACGGCTCCGGCGCCGCGCTGGTCATGGAACTGGCGCGCGTGTTCAGCAGTCCCGACGTGAAGACCGACCGCTCCATCCGCTTCGTCCTCTGGAACAACGAGGAGTCCGGGTTGAATGGCAGCCGGGCGTACGTGGAGCAGCGCGACTCGCTGCAGGGCAAGGAATCGCCGGCCGGATCGGGCCGGTATCCGGAACCCAAGTGGCTCGGCATGATCCAGCACGACATGATGATGTGGGACCATGGGATGCCGCGCGCCGACGGCACCGTGAGCAAGCAGCAGCGCCCGGAGGCCGACGTGAACATCGAATTCCAGTCCAACTCCAAGATGGCCGACGCCTCGGAGAAGCTGGCCTGGTTGTTCGAGGACGCGAACGAGAAGTACGCGACGGTGTACCCGGCGCAGGTGGGCCGGCACATGACGAACACCGATTCCGATCCGTTCAAGGACCTCGTGCCGGCCATCAGCCTGCGTGAGAACGAACGCGGCACCCAGATCGGCGCCGGCTGGGATCCGAATTGGCACCAGCCCACCGACGTGTTCACCACCTACTCCGACAAGGACTTCATGCTCGGCCTCAATGCCGCGCAGACCACGCTCGGCGCGGTGGCGGAGCTCACCGGGGCGACGATCACGAAGTAGCCCTGGGCAGCCCGTAGTCGGCAGGACGTCGAGAGCGGTTGGGAGGGCGGCCAGCTCCCAGCCGCCCTTGGCTTCTCACCCCTCAGTCAGTCCGTTGTTTTCCGTTCGGTCCGTTCAGTCCATATCCGATTCGTAGACACTCGCCCCATAGAGCGGCGTGGCACCCGTGCGACTCGGCCGGGCGTACTGTCTACGAGTGTGATACGGACTGAACGGAGAGAACGGAGGGAACGGATCTTTCTGGGGGAACTGCGGCGACGGCAGCAATCGGCACGGCGGCAGTGCCGCAGAGCGATGGCCAGTGCCACCGAATGGTGACGGCGAGCGAACGAGGGGAATGAGCTTGTCGGGATGAACAAAGGCGCGCCCACGACCCTCCTCCATGAGCATCTCACCCGCTCCGCCATCGGATGCTTCTACCAGGTGTACCACGGCCTTCGGTACGGGTACCGGGAGCACATCTACGGTCTGGCGCTCGAGCGTGAACTGAAGGAGGCTGGGCACCGGGTGGACCGGGAAGCCGCGGTCATGGTCTACTATCGCGGACGACCGCTCGCCCGCCAGCGACTCGATATGATCGTGGATGGAAAGCTGGCCGTTGAAATCAAGGCCAGCGCCGTGCTGCCCCCGGACGCGACGGCGCAGCTCTTCAGCTACCTGTGCGCCACCGATCTCGAAGTGGGTCTGCTCTTCTACTTCGGTCCAAAGCCGAGGTTCTACCGGGTAATGTGCGAGAACAGGCTTCGGGGGCGCGAGCCATAGCCCCGAAGGCTTTCACCGCAGTTCCATTTCACAGATTCCGTTTCGGTCCGTTCCCTCCGTTCAGTCCGTATCTCGATCGTAGAATGCATGCCCGGCTGAACTGCGCGTGTGCCACGCCGCTCTCTCGGGTGAGTGCCTACGCCTTGAATTCGGACTGAACGGATAGAACGGATAGAACGGAAACTTGAGGGGAACGGCCCCTCGAGACTGGGTGCCTACTCCGCTCGCAGGTGCTTCTTCACCTCGGCCAGCCCGCCGCCGTCCACCACACGCGAGTAGCCGGCGCGCTTGAGCACCTGCGCCGCGCCCGCGGACCGGGAACCGCTGGCGCAGTACACCAGGATGCCGGCGTCGCGGGCGATCCCACGCTTCTCCAACGCCTCGTGGCTGACCCGCGGCGCCGGAATGCAGACCGCCCCAGGCACGTGCCCGAAGAAGAACTCCAGTCGCGATCGGACGTCGATCACCACACTCACCGTCTTGTTGCGGAACTTCATGATTCAGCGACTCGCTGGTGATGGACCGGCAGTGCGGGGGGCCACGGATCGTTTGCCCGTGCCATGCCCGCACCGCGTCATTCGGATGGAGGTGATCGCCGTCGAACGCCGGCAGGAAGGCCGTTGGGTGGCTCGGATCGCGCGTCACCGCGTCGAAATCTATGACCCCGTCGAACGCGCCGCCGGTCCTGATCCACGCGTTCACCGAATCCCGTCTGGCCTCCGACTCCGCCGAGTAGTAGGCGTACGGCTTGGGGGCCTGGAAGGGAGTGAGCGTGGCGCCGTACACCACCAACCCCCGCTCGTGCGCCCGTTCCGCCAACTGGCCCAGGCCGAAGATGATGTCCGCCGCGCTCACCGAATCGGCGGCCCGCTTCGAGAAGTTTGCCAGCCCGATATCGTTGATCCCTTCCAGGATGATGACGTACCGGGCGCCGGGCTCATCGAGCACGTCGCGGTCGAAACGCTCCAGCGCGCTCGGGCCGGCCCCCGGGTTGAGCACGCGGTTGCCCGAGATGCCGGCGTTCACCACGCTGAGCACGGGGGCGCCGGGCGTCGTCAGCAGCCGCTGTGCCAGATCATCCGGCCACCGGCGGTTGGCATCGGGCGTCGAGTGATAGCCGTCGGTGATCGAGTTTCCGAACGCCACGATGGCGCCCCCCGCCGCGGGGTTGGTCACGTCCACCCCGGTGAGGAAGATCCACTGCTGCACCGTCGTGTCCGTGGGGAAGGATGGGTCGCGGGCGTGATCCCCCTCGGTCGACACGTAGTCAGTCTGCAACCCGAGCAGATGCCGCGTGGACGTGCGGGCCGAGTCGGGCAGGTAGAGACTGATCGCCAGGTCGGCGAGTTGCGGCACGTCGTACGCAATCGGATCGCTCGTCACCGTGGCGCCGGCTCCCACCGTCACCGCCGGGCGGCCGCCGAACGTGAGCGCCCGGTCGGTGCCCGGCCTGGTCGCGGATCCGGGCGCGCCATCCGCGCGGATCGCAATCCGGGCGTCCGCGATCGTCAGCGGTCCGTCCCCGTACTCGTTCGAGATCCGGATACGCACACTGTCGCCACCGAGCGTCGTGTGCACGATCTCGCGAAACGTGCGCCGGGCCCAGGTCTCCACCGGGTCCGGCGCTCCTGCCGCCGGCCGTCGCGGCATCGCCGACTGGCTCGGACTCCAGGTGGCAATCCAGTGCGGCCGCCCCGGCTGCTGGGCCGGGGCGGGCGTTGCGCCCATCGCAGCGGCCACGGCCGCCGAAACCGTCGCCGAGGTCAACCGCAGGAATCGACAACGCATGGCCGGTCGATCAGTTGGTGAGCACGAAATCGATGGTCGACACCACCCGCACCGTCTTGTCGATCTGGCTGGCTTCGGTGATGCCGTCGGCCTGATCGCGCGGCAGGATCTCGAACACCCCCTGGTTGGCGCGCAGAATGCCCGCGACCGAGGCGTGCGAGTCGCGCGCGAACTGCTCGGCGCCGGTACGGGCACGGCTCGTCGCTTCGCCGATCATTTCCGGCTTGAGCTTGCTGAGCCCCGAGAACACGAAGGTCGGCCCACCGGTGCCGTATTCGGCGCCCGACGAGAGCACCACGCCGCTGCTCACGAGTTCCGCCACGTGCTGGCTGGCCGCCTGCACCGCCTCGGGATCGGTGGAGCGGACGATCAGCGTCTGGTGGATCACGAACCGCGACTGCGGCCGCGGCGCCGACCCGAACTGATTGGTCGCCGCGTCGGCCACCGAGAACTGCTGAACACTCACATGCGAGGTGTCGATGCCGTGGCGGCCGAGAAAGGCGATCACCTTGGCCACGCTGCGTTGGATTTCGGTGTTGGCGCCGGCCAGGTCGTTCGACGCCGCCACCAGGTGCAGCGGCCAGATGGCGAGATCGGCGTGCACCTCGCGCTCGGCGACGCCCTTGACCGTCACGTAGCGCTCGGTCGGGCGCACGCGCGTGAGTCCATAGCCCACGAGGGCGCCGGCGACGACGAGCGCCGACCCCAGGATCAGGGCACGACCGATATCACGATTGAGCTGCATGCGTCACTCCGGAGCGGGTCCGCTCCGAAGTTACGCGCCCGGCGCGCCTTCCGGGAGCGGCGCGCCGTCGCCGATCCCGGCGGCCGCCCTGGCGTGGCCCCGCGAAAACCGCGACTGCAGCTCGTCGAGGTACGTGTAGAACACCGGCGTCACGTACAGCGTGACGAGCTGGGAGAAGGCCAGTCCGCCCACCACCGCCACGCCCAGCGGGCGCCGCGTCGAGGCGCCGGCGCCCCACCCCACGGCAATCGGGATCGCGCCCATCAGCGCCGCCATCGTCGTCATCATGATCGGCCGGAAGCGCACGCTGGCGGCTTCGAGAATCGCCGCCGCCGGCGTCTTGCCGCCCTCGCGCTGGGCTTCGATCGCGAAGTCGATCATCATGATCGCGTTCTTCTCCACGATCCCGATCAGCATGATCACGCCCACGAAACCGTAGATATCGAGGTCCAGTCGGAACAGCCAGAGCGTGCTCAGGGCCCCGAAGGCCGCGAAGGGG
Source organism: uncultured Gemmatimonadaceae bacterium (assembly GCA_963728115.1). Taxonomy (GTDB): domain Bacteria; phylum Gemmatimonadota; class Gemmatimonadetes; order Gemmatimonadales; family Gemmatimonadaceae; genus JAGWRI01. The sequence goes on from CAVSJE010000008.1 coordinate 60,601, forward strand.
AGGCCGGTGAGGATCGTGATCGGATGGATGAAGCTCTCGTACAGCACGCCCAGGATCACGTAGATCACGAACACGGCGAGGATGAGCAGCACGAGCAGCCCCTGCTGCGTGTCCACGAAGGCCTGGGCGATGCCGGTGAAGCCGCCGGCCACGGTGCTCGGCAGCACGGCCGCCGCCTGGGTGTTCACCGCCTCGAGCGCCGCCCCGAGCGACACGCCCGGCGCGAGGTTGAACGAGATCGTGGCCGACGGGAGCTGGCCGGAGTGGTTCACGGTGACCGGCCCGACGCTGTTGGTGAATCGCGCCACGGTGCTGAGCGGTACCAGCGGCCCCCGGGACGAGCGGACCCAGAGCCGGCCCAGCGCGTCGACATCGGACTGGTAGCGCGGCAGCAGCTCCATCACCACCCAGTACTCGTTGGTCGACGTGTAGATCGTGGACACCTGGCGCTGGCCGAAGGCGTCGTACAGCGTATTCTCGATCTCGGCCGCCGACACCCCGAGCTGCCCGGCCTGCTCGCGATCGATGTCCACCGTGACTTGTGGGTTGTTGATCAGCAGGTCGCTGGTGACGTCGGTGAGCATGGGCAGCTGTCGCAACCGGCCCTCGAGCACGCGCGCCGTGCTGTCGAGCAGCGTCATGTTCCCGCTCTGCATCGTGTACTGATAGAGACTCTTCGAGGCCAGCCCGCCGATCGAGATCGCCGGCGGATTCTGGACGAACACCGTGATGTCCGGCACGCCGGAGACGCGGGTCGTGATGTCGCGCGCGATCTCCTCGGCGCTGCGATGGCGTTCGCCGATCGGTTTGAGGTCGATCGTCAGCTGGCCCTGATTGGCCGCCGCCGTGGTGCCCACCGACGAGGTCACCGACCGGACGTCGGCATCCTGCGCCACCACGGCCGCCACCTGCTGCTGGCGCAGCGTGAGGGCATCGAACGAGATCCCCTCCGCCGCCTCGGTGGTGGCCAGCAGCTGGCCGGTGTCGTCGGTGGGAAACAACCCTTTGGGAATGGCCCAGAACAGCCACCCGGTCACGACGAGCGTGACGAACGAGAAGACCAGCGCGCCGCGGCGGCGCTGCATCACCCAGGCCAGGGAGCGCTCGTAGATGCCCAACCACCAGTTGAAGAAGCGTTCCGTGGTGTGGTAGAACCGGCCGTGTTCGCGGTCGTGCTGGCTGCGCAGGAACCGGCTGGAGAGCATCGGGGTGAGCGTGAGCGACACGAACCCCGAGACGAGGATCGCGACGCCGATCGTGACCGCGAACTCGTGGAACAGCTTGCCGATGATGCCGCCCATGAACAGGAACGGGATGAACACCGCCGCCAGCGAGAACGTCATCGAGAGAATCGTGAACCCGACTTCCGACGCGCCGTCGATGGCCGCCCGGAGCTTCGTCTTTCCCATCTCGAGGTGCCGCACGATGTTCTCGAGCATCACGATGGCGTCGTCCACCACGAAGCCCACGGCGAGCGTGAGCGCCATCAGGGACAGATTGTCGAGACTGTAGTGCAGCAGGTACATCACCGAGAAGGTGCCGATGATCGACATCGGCAGCGCCATGCTCGGAATGATCGTGGCCGACGCGTTGCGCAGGAACAGGAAGATCACCATCACGACGAGGGCGAGCGTCAGCTCCAGCGTGAACGTGACGTCGTTCACCGACGCGCGGATGGTCGCCGACCGGTCATAGAGAGTGGAGACCTTGACCGTGGGCGGCACCTCGGCCTGGAGGCGGGCGATGGACGCCTTCACGCGGTTGGCCACGTCCACGGTGTTCGTGCCCGGCTGGCGCTGCACCGCGAGCACGATGGACCGCTCGCCGTCGTACCAGCTCGCGGTCTTGTTGTTCTGGACGTCGTTGGTGATCTGGCCGAGTTCGTCCAGGTGCACCGGAGCGCCGTTGCGGTAAGCCACGATTACGTCGCGGAACTGGTCGGCGTCGGAGAGCTGGCCCGTGGCCTGCACGGTGAGCGCCTTCTTGGGGCCCCATAGCACGCCGGTGGGCATGTTGACGTTCTGATTGGCGATCGCCGTCGCCACGTCCTCGAGCGCGATGCCGCGCGTGGCGAGTTGCGCCGGATCGAGCTGGACCCGGACCGCGTACTTCTGGGCGCCGTACACGAGCACCTGGGCCACGCCGCCCACCATCGACAGACGCTGGGCCAGCGTCGTCTCGCCGATCTCGTCGAGCGTCGACAGCGGCACCTCGGTGGAGGTCAGCGCCAGGGTGAGGATCGGGGCGTCGGCGGGGTTCGACTTCTGGTACGACGGCGGCACGATGCCCTGCGGCAGACTGCGCGTGGTCTGGGCGATGGCCGCCTGCACGTCCTGCGCCGCGGCGTCGATGTTCCGGTCGAGCGAGAACTGGATGACGATCTGCGTGGCGCCGAGGCTCGACGTGGACGTCATGTTGTCGATGCCGGCGATCGTCGAGAACTGCTTCTCCAACGGCGTGGCCACCGTGGCCGCCATCGTCTGCGGGCTCGTCCCCGGCAGCGTGGCGCTCACGGTGATCGTCGGAAAGTCCACGTTGGGCAGGTCGCTCACCGGCAGCTGCTGGTAGGCGACGATGCCGAAGACGAGAATCCCGACCATGACCAACGTCGTCATGACCGGTCGTTTGATGAACAGGGTGGTGAAGTTCACAGCGTAATCCGGGAAGAGCGGGATCCGGCCGGCGGACCGGCGGGCGTCAATCGCCCGCCACGGGGACCGGCTCGCCCGTGGCCCGCGCCGTGAAGCGCGAGAACACGCGGCCGCCCCAGGCCTGGAGTTCGTCCATGTACGAGTAGAACACCGGCGTGACGTACAGCGTCACGACCTGCGAGAACGCGAGGCCGCCCACCACCGCCACGCCGAGCGGACGGCGCGACGCCGCGCTCGCGCCCACGCCGATGGCGATGGGCAGGGTGCTGGCAATGGCCGACATCGTGGTCATCATGATCGGCCGGAAGCGCACGCTCGCTGCGTGCACGATGGCCTGGGCCGGCGTCAGCTGCTGGTCACGCTCGGCGGCGATCGCGAAGTCGATCATCATGATCGCGTTCTTCATCACGATGCCCACGAGCATGATGATTCCCACGTAGCCGTACACGCCGAGTTCCACGTGCGTCACCGAGAGCGCCAGCAGGGCCCCGAAGGTCGCGAACGGCAGGCCGGTGAGAATCGTGATCGGGTGGATGAAGCTCTCGTACAGGATGCCGAGAATGATGTAGATGATGAACACGGTGATCAGCAGCATCAGGCCCATGCCCTGCTGCGACGCCTCGAACGCCTGCGCGGCGCCGTTGAACCGCGCCGTGATCGTGGCCGGCAGCGTCTGGCGCGCGACCCGGTTCACGAGATCGACCGCCGCCCCCAGCGAGACGTTCGGCGCCAGATTGAAGGCGATCGTCACCGAGGCCATCTGCCCGGAGTGCGCGACGCTCAGCGGCCCCACCGTGTGCTCGAAGTAGGCGACGTCGGCGAGCGGGATCTGGCGTCCGCCCGAGCCCGGCACGTAGAAGCGCCCCAGCGCGTTGGCGTCGCTCTGCGCGCCCGGCACCGTCTCCATCACGACCCAGTACTCGTTGGTCGGCGTGTAGATGGTGGAGACCTGCTGCTCGTTGTAGGCGTTGGCCAGCGCCTGCTCGATGGACGCCGGCGTCACCCCGAGCGACAGCGCGCGCTGCCGGTCGATGTGGACGCGGAGGATGGGCGCCCGGTTGAGCAGGTCCGACGTGACGCCGCTCAACTGCGGCAGCTTCTCGAGCCGCGCCATCAGCTTGCCCGCCTCGGCGTACAGCGTGTCGATGTCGTTGCCCTGCAACGTGAACTGGTACTGGCTCTTGGCCGACCGGCCCCCGATGCGGATCGCCGGCGGGTTCTGGAAGTAGACCGCCAGCCCCGGGATGCCCGCCGTCAGCTTCGTGAGTTCGGCCACCATCGCGTCCGCCGACGGCCGCTCGCCCTCGGGCTTCAGCGTGACGCTCAACCGCCCCTGGTTCGACGACCCGAAGCCGCCCCCGATCGACGACCGGAAGGACGCGATGTTGGTGTCGGTGGCCAGCCGGGCCATGGCGATCTTCTGCAGCCGCAGCATCTCGGGGTACGACGTCCCCTGCGCGGCTTCCGTCGTGCCGTTCAACTCCCCGGTGTCGTCGGGCGGGAACAGCCCCTTGGGGATGATCGTGAACAGCACGCCGGTGAGCACGAGAATGCACGCCGAGAACGCGAGCGCGTACCGGCGATGTTCCATCACCCAGCTCAGGCTGCGCTCGTAGGCATGGAGCGTGCGTTGGAACGCCCGCTCGGTGGCGTTGAACCAGCGCCCGTGATGCTCCTCCGACTTCGCCTTGAGCAGCCGGCTGCACAACATCGGCGTGAGCGTGAGCGATACGAACCCCGAGACCAGAATCGCCACCGAGATCGTGACCGCGAACTCCTTGAACAGCCGGCCGATCTGACCGCCCATGAACATCAACGGGATGAACACCGCCGACAGCGAGAGCGTCATCGAGAGGATCGTGAATCCGACTTCCCTGGACCCCTCGAGGGCCGCCCGCATGGGGAGTTTCCCCATCTCCAGGTGGCGCACGATGTTCTCGAGCATCACGATCGCGTCGTCCACCACGAACCCGACCGCCAGCGTGAGCGCCATCAGCGACAGATTGTCGACGCTGAAGTGCAACAGGGCCATGATCGAGAACGTACCGACGATCGACATCGGCAACGTCAGGCTGGGGATCATCGTCGCCACGACGTTCCGCAGGAACAGGAAGATCACCATCACGACCAGACACAGCGAGACGATCAGCGAGAACTTGACGTCGTGCACCGAGTGCTGGATGGACGTCGAGCGATCGAACTGGATGATCACCTTCACGTCTTCGGGCAGCCCGCGCTCGATCTCGGCGAGCTGGGCCTTCACCGCGTTCGCCACTTCCACGGTATTGACGCCCGGCTGGCGCATCACCGCCAGCCCGATCGACCGCTGGTCGTTGTACCAGCTCGCACCCTTGTTGTTCTGAATGTCGTCGGTGACGGTCGCCACGTCGCCGAGCCGCACCGCCCCCCCGTCCCGATAGGTGATGATCAACCGCCGGAACTGGTCGGCGTTCGTCAACTGGCCGGTGGCCTGGATCGTGAGCGTGCGGTTCTTGCCGTAGAGCACGCCGGTGGGCAGCATCACGTTGTTGCTGCGAATCGCCTGCGCCACCTGTGAGACGCCGATGTGGCGCGCGGCGAGCCGGACCGGATCGAGCGCCACGCGCACCGCATACTTCGCCGAGCCCCACACCTGCACCTCGGCCACCCCCTCCACCATCGACAGCCGCTGCGCGATGTCGGTCTCCGCAAACTCGTCCACCGTCTGCAGCGGCAGGTCCGCCGACGTGAGCGCCATGAACAGGATCGGCGCTGCCGCCTCGCTGTGCTTGCGCATCGAGGGCGGGTGGATGCCGGCCGGCAGCGCCGCCATGGCCTGCGAGATCGCCGCGTTCACGTCCTGCGCCGCGGCGTCGATGTCGCGATCGGGGGAGAAGGTGAGGCTGATGTTCGTGGAGCCCATCGAACTGTTCGACGTGATCTCGTCGATGCCCGCGATGGCGCTGAACGCCTTCTCCAGCGGCGTCGCCACCGTGGCCGCCATCGTCTCCGGACTCGCGCCCGGCAGGCTGGCGCCCACGCCGATGCTGGGGGAGTCCGTGATCGGCAGGTCGCTCACCGGCAGCTGCCGGTATGAGAAGACGCCGAACACGACGATGCCGATCATGAGCAGTGTCGTCATGACCGGCCGCCGGATGAACAACCCGGTGAGACTCACCTTACCGCTTTCCGTTTGCGCTCCCACCACGTCCGCCTTGCCGGGCGCCGCGCGCCGAGGTGCTCCCTGCCGGCGGATCGCCCGCCGCCCGCAGGCTCGCGGTCGCCCCGGGCGTGAGGCGCGACTGTCCCTCCGTCACCACGCGATCGCCCTCCGACACCCCCGCCGAGATCACCGCGAGATTTTCCGCCGTGCGCTCGACCACCACGGGATGCTGCTGGGCCTTGCTGTCGGCGTCCAACGTGTAGACATAGGTCCCCTTCTGCCCACTCACCACCGCCTGGGCGGGGATCACCAGAGCGTCCTTCTCCACGTACAGGCGCATCCGCATCGACGCGAACTGCCCCGCCCAGAGGTCGCCGTTCTTGTTGGCGAACGTCGCCTTGAGTTGGACCGTCCCGGTGGCCGTATCGACGGCGTTGTCGATGAAGCTCAGCGTTCCGCGCTCGGGTTCCACCCCGGTGCCCTGCTCCGCCGCCATCGCCTCGGTCAGCGGGGACGACTCCGACATCGACGTCGGCTGCATCGTCGAGTCGAGCGGGGAGGCCGCCAGCGTGCCGCCCCCCGGCACCGCCGTCACCGGCAGGCCGCCGTTGGGCGCGTAGCGCAGCAGCTTGGGCAGTTCCGTGGACGGCACCGAGAACCGGACCGTGATCGGCCGGATCTGGTTGATCAACACCAGGGGGCCGCTCCCCGACCGCACCAGGTTACCGACCCGCACCAGCACCCCGCCCGTCTTGCCGGAAATCGGCGCGCGAATCGAGGTGTTGTCGAGGTTGAAGCGGGCCGTGGCCAGGTTCGCCCGATCGGCACGGAGCACCGCCGCCGTGGTGGCGGCAGTCGTCTCGTACTGCTGCGCCTCCTCGGGCGTGATCACCTGCGCCGCGACCAGCTTCCGGTACCGATCGCGCTGGGCGGCGGCGTTCGCCGCGGTTGCCGAGTCGCGCTCGAAGACCGCCAGCGACTGCTGGTAGGCGTTCTCGTAGGGCCGAGGATCGACCTCGAAGAGCAGTTGCCCCTTGGCGACCTCCTGGCCTTCCCGGAACGCCACCCGGGTCACGATTCCGTCCACCTGCGACGAAACCGCCGCCGACTGGATGGGGGTGACGACGCCGTTGGCATCGAGGATGTACGGGATGTCCGCCCGACGGGCGACGGAGACGGCGACCGTGACCGCCGGTCGCGCCTGGCGCTCCTGCGGTTTTGAGCAGCCGCCTGCGAGAACCAACGCGGCGCCGAGCGCCGGAAGAGCGCGGGACACGCGCCACGGGTGCAGCGAAGAGTGCATCGAGCCTGAAGCCGGGAGTGGGTGTCGAGACAGGGTGGAACGCGGCACGCCGAGCCCGCCTCCAGGCGGGAATCGACCCGACCGGTCCGATCCTCCTTCCATCATACGGCCCAACCCTCCGAGACGTTAGAAAATTCCCCGGCTCCTTACATCTCGTTGCCGGCCGGGTAGTTCAGCGGTGACAACGGGTTGGGTGGGGTCGTGCCGGCCGGCCCGGACGGTTAGCGGCGCCGAGGCGGGTTGTAGGCCTCGGCCCCCGCGGCCGCGAGCTTTCCGCGCCAGAGCTCCTCCAGCGTGCGGAGATCGTCCGCCGGGTCATAGGCCGGCAAATCCGGCGGCTCCAGGGTGTCGAGCACCGAGAACTCGAAGGCGGCGTCCCCGAGTGCGTTCCAGTCGGCCTGCAGGGCGCGGTCGGCATGCCCCCCCAGCCGGAGCTGGGCACGCTGCCGGTTGAGCATCGACGGCAGATCGACGCTGGTGCCCACGTACACCTTGCCGCTCACGGTATTCCGCACCTGATAGACGCCCATCGGACGCCGGGATTCCTTGTACGCGCGGATGGCTTCCTTCCTGTCCATGCCCCGAAATCTACCGCCGCCGTTTGGCCGCGCCACGTCCCGCCGCCGGGCGGCGGGCGGCCGTCCGGCGTTTGGCGACCGGCCGGCGCTTCGGCGGCGCCCGCCGCTTGCGCTTCGCCGGCGGATCGGCCAGGAACTGGACGTTGATGGACGCCAGATCGTCGGCGAACCAGGCCACCAGCCGCCCCATGAACTTCTCGGCCAGATAGAACAGGTCGCGCGCCGTTTTCGGTACGACCTGCGCGACGACCACGCCGCCGGCGTTCGCCACCTCGATGTGGCCGTCCGACTGGATGTGCTTGAGGCGCGACTTCTTCTTGTTCGCCCAGTCCCAGGTGGCGGCTTCATGGATCACCTTGCTCCGCAACAGGGCATAGGCGTTCACACCGGTTCTCGGAACGACCTGAATCTGGATCATGGCCTGACCTCCGGGGTGAGGGGTGGTCCGGCAGCGCGCCCTACGTCTTCCGTGTCGCTCTCGGTCGCGCGGCCCGTGCCGGCTCGGGGTGCAGCGTTTCTCCCTTCGACAACATGGCGACGAATTTCTCCAGCCGCCGGGCCCGGGTCTCCGGCTTCACCGCCGTCTGGAGGCGCCAGAGAATCGCATAGCGGTTGGTGCTGCTCAGCGTTTCGAAGCACGCGCGCGCCTTCGGATTGCTCCTGAGCGCCGCCCGGAGATCCGGGGGGACGGTCGCCCGGCTGTGCGAATCGTAGGCCCGGTCCCACTGCCCGTTCGCTCGCGCCCGCTCCACCGCGCGCAGGCCCGGTTCCGTCATCGTGCCGTCGGCGATGAACTGCTCCGCCTTCTCACGGTTCACCTTCGACCAGATGCTGCGGTCGCCGCGGGGGGTGAACTTCTGGAGAAACGACTCGTCGTCGTGCCCCTTCTTCTGGCTGTCGATCCAGCCGTGCCGGAGCGCCACGTCGAGCGCCTCCGCGTACGTGATCGACCGCAGGGCCGCGGCCTTCTTGGCGATCCGCATCCACACCCCCGCCGCCGTCCCTTGCCGGGCGAGCCAGCGCTCCCACTCACCCACGGTGCGGAACAGGCGGACGGGGATCTCGGCGGCGACGCGTCCGCTGCTCCCGCTGCGCCCCCCGCGGCCCGGACTCACGGATCGACGCCGATGTGGTCGTAGTAGGCCACCACGCGGTCGTGCGCCCCGGCCCGCGTGTACACATCGGGCCGCGGACGGGCGATCACGCCCGCGATCACGGCCGCCACCTCCTCGGCGCTCTGCGATTCCGGGAAGCTCCTCGAATCCGGTCCGCCGTGCCGGGCGTTCAACCCGAAATCGGTGCGCACCACACCCGGCGACACCAGCGTGACGTGGACGTTCGGGTACTCCTGCTCCAGCTCGGCGCGGAGGGTCGCCGTGAGCGCGTTCAGATAGTGCTTGGCGCCGCAATAGGCCGATCGAATGACGGCGAACGGAACGCGCCCGAGCAGCGACGACACGTTCACGATCTGCCCGGTGCCGCGTTCCTTGAAGTGGGGAAGCACCTCCTGCATTCCGTATAGCGCCGACTTGACGTTGGTGCGCATCATGTCGTCGATGTCGTCGTCGGTGAGCTGCGACGGCGGGCGCGAAATCCCCTGCCCCACGTTGTTCACCCACACGTCGATGCGGCCGAAGCGGTCGAGCGCCTCGCGGACCACCCGCCGTACCTCGTCCCGCGACGTGACATCGGCGACGACGGAGACCGCACGGCCGCCGCATCGCGCGGCGACCGCGTCCAGTTCCGGCTTCCGCCGCGCCACCAGCACCAGCGATGCCTGCTGCACCGCCAACACCTCGGCCAGCGCCGCCCCGATGCCGCCGCTGGCGCCGGTGACCACGACGACGCGATCCATTACCGGAGTCGTCACCGGCCCGCTCAGCCGCCGGCCAGCTTGGCGTCGAGCGTCATCGGCACCGCGGCCAACGCCCGCGACACGATGCAGCCGGTCTTCGTGTCCTCGGCGAACTTCGCGAACTCCTGTTGCGAAACGCCCGGCACGACGCCGCGCGTCACGAGATCGATCCCGCTGATCGAGAAGCCCGCGTCCCCCTTGGTGAGGTGCACGGTTGCCGTCGTCGCCACGCTGGTGGCCGGATGACCGGCCTTCTCCAACGCCGCCGAGAGGGCCATGGAAAAGCAGCCGGCGTGCGCCGCACCGAGCAGTTCCTCGGGGTTCGTGCCGGCGCCCGATTCGAACCGGCTGGTGAACGAGTAGGGGCCGTTGACGGCGCCCGACCCGGTTTTCAGAGTGCCGGTGCCGTTCTTGAGGCCGCCATTCCACTGCGCTTCGGCTTTGCGATCCATGAACTTCCCTCCGGGTGTGCTTGGTTGATGCTCGATGGACGAACCCGGCGCCCGCCGGCGGCGGACCCGACTTCGGTGAATGTACGCGGCGAGGGCTACCGCGGAATCCCGCTCGCGTAGCCGGCCACCGCCACCAGATGGCAGGCGCTGCCGCCGAGCACGAACAGGTGCCAGACCAGATGCCCGTACCGCATGCGACGGCGCGTGTAGAAGAGCACGCCGGCGGTGTAGAGCACGCCGCCCGCCAACAGCCAGGCCAGCCCCCTGGGGCCGACAGCGATCGCCAGCGGTCGCGCGGCGACGATCACCAGCCATCCCATCAGCAGGTACACGGCCGTGGACAGCCGCGGATACCGAAACCCCAGACCGGCCTTGAGGGCGATGCCCGCGATCGCCAGCGACCAGATCACCCCGAGCAGACTCCAGCCCCAGGGGCCGCGCAGCGCACCGAGCGCGAACGGCGTGTAGGTGCCGGCAATCAGCAGGTAGATCGCCCCGTGATCGACCACGCGCAACACGTGCTTGGCGTGCGATCGCGCGGGCACCGCATGGTAGAGCGTCGACGCCCCGTACAGGAGTATGAGCGTCGTCGCGTACACGGCACCGGCGACGATCTGCCACGGATCGTGGCGTCGCGCACCGAGCACAACGAGCAGCGGCAGGGCCGCCACACTGGCCAGAAACCCGGCGCCGTGACTCACCGAGTTCGCGATCTCCTCTCCCAACGACTGCGGTCGATCAGCCATGCTGCCACTCCCTCGCCCGGAATACCGGCCGCGCCGGGCGACAACGGCGCTTCCTCTTGAATGAATCCTAACGCATCGCACCGGGCACGGTCGCGGTCCGGCCCGTCAGCGCGTCAGCGCGTCAGCGCGTCAGCGCATAGTAGATCACGTAGAGCCACGAGAAGAATCCGTGGATGATGGCCCACAGAATCGAGTGCGACTGCGACCAGGAGATCGCAATTGCCAGTGCCGTGCCGAAGCCGATGCCGGACTTGGCCACCTCGACGCGCGAAAACCGCCGCCCGCTTGCCATGAGTCCCTCCGTCAGTCCATCAGTTCCCGTTCGCGAGCGCCCCGCCTCGGGCCCTCGCCCTGAATGATGATACCCCGGAGGCGCGCGGTGTGGCATCGATCCTTCGGCACGCGCGATCGCAAACGCCGCGCGGCCACTCCCGAAAGCGGGAGTGGCCGCGCGCACTGCCCGCTACCGCTCGGGCGCTATTGCAGACATCCGGTCAGGCGGTCCAGCGCCTGGCGGATCCTCAACTCGTCGTCGGGGTCGATGCGCCCACTGCGCAACATGGCGTGCAGCTCGAGGATCAGGGCCCGGAGCTGGAGCCGCGCCGGAAGCGCGTGACCGTCGTCCAACTGGTCGGCGGCCGCCTGCAGCTTGGCGATCAGCGAGTGGCCCACCCCGGGCTGCAACTTGCCGTCGTCGATGAGGCGCTGGACGGCGGCGATCATCAACAGCCGCAGCCCCTGGCCCGGCGTCAACACACGCACCGGCGCCGACCGCGTGACCGTGGCGTGGTCGTCGGCCAATTGCACGCCGACGGTATAGGCCCCGGCCGTGCAGTAGGTGTGGCCGAGCGTGAACGTGTGCCCGGTGATCACGAGCGCCGCCGCTCCGCTGCCGTCGCCGTAGTCGACGGTTCCCGACCAGACGTCGGCGCCCGGGTCGGTGAAGGCCACGGTGTCGGCGTACCAACCGCCCGGCAGCAGCGTATCGGGCCGCAACGCCTCGATCACCGGTGGCACGTTGGCCACGTCGGCGCTGGTGGTCACCGTATCGGCCAGGCCGTCGTTGTCCGTGACCACCAGCCGCACCGCGTAGGAGCCGTCCTGCACGTAGGTGTGCGAGACCGCGGCACCGGTGCCGGTCGTGCCGTCGCCGAACGTCCAGACATAGCTCACGATGGAGCCGTTGGGATCCACCGAGCCCGCGGCGCTCATCGGCACTGCCGTGCCCTCCGACCCCGTGTACGGACCGTTCACGACCCCGATCGGCGGCTGCGTGTTGCTCTCCACCGCGCGTTCGATCCGGTCCGGGAGCGCCGACAGCAGATCGTACCCGCTCAGCGCCTCGACCGAGTCGACGGTCACCTGGTAGGTGTGCCAGTCCACGTTCCGCACACCGGGCTCGTTCGGCATGACCACGGCCACCACCTGCACGTCGCGATAGTCGTGGACGTCGGCGAGTCCCTCGTCGCGGGGCATGACCACGGCCACCTTCCAGGCGTACTCGGGGATCACGATCTTCCCCTCGCCCTTCAGAGTGCCCTTGTTCCCGGTGGCGCCGGCCACGATGTACACCTCCTTGTTCTGGTTCATGGCCAGATCGCCGAGGTAGTTCTCGAGGTTCGCCCACGGTCCCTGATTCAGATCGGACGCCTGCGGGATGATGTTCGACAGGTAGTAGGTGGTCGCGTTGTCGAGCGTCCCCGCGGTGCGGTCGAACGACCGGGCCAGGTGCCCGCGGTCGATCCCGTAGCCGGCGGCGGCGCCGGCGCCGGTGTAGTCGTTGGTGTTCAGGTGCGTGAAGCTCGACGGCAGCGCCGGATCGAAGGTGAAGCAGTCGCAGCGGTCCACGCTCGATCCGAACTGCGACGCGTCCAGGTCGTAGCTCACCCAGTTGGGCTCGCCGCGGTTGTGGTTGTACGACGTCGTGTACTCGGGGCGCCGCACGATGAAATCGTCGCTCGGATCGCCGTCCACCGGGTCGCCGAACTCCGTGTTGTTGCCGTACTGGGCCGAGCTGCTCATCGTCGCCACGGCGGTGGGCAGCGAATACGTGGCCGTCGTCCCATCGGCGGCCGTGGCGCGGAAGGTGGCCGTACCGGCGCTCAGGGCATGCATCACGCCGTTGGCATCGATGGTCGCCACCGTCGGGGTGACCGCCGCCCAGGTGAAGGAGGTGGCGATCGCGCTGCCGTCGCCCGCGTGCAGCGTCGCGAACAGCTGGTCCTCGAAGCCCACGGGCAGCGCCGGATCGCTCGACAGGCGCCCCGTGAACGTCAGGTAGTTGGGCACCGCCGGCGGCGTGTCGCTGAGCGTGCCGTTCGCGGCATCGGGCGTTCCGAAATCTCCGTCGCCGAACGGCACGGTGGAGTAGCCCCAACCGGACCCGTCCACGTCGGCGTGCGCGACGGTGGGATCCCGGAGCGCGCGCGTCACGCCCTTGACCATCGTCGCGGCGTTCGTCCAGCGCACGGAGTCCACGAGCCCGCCGGCGGCGTCGCGCAGGAGCAGATCGTCCGTGTCGTCGAGCCAGATCGTGGTCGATCCCGAGTAGTAGTTGTAGTCGATGGTGATGCCGCCGTTCTGCGCCGCATCCGCGCCCCGGCCCAGCACCGCATAGCCGCCGGCCGGCACCACGACGCTCGACGCGATCACGTGATCCGGCTGCCCCGACGACGCGATGGTCCAGCCCTGCAGGTCGACGGCGGTGTCGGCCAGATTGTGCACCTCGAACCACTCACCCCAACTCGCGCCGCCGGCGGCCCGCAGGGGGCTCGCCATGAGCTCGTTGATCACGACGGCCGCCGAGGAGGGCGGCGGGGGCGGGGGCGGCGGTGTGGCCGATCCGTTGCACGCCCCGAAGCTGGCCGTCGCCGGCGGCGACCAGACGCCGAGCGAGTCGCGTTGCAGCGACTCGCCGGCCGGCTCGGTTCCGTCCTCGCTGACGCCGATGTCGGTGGACGTCAGGCCCGCCGCCGGGCCATCGGTGGCGTCGAACACGCCCTCGTACGAGAGGAACTCCACCACGGCGCCGGTGCCGTCCACGAGCGCCATGCCGTCGGGACTGCCGTTCTGAATGCCCGCGTGGTTCACCACCACCACGCCGCGCGCGCCGCAGGTGGCGGGAATCGTACCCGACAGCGGTTCGGTGGCGTAGCTCGCCCCGCCGTTGCCGTTGTACAGCACCACGCTCCACCCGGTCAGGTCGGTGCCGGCCGGGCCCTCGACCTCGAGCGCCTCGCCCACATCCGCGCCGACGTTGTCGTAGTGCAGCTCGGAGAACCGCGTGACCGGAAGCGGTGGCGGCGGCGGTCCCGCGACGTTGTCGTTGCAGGCGCCGAAGGTGCTCGCGGCCGGCGCCGCCCACACGCCGTTGCCGTCGCGCTGCAGCGACTCTCCCGCCGGATCGGAGCCCGACTCGCTGACGCCGATGTCCGTGGAGGTCAGCCCGTCGGCGGGGCCGCCGACGCCGACCATCGTGCCCTCGTACGAGAGGAACTCGACGACGGTGCCCGTGCCGTCCACCAGGGCCATGCCGTCCGGACTGCCGTTCTGGATTCCGTTCACCGCGTAGTCCGTGACCACCACGCCGCGGGTACCGCAGGTGGCCGGAATCGTGCCCGAGAGCGTGGTCGTGTTGTACGCGGTGCCGTTCGACCCGTTGTAGAGCACGATCTGCCAACCCGTGAGGTCGGTGCCGGCCGCGCCCGAGATCTCGATCGCCTCGCCGGCGTCGGTACCGGCATTGTCGTAGTGGATCTCGCTGAACCGCACCGTGGGGAGCGTGGCGACGTCGGCGAAGCGGGGACCGCCGGTGAGCGTCTCGGGAGGGGCGACGGCGCGCTCGGTGCCGGTGCACGAGAGCGCGGCCGAAACGACGGCAAGCACGGCAGCGCCGCGCCAGAGGGAAGTGCGCATGATGGATTGCCCTGGGTCGGAGATTGGGGAGGCGGCCGTCACGGAGGACGGTGCGTCCGAACCGCCCCGCGAGTATCCGGGGCGCTTGAACGATAATGGCGGGACGCGTTCGCGGAAGGCCGACCGTTCAGAAACGCGTATGTAACGGTGGCTCGCCATCCTCGGCGTCAGGGGTTCCCCCGGGCGTCGCGCGCGCGCCGCGGCGCCCTGCTGCTACTCGCTCCGCAGCACCCGCATCGGATCGACGCGGGCGGCACGGCGCGCCGGCGCCACACAGCCCACGAGCGTCATCCCCACGCACAGTGTGATCACCGCCGCGTAGGTTGCCGGATCGTACGGCGTCACGCCGAACAACACGGCCTGCATGGCGCGCCCGGCCAGATAGGCGATGGCCAGGCCGGGAATGATTCCCGCAACGGCAAGCCCCGCACCGCGCCGGAGGATCATTCGCATCACATCGGTGCCGCGGGCGCCGAGCGCCATCCGCACACCGATCTCCCGGGCGCGCTGCGACACGGCGAACGACAGCAGGCCGTGGATCCCCACGCCGGCGAGCAGGAACGCCAGCGCCGCGAGCATCCCGAGCACGCGAAGCTGCGCCCGCCGCGACGCAGTCTGCGCGGTGACCAGCTCCGCGATGGTCTGCACGTTCGAGATCGGCTGTTCGGGGTCGGCGGCGTGCACGAGGCGACGGATCGCCGGCATCACGGCCGACGCGGGCAGCGCCGTACGCACCGCCAGGTCCTTGGGCGCGTAGAAGATGAGCGACGTGTCCGTCACCTGCGTGGACGGGAAGTACACCTGCGGCTCACTCGGCCGGTCCAGCCCTCGCACCTTCACGTCGGCCACCACGCCCACCACCTCGCGCTCGTCGAACGCCATCGTGAACCGCTTGCCGAGCGGCGAGCCGTCGGGCCAGTAGTGCTGCGCGAACGACTGGCTCACCACCGCCACGTACGGGGAGTGCTGTGTGTCGTGGTCGTTCACGCCGCGGCCGTCGTGGATCGCAATGCCCATCGTGGCAAAGTATCCGGGCGTCACGTAGCGGATGCTCGCCGAGCCCGACGACATCCGGGTCACCGTCGCGCCCGGCGTCTGCACCGGCCAGATGCCGCCGCCGAACGCCAGCGGCAGCCACGACACGTATGCCGCATTCGTCACCCCCGGAATGGCCCGCGTGCCGTCCAACACCTGCCGGTAGAAGCGCTCGCGCGCCGCCACGGTCGCGTATTTGGGAAAGGGGAGCGCCGTACGGAGGGTCAACACTCCGTCGGTGCGGAACCCGGGATCGACCGTGTTGATGCGCGCCACCGTCCGCAGCAGGAGCCCCGCCGAAACCAGCAGCACCACCGACATCGCCACCTCGAACGTGACGAGCAGCGCGCGCACGCGTTCGCTGCGGCCGCCGCCGGCGCCCCGGCCGTCCCGCAGCGCCGCCAGTCCCGACCGACGGTTGGTCCGCCAGGCGGGCAGAATGGCGAACGCCAGACTCGTCACCAGCGTCAGCGCCCCGGCCAGAGCGAGCACACGCACATCCACGGCCGGCACGCCCGCCACCGGCAGCGTGTTGGGCACCAGACGGGCCAGCAGCGGCACCGCCGCGACGCCCACCCCGATGCCCAGCGCCCACCCGCTGCCCACGAGAAACAGGGTCTCGGTGAGCATCTGGCGCACCAGGCGCTCACGGCCGGCGCCGAGCGCCGTGCGCACCGCCAGTTCGCGACGGCGGGCCACGCCGCGCACCAGCAGCAGGTTGCCGAGGTTGGCGCAGGCGATGAGCAGGATGCACAACGCGGCGCCGGATAGCGTGAGGAGCAGCACCCGCGACTGCTGCGAGACGTCGTCGCGCAGGAGCACTGCCGTCGCCGACGTCTGCTTGTTCGCCACGGGATACTGCTGCTCGAGCCGCGACGCGATCACCCCAAGATCCGCGCGCGCCTGCGCCACCGTCACCCCGGGCGCCAGCCGCCCCACCACATACAGGTAGTAATTGGTGCGGTCCTGATAGTCGGACCCGGCCTTGTCGAACCGGAACGGCGTCCAGAGTTGCACGCTGCGGGTCGGGAACTGAAAGCTGGCGGGCATCACACCGATCACCTGGTAGGACTCACCGTCCAGCCGCAGCGATTGCCCGATGATTCCGCGATCGCCGCCGAACACCGACTGCCAGAACGCATAGCTGAGCACCACCGTGCCCGGCGCCCCCACCCGGTCGTCGGCCGCCGAGAACCCGCGCCCAAGCGCCGTCTGCACACCCAACGTCGTGAACAGGTCGTGCGTCACCCACGCGCACTGCACCCGTTCGGGTTCCTGCGACGACACGAGATTCGCCGCGAACTCGCTGTAAGCCGACATCCCGTCAAACGACGTGCTCATCGCCTTCCAGTCGGCGTAGTTGGCCGGCGAGAGCTGCAATTCGCTGTATCCGGGCACCCGTTCCCACAGGTTCACCAACCGGTCGGGCTGCGCGAACGGGAGCGGCTTGATGAGCACGAAGTCGCTCACCGAAAAGGCTGCCGCGGTGGCACCCACCCCGAGCGCGGTGACGACGATGGCCGTGACGGCAAAGCCGCGGGCCCGGGCCAGCGACCGCCGCGCGAACCGCAGATCCTGGCGCAGAATGTCCCAGTGCACCGCCGCCGCGTTCCCGATCACTTCGGGCAGCGTCTCCAGCCAGAGCAGCAGCATCCCCGGCACGCCGCCCGCCTCGCGACGCCGCTCCGCGAACGCCTGCCGCAGTTCGGCGCCGTACGCCCGCCGGAACGATGCCGGATACAGGTGCAGCAGCAACCGGTAGAATCGCATCAGACCCGCCGGGGCACGAGCCCGGTGGCCCGTGCCATGCGGACCAGATCCTCCAGCCGCGCCGCCTCGGCGCGCGCCGCGGCCAGCCCCAACGGCGTGATGCGATAGTAGCGGCGGCGCTCGTCGTCCAGTTCGGGCGCCGGCCGGGTGCGCGGCTCGGTGATCAGCCCCTGATCCAGCATCCGCTGGATGGACCGGTAGAGCGTTCCCGCGCTCAGGCGCAGCTTGCCGCCGGTGCGGGCCTCCACGTCCTGGATGATGGCATACCCGTGGCGGTCCTCGTCGGCCAGCGCCATGAGAATGTGCAGGGTGGCCGTGGGCAGCGGCAGGAAGCGCCGCACGTCGTCGTCAGATCGTCGCATACGCCTAATATATCCACAGTGGCTATATTCGCAACGGGTATATGCGCGGCGGACATACCAACGGTCCGGCTCCCCTTCTCAGAGGATACGGACTCGAGGGAGTGAACGGACGGGAACGGACTTTACAAAGAGCAGTTCTGTCCGTTCGGATCCGTTGGTGTCCGTTCAGTCCGTATCCCTCCCGTAGAGACCCTGCCCTGCCACCGGGCCCGGTATGCGCGTCAGATCCGGCGCCGTCCACCACCGGAAGCTACGCGACGGGTGTTGGTGCCCCCCGAGCGGTGAACCGGTGCCTACGGCACGCGCTGCGCCGGCCAGCTTCCGTACACCGGGTTGGGCAGCACGAAGTACCGGCGTCCGAACAGGGCCATCGCCGACGGATCGTCGCGCGACGGCTGATCGAGCAGCGGGAAGTCGCGGATGTTGTCACCCAGCCACTCCAGCACCGTGAGCGGCGGAAGCGCGGACGACGCGGTGCCCCGTTGCACGGATTCGAAGCGCGGATTCTTGTCGGGCTGCCCGGCCGGCTGGCAGAGCACGAGATCGGCCGCCACCCCCACGCGCTCCAGGTTCGCACGCGTGGGGCCACACAACGAGTCGGCCCGGTTGGTGACGATGACGACTCGGCCGCCGAGCGCGTGCACGCGGTGCGTGAATGCGACGGCGCCCGGCACGGCGGGGGCGGCCACCTCGCGCACCCACACCGACCAGCTGGGTTCGGTGTACTCGCTGTCCAGCGCGGCGCGGCGGATCGCATAGGCCGTGTTGTCCAACACCGTCTCGTCGGCGTCGAGGATCACGCCCCAGGCGGTGTTCGAGACGGCCGGCGCCAATTCCTCCAGACGGCGGGTGGCGTCGGCGTAGATCTGCCGCGTCAGCGCGCGGTACTCGGCGGACTGCCACATCCAGGCCACGCCCGGCGCAAGCATCCGCACCGGTGCGGCGTCCGGCGCTGTCTTTGCAGGCGGGACACCTCCGGTCGAGCATCCGGCCACGGCCAGTGCCAACCCGGCGAGCAGCATCCGCTTCATGCCGCCACCACCAACGCCAGGCTGAATCCGTCGTAGCCTTTGGCACCCACGGTCTGCACGGTGGTGAGGCTCACCCGCGGGTCGGCGGCCGCCATGCCGAAGAACCGACGCACCCCCTGCACCGCCGCATCGGTGCTCGACGCATCGGCCACCGCGCCCTCGCGTACGACGTTGTCGACGACGATCATCGCGCCCGGTCGCGCCAGTTCCACCGCCCGAGCGAAGTACTCCGGGATGTTGGGCTTGTCGGCATCCACGAACACGAAATCGAAGGGCGGCCCCTTTTCCTGCACCAGGGCGCGCAACGAGTCACTCGCCGCGCCGAGCCGCAGCTCGACGACCTGTTCGAGCCCCGCGCGGGCCACGTTGGCCCGGGCTACCGCCGCGTGCTGCTCGTTCACCTCGAGCGTCACCAGGCGGCCGCCCGGCAGCAACGCGCGGCCCATCCAGATGGTGCTGTACCCACCGAGCGTGCCGACCTCCAGAATGCGCCGGGCGCCGACCGCCCGGGCCAGCAGGTGCAGCAACTTGCCCTGCGGCGGGCTCACCTGGATGTCGGGCAGGCCGGCCCGCGCGCTGGCGGCCAGCACCGCGTCGAGCACGGGATCCGGTCCCACCTGCCCGTCGGTGATGTAGCGATCGACCGCCTCCCAGAGGTCGGCCACGGGTCAGGACACCACCGAACTCGCGATGATCGTCCAGTCGTCGGCGGCATGGCCGGCGGCCAACCAGCGATCCATCTCGGCGGCGGCCGCGGGGATGAACTTGAGCGGAACGCCGCCCTCGTCGGCCGACTCCATCATCAGGCGCGTGTCCTTGCGGGCCATCGCCAGGTTCCACGACGCGTGCTCGAAATCCGCCTGCAGCACGCGCTTCAGGCGGGCCGGCAGCATCGCGCCGGGGTTGAACGAGTCGAACAGGCCGGCCGCGTCCCCGGCCGGAATGCCGAGCGCCTTGGCCAACGCCAGCACGTCGGTGGCGCCGGCGATCATGGAGACGAGGAACAGGTTGCCGAGCAGCTTCATGCCCGCCGCCCGCTCGGGCACCGGCCCGAAGTAGAGCAACTGGCCCGTCATCTTCGACAGCACCGGCTCGAGACGGTCGACGAGCGCGCGATCGCCGGAGGTGAGCATGAATCCCGTGCTCTCGAGGGCGTTGGCCGGCCCCATGAACACCGGCGCGTGCTGGAAGGGCACGCCCCGTTCCGTCCACCGCTTGATGCGCGCCGCGGCACCGGCCGGCGACGTGGTCGTGTGATCGACGACGACGACCCCGGCGCCGAACCCCGGCCTCGCGAGTTCGAGCACGTCGTCCACGGCCGCATCGTCCGACAGGCAGAGATGCACGCGGTCGGCGCCGCGCACGGCGTCCGCCGGATCGGCGAATGCCTTCGCTCCATCGGCCTCGAGCGCCCGCGCCTTGTCCGGCGAACGGTTCCAGACCTGCACGTCGTCGCCGCGGTTGAGCATCGCGCGCACGAATCCGGCGCCGAGTAGTCCCGTCCCGAGCCATGCAACCATCGTTTCACTCCTCCCCGTTGGTATCGATTCGCAATCTCGACGATCGCTCCGCGGGAATCCAGTCACCGCGCGGAGCCGCGGCGGCCCGGCTCAGCCGGCGGCGTGGGCGCCTTGCGCCGGCGCGCTCCGCGGTAGATCCCGACCCCGAGCATGTTGGCCACCACCACGACGACGATGATCTTGATCGCGAACGACCACCCGCTCTTCACGTCGATGATCGGGAATACGGACATCACGATGTAGAGCAGGGTCACCGCGAATCCCGAGACCGCCGCGAGGCGCAGCCAGAACGGTGCATGTGGGAAGCCCCGCATGCCGATGATCGGCAGGGCGAACATCGCCAGATAGCACACGGCGTACAGAATGCCAGCCGCGCTGTCGAGCAGCTGGAACGCCTCCTGCAACCCCACGCCCACCAGGCTGAACGCGCCGAACACCAGCGTCACCGCCCCCACGAACAGAATCGAGTTCAGTGGCGTCCGATAGCGCGGGTGCAACCGCGTGAACCAGGCCGGCAGCAGCCCGTCCATCCGGCCACCATCGGCAGCCGCGCGTTGGCGGCGAACAGCAGGTTCACGTTCGCGATGTGCCGCATGAGCAGCAGCATCGTGAGCACGGGGACGATGTACACCGCGAAGCCGAACGCGCGCAGTCCGTAGGTGAGCGCCTGCGGAATCGGCGCGATGAGGTCGATCTTGCCGGTGGGTGTGGCCGCCAGCACGGCGCTGGTGCCGAGGATGAACATGAGCGCGATCACTGGCGTCGCGATCATCACCGAGCGGCCAATGGCCTTTGCCGGATTCCGGGTCTCGCCCGCGAGAATGGCCACGAATTCGAACCCGGTGAGCGCGCCGAGCGCCATCTTGCTGAAGATGTTCACCGACAGCAGCTCGCCTGCGGCATCGCGGCCGCGAAAGGGATGCGGATCGGCCACGGTGCCCCGCGAGAAGGCGATGATCGGCATCAGGACCAGCGCGCCGAAGGTGAGCAGATGCGCCGTCCCGCCAGCGTCGTGCACCCACTTCCCGATGCGGAGGCCGTAGAGCGACACGAGGACGATCATCGCCACCACGAATACGGTCACGGCACCGTCGTACCACTTCGTGCCGGTCATCCATGCCACCCTCGGCCCGAGGGCGTAGCGAAGGTCTGGGCGATCACCAGCCCGTACGACGAGAGCAGGATGAGAGCGAACACCCACAGGTAACAGGACACCAGGAACCCGATGCCGTCGTTGAATCTGATCTTCGCCCACTGGTACAGCGCGCCTTCCAGCGGCATCAACAGGTCGAGGTAGATGACCACGGCGGCCTGCGGCAGATAGAACAGGGCCATAGCCAGCAGCCAGTACACCACCTGCGAATGGCCGAGCATGGCCGCCGTGCCCACCCACTGAGAGACGACGATGAACATCACCTGCGTGAGCACCAGGTCCGAGAGACGCAGCTCGCGCTTCAGTTCGGTGCTGTGCGATTCGACGAGGGCTTCGGCCGCCTCGGGGGCGGGGAGGGAGCGCTTCACGCCACAACGCTACGGCGCAACGACGCCTGGCGGAATACCCTCCGGGCGTCGAGGCCAAAACTGACCACTTCTCGGCACGAATGGGTGCGCGAATCGACCGGGGTTCAGCACCCGGGGACCGGCAGCATCGGATGCGGCGCCGCGATCGGCGACAATCCGGCCTTCGTCAGTTCGGCGTTGAAGGCCGGCAGTTGCTTCGCCATCACCCCCCGCCAGGCGGACACGGCCGCCTTCAACTCGCCGCAGCTTGCGGCCACGGCCGCGCTCATTGCCGGCGTCGGCGCCATGTCGCCCGAGTCGAGGAGATCCAGCTGCCGCAGCAGCGTACCGTTGACCGCCCGGAAGTTCGGCGGCGCTGCCCCGCCACGACCGCGTCCGAATCCACGTCCCCTGCCGCCGCCGCTGCCGCCACTCACGCTGTCGAGCTGGGCGGCGAACGCTTCGGCCGCCGCCGCAACGGCCGCGTTCGAGGCCGCCCGCTGCACGGCATCATGTACCGCGGTCACCTGTTGGTACCCGTCCCAGGCCTCGCGCGCGCCGTCGTACGCCTTCATCTGGAGCGCGTGCTGCGCGCGCAGCGCGACGGCAGTCGCCGGCGAGCGCGGATCGTTCACCACGGTGAGCGACTGGGAGTACGACTTGCCGTTCACGGTGAGGCGCAGCGTGTAGGTGCCCGCCAGCGCCAACGGCCCCTCGGGCGACGCCGGCGTGAGCCCCGGGTTGGCGTTGATCCCGAACGAGTGCGAGAACGCCGGAGGATCGTCGTACCGCAGATCCCAGTTCACGCGGTTGAGCCCGGTCTCCGTGGGCATCCCGCGCGGCGTGGCCAGCCAGAAACTCGGCGCCGGCGGATGCGAGGCTTCCTCCACCGGGGTGACCGGCGCACTCGACATGTGGCGCACCACGCGCCCCGACGCGTCCAGCACGTCGAGCGTGATGTCGCCACTTGGCGGCGCGCCCAGCGCGTAGTAGATCAGCGCGCCCGGCGGCGGATTCAGGGAATGCGGCACTTCGGGCGGGAAGGGCGTGTCCTGGTTCACGTTCCGCCGCACGCGCACCGCCTGCCCGGGCTTGAACAGGTGCGCCGGCGCGCTCTCCACCGCCGGCGTCATCTGACGCAGCGGCGAGATGTCGTCGAGAATCCAGATCCCACGGCCGTAGGTGCCGACCACCAGATCGTTGCCCTTGATCACGGCGTCGCGGTACGACGTCGTGTGCAGGTTCAGCTGCAGCGACTGCCAGACGTCGCCGTCGTCGAACGACACGTACATCCCGCTCTCCGTACCCGCGAACAGCAGCCCGGCCTTCTTCGTGTCGGCCCGGATCACGCGCGCGAAGCTCCCGTTCGGCTGATCGGTGGGCAGGCCGTTGACGATCTTCGTCCAGTGCTTGCCGTAGTCGCGGGTGCGATAGAAGAAGGGCGCGAAGTTCCCCGCGGTGTGGTAGTCCACCGCCACGTACGCCTCACCGGGGTTCGTGTGCGAGGCGTCGATCGCATCGAGGTCGGCGTGCTCGCGGTCGGGCAGATCGGCGATGCTGACGTCGTCCCACGTCTTGCCGTCGTCGCGCGTGAGCTTGACGAGTCCGTTGTTGGTGGAGACCCAGATGAGCCCCGGCGTCACCGTGGACGGAGAGATCGCCTCGATGAGGCCGCCCGGCGGCGCGCCGCCGCCGCGTCCCCCCCGTCCCCCGCGCCCGCCGGCCTGGTCCTCCGGCGGCGGCGTCACGCCCTTCGGATAGCCGAGGTCGGGACTCATCTTCCGCCAGTGCACGCCGCCGTCGGTGGTCGCCATGACGAACTGGAAGCCGGCCAGCATCTCGTGCTGGTTCCACGGCGCGAAGACGATCGGGTTGGTGGAGGTCTGCCGCAGGTGAAGGCTCGCGTCCACGTTCGGGCTCACGTTGATCGTCTGCTCGCTGGGATAGCTGATCCGGAGCATTCCCGACCCGGTGGCGAACACGGTGTTCGGATCGAGCGGATCGGCCATGATCGTCCCCCACTCCCATCCCCCCACCGGATTCCAGTCGAGCGGCGTGATCTCACCGAAGTTGCCGCGGCTGCGCACCCGGATGGCCCCGGCGTCCTGCTGCGGCGCATACACCCAGTACGGAAACGAGTTGTCCACCGACAGGTGGTAGACCTGCTCGGTGCTCTGGTTGTACCAGGTGCTCCACGTGCGCCCGCCGTCCAGCGTCACCGTGCCGCCCTGGTCCATGCCCAGCAGCATGCGCTGCCCGTTGGTGGGATCGATCCAGAGCTGCTGCGGATCGTCGCCGCCCGGTGCGCCCTTGAATCCGGTCCAGGTCTTGCCGCCGTCGCGCGAGACGTAGCTCGACGTATTGATCACATACAGCAGGTCGGGGTTCTCGGGATCCACATAGATGCCGCAGTTGTAGCCGCCCTGGCCGTTGTGGATGCGGTTGTCGTCGGCGCCGATCTGCCGCCAATTCGCTCCGCCGTCGTCGGAACGGTAGAGGCCGCTGTTCGTGACGATGAACATCCGCATGCCGTCGGTGTGGTTGGCCACCGCCACCGAGGTGCGCCCCGTCAGCTCGGGCAGGCCGTGACCGCTGATCTCGGTCCAGGTCACCCCCTCGTCAACGGACTTGAACAGGTGCGTGCCGCTGGGCCCGCCGAACGCGCCCCGCGCCGTGGAGCCCGGTTCCACGTAGTGCTGGTCGGTGGTGGCGAGAATGACGCTTGGCTTGTCGTGCGCGTAGGCGAGCTTCACGGCGCCGATTTCATCGCTCACGAACAGCGTGCGCGTCCACGTTTGCCCGCCGTCGGTGGAGCGGAACACCCCACGCTGGTCGCTCTTCTCATGCACGTTGCCCTGTGCGGCCACCATCACGAGGTCCGGATTCGCCGGATCGACGATGATCGACGGGATCTGCTTGGTGGCGTCGAGGCCGATGTGCGTCCAGGTGCGCCCGGCGTCGATGGACTTGTACATCCCGTTGCCTTCGTTGATCGCGCCGCCGGTGATGATGTCGCCCGTGCCGACGTAGATGACGTTCGTATCGGACGGCGCGACCTCGATGGCGCCCACCGACGAGACGTCCTTCACGTCGTCGAAGATCGGATTCCACGTGATCCCGGCGTTGGTCGTCTTCCAGACGCCCGCCGAGGGCGACCCGAAGTAGAACACGCCCGGTTCCCCGATCGCGCCGGTCACCGCCGCCACGCGCCCGGCGCGGAGCGGGCCGATGTTGCGCCAGACGAGGCCGGCCAGCAGATCGGGGCGCACCGGCGGGTGACCCGGGGGCCGCGCGCCGATGGTGACGAGACCGGCCGCGGCGAGCGAGAGGCTGGCCAGGCGACGACGAGAGAGGACGCGCTTCAGCATGGGAACCGTGCTCCGAGAAGGGTGCGGGAACCGCGTAACGTTAGGCGCCGCGCGCGCGCCGCGACAAGGGAACCGCCGCGATGGCCCCACAAAGAAACTCCTTACAATCGTCCGGCGCGAGAGGCGGCGACTACCGGCAACGGGTTCCGATGTCCATCCCGCCGCTCCGGTCGGTCCACCGCCGGTCCGGCGGCTGCGTTCCCGCGGCGACCGCCAGCGGGAAATCGGCGTGCAGCTCGTAGGACGCGAAGGAATTCGACACGGGCCACTCGACCACGATCGCCATCCACGCGCGATCGAGCCGCGTGCCGGGAGGCAGCGCCGCATTCAGGCGCAGCGTATCGCGCAACTCGTGGGTCCCGGCGTCGAGCCCCGAGCCGGCATCCTCGCTCGCCAGCGCCGCCGTCACGCGCACCGGCAGGCTCTCCGACGCCAGCGCCCAGTGGCCGCCTGCCGTGCACGTTGCCACCGCCGCCCGGATCCGGAGATTGCGATACTGTGTGGGGTCCTGCTGATAGGCGCGAACCGCCCCCGACCGGATGATCACCTGCATCCATTCACCGGCCACGTCGGCGGTTCCGGCAAATCGCACGTCGATGCCGTACGCCGACCGGAAGGAGGTGACGTTGAATGCGGTGGGAACCGGGGTACGGGGCTGTGGGCCGGCCGGCGGCCGGTACCCCGTGCAGGCCACGACCGTCGCCATCAGCGTGACGCCGAGTGTCCAGCGCGCAGAGGGCGCGCGCGGCCGGTCGCGCATCGCGCCGCCGTCAGCGGGAGGCGGCGGGATCGACGTGCAGCACCGTCATCATCCCCGCTCCCAGATGCTCGGCGATATGGCAGTGCATCATCCACGCGCCCGGGTTGGACGCATCGATGAGCAGGTCCACCGTCGCCCCCACGGGGATGATCACGGTGTCCTTCCAGGACAGGTTCTTCGTGCGCACGCCGTCGCGGGCAACGACGAGCATCCGCTGGCCGTGCAGGTGGATGGGGTGCTGCATCGGGTGGAACGACCGCGGATCGTTGTACAGGCGGAGCTTGATCACCGACCCCTGCTTCGCATGCCAGTCGATGTCCATGTTCTCCTTGCCGGTGGCCTGATCGCGGATGATCCACCGCACCTGGTTGCTGGTGGACAGCCAGTTCATGGCCGGCATGCCGTCCACCCACTCCACCGGTGCGAAGTACGCCGTGTCGACGTTCATGAACTGCACGGTCGCCAGCGGCAGCGCGTTGGGCTGCACGGTGAGCGTGAACGTCTTGTCGGGCGGTTTGTCGAAGTACGGACGGTACTTCGCAATGTCCTGCACCACCGCCGGGTTGGTGCGCATGGTCGCGAACTGGCGCCCGTAGTCCGGGCTGGCGGGCGTGGAATCGACGGTCACGATGCCCAGCGTATCCACCTCGGGCCGGAACTCCCCCTCGTAGTGGTTGATGGCCTGGATGGCGTTCACGAGCGCGTACCGGCCCGGCTTGTCGAAGCGGACCTGCACGATGTAGCGCTGCGCCGGCGCGAGCACCACGCTCGGCGTCATCTCCTCGTGTTCGAACCGGCTCACCTCCGAGGCCACGACTTTGATCGGGGCGCCGCTGAATGAGAGGTTGAAGGTCCGCGAACTGGCGGTGTTGGTGAAGTAGAAGCGGACCACCGACCCGGCGTGCGTGTGGTAGGTGTAGCGCGGCTCGCTGTTCACGAGCATCACGTTCCCCACCCGGCCCATGAGCACGAAGTCCGGGGCTTCCTTGCCGAACGGAATCAGCGTGTCGGCGTTGATCAGCAGGTCGTCGAGGATCAACACCTGCTCGTCGTTCGCGGGCGAGTAGTAGTCCGGATCGGGCGCGTCGACGAGCATGTTGCCGAACAGTCCCATCGCCTGCTCGATGTCCTCGCGCACGTGCGGGTGGTACCAGTACACGCCGGCGTCGGGAAAGTGCACGCGGTAGGTGAAGCTGTCGCCGGGCGCCACGGGGGCCTGCGTGATGTTCGGAACCCCGTCGTACCGGTTGTCCTGCCGCAACCCGTGCCAGTGCACCGTGGTCGGCAGATCGATGTGGTTGTGGTAGTGGACGACGATCGTCGCGTTCTGCGGCACGCGGATGAGCGGCCCCGGCGACTGCCCGTTGTAGCCGTACATCACGTACGTGTGCCCCTTCACCACGCGGCGCACGAGCATCGCCGTGAGATCGAGGGTGTCGCCGTCCCGCATGGCCGTGAGCTGCGACGGCGTGGCCAGCGGCAGGGTGTCGGCGTCGACCCCAGCGCCGGGCAGGAAGGGCGTGACCGGTGGCAGGAGCCCCCGCAGCCCGGGCATCATGATCATGTCCTTGGGCATCGGGATCGGCATCGCCATGTGCATGCCGGTGTCGGCGCCCATCGACATCCCGGCCATCCCGGTGTCGGCGCCCATCTTCATCCCCGCCATGCCGGTGTCGGCCGGCGGCTTCTTCACCGGCGGCTTCTGCTGCGCCGCCGCGGGCGCGGCCAGCACCGCCAGTGCCAGCCCCGCCATCCAGTGCCGATGCGCCACCTAGTACACTCCCCGGAACAGCGGGTGAGTGAGGAAGGTCTGCAGCCATCCGCTCGGCGACGTCCCATGCAGCACCACCGGTCCGTGATGCGTGTCGGGCGTGGCATTCGCTTCGGCCGTGATGACGAACAGGAACTTGTTGAAATCCGCCGTGCCCACCATCGTCGTGCCGTTGCGCACCGTGCCCAGGCGGTGCCACTCGGTGAGGTCCGGGGTCACCGCCCACGCGACGTAGGCCGTGTAGGCCCCCAGCGTGGCGGGCGCCGGCAATCCCTTCACGGTCACGCGCGCGTCGTAGCGGGCGTGTCCGTCGGCGGTGACCGCCACGTCCATCGGCGACGATGCGAACACCAGCCGCGCCTGCCCGGTGGCCGTGGTGCTCTTCGGCGTGTTGAAGAGCGCGATGTCGTACGGGCCGCCCTGCGCCGCGGCGCGCGCGGCGCCGAGACACAGTCCCAGCGCCACCACCACTCCGGCGAGGCGGCGGCCGGTCGGCCGCCGCTCACCGGCGTCGTGCGTCGTCCCTGCCCGGGTCACTGCCCGCCCGAGGGTGCGGGCGCGCCCTCCGGTCCGTGATCGAAGTCCTGCACGCTCGAGATGTTCGGCTGGCCGACGTCGTGGCCGTTCCACCCGGTGAAGCCCTTGAGCCGGAACAGCCAGAGGCCGCTGCGCATGTCGGACAGGGCGATCAGGCCGTCGCGATTCCGGACGTCGACACCGAAGGCGCCCTGCTCCACGCTGATCGTGCTTTCCCAGCCGTTGTCCGGCGTGCCGCCGAAGCCGTGCATGTGGGTGCATTCACAGGTGAAGTAGTAGCCGTCGGTGTGCGGGGCGGCCGGATTCTTGAGATCGAACACCTGGAACCCGTCCTCGTAGGCCGACACGAACACGTACGGCCACCGCACTTCATGGTTGTGCGACAGGTCCCGCCAGTCGGCGGCCCAGCCGGCAATCGGCACGTCCAGATTCTGCGTCTTGCCGGTCTGGCCGGGCTGCAGATCCCAGATGCGCAGCGGCGTGTATTCGTACTCGGTCTCGGTCACCGCGTACTTGCCGTCGGGCGACGGTGTGAACGTATGCGCGATGTCGAGGCCGAGGCCGGTGATCGTGAATACCTGCTTGGGGGCGGCGATGTTGGTGATGTTCCACACCGAGTATCCCCCCAGCCCGGCGCCGTAGAACTTGTCCTCGTGCGTGCCCGGGTCGTACCCCACGTAGAAGTCGTGGTAGCTGCCCGTGCCCATCTGCCGGAAGGGCGTGGGATTGGGAATGCGCGACACGATCCAGCTGTCCTCCGGGGCGCCGCTCACCACCTTGCCGAGGTCGTAGACGAGTGCGTCATCCTCGTTGGCGGTCGCGACGTAGTAGACGTGCCCGTCGGAGTGCTTGTAGACGTACGTGTTGTGGAAACCGCCCGGCGCCTTCGGATACCGGATGCGGGCCACCACGTGCACCTTCGACGCGTCCGGCAGGCCGGTGACGTCGAAGATCACGGCGCCGAGATCGGCGTCGGGACTGCCCTGCATGAACTGGTACGACTGCGCGAAGTAGTACTTGCCGCCGATCTTGAAGTACTTGCCGTCCATGGCACCGATGCCGCGATGCAGCTCGGGATTCTCGATCGTCCAGTTCCAGACCTCCTTGGGGTGCTTCTCGTCGCGGACGTCGTACGCCTGGACGTTGAAGTGGGTGAACCCGGAGATGTAAACGTACGGACGGCCGGCGTCCTCCTCCATTTCGATGTCGGAGGCCTTCCAGGCACCGGGGTTGTTCACCACGTGCGCCACCAGCTCCACGGACTTGCTGCCGCCGTGCTTCTGCGTGAATGGAAACACCGACATGCCGGGATCCTGCGCCGGCAGAGTGGCGGCGACTGCCAGGCCGAGCACGGCGACGATCGCGGGAACGGTACGCATGAATGGGACCTCAGAAAGGTGGGGGCCGCCGGCCAGCGCGGGGTCACCGCGACGCGCGGTCGGCAGCCTTGCGGGCGTGAACGGGGAGTATGGGCTGGTCGGACTCACGGGGCAAGTAGCGTACCGCGGCCCGAGGCTCGCACCGTCAAGCCGCCTGTCGCGCCCCGGCGACCATCCGCCGCACCCACTGGTCGAACTGCTGCAGGAACGCCGAGAGTGCATCCCGCGTGGCGCCATGCGTCAATTCACCGTCGCCGTCGAACTTCTCGTGCACCTGGCCCACCGCCACGCCCGGATGCGGCATCACGTGCGCCAATGTGGACATCAGCACGAGCTTCAGCTGCTGCTGCGCACGGACGGCCCCCATGGCGCCGGGGGACGACCCCACGATCGCCACCGGCTTGCCGGCCAGAGGCGACCGCATCGCCGGCCGCGAGAGCCAGTCGATGGCGTTCTGCAACACCCCCGGAATGCTGTGATTGTATTCGGGAGTGGCGATCAGCACGGCATCGGCGCCGGCCACTGCCGACTTGAGCGCCTCGACGGCCGCCGGACGCACGCCGTCCCGATCGAGGTCCTGGTTGTACAGCGGCACGTCGGCCAACGGGACGATCTCCAGCGACATCCCCCTGGGGGCCAGCGTTCGCGCCGCCTCGAGCAGCCGCCGATTGTGCGAGCCCTCCCGCAGGCTCCCGGCGATTCCCACCACGCGAATGGCTTCGTTGGTCCTGGTCATGTTTGCCTCGATGATTCCACGGTCAAATATCTGTTATAACATCCATTAGTCCAAAAAAAACGGCTCTTATAGTTGGGCCCGGATCACATCCAGCGTGTCGGAAAACGCGCGCAGCCGCTCCCGCGTCACCCCACGCAGGGCCCGCAGGTGCAGCGCCTGAAACGAGGGTTCGATCGCATCGAGCAGGTCCAGCCCCCGTCGGGTGATGCGGGCCGTCGTATGACGCCGGTCGTCGCGGTCGCGAGCACGGCTGATCAATCCCGCATCGGTCATCCGTTCGAGCATCCGCGGCACGTCCGGCACGTGGGCGATCATCCGGTCGCCGACGTCCCGGCCACACAGTCCGCGCTCCCCCGCCCCGCGCAGGATGCGGAGCACGTTGTACTGCGTGGCCGTGATCCCGAACGGCCTGAGCGCTTCGTTGATGGCGTGATCCAGCACCGCCGCCGTTCGCCGCAGCGTCACCAGCACCTCCGCTTCAACGGAGGTGAAGGGGCGCTGCTGCCGCAGCTCGTCGTGGATCCGCGTCGTCATGGACGGAAATATATCTGTTATAACATCTATTGCAAGGGGCACTCGGGGTCGCCGCCGCTTCCCGCGTCCCCCGATCGCTCCGGCTCACTCCCTCTTCTGCCGCATCGCGGCCGCCATCTCCGCCGCCGCCCCCCCGGCCCCCAGGCTCTCCAACGCCACCACCACACCCTCCCGGTCCAACGCCGAGCGATTCTGATTGAGCTTCCACTTGCCCACCAGGCGCCGGATCGGGATCTCGATACCGACCACGGCTCCGATCATCTTCTCCACGAAATCCGCCGGGGCGTCGTCGATGCGCCAGGCGGGCTCACGACCCGCCTCGTTGATGGCCACCAACTCCGCGAGGTGGCGGGCAAGCCAGCCCCGGTCGTCCACGGCGCGCGCCGGGCCATGCGCATGCACCACCGCGTAGTTCCAGGTCGGAACGACCTTCCCGCCGACCTCCGCCTTGCTCGGGTACCACGTCGGGGAGATGTAGTGATCGGGGCCCTGGAAGATGACCACGGCTTCCGCCGCCTCCGCCAGCGCGCGCCACACGGGATTGCCACGCGCCACATGCGCGTGCAGCAGGCCGGCCGGTGCCGGATCCGCCTGCAGCACGAACGGAAGGTGATTCACCTCGAGCCCCGACGGCGACGGCACCACGAGGGTACCGAACGGATGGGACCGGATCAACGCGTGCAAGGCGCGCGGGTCGGGCTGTTCGAAGGCGCTGGGGATGTACATGGAAAGTCGCGTGGAAGAGGGACGGCGGAGCTGGGACGGGGTGAGACCGGGCTACCGCACCGGGGGCGCGATGACGTCCCGCACGGAACGCTGCAGTACCCGGTCGCGCTGCACATCGTTTCCGAGGGTGAAGGTCCACTCTCCGACGTCGGCGAATCCGCACTTCTTATAGAAGGCGATGGCCCGCGGGTTGCGCTCCCAGACGCCGAGCCAGAGCACCCCGGCTCCGAGTTCCGCCGCGGAGCGGCGCGACGCCTCCATGAGCCGGACTGCGACCCCGCGTCCGTGCCACGCCCGGTCCACGTAGAACCGGTGGATCTCCATCGGATCGTAACCGCTCACGCATCCTGGAACGGCGGTCCAGCGAAGCTGCGAGTACGCGATCAGCGACCCCTCGTGCTCGGCCACGAGCACGGCGCCGTCCGGGTTCATGATTTCCGCCCGCTGTTTGTCTTCGCCGAAGACGCGTTCCACATGCGCCGTCATGTCCTCGGGAGTGTTGAACGCCTCGTAGGTCTCGCGAAAGGTACGTTCCGCGAACGCGGCCAGGGCGGCGGCATCGGCCATGCGGGCGCGCCGGATCGTCGGCGGCTTCGACTGGGGGCCTTCCGATTCCGCGGCGCGCAGCTCGGTGGCGCGATCGAGGATCTCACGCATCGCGTCGAGCACGGGATGGCCGGCGGTGAACCGGCGCCCGTAGCCGAGGTTGAAGCGGTAGTCGAAGTCCGGCGGGTTGGCGCCCTGCGTGTGCTGGAGGATCGTCTCCAACTTGTCGAGGGCCTTGGCCAGCCGGGCCTCGGGCGTGGCCGCCGTCTCGTACTCGTCCCAGAGCGCCACGATCTCCCCCCGCGCGGGCTCGGGCAGGCGCGCCACGAGCGAGAGCAGGTCGCGCCGTTCCGTGGCGGACTTGGTGGCGGCCGGGTTTTCGGCCAGACGGCGGGCCTGTTCGGGCGCCGGGATGTCGCCGTGCACCGCTTCTCCCAGGTCGTGCACGAGGCAGATCTTCAGCAGCCGCGCGAGGTCGACGTCGGGAAACTCCGGTGCCAGCACCAGCGCCATCAGGCAGAGCCGCCAGCTGTGCTCGGCGGCGCTCTCCCGCTCGCCGTCGGACGTATAGGCGCTGCGATGCGTGGCCTTGAGCCGCTCGGCGGCGCGGAGAAAGTCGAGGGTGCCTTCGAGATCGGCGGGGCGCATGAGGAAAAATCTAACGCCGCCCGGAACGGCGCCGGCCGCGTTGCCGATCCCCCGCCCCGCGGCCACATTTCCGTTCCGTCGTTCCCACCACCGGAGGAAGGCCGTGCCTCGCTCAGCTTCGCGCTCCCTGTCCGCGATCGCGCTCGCCCTGTGTACCGCAACCCCGATGTTTGCCCAGGGCGGCAGTGCCGCCCGCGCGCACCAGAAGCCCGTGTGGCCCGACGAGGGTCCCGCGGTCTGGGCGCCGAGACCCACCACCGCGGCCATCACCGCCAACGACCTGCGAACCCGCCTCTACGGCTTCGCGGACGACTCGATGCAGGGGCGGCGGATCGGCGAGCTGGGCAACTACAAGGGCACGGCATACATCGCGAGCGTATTCCGGAAACTCGGGCTCAAGCCGGCGGGCGAACACGGGACCTACTTCCAGGACATGCCGTACGGTCCGCAGGGATTCGCGCGCGCGTCGTCGCGGCTCACGGTCGACGGCTCGGCGCTCGCCGCGGGCACCGATTGGATCCCCCTCACACCGTCCCCCGCCACGGGCATCGGCGAGCAGGCAACGCTCGACGGCGTGCCGGCGGTCTTCGCCGGGCAGTTCGGCGACACCACCGTGCCACTCGACGCCGCGGCGTTCCGCGGCAAGGTGGCGGTGTTCATCGGCGGCCCGCCGGCGGGACGGTTCGGACGGCGGGGCGGCGGGCCGCTGCCGCGATGCGACTCGGTACCCGACCGGTTCGGCGCCGAAGCGGCCGTGGTGGCGGACCGGGCGGCAGCGGCGGCCCGTGGTGCGGGCGCCGGACGCGGCGGCCGGGCGGGCGGCGGCGGACGCGGGGGGGCGATGCGCGACGAACGCGCCGCGGCGCTGGGAGCGGCCGCGGTGCTGTTCGTGAATCTTGACGACCTGCCCGCCGCGTCGCGCGACAACGCGTTCGCGGAGCGCACCGGCATGCGCTACGACGGACCGGCGGCTCCCGGCGGCGCCTCGATCACGGCGGCGGCAGCGGAGCGGATCTTCGGACGTCCGGTGGACCAGCTGGCGGTGGGAACGGTCGGCAAGCCCCTGTCCGCGAAGTGGAGCTACGACTTCCACATGCCGCAGTGGCCGGCGCGCAACGTGATTGCCGTGCTGCCGGGCTCGGATCCGGCGCGCGCCGGGGAGTACGTGCTCGTGAGCGCGCACAACGACCATGTGGGAGTCAACAGCACGGTGGTCGACCACGACTCGCTGCGGGCCGTGAACATCGTCACCCGCCGCCAGGGCGCGAACGACCCGGTCTGCCGGCCGACGACGGCCCAGCAACACGAGATCGATTCGTTGATTGCGCGGGCCCGGTCCATCCGCCCCCCGCGCCGGGACTCGATCATGAACGGCGCCGACGACGACGGATCGGGCACCGTGATCATGCTCGAGATCGCCGAACGGTTCGCCACCGAACATCCGGCGCGCTCGATCATCTTCGTCTCGCACGAAGGGGAAGAGGCGGGACTGCTCGGCTCCAAGTGGTTCACCGACCATCCGACCATCTCCCTCGACTCGATCGCCGCGGCGCTCAACATGGACATGGAAGCCAAGGGCCGCGTGGACCAGGTGAAGTTCGGCGGGCCGACGTCCATCCAGATCCTCGGGTCGCGGCGGCTGTCGATGGAGTTCGGCGACATCATCGATTCGGTGAACGCCGTGCGGCCGGTGGTGATGGCCATCGACCACACGTGGGACGTGCCCGCCAATCCCCTGAACCGCTTCTGCCGGAGCGACCAGGTGAACTACGTGCACCACGACGTACCGGTGGCGTACTTCTCGACCGGATATTCGGAGGACTACCACCAGCAGACCGACGAGCCGGAATACGCGGACTACGATCACATGGCGCGCATCGGAAACTTCCTGCACCAGGTGATGACGGCGATCGCGAACCGCCGCGAACGCCCGGCCATTTCAGGCCCGCAGCCGGGCTATCCGCAGTGCCGATGACGCCGTGAGGGTCAGGAGGACGGGTCGAGCTGCCGGCGCTGCTCGGCGGCGCGGCGCGGATCGGGATCGAGTTGGAAGCGCTGCTCGCCGAGGCGCACGATGTACGCCTCCGGCAACCCGTGCCGGCGTGCCCCGGCGAGCACCAGATGGCGGTACCAGTCGTACGGAAGCAGCGTGTCGTCCACCTGCGTGGCGACGTACGCGGCGGCCGTGACCGTGCGCCCGTCGACCACGACCCGCACCTCCGCACGCTCGTATCCGGCACCCACTCCCTCGATGCGGTCGAGCACCTCGAGTTTGGAGGCGTCCAACTCGTACACTGCGCCGATGACCTCATCGTCCGCGACGGGGACGATATCGCACTTTCCGGAGCCGTCCGCCGACCGCTTGTGCCAGCGGAGACAGTAGTCGGCCAACCGCCCCACGCCGAGGGCGCGGACACGGCCCACCCGAAACTCGAGGCGCGGCTGCCAGAGGTTGGACCCGTAAGCGAAGTAGAGCATGCGCGAGTGGGCGGGCCCGGCGGCGGTGCGGCGCGGCAGCCGGAACGCGCGCTGCGTGGCCGCCCCGCCGGGCGCCGGGAGAGGATGGTCCGTACCGATCAGGCGAGATCGAAGCGATCGAGGTTCATCACCTTGTGCCACGCGGCCACGAAGTCGTGGACGAACTTCTCCTCGCCGTCGCCGCTCGCGTACACTTCCGCCAGCGCGCGGAGTTGCGAGTTCGATCCGAACACGAGATCGACGCGCGTCCCGGTCCATTTCACCTTGCCCGTGCGACGATCGCGGCCCTCGAATTCCGCCGCGTCCTTCCCCACCGGCGTCCACTCCGTGCCCATGTCGAGCAGGTTCACGAAGAAGTCGTTGGTGAGCGCCTCGGGCCGGGCCGTGAAGACGCCGTGCGATGCGCCGCCCACGTTGGTTTTCAGCACGCGCATGCCGCCCACGAGCGCGGTCATCTCCGGCGCCGTCAGGGTCAGCAGTTGCGCCCGGTCCACCAGCAACGCTTCCGCCGGGACGGTGTATTCGCGCTTGAGATAGTTGCGGAACCCGTCCGCAATCGGCTCGAGCACGGCGAACGAGTCCGCGTCGGTCTGCTCGGCCGACGCATCCGTACGCCCCGGCGTGAACGGCACGGACACCGCATGACCGCCGTTCTTCGCGGCCTGCTCGATACCCGCGCACCCGCCGAGCACGATCAGGTCGGCCAGCGAGACCTGCTTGCCGCCCTTTGCCGACGCGTTGAACGCCCGCCGGATGCCTTCGAGTTTCTCGAGCACCTTGCCGAGCTGCGCCGGTTGGTTGACGGCCCAATCCTTCTGCGGGGCCAGCCGGATCCGCGCTCCGTTCGCGCCGCCGCGTTTGTCCGACCCGCGGAACGTGGACGCCGACGCCCACGCCGTGGACACGAGTTCGGACACCGAGAGCCCGGAAGCCAGAATCTGCTTCTTCAGCGCGGCGACGTCCTTCGCGTCGATCAACGGGTGATCCACGGCGGGAATCGGGTCCTGCCAGATCAACTCCTCGTCCGGCACCTCGGGGCCGAGGTAGCGCGCCCGCGGGCCCATATCGCGGTGCGTGAGCTTGAACCAGGCGCGGGCGAACGCGTCCGCCAGCTGCTCCGGGTGCTCCATGAACCGACGAGAGATCTTCTCGTACGCCGGATCGAAGCGCAGCGACAGATCGGTGGTGAGCATCCGCGGCCGGTGCTTCGTGGACGGATCGTATGCGTCCGGCACCGTGGCCTCGGCGCCCTTCGCCACCCACTGCTGGGCGCCCGCCGGGCTCTTTTCCAACTCGTAGTCGAACCCGAACAGATTCTCGAAGAAGTCACTGCTCCACTTCGTCGGCGTATCGGTCCAGGTGACCTCCAGCCCACTGGTGATCGTATCCGCCCCCCGGCCGGTGCCGAAGCTGTTCTTCCACCCGAACCCCTGCGCTTCGAGCGGCGCGGCCTCGGGCTCCGGCCCCACGTTCGATACCGGTCCGGCCCCGTGCGTCTTGCCGAAGCTGTGGCCACCGGCGATGAGCGCCACCGTCTCCTCGTCGTTCATCGCCATGCGCGCGAACGTCTCGCGGATGTCCTTGGCCGCGGCCACCGGGTCCGGATTGCCGTTGGGACCTTCGGGATTCACGTAGATGAGGCCCATCTGCACGGCGGCCAACGGATTTTCGAGGTCGCGGTCCCCCGAGTAGCGCTCGTCGCCCAGCCACGTCTTCTCGAGGCCCCAATACACGTCCTGGTCCGGCTCCCACACATCCTCGCGTCCGCCGCCGAAGCCGAACGTCCGGAATCCCATCGTCTCGAGCGCCACGTTGCCGGCGAGGATCATCAGGTCGGCCCACGAAATCTTCCGGCCGTACTTCTGTTTGATGGGCCACAGCAGGCGGCGGGCCTTGTCGAGGCTGACGTTGTCCGGCCAGCTGTTCACCGGGGCGAAGCGCTGCTGCCCGCGACCCCCGCCACCGCGACCGTCGCCGGTGCGGTAGGTGCCGGCGCTGTGCCACGCCATGCGCACGAACAGGGGACCGTAGTGGCCGAAGTCCGCAGGCCACCAGTCCTGCGAGTCCGTCATCAGCGCCGCGAGGTCCTGCTTCACCGCGGCGAGGTCGAGACTCTCGAACTCCTTCGCGTAGTCGAAGTCCTCGCCCATCGGGTTGGACTTCGCCGAATGCTGCCGCAGCAGCTCGAGCTTCAACTGGTTCGGCCACCAGTCGCGGTTCGACGTGCCGCTGCCGGCGACGTGGGGGACGGGACACTTGGCTTCGTTGCTCATGATGGTCTCTGGTGTGGTTGGAAAAGCCGATCAGGCTCCGGCGTCGGTTCTGGCCAACCGCCGGCACTCGGCGCAGCGGCCCCAATAGACGACCTCGGCCTCGTCGATCTCGTAGTCCATGTCGTCGTGCGGAGTGAGACAGGGCGCGGCACCCATCGCGCAGTCCACGTCCACCACGCGCCCGCAGTCGCGACAGATCAGATGATGGTGGTTGTCGCCGACGCGCGCTTCGTACAGCGCCGGCGATCCCATCGGTTGGATGCGCCGGACCACGCCCTTCGCCGCCAGCACGCCGAGCGCGTCGTAGACCGCCTGCCGGGAGATGGCCCCGATCTCGGCGTTGGCGATCTCGGCCACGCGATCGGCGGTCACGTGCGGCTGACCCGAAACGGCGCGCAGCACGGCGAGCCGCTGCGCGGTGACGTTGAGGCCGTGTCGCCGAAGGAGATCGGCGGGGTCCGGGATGCATGCGGGGAGTGTACCCGTTGTTCTGGACTCCGTCAATATCTGGATTGATTCCGCCAGCGCCCCGCCGGCTTCCATCGAACCGGCGGCGCCGGGTGGTGCCGGTGGCGCGGGGCCGGTCTACGGCCCCAGCCCGAGCAGCGCGTCGGCCTTTCGGTCTTCGCCGAGCGCACGATAGATCCTCGCCCACTCCGCCGGGCTGCCCAACGGGACCGCCCCCGAGTATCCGGTGACGATCGTGCGGCATTCCACGATGCCCTGGCCATCGTGCACGGCGAACCCGCCGATCACATCGACGCCACTGTTGCCGACCGCCAACTTGTAGGCGAAGCGGCTCCTGAACGGCCCGGCGGGTCCCAGGCGCGTGTGGGTGAACCGTTCCACGACCGCGCGCACGGGCGCTTCCGGCGCATCCGTCGTGATGTCCCAGTCGTGGACATCGACCGCGAGCCCGAGCAAGTGCATCAGTCCGCTGCCGCCGAGGGCATGCGCGATGCCGGCGCTCGTGAGTGCGGCGGAGACGACGTGCAGGTCGTCGAGTGTGGCAGTCACCACGGGTCCATCCGCCTACCGGTGCGCGGTCGCGGGGTCCGCCGAGGCGGACCCACACGATTCATGCTTGTCACGCAGCACTCGCAGTTGGCCCGGCTCCCCGAGGACGATGGTGAGCCAAGTGGTACCGCTCCAGAATGACCGAGTTGAGCTCGGGACCCGGAGACACCACTGATTCGCTGCAAGCACGGGCTCGTAGCCGAACGCCCGAAGGTCCATCTCGGATGGGTCCAACGGCAACTCGGCCTGCGCACGGACTCTGAGATGATCGCCCGTCGGCGATCGCGCGATCCACTGCACGACGAGCTGGTATGGGTGCTCGCGCATCCCGCCGGCCATCACCGGCAGTACCCGAAACTGTCCGGCCTCGGCACCGAACGCCCAATCCCCGAACGTCCGCGGAGCCGCGCCCGTTTCGGATCTCGAGCACGACAACTGTTGCCGGTCATGCCACTGCCACTCGATGCAATCCAACCAATCGCCCGACACCGTTCCACCGACCGTCGTTCTGACGGCGTAGATGGGAGAGCCGGCCGGGTCGATGGAACCGGCGCAGAGTTCGTAGGAGACCGCGCCGAACGTCTCGAATGGGACGAGGGAAACGACCCGATGCGTCTCCTCGATGCGGGGGAGGCGGAATATCCCGCGGCGGTCCGTCGTGTCGCTTGCCAGCGGAGATGCACACGTCGCGTCACTGGTCCTGGCGACCGCTACCCGGTCCCCTTCGACCGGGACGCCCTCCATCGTGACGATCCGCCCATGCACGGCAGGAGCAACCACGGACGTGACCGGAACCGGGAACGGGATGCAGGCCGTTGATGCAACGGCCAACGCGCCGGCGATTCCGGGCCACGTGTGCCGGCGGCCATTCATGCGGAGAGATTGAGCGGTGGCACCCCCGAGAGAATGCGCACCGCCACTGGTGGCGGATCCGCGCGATGTGACAAGCGCCTCGCGCACCGCGAACTTCTGCGCCGCACCCTGGATGCCAAAGAACGGGGTCTGCCGTTCTTCGCATGCACGCAGATGGCCGACGTCAGGGCGCCATGAACGTGCGCACCCACTACGGGCGCCGTCGTCGGCCTCAACCCTCCTCACGCATTGCTTCATCGCACCACCGGCAACACGAGATGCGACGGTCGCGCCGGCGATGTGTACACGCGCTGCGTGGCCTTCACGAAATCGCTCGCCCTGGCCCCGTAGATGCTCGGCACGAACTGCTGCGGGTTGCGGTCGATCACCGGGAACCAGGTGGACTGGATCTGCACCATGAGCCGGTGCCCCTTCAGGAATACGTGATCGCGATCGCGCAGCGGAATCTTCCACTCGACCGGCAGGTTCGCCGTCAGCGGCGTGGCGTGCTCGTAGCTGGTGAGGTAGCGGCCGCGACGCACCTCCATGGCGATCGGCAGTTCGTAGCCGTCCACCGACCGCGCGTACGCGCCCGGCGCCGGGCCCGCATCCGGATTCCACGCGTTGGGCTGCGCGTGCTCGGGATAGACGTCGATCAACTTCACCACGAAATCGGCATCGGTGCCGGAGGTCGAGGCGAAGAGATCGGCCGCCACCTCGCCCGTGATCGTCAGGTCGTGGTCGAGCGGGCCGCTCACGAACGTGAGGACGTCGGGACGGTTGTCCACGAAGCGCTGATCGGCCACCTCCCAGGTGCGCCAGTCGCCGGCCGGATACGTGGGCGAGACCGGACGTGTCCGGTAGGGCACGGGATTCGCCGGATCG
Source organism: uncultured Gemmatimonadaceae bacterium (assembly GCA_963728115.1). Taxonomy (GTDB): domain Bacteria; phylum Gemmatimonadota; class Gemmatimonadetes; order Gemmatimonadales; family Gemmatimonadaceae; genus JAGWRI01. The sequence continues at coordinate 100,971 of CAVSJE010000008.1, forward strand.
GAGACGTACTCGCGATACCCCGGCCCCGCGTCCGCCGCCGGCGCATCGAAGGACAGCGTGCCGTCGGCGTGGAGATAGAGATTCGTCGGTTCCGCCCCCGCCGGCGGCCACTCGGCATACGTGCGCCATTCGTTCGAGCCGGTCTCGAACGTGGTCACGCGCCAATCGGGTTTCGCGCCCTCTCCATGGAGGTAGTAGCGGAAGAAGGGCGCCTCGATCTGCTGGCGGAATTCGCGCGCCGTCTCGTGTCCGCCGAACCCGATCAGGCCGATGCTGTCGCCGCGCGCCGATTGCCACTCCCCGTGGTACCAGGGCCCGGCCACCATGAAGTCGGTGTGGTCGGGATCGTGTTCGGCCGAGTGGCGGAAGATCTGCCAGGGACCCCACGGGTCCTCCTGATCGAAGAAGCCCGCGACGTTGAGGTTGGGCACCGTGGACGCATGGAGCTGGCGGACCCACGCCTCGCCCTTCCAGAAGTCGTCGTAGTCCGGGTGGGCGACGATGTCGTTCCAGAAGGGGATGCTGCCGTGCAGGTGGCGCGCGTTGACGTTGCTCAGCGGACCCAACGCCAGATACCAGGAATAGGTGTCGTACGTATCGAAGGCGAAGTGAGTATTGCTGTTCCGATCCGACTGCTCGAGCACCGAATACTCCACGGCGTAGCTCTCGCGCAACGCCCCGTAGCGGTGCATGTCGTCGTTCATCCACTGGTCCACGGGTGAGGCCTGCTCGCTGATCGCCTTCAGCGCCGGATGCGGGTGCAGCAGCGTCATCGCCGCGGTGAGGCCGTCGTACGACACGCCGTACTCGCCCACGTTCCCGTTGTTGTCGGGCACGTGCTTCACGAGCCAGTCGATGGTGTCGTAGGCGTCGGTCGTCTCGTTGGTCGCCTTCGGGTCGGCGAGGTCGACGTGGGAACTCAGCGCGAACACCCCCTCGGACTTGAACCGCCCCCGCAGATTCTGGAACACGAAGATGTAGCCGTCGTGCGCGAGCTCCTTGAGACTGGGCGGCATCTGCGTGGGCGCCCGCGACGGGACGCCGTACGGCGTGCGTTGCAGCAGAATGGGAAGCGGGCCGTTCCGGTCCACGGGCGTGAGGATCACCGTCTGCAGATGCACACCGTCGCGCACGGGGATCATCACTTCCCGGTAGCTGAACAGGGGCCGGGGCGCCGGTTGCTGCGCGAACGCAGGGGTGGCGAGGAGCAACAGGGCAACCGCAAACCGGGTGGGGCGCATCGCTCCTCCGTGGAGGGGAGGGGGGAGGGGGAGGACAACGGGTGGGGACCGCGGAACGGGATCGCTCGGTGTACCGGTACTCGGGACGGACTCCGGCGACGCCCGATGATGGCCCGCCCCGGTCACGGGCGCAAGCGAGGGCCGGCCGCGACCGCGACCCCGCCGGCGCCGTGGCCCGCGGCCGCATTCGTTCGTCCATCCGGTACCCCTCGGACCGGGAGCCCCCCTCCATGTCGAAGCGCCTCTACCTGACCCTGCTCTTCGTCGCCTTCGCCGTCGTCTGGCTCTGGGCCGCGATCCACCCGCTCTACCGCGCGGACTGGCTGCTCGAGAACTACCTGGTCTTCGTCTTCGTGCCGCTGATCCTGTTGCTCGGGCGATGGCTGCGGCTCTCGCAGATCTCGTACACGCTGATCGCGCTGTTCATGATCCTGCACGTGATCGGATCGCACTACACCTACGCGGAAGTGCCCTTCGGCTACACCCTGCAGCGCTGGTTCGGGGCCGACCGGAACATGTACGACCGACTGGTGCACTTCTCGTTCGGTTTCCTGCTTGCCTACCCGGTGCGCGAGGTGTTCATCCGGGTCTCCAAGGCGCGGGGGTTCTGGAACTACTACTTCCCCATCGAACTCACGCTCGCCTTCTCGGCCATCTACGAGATTCTCGAATGGCTGGCGGCCGCCAACGTGAACCCGGCGGCGGGGCTCGCCTTCCTGGGCGCCCAGGGCGACATCTGGGACGCCCAGAAGGACATGCTGATGGCCGGCATCGGCGCCGTGGTCGCCATGGTCGTCACCTTCGTCATCGCCTGCATCGTGGACCGCGACACCTGGCCGACGGTGCTCGACAGCCTCAAGATCAGGGATGACGAGGGCCCGATCGGCGAGGACCAGATCGCCGCCTGGTGGCGGCGGCGAAAGGGAGCGGCGGGGACGGCGGAGTAGCGCGGCGCCCGCGGCCGCAGGAAGCCGCACGCCCGGCGGATCCGGCCGGGCGCGAGGCGCCGTCGATACCGCACGGCGTCATTTTCGCTTCGAGTAGAATCGCCCCTGGCGCACCTTCCGCGCCCGTGAGACCAGCCAGTCCTTGCGGGATGCATAGACCCGGATGCGGAGATCGCCATCCACGTGAATGGCCTGGGCGAGTTTCCGGGCCAGTTCCCGATTCATCTTCGCTTCGCTGCGCGCCGTGAAACCGTGGTTGGCGAGAACGATGAGCAGGTGCTGCGGATACTCCGGCGCGTACTCGACCTGCTTGCGCACCAGATACGCGGTCTTCACGGTGGGCTCCGCGACCAGCACCCGCCGGATCGCCTCGAGCTCCGGCGCCGGCAGGTCGGGGTCGACCAGTTGCTGCGACTTCAGCCAGGTACTTCGCTCCTGTTCGGCGTGATCGAGCAGATCGGCCTGCACGGTGGCCGCGGCCATGCATCGGCGTGCCGCATCGGGGTCGCCGCGGTCGAGATGGTGCCTGGCCAGCAACCGGTTGGTAGCCGGGCCGTATCGCACGTCGCCGGACAGGCGCTCGAGGTGGTCCGCAGCTTCGGCCCGCCCATCGAGACAGAGCAGGCGGCCCAGTGCAAACCGGCTGGCAGCGTCGCCGGGATTGGCCTCGACGATCGCCGCATACAGTGGAATCGCGGCCGAACCGCCATCCAGTGCCTCGGTGAGTTGTGCCCGAATCCGCGACTCCTCGTTGCTCAGCTCCCGCACGTCGGCCTCGCGTACGATGGCGGCCAACCGCTCCCGATCGCCGAGGAGCCGGTCGTGCGCCGAGCGCCACGGCCCGCGCACCGCGGCGCGCCACGCTTCGTCGAGCCGGTCCGCCAGGCGGTCCGCGAGGTCGGCCCCGAGCAGTTCGGTTGCCGCCGAACCGTGTCCGGCAGACGCGGCCCGGGCGAAGGCGGCCGCCGGGTCGGAGCCCACCTCATAGCCGATCGCCGCGAGCCGGTCGCGGAGTGCGGGGTGCGTGTCGACGCCGCCGGTGTCCTGACCCAGCGCCGCCGTCAGATATCGTCCCGCCAGTGCCGCGGGTGGCGCGACGGCGAGTTGCCGGGCGAAGTCGCGCTGCACGTGGTCGGGCGGTTCCTCGCGCGACTCCACCTGCCGGTCCACGGCCGGCCGCAGCACCGCCTCCAGGTAGCGACCCTTGACGTCGAGCACGACGAGCGCGTCGCCCAGGTCGCGCGGACTGGTCAACGATGCCGCGTGGCGATCGGCCTCGTACTCCTGGGCGCGGGCGAGGACGAAGGAATACGCGCTGAAATACGGCCCGTACCAATTGAAGAAGCGGTTGAACAACCAGCGGCCGCGGCGCGCCTTGGTGAGTTGGTCGACGACCTGGAGCCAGGTGACCCGGATGCGGTACACCCACGACGCAATCCGTCCGTGCCGGCGGGAGTGATGGCCAAGTTCGTGCGCCAGCACGGCACGGAATTGGGCCGCACTGAGGCCGGCCATGAGTGGCAACCCGAGCAACAGGTAGTACCGCGGCCAACCGAACACGCCCAGCCGGGGCACTTCCGCCACGGCGGCGTTGAATTCGTTGGTCAGGAGGACGCGATGGAACCGGGGAGCGCCGATCGCCTCACGCAGTTCCGAGATCGCGGCGACAAGCCGCGGCGCCTGGTCGAGTGGGAGCGGCAATCCGTCGGGCGTCGGAAAACTGACGTGCAGCGCCCGGATGATCGCGTACGCGATGAGCACCGCCGGCAGGCCGATCCGCAGCAACAACTGCGCCCCGGCCTCGCCCGCCCCCGTCACCACCATCCAGACGGTCGCCACCGGAACGGCGAGTGCCAGCGCCAGCACGCCCAGAATGTATACGTACCCGAGGCCGCCGAGCAGCACGACCTTCGTCCGGTACCAGCCGGGCCTCCGCTCCGCCTTCGCGGCGAGCGCCGCCGCGAAGGCCTCGAGTTGCGCGCGTTCCATGCCCGGGGTGCGCGCCTACCCGCTGGTGCCGAGCGCCAACTTCTTCCGCACGAACAGCCGCACGAATGCCGCCGGCGGATTGTGGGCGCGCGCGAGGTCGTACGCCTTCCGATACAGTTCGTCCGCCTTCTGCCGGTCGCCCATCTTCTCGTAGGTCATCGCGAGCAGGCAGTTCATGAACGGATCGTTCTGATTGCCGCGCATCGCCAGCATCGTGGAGAACTCCGACTCCGCGGTCTTGAGATCTCCGGTATAGAGCGCCACGTAGCCCACGAGATACGGGAAGAAGCGCTCCTGCTGCGCCGCCATCGCCGAGTCGCCGTCGAGTGCCCGGCGCGCATTGGCGATCTGACGATCGGCAGCGGCCTTGTCACCGCGCCGCGCCGCGATGCGGCCCAGCGCGTGCGCCAGCCGGTATTCCCACAAACTCTTCGGATGCGTTTGCGGAGCCGGTTCCTTCGTCCCCAGTTCGTAGCCCTTCCGATACCACTGCTCTGCCGCGTCGAGATCGCCGGCGTCGATGCACACGCGGGCGCCCTCGTCCGCCATCTCTCCTTCCTGGTAGAACGCGTTCTGGGGCTCCGCCTGCTCGCGGGTCTTCCAGTAATCGATCACCATCTGCTCGTACTTCACGGTGTTCGCGCAGTCGCCGTCGAAGGCATAGGACATGGCCATGGACCGCTGGGCATTCGCCCTCGCCGCGGGATCGGCCGCCGAGTCGATCAACGCCTGCCAGATGACGCGGGCCTGGGCCGTCTTGCCGGCGACGTCGAGCGCGGAAGCGTCGCGCGCGGGGCCGGAGGGACCACGACCGCCTCGTTGCGCGGAGAGGTTCGGGACGGCGGCAACCGTGAGAACGGCAACGGCCGCAAGGGCAGCAAGAGCATGCGAAGTGAGCCTGCGCGGGGTGTTCATCGTTCGACCTCCTCGATCGATAGCGGCTGGGGGAGCGCTAGTCCGGGAAACCTGAGGCGACCGCGCGCCGAGCGCAAACGGCGGGATGCCGGCAGCTCTGCACCGGGACGACGCCACGAAACCGAACGACCACGTCGGACGCATGGTGCGTGGAATCGGAGTCCGGCCCGCGGCCGGCAGAGGGCGGATGCGCGGCAACGCCGAACCCGGCCGTGCAGCCCGGACGCCGGGCCATGGAAAGGGGACGCGCGGTCAAGTCCCGGCGGCCGGCAGGCCCTATTCTTTATACCGGCGCTCGTACCGCGATGATTTCCGAACCGCCGAATACCCGAACTGATCCGACCTCCCAACCCCCGACCCCCATGCCAACGTACTCGAAAGAAATCGAGATCGACGCCCCGCCCGCCGTCGTCTGGTCCATCATGCGGGACGTCGAGCGGTGGAACACATGGACCGCCTCCATCGCGCGCGTCGAATTCGTGTCGCCGTCGGCCCTGACCGTCGGGGCGCGGGCCCGGGTCGTGCAACCCAAGCTGCCCCCGGCGATCTGGCAGGTGACGCGCGTGCAGGCGAACCAGGGCTTCGAGTGGGAATCGAAGTCCCTCGGGGCCCGGATGACCGGCGGCCATTGGGTTCAGCCGACCGCCCGCGGCTCGCGCGTGGTGCTCTCCCTTGATTTTGCCGGGCCGGTGGGCGCCCTCGTCGGACGCCTGTTCGGCGGGCTGACCAGGCGGTACCTGGCCATGGAGGCGGCCGGGCTCAAGGCGAAGAGCGAGGCGATCGCCTCGAGTTGACCCACGGCCCACTTCCGCCCCGATCCCTCCTTCCCTCCCCCGACCAATGACCGAAACGCTGCTCAATCCGTACGTCGCCGCGCTCTCCCGTGCCCACCACCACGCGCTGCACTGGCTGAACGAACTCGACCAACGTCCCGTGGGCCCAACCGTCGACCGCGACGAGTTGCGCCGCCGTCTCGCCCGCCCCCTCCCGGTCGAGGGGACGGCGGCCGATGACGTGGTGGATGAACTCGCCCGGGACGTGGACGGCGGGCTCATGGGTTCGCCGAGCGGGCGGTTCTTCTCCTGGGTGATCGGCGGCACGCTCCCCGGCGCCCTGGCCGCCGACTGGCTCACGACGGCCTGGGATCAGAACGCCGGGCTGTTCGCCACGGCGCCCGCGGCCAGCGTGGTGGAGGAGATTGCCGGCGAGTGGATGCTCGAGCTGTTGAAGCTCCCGCGCGAGGCTTCGTTCGCGTTCACCACGGGGTGCCAGATGGCGCACTTCGTCTGTCTGGCCGCGGCCCGCGACGCGGTTCTTCGACGCGCCGGCTGGGACGTCTCGACGCACGGCCTGGTCGGCGCCCCGCGCATCCGCGTCCTGGCGAGCGCCGAGTCGCACAGCACCCTGGCGCGCGCGCTCCGGTACCTTGGCCTCGGCGAGCGAGCCGCCACGTTGCTGGACGTCGACGCGCAGGGCCGCGTGACCCGCGAGTCACTGGAGGGAGCGCTCGTCGAGGGCGAGCCCACGATCGTCGCGCTGTGCGCGGGAGACATCAACATGGCCGCGTTCGACCTGTTCGACGTCCTGATCCCGCTGGCGCACCGCGCCGGGGCCTGGGTCCATGTGGACGGTGCGTTCGGCGCCTTTGCCGCCGTCAGCGAAACGACGTCGTATCTGACCCGTGGCATGGAGCAGGCCGACAGTTGGGCGGCGGATGCGCACAAGTGGCTGAACGTGCCCTACGACAGCGGGTTTGCCGCGGTCCGCGATTCCGGAGCGCACGCCCGCGCCATGGGGATCTCGGCCTCGTACCTCCCCAAAGACGGAGCGGCGCGCGACCAGGCTCAATGGACCCCGGAGTTGTCGCGCCGCGCGCGGGGATTTGCCGTCTACGCCGCGATCCGCGAGCTCGGGCGCGCGGGCGTGGCCGACATCGTGGAACGTTCCTGCGCCGCGGCCCGCGATCTGGTGCGCGGCATCGGCGCCCTCCCCGGCACCCAGATCCTCTGGATGCCGCACCTCAACCAGGGCCTGGTCCGGTTCCTCGACCGGCGGCCCGGCGCCACCGACGCCGATCACGACCGGCGCACCGACGAGGTGATCGCGTCGATCAACGCCGGCGGCGAGACGTTCTTCGGCGGGGCGACCTGGCGCGGACGCCGCGCGATGCGCGTTTGCGTCGTCAACTGGCAGACGACGCCGCACGACATCGAGCGCGCGATCGCCGCCGTCGCGCACGTCCTCACCTGACCGCCTCGCGGCGGTGCAGCTCCCAGTAGAGGATCGGGACCACCACCATCGTCAGCAACGTGGCCACCACACCGCCGCTCATCAGGGCCACGGCGAGTCCCTGGAAGATCGGGTCCAGCACCATCACGAGCCCGCCGACGACCACGGCGGCGGCGGTCAGGGCAATGGGGCGGAAGCGCACGGCTCCCGCCTCGAGCACCGCCTGACGCAGCGGGCGCCCGCGCCGCTCGGCCAGCTGGATGAAGTCGACCAGCAGGATCGAGTTGCGCACGATGATCCCGGCGAGGGCGATCATCCCGATCATCGATGTCGCCGTGAAGAACGCCCCGCTGATCGCGTGCCCGGGGAGGATGCCGATGAGCGTGAGCGGGATCGGCGCCATGATCACGAGCGGGACGCGGAACGACCGGAACCACCCCACCACGAGCACGTAGATCAGCACGAGCACCACCGCGAACGCGAGTCCGAGGTCGCGGAACACGTCCAGCGTCAGCTGCCACTCGCCGTCCCACTTGATGGCGGTTTCGGTGACCGATGGCGGCTGGATCGCGTTGTAGCGGGCGATGCGCGCCCCACGCACGCGGATCGCATCGAGCTTCCGGTTCATGTCGGCGATCGCATACACGGGCGACTCGATCGCACCGGCCACGTCGCCGGTTACATAGATCACCGCGCGCAGATCCTTGCGCACGCGACTGGATTCGATGGTTCCCGGCACGATCGATGCGAAGCGTGCGAGCGGCTGCGGACCGGCCGTCGTCGCCACCGGGATGGCGAGGAGCTGCTCCACCGAGGCGCGCGACTCGCGCGCCAGTCGCGGGACGATCGCCTCTCCTTCGCGCGCATCGGCCGTGGTGGCGAGCCCCGCCGGCGTTCCCGAAAGGGCGAGGGAGAGCGTCTGCGCAATCTGCTCCACGCTCGCGCCGGCCGCTGCGGCCCGCGCGCGGTCGATCCGGAAGCTCCGCCTCTGCTGCGGCGCTTCGACGGTCCAGTCCACATCCACGACGCCGGGCGTCGTCTCGAACACCCGTCGCACCTCCCGTGCGGCCTCGAGACGCGTCGCATCGTCCGCCGCATACACCTCCGCCACCAGCGTGGACAGCACCGGCGGCCCCGGAGGAATCTCGGCGATCTTGAGCGATGCGCCGTACCGGCGCCCGATCGACTCGAGCCCGGGACGCACCGCGACGGCGATGGCATGGCTCTGCCGGCGGCGCTGGTCCCTGGCCACGAGATTCACCTGAACGTCCCCGACGTTCGGCCCGCGCCGCATGAAATAGTGTCTCACCAGCCCGTTGAAGTTGAACGGCGCCGCCGTGCCCGCGTACACCTCCGTGCTCTTCACCTCCGGCACCGTCGCCAGGTATCGCGCGATCTCGGCGCCCAGCGCATTCGTCGCCTCGAGCGTCGTGCCTTCGGGCAGATCCATCACCACCTGGAATTCGCTCTTGTTGTCGAACGGCAGCATCTTCACCTGCACGGCCCGGGCCAGCACCAGCCCCACCGACGCCAGCAGCAACGCCACGACCCCGCCGTAGAATGCATACCGCCTGCGCGGCCGGTCCATGAGCGACGTCATGAGTCGTGCGTACCACCCCCCGGCCCCCGCGGCGCCGGGCCCCTCAGCCCCGAGCGCGGAATCGCGGGCTGGGGCGGGCACCCCTCCACGCCATGTCAGGAGCCGGTAGGCCAGCCACGGCGTGATGACGAACGCCACGCCGAGGGACGCCAGCATCGCCACCGGTGCCCCGACCGGGATCGGCCGCATGTACGGGCCGTTCATTCCCGTCACGAAGGCCATCGGCAGGATCGACGCGATCACCGTGAACGTTGCGAGAATCGTCGGGTTGCCGACCTCATCCACGGCGTCCACCGCCGCGATGTCCGGGGAACGATCCCCCATCCGCATATGGCGGTAGATGTTCTCCACCACCACGATCGCGTCGTCCACCAGAATGCCGATCGAGAAGATCAACGCGAACAGCGTGATCCGATTGAGGGTGTAACCGAGCGCATAGTAGACGAACAGCGTGAGCGAGAGTGTGACCGGCACCGCCACGAGCACCACTGCCGCTTCGCGCCAGCCCAGCAGGAGCCAGATGAGCAACGTGACGGAGAGCGTGGCGATCACGAGATGGCGCATCAACTCACGGACCTTCTCTCCCGCCGTCTCCCCGTAGTCGCGCGTCACGTCGAGCGTCATTCCGGCCGCGAACAGCCGGCCGCGCGCCGCGTTGACCCGCTCCAACACCGCCCGCGTCACGTGGGTTGCGTTCGCGCCCCTGCGCTTGGCAACAGCGATCGTGACCGCCGGCGCGGGCGCGCCCCCCCGGGGCGTGTGCGAGACGTACGCGGTGGGCTCGCCGAACCCCTCGCGCACCGTGGCGACGTCCCGCAGGGAGACGGGGACCCCCGCCCGTACGCCGACCACGACACTCCCCACCGCCTCCGCTGTCGCGAGCGGCGCGCCGACGTCGATCCGGTATACCTGTCCTCCGGCCGTGAGCTCGCCCGCCTGGAGCCGCGCGTTGGCGCCGCGGAGCGCCATCGCCACCTCGCCGGGCGTGATGCCGCTCGCCGCCAGTCGCGCCGGATCGAGCCCGACGTCGAATTGCTTCGGCGCTCCGCCCACCACGAACGTTTCGGCCACATCCGGCACGGTGCGGATCTCGTCCTCGAGGTGCACGGCGACCTGGCGCAACGTGTTTGCGTCATCGGTCGCGCCGTGCAGGGTGAGCGTCAGCACCGGCACGTCGTCGATCGCGTGCGGCTTCACGAGCGGCGGGCTCACGCCGGCCGGCACGCGGTCCATGGCCGACGCGAGCTTGGCTTCCACGCGCGTGACGCTGCGCTCCTGGTCCGCTCCCACCTTGAACCGGACCGTGACGACGGCGTACCCGTCGCCGGAGAGCGTGTACACGTGCTCGACGTCGGGGATCTCGAGCATCCGCTGCTCGACGGGGCGCGCGACGACGGTTTCCACCTCGGCGGGGGCCGCGCCCGGCATCGCGACGATGATGTCGACCATGGGAACGGAGATCTGCGGCTCCTCCTCGCGAGGCGTGGCGAGCAGTCCCAGGAACCCCACCGCGAGCGAGGCAACCAACACCAGGGGGGTGAGCTTCGAGCGCAGGAACGCCCGCGCGATGCGACCGGACGGTCCCATGGTCAGTTCCTCGCCACCGCAACCGCGGCTTCCGTGGACACCACCACGCGATCGCCCCGCCGCGCGCCCGCCGCCACTTCCACGAACGCCCCCGCCGACACGCCGAGTCGCACCCAGCGCCGTTCGTCACCGCTGGCGGTGCGGACGGTCAGTCCGGTGAGATCCCCGTCGTGCATCACCGCCGCCACCGGCACGACGAGTGTGCGTCGCACGCCCGTGGGCAGGGCAAGCGTCGCCGCACTCCCGGGCAGATGCGCGCGGCCTTCGTTCGACACGATCGCGTTGACCAGGGCAAGATTCCCGGCCGTCGCCGGCACCACGCCTTCCACCGTTGCGCGCACCGCGGTGCCCCCGACCACGGCGTCGATGCGCTGTCCCCGACGCAGCCGAGCCGCGATGTCGGGCGTGGTCGCGGCGCCGATACGGAGCCGCGACACATCCTGCACGGTCACCAGCGGCGCACCGGGCGCCGCGAACGCTCCCGGATCGACGAATCGTTTCGTGATCACGCCGGAAAACGGTGCCCGCACCAGGGCGTACGAGGCCATCGCGCGCACCTCGGCCGCCGCGGCCCGAGCCGTGCGCGCGCCGGCCTCGGCACGCGCCAGTCCGGTCTCCGCGGCATCGAACTGCGCGCGCGTCGCCGCGCTGTCGGCATACAGAGCCCCGATGCGTGCGGCCTGAGTCAGCGCGTCGCGGTACACGGCCTCCGCTTCGGTGACCGCCGCTCCGGCCTTCGCTTCCCTCGCCGCCAGTTCGCGCGCGTCGATGCGTACGAGCGGGTCCCCGGTGTGGACCACGTCTCCCTCCGCCACGAGCACGGCGGTCACGCTGCCCGTCAACTTCGTACTCAGCGTTGCCTGGCGTACCGCTTCGGCTACGCCCGTGGCGTCGAACGTGGTGACCACGGCCGTGTCATGAACGGCGTAGACGCTGCCGATGCCGGCGGCGACGCCGGTACCGGGCGTGGCATCGACGGCGGGCCCGCCGCCGCAGGCCGTGACGGAGGCAATGAGTGAAACGGCGAGCATGCCGGCCATCGTCATCGGGGACTTGTATTTCCGGGTCATGGAGAGAGTCGAGTGAGTGTTGGTAGGCGATCAGCGGGACGCCGAGTCGGGCGTTCCGGCCGGTGGTTTGGTGGATTCGAGGTCGGCGAGCGCGGCGGGGTCGAGCCCGAGCGCGCGACGCCGTTGCGCGTCGGCGACGATGGCGTCCCACCGAGCCTGTGAACGGGCGAGCGCCGCCTCCGTTTCCACGGCTTGCGCGTCGAGGAGTTCGATCACGGTGGCGAGCCCGCCGGCATACTTGCGGGCGACGATGCGGTGGGCCTCCGCTCCCTGTATCGCCCCACGTTCGGCGATGGCGAGGCGCGTGAGGGCCACCACCAGCGCGGCCCGCGTCCGATCCACCTCGAGTGCGGCGGCCGCGCGCGCGCCATCCAACTGGGCCCGCACACCGCGCGCCCGCTCCGCCGCCGCCCGCACGGCGGACAGGTCACCGGCGTCGGGGAGAATCGTCCAGGTGACGATCACCCCCACGGTCCAGCTGTCGCCCCCCGCGAAGGGACGGGCCGCCGAGTTCCAATCCAGGCGGGCGAAGGAATTGAGACGCGGCAGGAACCGCGCGCGGGCCCGCCGCGCGTCGGCCGCGGCGGCATTGGCCGCGGCAGTGGTCGCGCGCAGATCGGCCCGCAACTGCGGGGCGGCCTCTGCCGTGTCGGCGGCGACCAGGGCGCGAATTTGTTCGCTCGACGGCAGCTGCATGCCCGGGAACGGTCCGTCGGGCACCGTACCGTCCACCGCACCGAGCAGCACCGCGAGCTGACGCCGCGCGGTGGTGGCGGCGGCGTCCGCTTCGGTCAGCTGGGCATCCACGTTCCCGGCCCGCACCGACGCCAGAAGCGCGTCGGATTTCGTGGCCAGGCCCTGCTCGACCATCGCCTGCGCCTGCGCGACGTGGGCATGGGCGGCCAGCGCGGCAGCGCCGAGCGTCCGCACCCGTTCCGCGGCCAACAGCACACCGAAGTACGCCGTCACCACGTCGGCGTGCGTATTGATGCGCGCCCATGCTTCGGCGGCATCGCCCGCGGCGGCGGCCTCCGCCGCTACCCGATGTCCGATCCAGGCATCGGCGTTCATCAACGGCTGCTCGATCACCAACCCGGCGGAATGGTTCGAGAGCGGGCCCGGATGGTTGAGCCGCAGGGGGTCGAAGTTGGCCGCGGTGACGGCCCGCTGGCGGAGCGTCGAGCCGAAGACGCCGATCGGGTCCGTCGTCCGTTCGAACCCACCCTCGAGGCGAACGCTCGGCAGGATCCCGCGCATCGGCGCGAGCGCCTCGGCATGCCGGGTGGCGGCCGCCGCGGCCGCGATCCGGTTCCCGAAGGCGGCGTGATCCGCCAGGCGCAGGGCATCGCGCAGCGTCTGCTGTGCACCGGCTGCTATCGGGAGTACTCCGAGCGCCAGCGGTGCGACGGCACGCGCGATCCGGCGCCCGAACCGCCGGCCATGCGCGCCGGCGGCGTTCTGGTTGTCGTTCATTGCTGGGTGTCCATGTCGAGAAGTCCTGACCGCCAGGCGGCGGGCAGCGGGAGGGGAACGTAGAGGCCGCCGGCGTCGCGACCCATGACCGTTCGTTCGGCTTGCATTGCCGTCCCCCCGCGGGCGGACTCGTGCGCCGGCACCCTGGTTTGCGCGCCGGCCCGACCAGTTGATCCGCCGTCCCGATGCATTGCCGGGCCGACCGGGCGGCATCAGATTTTCCGTTCATGGATCCGCTGTCGGACGTTCTCCGGGCCGTGCGGCTTTCGGGCGCCTTCTTCTATTCCGTGGATGCGGCCCATCCCTGGTCGGTGTCGGCACGAACTTCGGCGGAACTCGCCCCGCGGATCCTCCCGCACGCGGAGCACCTGATCCCGTACCACGTCGTCGTGTCGGGCAGCTGCTGGGGCGGGCTGGACGGGGAGCATCAGGTATTGCTCGAACCCGGAGACGCGATCCTGTTTCCGCAGGGCGATGCGCACCTCATGTCCAGCGCCGCCGGCCACCGGGTGCGTGACGACGTGCTGGGCGCGTCGCTCAACTGGCAGAGCACGGTGGTGCGGATGGGTGGAGCGGGCGGGACGCGCGTCACACTCATCTGCGGATTTCTCGGCTGCGACGCCCGACCGTACAACCCGCTCCTCTCGGCGCTGCCACGTGTGCTGCACGCAAAACGAGTGATCGGCCCCGACGACTGGCTCGCGGCATTTCCCGGGCTCGTGGTTGCCGCGTCGGACGGCGAGCAGGCGGGCAGCGCGGCGATGGTCACGCGCATGGCCGAGCTCATGTTCGTCGAGGTCGTCCGCCGTCACCTCTCGACGTTGCCACCGCAGGAATCGGGATGGCTCGCGGGGTTGCGGGACCCGATCGTCGCGCGGGCGCTCGCCCAGCTGCACGCGACTCCCGGCGGCCCGTGGACGCTGGACCGCCTCGCGCGAACCGTCGCCATTTCACGCACCCGGCTCGCCGAGCGCTTCGTCCAGGTGGTGGGGGTTCCGCCGATGCAGTACCTGGCGCGATGGCGACTGCAGCTCGCCGCCGAGCGGCTGGCGCGCGACGCCGGCAAGGTCGCGGCCATCGGAGAGTCGGTGGGCTACGGCTCGGAGGCCGCCTTCAGCCGCGCCTTCAAGCGCGAAACGGGCGTGTCACCGGCGGAGTGGCGGCGGCGGCACACGGCACCCTGAGGCACGGCGCCGACCGGCGCAACGTCGTGGGCCCCGGGCACTACGCGTCCAGCACGCGTCGCAGGAAATCGCACAGCGCATCGTGCGCCGTGGTCTTGGGGTCGAGATAGTCCAGATGGCCGGCCCCGGGAATCTCGAGCAGCGTGACATCGTCCCCGGCGTTCTCCGCCGCGTCCGCACAGGCACGTGCGAGTGCGATCGGTACGGCGTCGTCTTCGGTTCCGTGCAGCAGCAGCTGCCGCACCCCCAGCGGGAGCAACGCGACGGGCGAGGCCGCCGCGTACCGCGCCGGCACGTCGGCCGGCCCGCCGCGCATCAGGCTGTCCACGGCGCCGCCGCCAAGCGAGAGCGCGTGAGCCCGCGCGAGGTCGCCGATCCCCGCCTGGCTGACGACGCCGCGAATTTCCACGCCCGCCATCGCGTGCCGGCGTGCCGCGGCCCACAGCGCGAGGGTGCCGCCGGCGGAGTGGCCGCACACCACGACGCGTGACGGGTCGATGCCGGCAGGCGAGAGTTCGGCCAGGTAGGCGACGCCGGCGGCCGCATCCTCGAACGGCTCGGGCCATCCGCCGCCACAGGGCGCCACCCGCCGGTAGCCGAGGTTCCATGCCGCGTACCCGCGGGCCTGCAGATCGCCGGCCGCGGCCGCCATCTGGTCGCGACCGTACGCCATTCGCCAGAAGCCACCGTGCAGCAGGACGACCACCGGGGCCGGTGTGCGGTCGGGGAGGTACAGATCCCCCACCTGCTCCGGGAGGAATCCATAGGCGAGGGTGCGTGGAGGATCGCAGGGCATGGCGGGGGCTCGTTCGTGTCCGTCGTCAGGAAAGAAGGTATCGCGGATCGATTCAAACCTGACGGGCGCCACGGCTCCGGCCATGACTCGGCGTTCCTGATCATTGATCGTGCGTTCGGCGTCGGCCCGGGGCCTCCGGCCGGCGCCACCCCGCGCTCAGTAGGATCCCGCGACGATCCGGCCCGTGTGTGTCTCGAGCGTGAGATGGTCCATGATCCCGGCGCGTCGCATCCAGGCACGATACCGTTCGGCCCCGGCCAGCCCGAGGGCTTCGGATTCCCATTCCGCCACGGCAACCGTGGTGGAGCTACTCGCGCGCATCAGCCGGTATCGCACGAAACCGGGCTGCGCACGGAACACGGCCACACCATCGGTCTCGATCTGGTGAAAGATTCGTTCCGCCTCGGGTGAAGCGGTATCGATGTTCCAGTGCGCGATCGACACGCGCAGATACTGCGGCACCGCTCCCGGTACGACCATGGCTGACGTCCTCCCCCGGCGGGGTCATGGGCGGAACGCGTTGCGGGGCCCCGCCGGTCGGCACCCACCCCGGCGGAACCGCCAACCTCTACGATGCCGCGGCGCCCAACGTTCGCGCAAACAGCGCCGTCAGGTTCGCGTACGCCCGCTCGGCCTGCTCGTGGTCGTACACCGGCCGGTCGGGCACCGTCCACCCGTGGCCCGCCCGGTCGTACACCAGACTCTCATACCGTCCGCCCCAGGCCGTCAGCGCCCGGTCGAACGCGGCGATGGCCGCCCCCGGCATGCTGCGATCCTCGAACGCGTGACCGATGTGGAGCTGCGCCTTCACGCGCGGGAGTTCGAGGTCGGGACTGGTGGGCGCGTCGGTGTGCAGCCCCCCGCCGTGGAACGACGCCGCCGCCGCGATCGCATCGGGACGGGCGGCCGCGATCCGGAGCGCCATCCCCCCGGTGAAGCAGTAGCCGACGACGCCCATCGGACCCGCCGCCGTGGACGGCTCCCCGCGGAGGAAGTCGACGTACGCGTTCGCGTCGCGCGCCATGGCCTCCGGGGTCAGCGGCTGCGTCAGGTCGGCAAACCGCTGCCGCGTGCGCTCGTCGCCGAAGTCCGCCGGAAAGTCGAACATCGGCGGCTTGCGGGTACGGTAGAAGACGTTGGGCAGGAGTACGGTATAGCCGTCCTCCGCCAGGCGCCGCGCCATGCCGCGCGACGCCTCGCGGACGCCGTGGATGTCGGTGAGGTGGATGACGCCGGGACGAGGATCGACGGACTCGGCGTGGTAGAGGTACCCGTCGGCGGTGCCGTCGGGCGTCGGAATGGCAACGGGAAGTTCGATCATGTCGGCACGGTCCTGAAACGACGAACGGGATCTGGCGGAAACGAAGTACCACACAGAACCGATACTAGGCCATCTCGGTCCCGTGTGGTACCCTCCGCCCCGCAGCGCGGCGGCGCGGTTTCAGAACAGCGTCGTGTGCCGGCGGTCGTCTAGTGCGTGATGGCGATGAACCACGCGGCGACGATCGGCCCCCGCGGTCCCCGCCCCCGCCCTCTCGCCGGCGCCGCGCCGGCCGGCGGCGGTCCGTACTCGGGCTGGAAGAGGTACGCCGTGTGCGACACCGGATCCACGGCGATCGTCTTGGCACCGGGCACCGTGGGCACCGTCGCGATGACGGTGTATCGGTCGGGCCCCTCCTGGCGCGCCACCACCACCGAACCGCTGTCGGCACCGCACGGCACGTAGATCAGCTTTTCGGTGGGGTCCCAGCCCAACGCGTCCACGCGACCGCCGTTGTCGATGACCGCCACCACCTTGCCGGTGGCCGGGTTCACCACCACCGAGTGGTCGCTGCACCCCGAGATGATGCGATCGTTGGCGCGGTCGTAGGCGATGCCCGTGGGCCCTTCGCACGGGGCCAGCGGCCACGACGCCGTCACCTTCCAACTCTTCTCGTCGATCGCCTGGATCGTGCTCGTGCCCTCGTTGTTCACGTAGAGCATACCCTTCCCGTCGCTCACCGCCCCTTCCGGCGAGCTGCTCTCGAGGTTCACCGTCGCCACGATGTCACCGGTGTTCGCGTTCAGCGCCACCACCGTGCCGATCGGACGGCTGTGATTGGTGAGGATGATCGTGTTCGAGTAGTCGTCGTACGTGATGCCGTCCTGGCCGCCCGGAGGAATCTTGATGCGCTTGAGTTCGGCGAGCGTCTTGAGATCGAACATCGACACGCTGGAGTCGCCGCCGTTGCTGACGAACCCGTGGCCGGCCTTCTCGGCCAGCGCGATGCCGTGCATGCGCGGTGTGTTGGGGATGTCGCCGAGCACCTGGCCGGTGCGCCCGTCGACCACCATGACGTGGCTGCTGCGCGAGACGAACACGCGGCCGGTCCCCGGCTCGGCCACCACGTAGTCGGTGCCACCCTCGCCCCCGATGTTCCACTTCTGAACCTTGAATTGCTGCGCGTGCACCGGTGCGGGCACGCCCATCGCGGCGGCGACCAAGACGGCCGCGGCGGCGTGAAGATATCTGGACATACGATCCTCGGGGGTTGAGTTCGAACGGGCAGAACGTGGCCGAACAATAGAGGGCGTACCTGTTGCGGGGATGACAGCGCCGGCGGCGGGCCCGGCACCTCCGGTGGACGCACCGCCGCCGGCCGGTCCGCCCTTCACCCCCCGGGGTGATACACGCGTTCGGTGTGCCCCTTGAGCTGCGACGGGTAGTAGTACACCACGCGCAGATTGCCCGTCGCATAGCGCGCGGCCTCATCGTTGAAGTGCGGACTCTTCGGATCGCCGCTCTCCCCCCCGGCCGTCACGGCGCGGGCGCGCACGCTGTCCCCGAACTCGACCGCCGCCACGAAGCTGTTGCCGCTGGTCCCGTACCACTTCTTCGTGTTCGGATAGGCGCGGGCGCCGAACGACGCGAGCGATCCCCACCGCGACGACGTGAACGGCACCGGGATGCTCGGCTTGGCGTCGTCGAAGCGCGAGTCGATGTCGTCGTTGAAGCGCTGGAACCGGTTGATGTCGCCCCACGGGGTCTGCCAGGTGCCGAAGTCGGCCGTCAACTTGTCGGACGCATCGGCCAGCGACTGCAGCAGCTCCCGCGGGGTCGCCCGGTCGGCGGCGTAGTCCTCGGCCGACATGCCCGCCGCCCGGGCCTCGCGCGCCACGCGCCGCTCGATGTCCTCGCCCCAGAAGTTGGCCAGCGAGGTGGCCACCGAGTTGATCCCGAACCGGTAGTCCCAGTCGCGCAGCACCGTGATCTGCCGGGCGACCTGCGCCTTCAGGGGGTCGCCGTCCGGGGTGGCGTCGTAGCCCTTGATGAGCCCCGGCACCATGTGTGCGAAGCTCGGCAGGTAGCTGTCGAACATCGTCGCCGTGAGCGACTCCATGGTATAGTCGTGCCCCGCCGGCAGCACGCGGAGGGCGTGATAGCCGCGCGGCGACTCTTCCGTGCCGCGATCGACGTACACCGGATAGTCGCTCCGCCTGGGACTGCTGGGTCCGGCGGCCGACCACGGCCAGTTGTTCGAGTTGTAGAGCCACCCGCTGGCCGGGTTGAGCAGGTCCGGCGTCTCTTCGAGGGAGAGTACGCCATGATAGTCGGTGGCCGGATTGCTCCCGTCCACCGGCTGCGTCCAGTCGAAGCTCGTGTCGCGCCGGGGAATGTAGTTCGAGTGGAAGTAGGCGATGTTGCCCTCGGCGTCGGCGAAGATCGTGTTGTTGGACGAGTTCGTGTGCAGGTCCATGAACTTCTTGAACGCCGCGTAGTCCTTCGCCTTGGTGCGGGCGTAGGACTGGATGAGGGCGTGGATGTGGTCCTTCATCAGGCTGATGCTCACCCACCGGTCGCCCACCTTCCGCTCCACCGGGCCGTGCATCGTGTAGTAGGCGGTGAACGTCTTCCGCGCCATGCCGGTGGCGGTCTTGTACGGAATCACGATCTGTTCCGTCCGCACGGGGAGTTCCTGCCCGCCGTGCTGGTAGTAGTACCGGTCGCCGCGCTTGGTGACGGTCTCCAGAAACTCGTCGATGTTGTCCACGCCGCTGCTGGTGTGCATCCAGCCGGCGGTGGCGTTGAACCCCTGATAGATGAAGAACTGCCCCCAGGTCACGGCGCCATAGGCGTCGAGCCCCTCGTCGCTCGACATCTGGAGTTCGGAGCGGAAGTAGAACGACGTGTGCGGGTTGATGTACAGGAGCGCGTGGCGGTTCAGCGCGTTCTGCGGCGCGATGGCGACGCCGTTGGAACCGGTGGGTTCGGTCCACACGGGCGGGAGATCGCCGCCGCCCCCGCGGCGGCCCCGCGCCGGTGCCTCGCCGTAGAACGCGGCGAGCTGCCCGAGGTTCACCCGTTCGATGTCGCCGCCGATGCTGCCTTCGGTGAAGCTCAACGCCATCCAGGGTTCGAAGTGCGTGATCACCTTGGGCTTCACGCGCGGATGGGTGTACAGGTAGTAGTTGAGGCCGTCGGCGAACCCGTCCATGAGCGCCCGGAGCCACGCCGGGCTGGCCGCGTACTCGGCCTTCAGCGAGTCGGCGTTGATGAACAGCCGCTCCCGCAGGTCGCGCCAGATCTCCGACTCCCCGTCGGCCTGCGCGTGCCACCCGAGCGCGTCCAGATAGTTGGTCTCCACCCGGTTGAAGTCGTCCTCGGCCTGCGCGTACTCCATGCCGAACACGGCCTCGGCATCGGTGTGGCCGTGAACGTGGGCAATGCCCCAATCGTCGCGGGTGATCGTCACCGCCGCCGCTTCCCGCTTCCAGCGGGCGATCTCCTCCTGGTGCTGGGCGCGAGAGACGGAGGGAACCAGGGTCGCGGCGGCCGCCGCGAGCAGCAGCAGAGACGTCTTCATCACGAACTCTCTTCGGGTGGTCGATGGGCGGGTGATGGCGTGACGCCAAACATGGAACGCGGACCACGGGAGGGCCAGCACCGGGCGGATCCGCGGTTGCGTGTTGTTGCGCCACGCGGTAGCGTGTGGGCGCGCGATTCGGCGACGACGCCCCTCGACCCTCACCTCCTCCATGACCGACATCTCAGCACCGCTCCCGGGCTGCGTGCCCGTGGGACGAACTGAAAACACCCGGTACTACCACCTCGAACCAGATGTGCTGTTCGTGCTGCCCGAGCCCGGCGTGACGGACGACGGGCCGTCGGCGGTCATGAACGCCAACTTTCAGATCAAGTTCGCCCGCGACCTGGGGCGCCGCGTCGCCGTCGTGGTCCATCTCACGAGCCTCGCCGGCCAGGACGCCGAGGCCAGACGCGTCTACTCCGAACGCATGGAGTCCAAGCTGTTCTACGCCGCCGCCCTCGTCGCCGGCCGGCCCATCTCGCGGGCCATCGCCAGCTTCTTCCTCGGGCTCACCAAGCCGAAGTTCCCCACCACCGTGCATCCGTCGTTCGAACACGCCATCCAGTGGATCGAGACGGTGCGCGAGCGGACGTCCGCCGACTGATGGCGGACCCCGGCAAGGCGACGCCGGTCGAGGCCTCCCCGGACCCCCCGGCGCATTCCGAGCGCCGGCTCGCCGACCTGGTGGTGCGCATGTCCGACGTGTTGGAACGGGTTGCCGGCGGCGACCTGTCCGCCCGCGTCGAACGAGACTTCACGGGCGACCCGCCCGACGTCCTCGCCTACCTGATCAACAGCACGATCGAGGAACTCCACCACGCCATCGCCGCCCGCAATGCGCGGTCCGAGGAGGACCGGCTGCGCCTCGAAGCGCTGGTCGCCGAACGGACCCGTGAGTTGGACCGGCTGGCCGGCGTCGACATCCTCACCGAGGTCGCCAATCGCCGGCGCCTGGAGGAGTTGGGCCGCCAGGAGATCGTCCGCGCCCTGCGCCACCGGGACCCGCTCTGCGCCCTGATGCTGGACCTCGATCATTTCAAGGAGATCAACGACAGCTTCGGACATCCCGTGGGCGACACCGCCCTGCAGATGGCGGCCGCCGCCGTCCGCAGCCGGGTGCGCGCACACGACCACCTGGGCCGCTACGGTGGCGAGGAGTTCGTGATCATCGCGCCCAATACGCCGCTCGCCGGCGCCCGCCGCGTGGCCGACGCCGTTCGCGACGCCATCGCGTCGGTGAAACTGGAAACCCCGAGCGGCACCGTCACGCTCACCACCAGCATCGGCGTCGTCGAGTGGGTTCGCGGCGAGGACCTCGACTCCCTCATCGCCCGCGCCGACGCCGCGATGTACCAGGCCAAGGAACAGGGGCGCAACTGCGTCTTCGCGGGCGAGACGCCGCCCGCCGCCTGAGCCCCTGCGGCATCAGCGCGCCGTCCAGGTCAGCCCGTCGCGGTTCAGATACGGGAAGGCGCCGTCGGGATCGATCTGCACCTTCACGATCCGCGGTTCGCTCGGTACCCGAAGGCTGGTCTGCCGCTTGCCGCCAAGCCAGACATCCACCGGAACCTCGATCCGCTGCACGCTGCCGTCCGCCCGGGTGACGGCCAGCGGCACGGGCATCGGAGCCAGTCCACGATCGACGATCGTGACGGTCGTGGAATCGCCGTTGGCACCCGTGGCCGGCTCGACGCCGCCGATCGCCTGGTCCAGCGACCAGCCGTGGTAGAACCAGCTCTGCCAGAACCACGAGAGGTCACGTCCCGAGACCGCGTCGATGGTGTTGAAGAAATCGTAGGGCGCCGGGTGCCGGCCGACCCACCGGCGGCCGTAGGCGACGAACGCGGCATGAAACGTCTCCGCCCCGACCACGGCCCGCAGTGCCTTCAGCACCTGGGCGGTCTTGTCGTAATACATCGCGAGATAGAGGTCCTGGGGATACTCGTCCCCCGGCAGCATCAGTTGCTCGTCGACGCCCTGCCGCGCCTGGCCCAGATACAGCGCGCGCTGGCCCTCCTCGGAGTCGTTGGCCCGCCCCCCGATGCGCGGCTCGCCGTAGAGCGCGCGCATTCCCTGCGCCACGTCGAACTGCGTGAACCCCTCGTCCATCCACGGATAGCGCGTCTCGTTCGACCCCACCTGCATCGGGAACCACATGTGCCCCGTCTCGTGCATCAGGTCGCCGGCGAGCGACAGGGTGTCGGCCCAGGGCTGCATCAGCGTCATCATCGGATATTCCATGCCGCCGCCGTCGAGCACCCCCTCCATGGACGTCATCTTGGGCCATGGGTAGGCCCACAGATAGTTGGAGAGCTGCTCGATAGCGTCGCGCGTGAACCGCGCCCCGCCCAGACGCCACGCGTCCGCCGCCGCCGTCAGCCGGAAGAAGCTGTTGATGTCCACCGTATCGCGCCCGCCGTCCACCAGGGCGCGCGTTGCGTCCCACGCATACCGGTCGCTCGTGCCCCACGCGACGTCGCGGACGTTGGGTGCGACGAAATGCCAGGTGGCCGTCGACCCGCTGCCGGCAAACGCGCGCGAGGCGCCGGCCCCCGGCGTGAGAACGCGGACGACGCGCCCGGTGCGTCGCGCCGCGGCCAGGCTGTCGCGGGCGGCCGGAGACAGCACGGCAGCCGCGTTGGCCAGGCGGCCCGTGGCGTCCACGGCCCAGCCATGCGGCACGGTGAGCCGCACGTCGTAGTCGGCGGGGTCCATGTAAAACTCGGCTTCGAGCAGGTAAGGGTCGGTCACCCATCCACTCACGTCGTCGTACACGGCAACCTGGGGATACCAATACCCCATGAAATAGACGTGCCCCTCGTGCCCCTCCCGGCCGTCGGCGGGAGCCGGCGGCGGCGTGTACGACCACGCGAACGCCAGTCGGACGCTGTCGCCGCTCGCCACCGGTTTCGCCAGCGGAATCCACATCACGGTGCCGTCCACCACGTACTGGCCCGGCTCCGGCGGGTGGCGCGGCGACGCCGTGATCGGCATCGCTGGATTGAGCCCCGTCTGGGGGACGACGACCCGACCGTCCACCGCCACGCGGCCCAACCGCACGCCGCCGGTGATCGGCACGGGCTGGCGCCGTGGCGAGCCCGGGGCGAATACGTTCTGACGGAGGTACACCGCAATCGTCGCCAGCGAGTCGGGCGAGTGGTTCACATAGACCACCGTCTCGCGCCCCGACACGCGGCCGTGGGCCACATCCAGCGTCGCGTCGATTGAATAGCGCGGATGCTGCACCCAGTAGTTGGGCCCCGGCGCTCCGGTCCGTGTGCGCGTACCGCGCGCCACCGCCCGCGTGAACTCCGCGGATTCCCACACCGGACCGGGAATCGGGCGCTCACTAGCCGCGGTGACGCTCGGGGCCAGCGCGGGCGCGGGCCGCGTCTGCGCGGCGGCGGCGCGGGGCCCGAGGAGCGCCAGCAGCGCGGCGCACGCGGCCGCAATGCCGACCTTGGGAGTCTTCAATCGATTGGCCATCTCCCGGTGCCCACCATAGAATCCGCTCACGGTCGTTTCGCTCACTGGATGGTTTTCCCTCGGGCCGGCCGGCCTCTTCCGCACCCACGGTCCGGCGACCATAGTAAGGCAAACAATCAGGTCAGGAGGTTTCATGCCGTCAACCTCACCGCCAGGCGGACCTGACACACCCGCAGGCGCGCCGCTCAAGGACGAACAGGCGTTGGAACGCCTGTTTCGCGAACGCTACCAGCCGCTTGCCGATGAGGCGAAGACGCATCTGCAGGATGCGGCCTCCGCGGCGCCCCGAATCGTCGAGACGCTCTTCCTGCGTGCCTGGGATCAGCGGGCCGACTTCAAATCGCGGGCCGATCTGGACGCGTTCTTCGCCGCCGAACTGCCCCACGCCGCGGCGCGCGAACTCGCGCGGCGCGCCAGCGCCCACCACCTGGGGGGCCAGGGCAAGCACGGCGCCGCGCACGCCGAGCCGGAGATCGACGTCGACCAGTCGTGGAACCGCATCCACCGCACGCTGCACCCCGACCGCGCCGCCAGCAGCGGCGCGATCAAGGAGCACTCGCGTCACGACGCCGCGGCCCATGTGAAGGGGCTCGCCAAGAAGCGCAATTACGTGATTCCCGGCGTCATCATCGTCGCCGCCATCGTTGCCGCGTTGGGTATCTCCAAGTACCTCAACCGTCTCGGCGAGGAAGGGGGCATCATCACGGCCCTCAAGGCCAACGAGACCAAGGCGCACCTGACCCGCGACAACCAGATGGCCACCATCACCCTCGCCGACGAGAGCGCGGTGAAGATGGCCCCCGATTCCAAGGTGGTCGTGGCCGACCAGTTCAGCGGCGACGGGATGCGGGTGATCCAGATCGAGGGTGTGGCGTCGGTCGACGTATCGTCCGGCAAGCCCAAGCCGTTCCAGATTCGCGCCATGGACGCCGTGGTCAACGCGCCCTCCGGCACGGTGATCGTGCGGACCTACGACGACTCGTCGGTGACCGTGATCGCGAAAGGGGACCAGGATTCGTTGCGGGTCGGCAAGGTCTGGCGTCCGCTCGCCTCCGGCGCCGCCATGCACATCGGCCATGACGGCACGGTCGCCGATGCCACGCCCGGGCAGTTTCTGGAGGCGAGCAGTTGGGTGAACGACACCGTCTCGATTGCCAACCGCACGCTCAAGGAAGCCGTCGATCAGCTCCGGGCCTGGTACGGCACGAAGATCGTGGTCCTCGACAGCACGCTCCTTAGCCGCCCGGTGACGATGCAGGCGTCGCTCACATCGGCCACGGACGCGATCGCGGCCATCGAGAAGAGCGCCGACGTGAAGTTCGGATATGAGGGCCAGGGCATGGTATTCCGGGACGCGGCCCGGAAGCACTAGCCGGCTGCGGCACTTCGTCGAAATTTCAGAAAAGGGCGGCGCCGGGAAGATCCGGCGCCGCCCTTTTCATGTCCCGGTACCCGGGGATGGCGGGGGACGAACGGCCAGGCTAGATCATTGCGCCGGGCCCGGTTGGCGGGGATGAAGGGAATTGCCCGTCGCAGTGTCGAATTCCGGTGGCCTCGTTCGTCGCCTGGATGAACCGATAGGCAAACCCCGGATCCGGCGGTTCGATCCCCCGGCGTCCGCCCAAGCAACCTCAATCAGGAGCACTCGTCATGCGATTCATGGCCATCGTCAAAGCCACCGCGGACACTGAAGCCGGTGCCCTCCCCTCCGCCGACATGCTCGAGCGCATGGGCAAGTTCAACGAGGAACTGGTCAGGGCCGGCGTCATGGAAGCCGGTGAGGGACTGCAGGCGTCGTCCAAGGGGGCACGGGTGTGCTTCAACGGGACGAAGAAACCCACGGTCACCGACGGCCCGTTCGCCGAGACCAAGGAGCTGATCGCCGGGTTCTGGATTCTGCGCGTGAAGTCCCGGGAGGAGGCGATCGAGTGGATCAAGCGGGCGCCGAATCCGTACGACACCGGCGAGGGGCACGTGGAGATCCGCCAGATCTTCGAGGCCGACGACTTCGCCCCGAGCGATCCGACCGGCGAGCTGCGCGACGCCGAGGCCCGGCTGCGCGAACAGGCGGCCCGCCAGACGCGGGGCTGAGGACGCGTGTCCGATCCCCACGCCGCCATCGACGCCGTCTGGCGCATCGAGTCTCCGCGGCTCATCGCGGGGCTGGCGCGGATGGTGGGCGACGTGGGGATCGCCGAAGATCTGGCGCAGGATGCGCTGGTGGCGGCGCTCGAGAAGTGGCCGGAGACCGGTGTGCCGGACAATCCCGGCGCCTGGCTCATGGCCACCGCCAAGCGGCGCGCCATCGACGCCCTGCGCCGGGAGAAGTTGACGGAACGCAAGCACCAGATCGTGGCCCACGAACTGGAGGCGCAACAGGAGGAGACGGTGCCCGACCTCGACGCAGCGCTGGACGACCCGATCGGCGACGATCTGCTGCGGCTGGTGTTCACCGCCTGTCACCCGGTGTTGGCCCCCGACGCCCGCGCCGCGCTGACATTGCGGTTGCTCGGCGGGTTGACCACCGAGGAGATCGCGCGGGCGTTTCTCGTTCCCGTGCCGACCATGGCGCAGCGCATCGTGCGGGCCAAGCGCACGCTGTCCGAGGCACACGTGCCGTTCGAGGTGCCGCGCGGCGCGGAGTTGGCCGAGCGCCTGCCCTCGGTGCTCGGGGTGATCTACCTGATCTTCAACGAAGGGTACGCCGCCACGGCCGGCGAGGACTGGGTGCGGCCGGCGCTCTGCGACGATGCCCTGCGGCTGGGGCGCGTGGTGGCCGAGTTGATGCCCGGCGAACCCGAAGTGCATGGACTGGCATCCCTCATGGAAATCCAGGCCTCGCGGCTGCGGGCACGCGTGGGGCCCGGCGGCGAACCGGTGCTGCTGCTCGATCAGGACCGGGCGCGGTGGGACCATCTGCTGATCCGGCGCGGACTGGCCGCCCTCGCCCGCGCCGAGTCCACGGGCGGGCCGCTCGGCCCCTACACGCTGCAGGCCGCGATCGCCGCCTGTCATGCGCGGGCGCGGGTTGCGGGGGAGACGGACTGGGAGCGCATCGTGGCGCTCTACGATGCGCTGGCGCAGCTCATGCCGTCGCCGATCGTCGAACTCAACCGCGCGGTGGCGGTCGGGATGGCATACGGCCCGGCCACCGCGCTCGAACTCGTGGACGCGCTCGCCGGCGAACCGGCACTCCGCCACTATCACCTGCTGCCCAGCGTGCGGGGCGATCTGTTGGCGAAACTCGGTCGTGCCGAGGAGGCCCGCCGGGAGTTCGAACGGGCGGCCGAGATGACGCAGAACGCACGGGAGCGCGCGTTGTTGCGCGACCGGGCGCGGAGTGCGGCCGGCGGTTGAGCGGAACCGGCCGCAGACCATGATACCGGGCCGTGACGGCGGGAAGGATCGACAAGAAGGCCGGGGCAACGTATTGTGTCGGCCGGCAACTCGAGACGGAGGAGTCCGATGAGCGGAGTTCGGGTATTGGTGGGCACGCGCAAAGGCGCGTTCATTCTGACGGCGGATGGGAAGCGCGACAAGTGGAAGATCAGCAAACCCCACTTCGCGGGCTGGGAGATGTACCACCTGAAAGGATCGCCGGTGAACCCCGATCGGATCTACGCGTCGCAGTCCAGTGGATGGTTCGGCCAGCAGATCCAGCGTTCGGACGACGGCGGCAAGACCTGGGCGGCCGTGGACAACAAGTTCACGTACGACGGCGTTCCCGGCACCCACCAGTGGTACGACGGGACCCCGCATCCATGGGAATTCAAGCGCGTGTGGCACCTCGAGCCGTCCCTGTCCGACCCCGACGCCGTGTACGCGGGCGTCGAGGACGCGGCGCTCTTCGAGTCGAAGGACGGCGGCCGGAGTTGGCACGAGCTGTCGGGGCTGCGCGGGCACGGCACCGGACCGCGGTGGGCGCCCGGCGCCGGCGGCATGTGCCTGCACACCATCCTCATCGATCCCACCAACCACCAGCGGATGTACATCGCCATCTCCGCCGCCGGGGCCTTCCGCACCGACGACGGCGGGAAGTCGTGGAAGCCGATCACCAAGGGGCTCGTCTCGAGCTTCCTGCCCGAACCGACCGCCGAGGTGGGGCACTGCGTGCACCGCATCGCGTTCCACAAGTCGAAGCCGAACACGCTCTACATGCAGAAGCACTGGGACGTGATGCGGAGCGACAACGCCGGCGACCAGTGGCACGAGATCAGCGGCGACCTTCCCACGGACTTCGGCTTCGTGGTCGACGTGCACGCGCACGAACCCGAAACCGTGTACGTGCTGCCCATCAAGAGCGACTCCGAGCACTTCGTGCCCAACGGGAAGCTGCGCGTGTACCGCAGCCGGACCGGCGGCAACGAATGGGAGCCGCTCACCAAGGGGCTGCCGCAGCGGAACTGCTATGTGAACGTGCTGCGCGACGCGATGGCCGTGGATTCGCTGGACGACTGCGGGGTGTACTTCGGCACCACGGGCGGCCAGGTATACGTGTCGCCCAACGGCGGAGACAGCTGGAAGGCGATCGCGCGCGACCTGCCCGCCGTGCTCTCCGTGGAGGTTCAGACGCTGTCATGATCCGTGTCGTCCTGCCGGCCGCCCTGTACCGGCACGTGAAGCTCGACGGCGCCGGGGAACTGACGTTCGACGTCCCGGCGCCGGTGACGCAGCGGACGGTGCTCGACGCCGTCGAGGCGCGCTACCCGATGCTGCGGGGCGCCATTCGCGACCACGAGACGAAGAAGCGGCGGCCCTTCATCCGCTTCTATGCGTGCGAGGAAGACCTGTCGTACGGCTCCCCCGACGACCCGCTGCCGTCGGAGGTCGTGGAGGGCAAGGAGCCGTATCTCGTGATCGGAGCGATCGCGGGGGGATAGCGTCGGGGAGGGAATGCGTCTTGCTCGCGCGGGCGCGTGAGCGCGCCACTTTCGCGACCGGGCAGCAGGCTTCAAGTTACCGCGTGCCCAATACTCCGATGCTCCGGCGAGCGGTGCGCATTCCCGCCGCCCTGATCGCGGCCTTCGCCCTCTGCCCGGCCGCCCCAGCCCCCGCGTCCGCCCAGACGCCCACCCACATCCGGACCCGCTGGGCCGCCGACGTCACTCCAGCCACGGCGTGGCGACGGTACCCACGTCCGCAGATGGTCCGCAGCGCGTGGACCAACCTCAACGGCAACTGGGACTACGCCATCACCGACAGCGGCGCGCCCCGCCCCACGAAATGGGACGGCAGGATCCTCGTGCCCTACCCCGTGCAGTCGCAGCTCTCGGGGGTCGAGCGCGCGGTTACCGACTCCCAACGCCTCTGGTACCACCGCACGTTCACGGCACCGGTGATCCCGCGCGGCGGTCGGCTGCTGCTGCACTTCGGGGCCGTGGACTGGGACGCCACCGTGTGGGTGAACGGTCACCACGTGGGCGAGCATCGCGGCGGGTACGATCCGTTCACGCTCGACGTCACCGACGCCCTCTCCGGCAGCGGCCCGCAGCAACTCATCGTCAGCGTCTGGGATCCGACCGATCGCGGCGAACAGCCCCGCGGCAAGCAGGTGCTGAAGCCGCGCTCCATCTGGTACACCGCCGTCACCGGCATCTGGCAGACCGCCTGGCTCGAACCGGTGTCGGCGGCGCACATCGTGCGCCTGCTCGCCACCCCGGACATCGACTCCGGCACCGTCACGATCGCCACGCAGGTGGCGGGTGCCGCGCCCGGCACCGCGGTCGCCGTCGAGATCACGGGGCCCGACGCCCGGCGCTCCACCGCCGCCCAGCCGGTGGGGCGCCCGATCGTCGTCCACCTGGATCACGCGCGCCTCTGGTCGCCCGACGACCCGTACCTGTACCGGCTCCGGGTCACGCTCTCGTCGGGCGACGCGGTGACGAGCTACTTCGGCATGCGGAAGATCTCGGTGGGCACGGCGCCCGACGGCTACCGGCGGCTCTTCCTCAACAACAAGCCACTGTTCGAGTACGGGCCGCTCGATCAGGGCTGGTGGCCCGACGGCCTCTACACGCCGCCCACCGAAGCCGCGATGGTCAACGACATCGTCATGACCAAGCGGCTCGGCTTCAACATGATCCGCAAGCACGTGAAGGTGGAACCGGCGCGCTGGTACCATCTGGCCGACAGCATCGGCGTGCTGGTGTGGCAGGACATGCCGAGCGGCGAGAACAGGACCGCCGCGGCACGCACCGAGTTCGAGTCCGAGTTGCGCCGGATGATCGATGCGCTGCGCGACCACCCGTCGATCGTGATGTGGGTGCCGTTCAACGAAGGGTGGGGCCAGTACGACACGCGCCGCATCGCCGCCTGGGTCACGCAGTACGACCCCGGGCGCCTGGTGAACAGCGCCACCGGATGGACCGACCGCGGCGTGGGCGACGTCGTGGACATCCATCAGTACCCGGGCCCCGGCATGCCGAAGCCCGAGCGGTTCCGCGCCGCCGTGCTGGGTGAGTTCGGCGGGCTGGGGCTGCCGCTCGAAGGTCACACCTGGCTGCCCAAGAACAACTGGGGCTACCGCACGTTCACCGATACGCTCGCCCTGCGCGCCGCCTATGGGCAGCTGCTGGACCAGCTCCGCCTGCTCGAAGCCCAGGGGCTCGCCGCCGCCGTCTACACGCAGACCACGGACGTCGAGGTCGAGGTCAACGGCCTCATGACCTACGACCGCGCGATCGTCAAGCAGAATCCGGCCCAGGCCAGCGCCGAGGCGGCGCGTCTGTTCGGGCCGATGCCCAGCGTGCGTGCCGTCGTGCCCACGTCGGAAGAGACGCCGCATGCCTGGCGGTACGTGACCGCCGCGCCCGACTCCGCCTGGACGACCCCCGGCTTCGACGACACCGGCTGGGCGCTCGGCGAGGCGGGCTTCGGCACCACGGGCACGCCCGGCGCCGTCGTGCGGACGCCGTGGAACGGCGCCGACATCTGGATCCGGCGCAGCTTCGATCTCGCATCGACGTCGCTCTCCGAGCCGCACTGGAACATCAACCACGACGAGGACGCCGACATCTATCTCAACGGTGTCCACGTCGCCCACCTGACGGGGTACAGCTCGGGCTACGTCCGCATTCCGTTGGACGACGCCGCCCGGGCCGCGTTGCGAAGCGGACGCAACGTGCTGGCCGTGCACGTGCACCAGACGCGCGGCGGCCAGTACATCGACGTGGGTATCGACGAGGTGATCGAGCCTTAGAGGGTCGACCGGCGAGCACCCGCCGGCGCATTCATCGCTTCTTCCCCTCGGCGAGCCACGCCAGCGCGGCCTCCATGCTCCGGAACACCTCGATGGCGAAATCGGGGCGTTCGTTCATCATCTGATACATGCGGCCGAATCCGAACTCGGCGTCGCCGGGCGCGGCGATGGCGAGCCGCGTGGGTCCGCGCACGGGGCGGCTCTGGCGCACCAGGGTGAGCAGCCGCAGATCGTCACCGGAAATGCCCGCGCTGGCGAGGTCGGTCATGTCCGCAATGCGGTCGATCGGCGCGGGGTTCGCGTCTTCCACCGCCACGATCTCGTCCATCATGCCGAGGAGTTCGTCGGTGGTCATCTCCCCGGCGAGCCGGATCCAGATCAGCCCGTCCGCCTTGCGCACGCTGTACGGCATCGGTCCTCCCGCGCCACCAGCCGACATCACCCGCTCACGCCATCAGGCGCTCATCCCGCCCCCGCCCCCGCCCCCACCCCTCCGCGGTCGAGGCGCCGCTGCCAGGGCCAGCGTCCCTCGACTTCCAACTGCAGCGTCATGCTCAGGAAGGTTCGCACGACGACGATGAGCCCCAGCACCGCCACATTGGTGAAGTTGGGATCGACGACGACGCTGCGAATGATGTCGCCGGCGATGAGGAATTCGAGACCGAGCAGGATCGCCCGGCCAAGGTCGACGCGGAGCGCCCGGTAGCGATCGACGCCGCCCGAAGGCCGCCGAACGAGCGCGCGGGCCAGGGCGTACACGGCGCCCACGCACACCAGCACGACGCCCAGGCTGTCGAGGATCAAACCGATGATCGACATCGCATTGCGGAGCGTATCCGTCATGCGCATCTCCACGGTCGAGTGAGTCCCCTTCCAACATCCACCCCGGACCCGGCCGCGTCCAGATCCCGCCGCGGGTCCCCGCACGAGCGTATCAGCCCTCGAGGAGCGCCGCCAGCTTGGTGACCGTATTCCAGTTGCGGGCCGTGCCGCACGTGCGGAGCTTGGCATCGATGAGCGCCGTGGTGAGCTTGGACCGGCCCGCCCCATCGGGATACACGATGTAGGCATGGCGACCGGTCGCTTCGACCGTTTCCGGCCCCCGGATCGCGCGCCGCAGGTCCCGCAACGTCGCCGCCGTGACGGCATCCTTGAGGGCAACCACCATGAGATGGCCCGGGTCCCGTTCGGCCTCGCGCGCGTACGGGTTCCCCGCCACGACGCGCCGCCATTCGTCCGCCGAGCGGACGAAGAATCGCGTATCGAGGGCGAGACGGTTCGACGCCTCCCGTTCCAGCAGGGACTCCAGCCGCGCCGCCGTCGATCGGCTCTCGAACACCACGTTCCCGCTCTGCAGCAGGGTCTGTGCTCCCGGGAATCCGAGCCCGTGCATGAACGCCCGGAGGTCGGCCATCGCCACCTTCCTGTGGCCGCCGACGTTGACGCCGCGGAGCAGCCCCACGTAGGTGGTCACCCTCGCTGCCTCGCGACCGCCCGGTCATTCATCGGACGCCCCCAGCCACGCCACCGCCTCGGCTCCGGTCCGGAATACGCGGATCACGAGACCGGGGCGCGTGTTGAGCATCTCGTACATGCGGGCATCGCCGAAGTCCGCGTCGTTGGGCGCGATGATCGCGGACTTTCCCGGAGTCGGCAGGTTTCTCGGGCTCCGGTCGCGGCTCAACCCGCGGACATCGTCGGCGGTGAAGGTGTTGTTCGTCGCGTCGGTGAAATCCGCCACCCGCTTGATGGGGCCCTGCGCCTGGTCCTCGAACTCCGCGAGTATGCCCGCCATGCGCGCCAGGTCGCCGGCCGTTACCTGGCCGAAGAACCGAATCCAGATCGTATCGCCGTCACACCGCGTCTCGAAGGGCACGTCCGGTCCCTCAGCGCGCGCCGAGCGGGGCCCGGCTGCCCGGCTTCTGCGCGGCGACCGCGCAGGCCGCCAATTCGGCTTCCGCCGTCACGCAGACGTCGAGGTCGCGCAGCAGGCCGTCCTGCAGAGCATACACCCAGCCGTGGACGGCGAGCGGCTGCCCGCGTGCCCACGCGTCGCGGACGATCGTGGTCTGCGCCACGTTCACCACCTGCTCGATGACGTTGAGTTCGCACAACCGGTCGTGCCGGGCCCGTTCGTCGGGGAGCGCATCGAGCTGGGCCTGATGCTTGCGGCGCACGTCCTGCACGTGCCGCAGCCAGTTGTCCACCAGCCCGTGGGTCTCGTCGCGCAGCGCCGCGAGCACGCCGCCGCACCCGTAGTGGCCGCAGACGATCACGTGCCCCACCCGCAGCACGTCGACCGCGAACTGGATCGTGGACAGGCAGTTGAGGTCGGCGTGCACCACCACGTTGGCCACGTTCCGGTGCACGAACATCTCGCCGGGCCGGAGCCCGACGATCTGATTGGCCGGCACCCGGCTGTCCGAGCAGCCGATCCACAGATACGGCGGGGCCTGCTGGCTGGAGAGTCGTTCGAAGAATTGCGGGTCCTGCCGGGTCATCTCGGCGGCCCAGGAACGGTTGTTGTCGAAGAGGTTTTTCAGAACACGCATGGCACTCTCATTCGGGACGTGCGGCGGGCCGCGCTCACCGCGGGGCCGACGCCGCAATTTGCCGCCCGGAACGGGATGGCGCCAATGGCACGAGGGCTAGGGCGACCGGCGTGCCGGCCGCGTGCGGCCGCCCGGCGCTGGAGACCCCGCACCGAGGAGCACGCCGTTCACCGTTTGTCCATACATCGAATACGGCGAGTCGTGGTAGCGCGTCCTGGTCTCGTCCACGCGCCCCGTGAATCGCGGATCCTGCGGGCGCTCGTGGCTGTCGACGAACAGTGCGACGTCCCACGCGTCCTGATCGCTGAGCGTGCCGCCCAACCCCAGGGGCATGTTCGCCTTCACGAACCCGGCCGCCTTGTCCACGTCGCCCATTCCCGCCCCCCAGTTGAACGACTCCGGGCCCCAGAGCGGCGGGAAGACCTGCGCGCCGGCGGCCCGCTGCCCCTGCCCGTCGCCCCCGTGGCAGAGCGCGCAATGCTGCGCGAACACCCGTTCGCCGCGTGCGTAGTCGGGCGGCTGCGCCGGCGCCGGCGGCGTGGGATACCCCCGGCCCGCGAGCGCGGTATTCACGGGCGCGCCGGTGGCCAGCCAGTACGCGTAACTCTCCAGGGCCACCAGCGTCGAATCGCCGAGCGGCGGGGCCTGGCCGTTCATGCTGTAGCGGAAGCAGCCCTGCATGCGCTCCTGAAACGTATTGACGTGTTTGTTCTTGCCGCGGTAGGCGGGATAGCTCACGTACGCGGCCCAGAGCGGCGCCGAGTGCGCCAGCCGGCCGGCATCGATGTGACAGTTGGCGCAGGTGAGCACGTTGCCGGTGTACTGCGGCGCGTACCGGCCGGTCTCGCGGAAGATCGCCCGCCCCAACCGCACCATTCTGCCGAAATCGTTGTCCGGAATCGCCGAATCGGGGGGCGGCGTGAACGGCACCGCGGACGACGGCGGCGCCGGTGGGCGTGGAGGCGCCGCGGGACGCATAGTGGTAGGAGAGCGTGCCGGCCACGACGGCGGCAACGCCCGCGAGGGCGACGGCGGTGCCGGTTCTCATCGGTGCGCCTCCCGCGACTCCGCCGGAGGAGGCGGCAGCGTCCGGTAGTACGCCGCCACCGCCGCGATCTCCGCATCCGACATCCGCTGCACCACCACCGCCATCAGGCCGAGCGGGCCCGGCGGCCGGGTGCCGCGGCGCCAGGCCGTCATCTGGTTGGTGAGGTAGAGCGCCGATTGGCCGGCGAGCGGGGGAAACGCGGCCCCCACGCCCGATCCGCCGGGCCCGTGGCACTGGTCGCACCCCGGCAGGCCGCCGGCCCAGCGGCCGCGCGTGGCGAGCCGTTGGCCCAGTTGAAGCTGCGTGGCCGTGGGGTGCGCACCCGGCGCGCTGTCCGGCGGCTCGGGGAGCGTGGCGGGCACGGGCAGCGCGCTCAGATAGACCGCCAGCGCCTGCCGTTCGCTGGACGAGAGCGACGACGCCACCGGAAGCATGACCGCGTTCTGGCGCGTACCTCGCGCCAATGCGTCGAGTTGCGACTCGAGATATTCCGCGTTCAACCCCGCCAGGCGCGGGTATCCCAGCACCGGATTGCCCAGCATGCGCGGCCCGTGGCAGGAGATACACGCCGGTGCGCCGCGCCCATTCCCCTGCGCGACGATCTCCGCCGCGGACTGCGCCCGCGCCGCGGAAGCGGCGCCCATCCCCCACGCCATCACGATGGCCGCGGTGGTGAGCGGGCCGCGGCTGTGCCGTCGCCTGATGCGCACTGGTGTCCCCTCCATACCGCTCGGTGCCCGTCGGCGCCCGCCCCGCGATCGCGGGGGCAGCGCCGCCCTGCGTCCGTAGCGCTCGAATATGGCGAACCCGGCGGCCGGGCGCCCGATCAGGTGAACCGCTTGCGGACTTCGGCGCTCAGGAAGTCCATGGCCCACACCACCACCACGATCGCCCAGATGGCCGTGCCCACCTTCCGATACTCGAGCACGTTGAGCCGCTGACTCAGATAGTAGCCGATGCCGCCGCCGCCCACGAACCCGAGAATCGTGCTGATGCGCACGTTGATGTCCCAGTGATAGATGATGAACGACACGAAATCGGGAATCACCTGGGGCACGACGGCGTACCGCACCACTTCCATCGGGCGCGCGCCGGTGGCCGCGAGCGCGTCCAGCGGCCCCTGCTCGATGCCCTCGACGGCCTCGGAGAACAGCTTGCCGAGCGAAGCGACGGTGACGACGGTCAGCGCCAGCACGCCCGCGAAGGCGCCGAACCCCACCCAGAGCGCGAACACCGTGGCCAGCACCAGCGAATCGTAGGACCGCGTGATGTTGAGCCCCGCGCGCACGGCCACGTACACGGCGCGCCCTACGGGCCGCCGCCCCATCACGTTGCGCGCCGCGAGGAAGCTGACCGGGGCGGCGATCAGCGTGCCGGCCGTGGTGGCGAGCAGGGCCATGAACACGGTGACGATGATGTTGTTGACGACGTCCTTGAGCGCCTGGCTGGCGCGCACGCCGCCCACGGGGATGGTGGTGATCGCCTCGATGCGGCTCGGCTGGCCGGCGCTGGTGGCCGCCGCCGGCCGCACCTGCATGCGCGCGGTGAACGCTCCGGTGGCATCGGTGCGGGCGAGCGTGGAGAAGAGCGCATTTCCGTTCGGCAGCTGCCATTGCAGCTTCACGTCCGCGTTCGCCTCCAGTCCCGTACCCGTGACGATTACGGTGTCGCCGGGCGCGGCGCAGGGCACGGCGGTGGCGATGCGGGCCTCGGCCACCGCGGCCGGCGCGCCGGGCGCGGACCCGCAGGGCACCGGGAAGGCGACGTCGAAAGCCGCCGTCTGCGTGCGATGCGTGACGAGGTCGGGGTGGATCAGATCCCGGAGGATCCGCTGGCTCTTGGGCAGCGACCGGAACAGCTTGCCGGGATCGATCTCGGTCTCCCGGTACCCCACCACGTACGCCGCGGCGGCGAGGACGATGAGGAAGCCGGTGACGAACCACCGCCGGATGCCGGGATCGCGGGCGGCCACGCTAGATCAGCCGCGCGCGGATGCGCGCGCTCACGAAGTCGAGGAGCACCACGATCACCGCGATCGCGATGAACGATGAACTCACGGCGCGGAAATCGCCCTTGAGAATCCACTGATAGAGAAAGAAGCCGATGCCGCCGCCGCCCACGAAGCCGATGATCGTGGACGTGCGCACGTTGATGTCCCACCGGAACAGCGTGAACGAGGCGAACGCCGGGACCACCTGCGGCACGACGGCGAACCGGACCATCTGCACCCAGTTGCCGCCGGCGGCGCGAATCGCTTCCATCGGCCCGGGATCGATCCCCTCGATGACCTCCGAATACAGCTTGCCCAGCGCCGCCACGGTGTGCATGGTGATCGCGATGACCCCGGCGAATGGCCCCAGTCCCACGATCACCACCGCCACGATGGCGATGATCATCGGCTCGATGGAACGCACGACGTTCAGCACCGTCCGCGTGACCACGTATATGGCCAGGGTCACGCGCCGGGCGCGCATCAGGTTCCGCGCCGCCAGAAAGCTGATCGGGATCGCCAGCAGGGCCCCGAAGGTGGTGGCCATGAGCGCGAGAAAGAGCGTCTGCACGATCCCCTGGACCACGTAGCGCCCGTTCTCCGACAGCTGGTAGCCGGCCTCGGGACGCGCCTGGGTCAGGTACACCCGGTGCTCCAGCGGCAGCGTGGGGTCGGGTGCCGCCGAGAGCGCGTTGGGCGGCACGTGGATCGTGGCCGTCAGCGTGCCCGCAGAGTCCGCGGTGGCGTACAGGGGCACCGCGTAGTCCGCCCCCAGCGCCAGCCGGTTTCCGATCGGGGTCGCCCACTGGATCTGCGCCGGCGCGCCCGGCCACAACCCACTGGCGTGCACCGACAGACTGTCGCCAACGGCGCCGCAGTCCGGCGTGACCGTGACGACGACGCCCTGCATGGCGTTCGTCGCCGCCGGCGGATGCGGACCGCAGGGCACCTCCACCGGCGCCCACACCGCCCGCGAAACCTGGCGCCGCGCCGCGAAGTCGGGGTGGAGCATGGGGCGGAGGATCGACGCCGCCCGTCCGGAATTCCGCGTCAGACTCGACAGATCCACGCCCGTCACCTGCCACCCGATGCCGTAGCCCATCACCAGCATCGCGCCCACCGGCAGGAGCGAGGACCGACGCCGCCCGTGGGCGAGGCTCACCGCGTCGACCACGTTCCACACCCACACGAAGGCCGGCACCGTGTACCACGCCGGAACCCGGTACCAGAGCGCGCACAGCGTGCCCAGCCCCACGGCCAGCAGCACCGCCAGTCCGCGGAACCGCTTGCGGACGTACAGCTGGCCCGCGCCCGGCAGCACCAGCGACAACGCGCCGGCGACCAGCGGCGAGCGCCCGGGCGCGGGGGCGGGAACGGCGCGGGTACCGCTCATAGCGGCGTCGGATGCACGGTCGACGCCCGCACCTCCTGCGCCTCCTCCCCGTAGATCTCCTTGAACTTCGCGCGGTCGATCTCCGCCGGCAGCCCCTCGAACACCTTCACCCCGTCCTTGAGCGCGATCACCCGCGTGGCGTACCGGTGCACGAGATCCAGAAAGTGGAGGCTGCACAGCACCGTGATGCCTTCCTGGTTGAGCTGCTCCAGGTGGCGCAGGATCGAATGCGACAGCACGGGGTCGAGCGAGGCCACGGGCTCATCGGCGAGAATGAGCTTGGGCTCCTGCATCAGCGTGCGCGCGATCCCGACCCGCTGCTGCTGGCCGCCCGACAGCGAATCGGCGCGGCGCATGGCCTTGTTGGCCAGCCCCATGCGCTCCAGCGCCCGCGCGGCCCGCTCGCGGTCGGCCTTCGACCAGAGTCCGAGCAGGCTCGCCCACGGATTCACGTAGCCCAGGCGGCCGGCGAGCACGTTGGCCATCACGGTGCTGCGCTTCACCAGATTGAAGTGCTGGAACACCATCCCGATGTGCCGGCGCAGATGGCGCAGCTCGCGGGACGAGGCCGCCGTCACGTCCGCGCCGTCCCACACCACGCGCCCCTGGGTGGGGTCGATCAGGCGGTTGATGCACCGCAACAGCGTCGACTTGCCGGAGCCCGAGAGCCCGATGATGACCAGGAACTCCCCGTCCTCGACGGTGAAGCTCACATCGTCGAGTGCCACCGTGCCGTTGGGATAGACCTTCGTGAGATGTTCGACGCGCAGCACCGCGGCGCCCCCCGTCCCCGTATCGACGCCGGGGGCGGCGCGCGGCGCGCCCCGCCCCCGGCAGCCTGAGTGATGAATTCGCTACCGCACGTACTGGCTGAGATCCACACCCGACGCCTGCAGGTACGACCGGAATTCGTCGTACACCGTGTCGGTGCCCTTCACCAGCCCGCCGATCTGATAGAGATCGTTCAACGCTTTCTTGCCGGCCTCGGTGTCGGCGATCTTCAGCATCGCGGCGGTGATCCGGTCGCGCAGCGCCGGCGGCACGTCGGGCGCGTACGACATGTTGTCGTTGGGAATGATGGCCCGGGTCTGGAAGATCACCGCCACCTTGTTGTCCACGTCCGGGTGCTCCGGCGCGATGTTCGAGCGCGCGTCCACGAAGGTCGTGCCGTAGTCGCAGATCCCGCCGTCGTACAGCGCTTCCACCACCTGCGTGTGGCCGCCGGCGTACACCGGATTCGGAATGTCGGCTTCGGTGAGGCCGGCCTTCTTGAGGAAGATGAGCGGAATCACGTGCCCCGACGTCGACTGCTCGTCCGAGAAGCAGACCCGCTTGCCCCGGAACTGGAGCAGCGTGGGCAGATCGGCATCGGTGGCCGGCGTGTGCGCCGCCGGCGTGAACCCCGCCTTCGCCTGGGCCATGAACTGCGCGCCGTAGTTCTCGGTGCCGAACCGCTTCGTGATAAGGGCCACGTCGGCGTAGCCCTTCTGGTGGGCCAGTATGTAGTTGAACGTGGCCATCCACCCCACCTGCGCGTTGCCCGATCCCATGGCCTCGGTGAGCGCGGCGTACGACGTGGGCACCACGCCCTTGAACGTCAGACCGGTCTCCTTGCCGAGCAGATTCAGCAGGTCCTGGCCGCTGGCCGTGATCTGCTGCGACGTACCGGCCGGTTCGAACGCGACGACGATCGGCTTGTCGGGGCTGCCGAGCGCACCCGTGCCGGCGCTGCAGGCGCCCAGAGTCAGCGAGAAAACGGCCGCCATCAGCGGCAGCGCGGGGAAACGACGTGCGTGCATCAGTTCCTCGTTGTGCGTGCGGTTCCGAATCACGGGCCCGCCCGCCGCCGCGTGCCGGGCCCAGAGCACGCTACACCCCGTGCGGACCGGGAGCAAGGCGCCGCGCCGGCGCTCGCAATCACGCCACCCCGGCGCCCGAATTCCCGGGCGATCGCGCGTGTAACGGTATCGTCACGCGGCCATTCAGCCACGCGCCTGGCGGGTCGCGTCGGGCCGCCCGACGTACAGGCCGCGCATGCGGAGTGCCTCGGCCTTCCGGTGCACGGTGAGCCCGGCATGCCGGAATGCCGCCTCCATCTGTGCCTGCGTGAACAGCCCCAACTCGTGGACCTCGGAGCGCCGCTCCATCCCCTCCGCGCTGCCGATCAGATACTCGAACTCCAGCCGCGACACCGCGCCGTCGAGCACCGTGCGCGACATGCGGCACACGTGCACGCCGTCGCCCTCGCCCACCACGGTCATGATCCAGCCGTCGGTGAGCTGATCCGGCTCGAACCAGGGATCGACGATCACGACGCCATCGGCATTCAGATGCCGCCGCATGCCGTCGATCGCCGCCCGGAGCGCCGCTTCGGTGCGCACGTATCCGATGGCGGAGAACAGGCAGGTCACCACGTCGTAGCGTCCCGGCATCTCGAGCATCATCATGTCGCCCGTTTCGAACCGCCCTTCGGGACACTTCTCGCGTGCGATGCGCACGAAGGCCGGCTCGAGATCGATGCCGTCCACCCGGAATCCGGCGTCGGTGAGCGCGCGGGCGTGGGCGCCGGTACCGCACCCCACGTCGAGAATCGACACCGCCGCCGGGTTCGCCTCGCGGATCACGGCGGCGAGCAGCTGCGCCTCTGCCGCGTAGTCCTTCTGCCCGCGGTAGAGCAGGTCGTAATACTCGGCGGCCCGCGCGTAGTGGCCCACGACTACCGGCGGCCGCTCACCTGAGGTCCTTCACGAACCGGAGAAACGCCCCCCGCGCGCCGGCCACCACCGAGTCGGGGCCGAACAGCTGCAGGAACATCGTGCCGCGCGGGGTTTCGGCGATCGCCGCCACCAGCGCCTGGTTCGCCCGCACGGAGTCCGGCGATCCCATCCCGACGCCGCGCCGGTACGTGCCCTGGTACTCGGCGATCGTAATCGGGAAGGCGCCCGACGAGTCGCGGCTCACCGACTCGCGCAATGGTGGCCCGTCGGGCGTCGAGAACTGCTCCCGCCACCGAGCCATGTTGGCGTCCGGTGTTCCGCCCTGGTTGGGG
Source organism: uncultured Gemmatimonadaceae bacterium (assembly GCA_963728115.1). Taxonomy (GTDB): domain Bacteria; phylum Gemmatimonadota; class Gemmatimonadetes; order Gemmatimonadales; family Gemmatimonadaceae; genus JAGWRI01. The sequence continues at coordinate 141,565 of CAVSJE010000008.1, forward strand.
CCGAAGAAGTACACCACCACCTGGGCATCGTCCGTCGAATCGGGCCCCGGCACGGCGAACTGCGCCAGCCGGAAGCTGGACGACGGGGTCTCGACGACCCACGCCGCCGGGGCCGTCGCGTGGTAGCCGAGCAGCGTGAGTTCGGCGCCCTGGGCGCCGGCGGTGGCCGGCGCGAGCATCGCCGCGCAGAGCGCGGCGGCGGCGGCGGTAAGCGGAAGAAGTCGACGCACGGCAACACCTCGGGGTGGACGGCCCGCCGGTTGGTTCAGTGGAGGGCCTCCCAATGCTAGCGCCAACCGGAGGCGCCCGGCCAGCGGCGGCCCCTATTTGGAGGCGTCGCGGATCGCCCGCTCGCGGGCGTCGAGCCGGTCCGCCTCGGCCGTGCGGCCCACCAGGCGCAGCATCTTTGCGTAGTCGCCGAGCACGTCGGCCACCCCGGGCGCCTGCTGGCCGAGCGCCGCTTCCCGGATGCGCAGCGCCTGCTGGTAGTGCGGCTCCGCCTCGCGCGGCCGGCCCGCGTCGCGCAGCACGTTGGCGAGATCGTACTCCGCCGTCCCGATGCTCGGATGGTTGGGCTGCACGCGCTTGTGCAGGATGTCCAGCGCGCGGCGCAAGCGCGTCTCGGCCTCCCCGTAGCTGCCGCGCCGCCAGTCGGTCTCGCCCAGGTTGATGTCGATCGACGCGATGTTGGGATGGTCGGGACCGAGCGACTTCGTGAGGTTGGCCTCGGCGCGCAGGTAGTACTGTTCCGCCTCGGGGTAGCGCTTCAACTGGTAGTAGACGATGCCGAGGTTGTTCAGCGTCCGGCCCACCTCGGGGCTGTCCTCGCCGGACACCTGCTCGTACATGGCCAGCGCGCGGCGGAAGATGGGCTCCGATTCCGCGTAGCGGCCGTCCGCGAGGTCGGCCGAGGCGAGGTTGCGCAGCAGGCCCGCGAACGCCGCATCGTCCTTTCCGCCCGCTGTCGTACGCAACGCCACCGCCCGGGTGAGGAGCGACTCGGCCTCCGCGTACCGTCCGCGGGTCACGTACATGCCGCCCAGTCCATTCAGCACCGGCACCAACGCCGGCGACGCGGAGCCGTCCTCGCGCTCCCGGACGTCCAGCGTCTGCGTGTACAGCGACTCCGCGACCGCGAACCGCCCCTGGCGCTGCGCCAGCCGCGCCAGTTCGAGCGCGCTCGCCTGCACCAGCGAGTCGCCCGGCGCCAGCAGGCGCTGGCGGATGGCGAGCGCCTCCTCGAGCATCGGCTGGGCGCGCGCGTACAGTCCGAGTTCCCGGTACACGGTGCCCATCGTGCTCAGCATCTGCGCCTGCACCAGCGGCTGTCCCACGAGCCCGGTATGGATCTCGTCGGCGCCGCGGTCGAGGATCTCACGCGCCGTGACCGTGTTGCCGCGCGCCTCGCTGGGGTCCGACACCTGGAACAGCCCGGTGAGGAAGCCCGCCACCTGCCGCGAGGTCTCGGCTTCGCGGCGGGCGAGCGCCTCGGCGCGACGGGCCTGCACGAAGCCGACGGCGGCGGCCGACAGGCCGATGAGCAGCGCCGCCGCGACGACGACGCCCGCCGCGACCGCCGTCCGGTGGCGGCGCGTGAACCGCGACACGCGGTAGATCGTGGACGGCGGCCGCGCGACGACCGGTTCACTGTCCAGATGCCGCTGGATGTCCACCGCCAGCGCGTTCACCGTTTCATAGCGGCGGGTGCGGTCGGCGTCGAGCGCCTTCATCACGATCCAGTCCAGATCGCCGCGCAGCTCGCGGCGCAGCGCCCGGACGTCGGTGCGGCGCAGCGTCGAGACGATGCCGCCCGAGTTGCCGAGCGTCGCGAGCTTGGCGCTGGGCGTACTCGGCGTCGTGTCGCGCGACGCCAGGCGCAGCATGAATTCGTGGATGCCGATCTCCGTGGGGTCGAGCGGCAGGCGCCCGACGAGCAGCTCGAACAGCATCACGCCCAGCGAGTAGATGTCGGTGCGCGTGTCGACGTCGAGCGCCGACGCATCGGCCTGTTCCGGGCTCATGTAGGCCGGCGTGCCGACGGCCTGCCCCACCTGCGTCACCAGCGTGCGTTCGGTGAGCGACTGCGAGAGCGCCTTGGCGATCCCGAAGTCGATCACGTGCGGTTCGGCGCGTCCGTCCTGGAGCGTGACGAGCACGTTCGACGGCTTGAGGTCGCGATGGATGACGCCCTTCTGGTGGGCGTGCTGGACGGCGTGACAGACCTCGATGAACAGCGCCAGCCGCTCGCGCGTGGAGAGCTTCTGGGTGTCGCAGTACTCGGTGATCGGCACGCCCTTCACCAACTCCATCACGAAGTACGGGCGCCCATCGGCGGTCACACCGCCGTCGAGCACCTTGGCGATGTGCGGATGTTCCATCACCGCCAGGGCCTGGCGCTCGGCCTCGAACCGCGCCACGACCTCGCGGGTGTCCATCCCCGCCTTGATGACCTTGACCGCTACCCGGCGGCGGACGGGGGCCGTCTGTTCGGCGACGTACACCACCCCCATGCCGCCCTGAGCCAGTACCTGCAACACACGGTACGGGCCCACGTAGTCGGGATGGGACCCGGGACCGGAGTCCCCGGCCCCGGGATGCTGGGAAGATCCGGGCCCGGCGTCGTCGGGCACGCGCCGCGGCCTCGGGGCCGTCCGGTCGCTCACTCGATGATGATGTCCGGATCGATCACCACGCGCTGGGTGCCGCCCCGGGGAACCCGGCACTCCAACGTCACGCTATACCGGTAGGTGCCCTTCCGTTCGGCGCGCCGGGCCCTGGCCGTCGTCCCGCCCCGCGGCCTGGCGCCGGCGAACGGCCACACCTGCGCCGTGTCCTTGAGCGCGATGATCAACGAATCCGACACCACCTGCCCCGTCATCCCCCACTCCACGGTGTCGCCGACGGCAATCTTGAGACTGGCCGGCGTCACGAACCCGGCGCGGTTGCCCGCCGGACAGTGGACCTGCACGCGCGCCGTCCTGGGAGGGGGCGTGGTGGAACCGGGAATGGCGAACGCGCCGAGCCCGAGAAGTGCGGCGGCGCCGGCAATGGCGAGAACGGACCTCATGTCCTGCTCCTGGCGGAAGTATGGTGGCGCGGGGAATCCGATTCCGACCCCGCGCCACCGGTCGATAATGCTGGTTCCCGGTTCTCATTGTCAAACCGCCGGCCCGCCGGGCGGCCGGCGGGAATCATTTCCATTGACGTAGCCGCCCGGCGGCCATATCGTCGCCACGCTGCCGGCCCCCTCACTTCCCTCCCCGCCCGGCGCCCTCCCACATCCAGGACCTGCGACGATGATGTCGGCCCCCCAACGACTTGTGTCGTGCATGAGGCGCGTGCTCCTCGTGCCGGCGCTGTTCGGCGTCACGGCCTGCGGGCCGCGCGCTGCCATCGGCGCTTCCCGCACCTACTTCGTGGCCGCCGACGAGGTGGATTGGAACTACACCCCCGCCGACAGCGATCTCACCATGGGCCGGCCCCTTCCCGGCGACGTCTTCACGATCACCAACGTGCCCCGTGCCCAGGCCCGCACGCTCCACAAGGCGGTGTATCACGAGTACACCGACAGCACCTTCACCACGATCAAGCCGCGGCCCGCCGAGTGGGCCCACCTCGGCCTGCTCGGGCCCGTCCTGCGCGGCGCCGTGGGCGACACGATCGTCGTCGTGTTCCGGAACAACGCGACCTTTCCGGCGAGCATGCACCCGCACGGCGTGTTCTACGACAAGGCCTCCGAGGGCGCGATGTACAACGACGCCACGTCCAACCACGACGACGATTCGGTGCCCACCGGCGGCAGCCATCGGTACGTCTGGACGATCCCCGAACGGTCCGGCCCCGGGCCCGACGATCCGAGTTCGATCATCTGGCCCTATCATTCGCACAGCCACGAGTTGGCCGACGTGTATTCGGGCCTCATCGGCGCCATCATCGTCACCCGGCGCGGCATGGCACGCCCCGACGGCTCACCCACCGACGTCGATCGGGAATTCGTGATGCTGTTCGGCAGCTTCGACGAGAACGGGTCGCACTTCGCCGCGCTCAATCTCAAACGGTACGCCGGGGACACGGCCCTCGTGGGGCCCAAGGGCCCGCGGACCTTTCACGTCACGCAATACCACACCATCAACGGGCTGATGTTCGGCAACCTCCCATTGCGTACGCTGACCATGAACGAGGGCGAGCGCGTGCGCTGGTACGTGTTCACCTCCACCGGGTTCGACGACTTCCACACGCCGCACTGGCATGGGAACACGCTGCTCGTGCACGGCGATCGCAAGGACGTGCTCGACATGGGAGGGCCGCTCCTCATGCAGACCGCCGACATGACGGCGGACAATCCCGGGATCTGGCTCGTGCACTGCCACTTCGGCGAGCACATGATGGAGGGCATGTCGGCGCGCTACCAGGTGCTGCCGCGCGCGAAGTCGGACTGACCGGCGGGGGGCCTGCCCGCCCGGCGACTGGCCGGGGGGGCCACCTCCCACCCCCACCCGGGGTCGACTAGTTTCCTGCACCCCCCATGGACGCGCTCTCGGACTTGCTCCGCGTTGTCCGCCTCGACGGTGCGTTCTTCTACGCCGTCGAAGCGACGGGTAGATGGTGCGTCGAGACGCACGCCGCGCGGGAACTCGCGCCCCGCATCATGCCGGCCGCCGACCATCTCATCTCGTATCATCTCCTGACCGGCGGACGCTGCTACGCCGGCCTCGTGGGCGAGGAACCGACCGAACTCGTCGCCGGCGACGTGATCGTGTTCCCGCACGGCGACGCATACGTGATGGGGAGCGCGCCGCACATCCGGATCGGCCCCGACGTGCACGGCTCCACTCCCGCCCGCTACCCGGACACGGTGTACCTGGGGGGCGCCGGCCCCGCGTCGGCGTCGTTCATCTGCGGCTTTCTCGGGTGCGATCGGGGGCCGTTCAATCCCCTCCTCGGCAGCCTGCCGCACGTGCTGCACCTGCGAGGCCAGTCGGCGCCATGGCAGGAAGACATGACGCGCGCGATGATCGACGAAACGCGCCGCGGACGCCCCGGCGCCGAGTGCACGCTCACCCGGCTCGCCGAGCTGATGTTCATCGAGGTGCTGCGCGCGTACCTCGACGCGCTCCCGCCGGGCCAGAGCGGCTGGCTGGCCGGGCTCCGCGATCCCGTGGTCGGTCGCGCCCTGACCCTGCTGCATGCACGCCCGGCCCAGCCGTGGACACTCGCCGACCTGGCACGCGAGACCGCCACGTCGCGCACCCGCCTCGCCGCGCGATTCACCGCGCTCGTCGGCGAACCGCCCATGCAGTACCTGAACCGGTGGCGCATGCAGGTAGCGTCGAACCTGCTCGCGCATACCGGCGAGAAGTTGTCATCGGTCGGCGCCGACGTCGGGTATCGCTCCGAAGCGGCGTTCAGCCGCGCGTTCAAGCGGGCGACCGGGACGGCGCCCGGTGCGTGGCGCACGTCCCGCGGGAGCACGCGGCTCTAACGCGCGGCGAACCCGGCCCGCCCGGCATGACTCGGCTCGCGTGCCGGCGGAGCGACATCCGTACGCCCGGGCAGGAGGTTGGGACGGCCGGTCATTTGCGGTCGGGCCCGGAGTCGGCAGGTTGCGGTCCGCACGCAAGGTGTGCGTGCACCAATCCCCCAAATGCACAGGAAGAAGAACGATGACGACCCGCACCAACGCCCTCGCCACTCGACTCGAACAGGGCGCCACCGCACTCGCCGCACTGGCCGGCAGTCTCTCGGACGCCGAGTGGCAGACTCGCGTTCCGAAGGACGGCAGAAAGATCGGCGTCCTCGTACACCACGTAGCGACGATGTACCCGCTCGAAATCCAGTTGGCCCAGCGCCTGGCCGTCGGCGACGCAATCGCCGGCGTCAGTTGGGACGACGTGCACGCGCTGAACGCCGGGCACGCGAAGGATTTCGACGCCGTCGGCAAGCCGGAGGCGCTGGCGCTGCTGGCCGAGAACGCCGCAGCGGCCGCGGCCGCCATTCGAGCCCTCGACGATGCGGCCCTCGACCGCGCAGCACCGGTATCGTTGAATGCCGATGCTCCGCTCACCTGCCAGTTCTTCATCGAGGACCACGCACTGCGGCACAGCTACCACCATCTGGCCCGGATCCGCGCCACGCTTCAGCGCTGATCCCCCGCGGCACGGACCGACGCCGGTCCGTGTCCGCGCGGTTTCCGGCAGTCACCCCGAGACCTTCATATGTTCCGCTCCACAGCCCGGCGCGCCGCAGCCATGCTCGTGCTGCTCGCCGCCGCCTCCTGCCGGACACCGAGTCAGCCCGTAGCGGCCGACTCGACGCCCGCCATCATCCCCGTGTCGGGTGTGAAGGTGGCGCCGCAATCCATCGTCTTCACGACCGTCGGCGAAACACGTCAGATCGTACTCGACGTCGCGCCGGCCAACGCCACCGACCCTGCCGTGACCTGGGAGTCCACGAACCCCGCGGTCGCCACCGTCGATGCCACCGGACTCGTCACGGCGCGGGGCGCGGGCGCGGGGGTCTTCATCACGGTGTTCAGCCGCGACGGCCATCATCAGGCATCGGTGAACGTGAGCGTGAATCCCTGACGGTCCGACCCTCCCGCCGGGGCTGGCCCGCCGGGAGCCGGTGACGCGCCTCAGCCGCCGCTTGGCACGCTCGAGATGGCCATCATGAACCCGTCGGGATCGCGCAACCGGAAGCTCCGCACTCCCCACGGCATGTCGGCGGGCTCCGACTCCAACGTGCCGCCGCGCTCCTTCACGCGCTTCGCGATGTCGTCCACGCTCTGCACGGTCGTGAAATACAGCGACAGGCCCACGCCCTTGACGCGTCCACGGCCCTTCGCCCCGTCATCCTGATTGAGGCGAAGCCGGACGTCGCCCGCCTTGAGCGACACCGACGCCATCTTGCCCTCGCGCTCGTGCATCAGGTCCACCGTGAAGCCGACGGTGTCCCGATACCACGCCAGACTCTTTTCCAGATCGTTCACGGTCAGCGACACCGAGAGCGCGCGCGCCCGAAACGACAACGGTTCCGCGCGCTTTCGGGACCGCTCCGGTATCTGCGACTGATCGGCCATTGCCTCTCCTATCCGACGTCCGGACGCCGGGAACCGCCCATCGGCGGCCCCGCAGCGTCGTGCCACCATGGTCCGGCATCGGACCCCCCCGGGCGCCGGGCGCCCGGGGGCATTACCTCATTCCGCCGTCGTGGGATCGATGATCGTCGTGACCCGCGACACCACGTTCGCCGGAAAGCCGCCCTGCATGGCGTGCTCCCGCACCATGGCTTCGTTGGGCGCCACGTACACGCAGTAGATCTTGTCACCCGTGACGTAGCTCTGCACCCACTGGATCTGGGGGCCCATCTTCTCCAGCACCCCGCACGACTTCTGTGAGATCGCCTGGAGATCCTTCGACGACAGCTTGCCGGCTCCGGGAATTTCACGTTCGATCACATATTTGGGCATCGTCGACCTCCGGGACTGGTGAAGGGAGGGGATTGGGGCGCCGGACGGCCCGGCGCCGGGATCCGAGTCCCTATCATACGACGAGCAGCCACCGGCGGCCAGCGTGCGTCGACGCCCCGGCGCCGTCCGCGCGCCGGGCCGGCGGTCTAACCCAGCAGCCGTTCGAAATAGAGCAGCGGGACGCCACGGTAGGTGACGCCGCCACGCGGCGCGAAGCCGCAGCGCTCGTAGAATCTTCCGGCGCCGGCGGGCGTGTCGTACGCGTCGAGACGCACGGCGTCGCCCGGCCACGCGCGCGCCACGGCCAGCACCTCGGCCAGGCAGGAGCGCCCCACGCCCTGGCCCTGCAGTGCCGGCAGGACCGCCATATCGGTCAGGTAGAGCGGCTGGCGGCAGGCCGTGAAGTACGAGACGTCGATCGCCCAGGGCTTCTTCCGGGCCAGCCGCGCGACGCACACGACGTCCGCGCCGACGCGACCCACCACCGTCTTCGCATGGCGCAGCCCGTTCCGGACCCCGGCCGCCGTCGGCTCTCGCGACCAGTGCCCGGTTCCGAATTGCTGCGTCAACTTGCGCGCAGCCGCGACGCCCAGATTCGCAATCGCGTCGATATCGGCTTCGGTCGCGTGCGAGAAGACGATCGCGGCCGCGGAGCGCATCATGCCGGCGATCGCTCGCCCGCGGCCGCCCGGATCGCCACGCCGCGCCCTGCCCGCCCGGTCAATGCGATCCGGCGCCCGCCACCGCGCGACGCGCCGCGGCGAGCTGCTTCCGCAGCCCCGGCACGGCGGCGGCTGTGGCAGGATTCGCCGCCAGTTTGCCCAGGGCCAGGTCCACCGCGTCGAGTCCCAGATTGGCGCCGAGCCGCGCCGACACCTGGTTCAGTGCGTTCTGGAATCCCGGGTCGGCTTCCAGCTCGGTCTCGCCGAGCGCCTGCGCCTTGGCGACGAGGTCGGTGAGCACCGCAACCGCCCGCTGCGCGTTGGCCGGGGACGAGAGGCCCTTTCCGTTCGCGAAGATGGCCACCTCGGGCAGGCTCTGCGCGAACCGTTGCAGCGCCGCCGCCTGTTTGGCATTTCGCGGATGGTTCTGGTGCATCATCGCCTGGGCCGCGCCCATGATCGCGAACGGCGCCATGGCGGCGTGGGTCAGCACGGGCGTGCCCGACACGACGCCGGTGAGCGGTAGCGCCAGGAGCCCCAGTCCCCCCAGCAGATGCACCAGGTGGAGGGTCCGGCCCTCCACGCGAAACGCCACGCGAACCAGATCGCGCACCGGCGCAAAGCCGAAGCCGGCAGCCGCCACCACGCTGGCCAGCGCCAACCGCGCGTGCCCCTCGACGCTGAAGTGCTCGTAGGCCGCGAGACACCCTACGGCCACGAGCAGGAATGCCCCATGCAACAGAAATCGCAGCGCCACCGACCGCCACGAGCGGCGGGACGGGGAAGCGGGCACCTGGGGAAGCGGCGGCGAGGCGGCAGTCATCGTTGAGCGGTTGGCCGGCCTATCATAGCAACCGGCGCCCATCGGAGCCAGCCGGGCCGGCGCCGGCGTACGATACCGCCCCACCGCCGGCGTCGGCGAGGCGCTCGACCACCGCCGCGCGGACCTCCCGGTCGAGCAGCATGAACGTATGGCGCACCGGGAGCAGCATCGGCGAGTCCGATGCGGACACCCGGGTCTCGCCGACGCTCACCGTCCCATCGTTCAGATCGTCCCCGAACCGGCTGCGCGGGCCGCGACGGCCCGCCGTGCCGGCAATGAGGCTGTAGGGAACGCGCACCGGCGGCAACGCGTCGAAGAACTCGGGCTTCGCCAGCAGCTGGCCCGCCTCGCCGCCGAGCACCCGGTAGGGCAGCAGCCGGCGGACGCGGCGCGCCCGGCGCGGGAGCCGGTTCGGCGTGCCCACCATGACCAGCAGATGCGGCGCCGGGTCGAGCGGCGGATCGGTGCCGAGGGCGATGCGCAGAATGAGTCCACCGAGTGAGTGGCCAACGGCCGCATACGGCTCGCCGGAGGCGGCGAGGCGCTCCAGCCGGCGGCGCACGCGGCGGCACACCGTCGAGAACCGCTCCACGGCCGCCAGGTAGCCGGTGGAAGTCACGGAGTGTCCCGCTCTCCTGAGATCGAGCGTCAGCAGCGCGAAGGAGACACGCGTCCGCGCCAGACCGTGGACCACGAGGACTCGCATGGGAGGGGATGGGTCGACATGGCGGTGCCGGCCCGGCGCCATCGCGGAGGCTGCCCGCGGTGCGCCGCGGCCTCGAACGTCCCCAACTTCTCCTCCGGAGCCGGCCGACGCAACGTGCCCGCCGGCGCCGCGCGCGTCACCCCACGCCGGGCACCGCCCGCCGGCGCTTGCGGCTCAGCACCCCGGCCGCCACGAGCGTGAACAGCAGTCCCACGGGCAGCGGCTCCAGCAGCGTGTAGGCAATGTTCACCAGCGGATTCCGGTACGCCTCCTTGAACTGATCCATCTGGCGGGTGCGCTCGGCGATCTGTGCCTCCGTGGCCCCGGACTCCCGGGCCTTCTGCACCACGTAGGCCGCGTACTTGTCCCCGAAATCGGGGGCCAGCCGATAGTAGATCACTTCCCAGGTCGCCACGTAGCACACGCTGGCCACGGCGGTGATCAACAGGCCCACCACGAAGGCCCGCCCGAAACTCACCCGTCCGCCAGCCACCTGGTCGCGGTACGAGCGGACGCCGAAGTACACCATCAGGAACGCCAGCACCATCGACGTATATCCGACCACGGCGCCGCGGTCGAAGCCGATCTGGTCCTGGAACATGAGCGCCAGCATCATCATCACCGACAGGATCGCTCCGGCGATGAGTCCGAACGTCAGCACGATCTTTCGCATGGCAACTCCTTGGGGGGAGGGAACGGCGCATGCTACCGGCCGGCCCCGGCGCGCGCGTCCTACGAACGGGTGATTCTCGACGATTCCAGCGGAAATCACACGAAAGTCTCTCCGGTGGCGGGCGAAGACCGGCACCCGCCCCCCCGAAACGGCCCTGCCGGCCGCCGGATCACGGAATGAGCCGGAGTTCCTTGCCGATCTGCACGGCCTGGGTGCGCCGCCGGGCCCCGAGCTTGCTGAACACCCGGCTGGAATGCGTCTTCACGGTGTTCTCGCTCACGAACGCCCGCGCCGCGATTTCCCGGTTGCTCAGTCCCTCGGCGATCAGTTCGAGCACCTCGAGTTCGCGCGGCGTCAGGCCCAGCGACTCCACCTGCCGCTCGTCGCGCACGAAGGCTCCGCCGGGCGCGGCGACCACCGCGCGCACCACGACCGTGCGCCGTGGCCCCGTGAGCCGCCGGCCAAGCCAGATGCCGACGGCCGCGAACACGGCTGCCACGAGCCCTCCATAGATCTCCACCGAGTACTCCACCACGACCCACCGGTATTCGATGAGCTGGAGCAGCGCGATCACTGCCCCCGCCATCAACCCGTACAGCACCACGTGTCTCCACATGGTGGGCGGCGCCTGACTCACGCGTTCCGCCACGCCCCGGAGCCCTCATCCGGCGCCCGGTGCTCGGCCTCCCGCTGCGCGTCCCGTATCAGTTCCGAGACCTGGCGCACGTTGGGGATGCCCTCGAACGCCGGCCCCCGCACGTTCGCGCGCGACGGCATGCCGGTGGGGCGTCCCACCACCGGCGCCTGCGGGCGAAAGTAGATCGTCCCCTCCCCTGTCGGACCCTCGGTGACGTTCAGGTTGTGCAGGTCGCGGAGGTCGATGGACTGGGTGGTGATCGTCCGCAGCCCCGACGAGATGATCACGCGGTCGGTGGTCACGGCGTACACCGTGCGGGCCCGGCGCGCGGCGTCCACCCAGAACCGGCCGGCGATCATGTACAGGCCGATGGCGACGAAGGGCACGCCCCACGCCATCATGAACCACGGCGCCCGGGCCCGGATCACCATCGTCTCCCAGAAGATGGCGAACCCGCCCCAGAGCAGGGTGAAGGGAACGTAGAGGACGTCGCTCGACCGCAGCCACAGCCCCTGGCGGGGCACGCCCGCCCAGAGCTGCCGCTCGCCGCGCCGGAGATCGAACTGAATGCTGACCGTCGACGTCATGCGGCGGGCCGGCGCTCCAGCATGGCCAGAATCAACGTCGCGATCGGCCCCAGAAAGAGCGACAGCAGCCACCAGATGAGCCCGCTGCGCCCCTTCAGCTGGGCGATGTTGGCGTTGATGAGCGACAGCGCGCCCCACCCGACCGCATAGGATCCATCGTGCATCGGAAGTCCTCGTGAAGATTCGTGCCTGCGTTGATTGCGCTTACCGGAGGTCGATGCGGCCCAACCGACTCACGCCGCTTTCCGCCAGCCAGAGCCGCCCGCGCGTGGAGTCCACGGTCACGTTGCGCACCACCGAGCCCGCCGTGGGAATCCGCACCACCGCGTCCATCCGCCCCGTCGCCGGATCGAAGCGCACGACGTCCCCCTGTCGCACTTCCATGAACCAGATGCGGCCGTCGGGGGCGATGCCGATGCCGTAGGGCGCCGACTGGTCGCCCGGCGTCTTGAACTCCCGCGCCGTCTTCGTCTTCGGGTCGTACATGCCCAGATAGCCGCGCGCGTAGTCCGTGTACCAGATCCGCCCGTCGTTCGTGATGCACAACCGGCGGGGACGCGCCCCCGCTTCGGGAAGCGTGATTTCGGTGAGCTTCCCCGTGGCCGGGTCCAGATGGCCCAGCTTGTTGGTTCCGAACAGCGCAATCCAGAGCGTGCCGTCGGGATGCCGCTGAATGCCGTACGGCAGCGCCCGCGGCGTCGGAATGTCCCAGAGACGCACCGCGCCCGTGGCCGGGTCCAGCTCGCCGTACTTGTTGGCGCGCTGCGCCGTGAACCAGAGCTTGCCGTCCACCCAGATCGGCGTGTGCGGATCGCGCGCCCCCTCGATGGGAAACTCCGTAATCGTCCCCGCCTTCGGATCGAACCGGCCCACCCGGCCGGCCGCGTTCTCGGTGAACCACACCATCCCGTCGGGCGCGACGACGATCCCGTGTGGTCCCGCCTTCGGCGTCGGCGTCGGGAACTCGTCCACCTTCCCGGTCTCGGGATCGAGCCGGCCGACGTAGCTGCTCTGCTGATCGGCGAAATACACGCGCCCGTCCGGCGCCACGGCCGGGTCGTGCGCGAAGGCCGGCGGGTTGGTGTGGGGGAGCAGATACTCGCGGATCGTGTACGTCGGCTGCGGCGAGGTTGCGCCCAGCAGCAGGCAGACGGTGGTGGCGAGCGCGGCCAGTGCGGCGTGGGGGGTACGGCGCATGAGACCTCCGGGCAAGCGTCACCGTACCATACCGATCTCCGCCAAAGTCGGCCAGTTGCGTACGGGCCGCACCAGCGACAGGCGGGGCCGCCACCCGCGCAGCCCCGAGGTTGGAAACGCGTCGCCGATCCGGAATCCGATGGCGGCTCCCGCCGCCGCCCCGAGCACGAAGCCGCCGAGGGCGAACGGCGCCGGGTGTGGGCATGGGGCGTCGAAGTGACAGAGGCCGACCCCGGTGACGGCGCCCAGGAACCCGACCGCGAGGCCCCCGATCACCGCGCCCGCCACGGCGTGCGTACCCGGCGGCGGCGTGAAGTGCACCGCCGGCATGATGCCGCCCCTGGCCGAGTCGACCGCGGCCAGCGGATGGAAGGGATGTGGCCAGGCGCGCGAAAGCCGCTGGGCGCCCGCAACGTGCGCCGTGAGCGCCAGCAGCAGGACGACGCGCCCGATGTACCGAACCTGAACCGTGGCCATTCCGCGTTCCTCCCCCCGAACCGGGCGTAGCTGTCCGTTCCAACTTCACGCAACCCGACGGCGCCGCGCAATGCGCCGTTCCCGGCCTCAGCGCGTTCCGCCGCCGCTGTCCGGGGCCGCGGGCGCCGAGTCCGGGGGCATCCTGAGCTCACGACACTGCGCCGAGGCGCGGGCCACCGAATCGGCGCGGCACAGCGAGTCCAGCCGCGCGCGGGCAAACTTCATCATGCGCGCCAGGCGTGCGACGTAGTCGGCGTTCACGATGCTGTCGCGCCGTCGCTGAGCCCGGGACGGCCCCGCGGCGAAGAGCGGGAAGGGCACGCTGACCCCGCCACCGGCCAGTGGCAGCGCCACCGGGCGATGCGCCTCCCATGTGCTCGCCTGCTGCCGCTCACGCTCCCGCAGCTCCGCATCGATCTGGGCCTGCGACGGTTTGCGGGTGAGCGCCAGTCGCGGGACATCGCCGGCGAGCGCGCGCCGCGCCGAGTCCATCCCGATCGCCGAGAGTGACTGGCGCGCCGAGAATCCAGACGGCGCGATCAGGGGGCCGAGCCGGGCGCCCCCGGGAGCGCCCGCGGCCGCTCTCCTTCGGTCCACCGTGAGCGGCACCGCCGGGGGCCGGGTGCCGCTCGCACCCGCCGGAGCGTGCGAGGTTGGTGAGGAGTCGGGCGGCGGCGGCGCGAACCGGACAGCCGGCGGACTGGCAGGCGGGGCCGGAGGCGGCGCGGCCCGCGTTCGGTTCGCCTCCCGAGTGCGTGGCGGCGGCGGCCGCGGCACCGGCAGCGTCGGCGAGAGGTAGGTGACGTGCTCAGGCGCCGGCGCGCGCCGGCTCGTGGTGGAAGCCGTGGGCCGCCCGCGCGGCGCAAGCGGAATGGAGACCGCCACGACGATCGCTGCCGTGAACGCGATGGCGACTGCCTGCGCCCACGGTGAGCGTGCGTCATTGGGCCGGCTCCACCACGCGCCGCGCATCGATCCGCTCCCGGGTTGGAGGTAGCGTGAGGGTGGACCCGCCGATCACGAGGTCCCGTTCACTAGTCACGCGATCGGGCCGGATGGTTGGTCTCGGGCGGCCGATCGTATCACACGCGGGCCGGGTGGCGACGCCCGCCCTACGCCAGGGAGTCGAACTCCGCGTTCGTCAGCTCCAGATGGAGCGCCGCGAGATTTTCTCGCACGTGGCCGAGCGACAGGGTGCCCGGAATCGGAAGGATCACCGGCGAACGCCGGAGCAGCCAGGCCAGCGCGACCTGCTGCGGCGTCGCGCCGTGCCGCCGGGCGATGGCCTGCACGTCCGCGCCGTCGGCGCCCCGCAACGGAAAGAACGGCACGAAGGGAATGCCCTGCGCCGTGCAATGGTCCACCACCGCCTCGTGCTTCCGCTCGGCCAGACTGTAGTTGTTCTGGACCGCGGCGATCGGAAGCACCTTCCGCGCGCGCTCGATCTGGTCGACGGTGACCTCCGAAATTCCCACCCCTGCGATCTGCCCGCGTTCGACGTACCGCCCGATGGCGCCGAGGCTCTCCTCGATGGGGGTCTCGGGATCGACGCGATGCAGGTAGTAGAGATCGATGCGGTCGGTGCGCAGCCGGCGCAGGCTCTCCTCGATCTCGCGGCGCAACACCGCGGGCGCGCCGTGGCCGGCGCCGCCGTACCCGCCCTTGGTGGCGACGATGCACCCCGCCGGTACCGGCGACAACGCCGCCCCGATCGCCGCCTCGCTCTCCCCGCTCGTGTACAGGTGAGCCGTGTCGATGAGTTGCACCCCGGCGTCGACGGCGGCGCGGACGAACGCCACGTGCTCCTGCGTGTGGTGAAGCCGGTTCGTCCCGAGCCCGATACGTGCGACATTCCCGAGGCCGGTCGGCATTCAGGGCGTGGCCTCCGCCACCCACCGTTCCGCATCCTCCATCGTCCGGAACGTTGCGGCGTCGAACGGCATCCCCTCGCACATCATCTGGATCATCCGCGAGATGCCGAAGTCGGCGTCCTGACCGACCACGTAGGCCACGCGGAATCCCGGCGGCCGTCGCTGCACAACCCGACGGATGTCGGCGATGAGGCGGCGCACGTCGTCCCCCGAGAAGTCGAAGCTGGCGGCACGGGCGTCGTAGATGGCCCGGCGGGTCTGGCCGTGCCCCGGCACGGATCCCACGCCCTCGATGACACGCCGCCACGCATCCAGCGTGAACATCCCCGTGAGGTGTACGCGGAAAAGATCGCCGTCAATCGACGCGTTCCAGGTGGGTGGGTCGGTCATGCAAGTGCCGCCGTCATTGGCTTTCCAATCATAGGCGGCGGACCGGTGAGCCGCGAGGCGGCGGCGAACCCTCGGCCCCCTGCCGGCCACGACGGCGCGGCTCACTTGCCCGTGTATACCACCTTCCCGCCGACGAGCGTGTACAGCACGGTCGTGCCGAGAATCGAATCGGCCGGCACCGTCATGATGTCGCGCGAGAGCACGACGATGTCCGCGTACTTGCCCGGCGTGAGCGAACCCATATGCTGGTCCTCGAACGCTACGTAGGCGCCGTTCATCGTATACGTCTTGAGCGCCTGCTCGCGGGAGAGCTTCTGGTCGGGATAGAACGCCGAATCCGTGCCCACCATGTCGCGCGTCACGCTGCAGTGGAAGGACGCAATCGGGCTGATCGCCTCCACCGGCACGTCGGTGCCGTTGGTCACCACGGCGCCCGTCTTCCACAGCGTCTGCCAAACGTACGCGCCCTCCTCGGCGCGTTTGGCGCCGAGCCGCGGCAGCACATAGGGCGCGTCGGAGCAGGCGTGAATACCCTGCATCGAGGCCACCACCCCCATCGCCGCGAACCGCGGGATGTCAGAGGGATTCAGATGCTGCGCGTGTTCGATGCGCCAGCGCAGCGTATCGCTCTTCACCTGGTGCTCCTTGAACACCGACTCGAAGGTGTCGAGCGTCTCGCGGTTGGCGCGGTCGCCGATGGCGTGCACCGAGATCTGGAAGCCGTTGGCGATGCCGATCTCCGCGATCTCCTTCACCCGCGGCATCGGCACCACGTTGAGTCCGGTGTTCGTCGGGTCGTCGTCGTAGGGCTTGAGCATCCACGCGCTGCGCGACCCCAACGCGCCGTCCGACGAGATCTCGCCGATGGCGCGGACGGTGAGGTGCCCGTTGCCGTAGTCGATCATCCGGTGGGCCAGCAGCGAATCCACGTCGTCGGGGCGCGCTTCGTTGGTGCTCACCAGGATGTACAGCCGCAGCGGCATGTCGCCCTCGTCCACCATCTGCTTGATCTTGTCGATGGTCGCGAACGACTCCCCCATGTCCTGGAACATCGTCACGCCGTTGGCGAGCGCGTTCTGCGTGGCCAGGTGGATCTGATGGCGGAAGTCCGAGTCCGCCTCCTCGGGCGTGCGCATGGCGAGGCTCTTCCCCAGCGCGCGGCGCATCAACCCCTGCGCGCCATCCACCAGCACCCCCGTCGCCCGGCCACTCGCGTCGCGAATGATCCGGCCGCCCGGCGGGTTGGGTGTCCTCGGGCCGATGCCCGCCAGCTTCAACGCCGCGTCGTTGGCGATGAGCGCGTGTCCGCTGGCGTGGCCGAGGATCACCGGGTTGTTCGGGGCCGCCCGGTTGATCAGGTCATTGGTCTGGAACCCCTCGACGACGCGTCCCGGCGACCGGTTCCACTTTTCCTGGTGCCAGCCGCGACCCTGGATCCACGCCCCGGGCTTCGCCGTCTTCGCCGCGTCTGCCACCATCGAGGCGATGTCCTGCCACGACGGAACGCCCATCAGGTTCAGCTCCGCCAGCCCCTCGCCCAGCCCGGTGAAATGGCCGTGCGACTCGTTGAAGCCCGGGATCGCGAGATGCCCCTGCAGGTCGATCACTTTCGTGTTCGGGCCGACGTAATGCTGAATCTCGGCGTCGGTCCCCACGGCGACGATCGTGTCGCCGGAGATCGCGACCGCCTGCGCTTCGGCGTGCGTCGAGTCCATGGTGACGACCTTGCCGTTGCGCAGCACGAGATCGGCGGCGGCGCCCTGGGACGCACACGCGACGGCGACGGTGGGCAGGAGGGCGACGAGCGTCGCGCACAGGGAACGACGGAGGGAGTGGTAGGTCATGGCGGCGGTGGGGTTGATGGACGGTGACGACCAATCTTACCGGCCGGACGCCGCGGGGGCGAGTCGCCGGGAGGGCGGCCGCTGGGTCACCCGGTGGCCGGGGCCCGCGCGCGCACGCCGACGACCAACAGCCACAAGGTGAGCGCGACCTCGCCGAACAGCAGTGGCGTCGCCGCGGTGGACACCGCGTGCGAGTGCTCCGGCCACATGATCGCGGTCACGCTGATGGCCAGATACGCCAGCCCGTTCAGGACCAGCCAGACCCCGATGAGCCGGGGAAGGAACGTCGAGCGGTACACGAGCGCGCCGAGGGGCAGCAGCCAGAGCCCCCAGAAGACCTCCGACACCGCGACGCCCTGGCCGTCGACGCGCAGCATCAGCGTCGCCAGCGCGTCGCGCTGCGGCTTGCCGAAGGCCGACAGGAACTGACCGTCGCGCAGGAACGAGAGCGTGGCGGCCTGGTGCGCCATGCCGAGGAACGCGTTGGGCACATCGAGCAGGATCAGCAGCACCATGACGACCGCGAGTTCCAGATTCACGCCCTTCAGGAGCCGGAACAGCATCAACACGACGGCGATGAACAGCAGCTCGGCGATCAAACCGACGACGATGTCGGCCCGGAACAACGTCTGATGCGACAGGATGTTCGCCGCCGTCGCCGTCGGGTCACCGGCGACGAACAGCCGGCCGGGCACATAGATGAGCACGAAGGGACCGGTGAGCACGACGAGGAGATAGAGCAGCCCGGCAACCCGCGCCGTCTTGTTCAGGGGATGCATCGCACCGCCTCCTGGGTTCGCTGCCGCCAATCTGGTGCGGGCGCGCTCGGCCGACTCGAGGGAGGTCGGCCCCGGATGCGCGCGCCGCTCCGGGCCGTACGTCCGGGCGCAACTGCGGTTTCGCTGGATCGTGGCGCTCCGGTCTTGCCTTCCTTCGGCGCGTATCTACTTTGCAATACAAAGTACAATCGCCCACACTCGGGCGATGCGAAATCATGATCGAAACGCGACGCTTTCTCCGGAGTGGATCATGAATCGTTGGCTGAAGCGCATCCGCGGGGCCGTCGGCCTGGGCCTGACCTGGGGCATCGCCTGGGCCGTCGCCGGAATCCTCATCGGCGTGGCCAGCACTCTCGGCGTCCCGATGGACTGGTTCATGAAGGTGTTCGATGCCCCGCTGCCCGCACTGGCGGTGCCCGGCTTCTTCTGCGGCGCTACCTTCTCGCTAGTACTCGGCATCGCCGGCCGCCGGCACCGATTCCGCGAACTCTCGCTCCCCCGATTCGCCTCGTGGGGAGCGCTGGGCGGGCTCATGCTTGCGTCCGTCCCGCTGCTTGCCGCGGGCGCGCCGCTTGGAGTCGCCGCCATCGCGGCCGGCACCCTGACCGTCCTCGGCGCCGGCTCGGCGGCAGCAACCCTCACCCTCGCCAGGAAGGGAGAGGCGCGCGAACTGCTCGCCGCCGTCGACGGCCAGGCCGAACGCTGACTACGCCCTCAGCCTCGTGGCACCTCGACCTTCGACTCGCGCCGCGTGCCGACGAACTCCTCATCTCCCGCACCCAGGCGCTCCGCTTCGTCCGCCGACCGGAGTGCCGCCCCGCCCCTTCGCGCGATCAACAGTGTACCCATCGCCGCTCCGACGCCCATGATCACCAGCACCACCAGGTTGCCGATGGCCAGCCGCGGCGTCCACACCCGCCCTCCCGTGAGCGCGAGAAACACCCAGTAGACGACGCCCGCCCCCGCACCCAGCGCCCCCCCGACCCACAGGGAGAGCCGCTGGAACACGCGCGCGCGCGCCGTGACCACGAGCGCGCCGGAAAACACGACGCCGAGCAGAAACGCGACCACCGAAAACCGTCCGGCGGCGCGCAGGATGTCCACCGGCGTCGCCGCACCGGCAACCCACATCGCCGCGCCGATGGCCGACACGGCGGCCCCGACCCCGACGGCAAACGTCAGACCGGTGCCTATCACCCCACGCACGACCCGCAACCATCGCGACAACTGAACCTCCATCCCGGAATTACTTGCCTTCCACCGCCGGACAGGCGAGCTGCCGCAGCTCCGCCTCGTGCGCGCGAACCGCCGCCACCCCCCGGCTCCGCGCCGAATTCCACTGCGTCCAACTGCTGCCCATCTTGTCCCTCCGCTCGCCGGTCCACCGCTCGAGCACGATCCGCGCCGCCGCACAGCGATCGCTCGCCGCCGCCGCACCGGAGTCCGTCGGCGGCGCCGTCAATGCCGAGACCACGAGCGGGATGGCGTCGCCGCCCAACCGCGCGAGGTACTGCAGGTCCGACCCCGCCACGCCGGTCTGCACGAGTTCACCCCGTGCCAGATTCGCCCGCGCCACCAGGGCATCGGGATTCAGCACGTTGAGCGTGAACAGCGCCGCGAACCCACTCACCACAAGCCCGGTGGCAAAGGCACGGGGCCGGGAACGCAGCACCGTGAACGCCAGCCACACGAACACGATCACCAGCCAGATCATGAACGCCGACGCGTAGAAGCGGTCGGTGGAGATGCCGTAATACTGAACGTACAGCCGCATGCGCGCCCCGGCTGAAGCCATGATCGCGCCGAGCAGCACCAACAGCAACACGGCGAGCCGGCGGTACCACCGGAGCGTGCGGCGGTCCGATTCGGGAATGAGCGCCTGCGCGCCGAGCAGCATCGGCAGCACCAGCCCCGCCACCCACATCAGTTCGAAGAACCCGCGCCGCGCATACTCGGCGTAGCTGAGGCCGGTGGTTCTGAGCACGAGGGCCTGTCCGCCGAACAACCAGCCGATCTGCACGACGACGAATGCCGCGAACAACGCGTTCAGCGCCCCGAACGCGAGCGTCACGTCCGTGGCTCCCAGCGTGAGCGGGAGCTTCCACTCCGGCGCGCCGGCGTCGGGGCGCGAAAGCAGCGACCGCCGCAGCCAGCCGGCCACCACCCAGAAGAAGAAGCCGGCGATCACGACGTGCGACGCGACGACGTCCAGCTGGATGTCCGGGAACCGGAAGAACGAGCCGAAGAGCGGGTCGGCGTTCGCGAGCAGCAGCGTGAAGACGACGAGGATGGGAAGCGTGAGCGCCAGCGCCTTGCCGATCCGCCGGGCCTTGCCGTCGGCCGACGTGTGCGCGCCGACGTCGAATGCCGCGTCGCGCACCAACAGCGGCACCACGCCGGTGGCCACTTCGACGCCGGTGCCGAACGCGGCGCGGATCAGGTCGCGCAGGCGGGCGAGGGCCAGACCGGCCACGGGAATCCCGTCCAGGCTCATGGCGAGCAACACGAGTGCGCTGAGCATCGCCAGCACGTCGAAGCCCTGAAGCAGGTCGGCGTCGTGCCAGGTGAGCCCGGCGGCAGAGAGCACGGCGATCGCCAGCCACGCCATGCTCTCGCGCGAGAGCACGCGTCCCCCCTGCCCGGCGACGAACACGACGTTGGCGGCAAGAAGCGCCATCCAGACCAGAAGGCCGAGTCCCCACGGCTCGTTCCGGAGCAGCGGGTCGGCGAGGATGCCAAGGGGGATGGCGGCCACCAGCGCCCGCCGGGCGAGGAGGGCGCGGGCCGAGGGACCGATCGGCGAGCCGGGAGATGCGGGATCCATGGACGGTCGGTAAAGAGTGTGCAGAGTACTTTACCGTACAAAGACTACGCACGCAAGCGGGGGTTTCCACCCTTCGGTTCGAGCCCCCGCCCTCGAGGCAGCGGAGGCGGCGCGCTCAGCGCCTGGACGTCGAGTTCAATTTGACGGCCCGCCGCACCAGCGCCTTGAAGGCACGGGCGTTCAGCGTCTCCCCCTCGCGGACGTCGATGGCGCGGCGCACGTTGCCGTCGAGGCTGGAGTTGAAAAGCCCCGCCGGATCGGCCAGCGACGCCCCCCTGGCGAAGGTCAGCTTCACCACCTGCTTGTAGCTCTCGCCGGTGCAGATGATGCCGTCGTGCTCCCAGACCGGCGTGCCCATCCACTTCCAGGCCTCCACCACCTCCGGATCCGCCTCCTTGATCAGCGCGCGGATCCGGGCGAGCGTCTCGCCGCGCCAGTCGCCGAGTTCGGCGATTCTCGCGTCGATCTTCGCCGAGGGGGAATCCGCACGCCCGGGGGTCGCCTTCTTCATCGGGCCGTCCTCACGTCCGGGCCTGGACCATCTTCCAGCCGTTCCCCGACGGGTCCCGGAAGCCGGCGTCGACGCTGCCGTAGCGGTCCATCGGCTCCTGCGTGAATTCCACGCCGCGCCCGGCCAGCTGCGCGAACGTCTGGCGACAGTCGTCCACCACCAGCACCAGCGGCGGCATCGCGCCCTTGGCCACCATCTCGTGCAGCGTCTCGGCGGTTGCCGCGTCGTGCACCGGCGGCCCCGGCACGAACAGCCCCAACTGGAACGACGGCTGGTCGGGATGCTGCACCGTCAGCCAACGGTAGTTGCCATTCTTCACGTCCGTGTGGACGCGAAATCCCAGCTTGTCCACGTAGAACGCCAGCGCCTCGTCCTGATCGCGCACGTACAGTCCCACGACATCCACGCCCTGGCTCATCGGGCCTCCTGTTGGTGAGACCGGACGTTAGCCGGGGCTCCCCGGCGCCGCTTCTCCGAAACTGCGGAAGTGAGATTCGGCCGGTGGGCGGCGCTCACGAAGCAGTGCGGCACCTGGTCGAGGGCGTGTTCCGCGGCGCGTGCCCGTTCGCGAACCGCGCCCGGGTTCTCTCCGGTGACGTCGCGGAAGGTCCGCCCGAAGGTGCCCAGGCTCCGCCACCCCGTTTCGAATGCGATTTCGGTGATCGACATCTCCGTATCGCGGAGCAGCGCCGTCGCCCGTTCGATGCGGCGGGTGAGTAGGTACCGGTGGGGCGGGACGCCGAATGCCTGCTTGAACGATCGTGCAAAGTGGGCCGCCGACACGCCGCTCACGCGGGCCAGCCGGCGCACCGGCCAGTCCTCGTGCGAGGCGGCGTCCATGCGGTCTTTGGCACGCAGCAGACGGCGGAGCAGCTCTGGAGATTGGCGTTCGGGGCGTCGCGGCATGGCGGCTCTGGAAGCGCGTTGAACGAAACGTAATATCGCTCCGGTTGCCCTCGGGCGCGCATAACCTACCGTCGGGTGGCGTCGCGCGGCGCGGGCTCGGCGCGCCGGCGGACGCCTCACCGGTTCACTGGATACGGGAGACGACATGAGTGGAAAGACCCTGCAGCTCACCGGACCGAAGGCGATTGCCGCGCTGATCGTGATCGTCGGCGTGATCGCATTCCGCCAGTACGCCGCCCGCACCACGCTCGACACGAAGGGGCGCGCCGCGCTCCAGTCATGGGTGCAGGCGGAGATGATCCGCCCCCTGGTCGCGGACACCACGCAGTCGCTGGAGGATCGGGGGGCCGCGGTGTCGGCGGCCGCGACGGTGAAGATTCGGTCGCTGGGCGTGCGCGGCCGGCTCAACCGCGCCGTGGTGCGCGTGGAGCTGGAGCCGAGTCCGGCGTTGCCGCCCGGCGCGAAGCTCGTGCGGTACTACCGGATGCACTACTCGGTGACCACGGGCTGGCACGCGCAGGGTCCCGCCACCGCGCTGAACTGGTACCTGGCGATGTTCTGAGTCGACCCGTCGCGGGTCCTACTGCCGGCGGATCGTCGCCAGCCAGCCGGGCGCGCCATGGTCGTGGAATCGGGTTTCGATCCGCGCCGCTTCGAGCGAGGCGATACTCCATCCGCTGGCCGCGTTGAAGGCGGCGTTCAGGTCGTCCGCACTGACGGGATGGGGACCCGCGTCGGGCCCCCCGTCGCTGAAGCAGAGCAGGTAGAGCGTTCCGTCGCGTTCGGTCACCGAAGCCAGGCTCGCCGCGTAGGCCAGGCGCTCTTCGGCATCGAACGTGTGGAAGAGCCCACAATCGAGCACCGTCGCGAACATGCGGCCCAGCGCCTGCAGACGGAGTGCGTCCGCAACGGCGAACTCGACGTCGACGTTGCGCTCGCTCGCCTTTCGGCGGGCCTCCGCGATCGCCGCCCCGGCCACGTCGACCCCCAGCACCCGGACCTGCTGCGACGCCACGAGAATCGCGTGCTCGCCCGTCCCACACCCCACATCGAGCACGGGACCGGACACGTGCCATTCGGAAACCAGCCGCACGATCGCCTGCTGCGGGTGCCCGACGTCCCAGGGCGCCGGCCCGTTCCGGTACGACGCATCCCACGGCAGCCCCGTCATCCGTTCGTGGCTGGTCGGCGCGCGGCCGCCGAACGGATCATCCGTGTGATTGCCCGATTCCTCCGGCACCCGCAGGCCTCCTCTCGAAAAAGTCCGCGGCGCGGCCACGGACGATCCGCATCATCCGGCCCCCTGCCCTCGCAACGCGGGTCCCTTGCGCTTGGACTGCGCCGGCGCCGTGCCTGTGGCCGCGATGCCGAAGACGTTCGCGAACCCCGGCAGACGCACATCCCGGACAGTTCGCCGGCCGCCTCCCGCCCGCTACGCGTCCCTGGTCGGTGGGGCGGCTCCTCGACCGCCTGGCGGGCACGCCACCCCCGGTAGCCGAGAATCACCGCGCCGGCGATGAACACCGCGCCGGCAGCACCCAGCGCGTAGTGCCCGTCTTCAAAGGCGGCTCCGACGGCGATCACGGCGAGCACCGCGATCAACCAGCGAATCACGCCCGAAAGCCCGATCGAGCGGTTCAGGGGCGATTTGTCCTCAGCCATGCGACCTCCGTCGCCACTGAACAGTATCATGAGCCCCGAGACTTGCGGCAAGGCCCCCGGTCGAGTTCAGACTTCGCGTTCATTCTGAACGGGAACACGTGATGACCGAACACGCAGTCGTGATCGTGGGCGCCGGGCCCACCGGACTCATGCTGGCGGGCGAATTGGCGTTGGCGGGCGTCGACGTCGCAATCGTCGAGCGGCGCCCGAACCAGGAGCTCGCCGGCTCGCGCGCCGGTGGCCTCCACGCCCGCACCATCGAGGTCCTCGATCAACGCGGCATCGCCGACCGCTTTCTCGCCGAAGGGCAGCGCGCCCAGGTGGCGGCCTTCGCCGGCGTCACCCTGGACATCAGCGACTTCCCCACCAGGCATCCGTACGGACTCGGACTCTGGCAGAACCACATCGAGCGCATTCTCGCCGGTTGGGTGGAGGAACACGCCGTCCGCATCTACCGCCCAATCGAGGTCACCGGGTTCACGCAGGACGACACCGGCGTCGACGTCGCCCTGTCCGACGGGCAGACGCTGCGTGCGGCATTCCTCGTCGGCTGCGACGGTGGGCGCAGCGTGGTCCGCAAGCTCGCCGGGATCGACTTCCCCGGGTCGGATCCGACGACGAGCAGCCTGATCGCCGAGGCTGAACTGGCGGAGCAACCGGAACTCGGCGTGCGGCACGACGCGCTCGGCACCCACGCGCTGGGCCGCGTCGAATATGAAATCCGGGACGGCAAGGTCGTCTTCAAGGACGAGGGCCCGATGCGGATCATGGTCACCGAACGAGAGCTCCGCACCGCGAGCGAACCGACCCTGGGCGAACTGCGCGAGGCGCTGATCGCGGTTTACGGAACCGACTACGGCGTCCACGGTGCCACCTGGATCTCCCGATTCACCGACATGGCCCGGCAGGCGGCGGCCTACCGCAGCGGGCGCGTGCTGCTGGCCGGCGATGCCGCGCACATTCACCCACCCGACGGTGGACAGGGGCTCAACATCGGCGTCCAGGACGCGGTGAATCTCGGATGGAAGCTGGCCCGGGTGGTCGGCGGTACGTCGCCCGCGAGCCTGCTGGACAGCTACCACGGCGAGCGACACCCGGTGGCAGCGCGCGTGCTGCGCACCACGATGGCCGCGGTGGCGCTCCGCCGCCGTGACGACCGCGCCAACGCCCTGCGCGAGACGATCGCCGAGATGCTCGCCATGGACGAGCCACGCAAGCGCTTCGCCGGGATGCTCTCCGGTCTGGGCCTCGCGTACGACCTTGGCGGGGGCCACCCGCTGGTGGGGCGCCGCATGCCCGACCTCGACCTCGTCACCGCTGCGGGCCCGCGCCGCGTCTACGACCTGCTGCACGAGGCCCGGCCGTTGCTGATCAACCTCGGCGAGCCCGGCGCGATCGATGCGGCGCCGCTCCCCAACGGGCTTCGCCTCGTCGACGCGCGGTACGACGGTGCATGGACGCTGCCCGTCGTGGGCGAGGTACCGGCACCCGGTGCGGTGTTGGTTCGGCCGGACGGCTACGTGGCCTGGGCCGGCGCGCCGGGTGGACCGGGCCTCCGCGAGGCGATGGCCACCTGGTTCGGGCCGGATGCCTCGGGTGACGCCGGCGCCGGCGCGCTGGTTATGCCTCATATGAAGCAAATTAGACATGCCGCCCTCGCACTGCTCGTTCTCGCCATCTCGTGCGGGAACGCCACCGGCCCCTGGTATCGGGTCAGTGCCCTCCCCGCGGCGCGCCACCTGTGGAGAGCACAGGACCTGCACACGTACGTGTTCACGCTCCAGCGGTCCTGCTTCTGTGCGAACGTCCACCCCCTCTATGTTCTCGTGCAGAGCGACACGGTCGCCGCCGTGCTCGACCTGGCAACGGGCGAACAGGTGGACCGGCAGTTCGGGCAGACCGTCGAGGACCTGTTCACGTTCATTCAGAATGCCACCGACAGCCACGCCCACGTGATCCGCGCAACGTACGACGCATCGATGGGCTTCCCCACCGCGATCGAGTACGACGGTTCGGCGCAGATCGCCGACGACGAGGTTTCGTATCGCGTCAGTGACGTTCACACGGCCGCCATTCAGTTGCATATCGACCCGCCGTGAGGTTGCGGCACTGGGAGGCCCGACGAATCGGGCATTGAAGCGCAGCCGGAAAGTGACCCGCGGTTCCCGTTGCTCCGCCCCTCCCGCGGCCCGTACATTCGTCGCGTGGCAACCGATTCCACCAGGCTCTCCACCATCGTCGGAGCGGTCAACCTCAGCGACCCCGAGCAGGCGGCGCGGGTCATGCCGCTCGTATACGACGAGCTGCGTCAGCTCGCGCGGCGCCGCCTTCGCGGCGAACGCGCGGACCACACGCTGCGCCCCACCGCCCTCGTGCACGAGGTGTACGTGCGCCTCGCCGACGCCGGGACCCTCTCCATCACCGGCCGCCGCCACTTCCTGCAACTCGCCGCTCGCGCCATGCGCCAGATCCTCGTCGACGCCGCGCGCGCACACGACGCCGAAAAACGCGGCGGTGACTGGCGCCGCGTCACGCTCGAGGGCGACCTGGCGGGTGCCGAGGAAGACCCCTGGGCCGTGATCGACCTGCACGACGCTCTCACCCGCCTCGCCGAGCTCGCCCCTGAATTGGAGCGCCTGGTGGAACTCCGCTTCTTTACTGGACTTACCGTGGACGAGGCCGCCGAAACGCTCGGCATTTCACCGCGCAAGGCGGCCAAGGACTGGGCCGCCGTCCGCCTCTGGCTTCGCCGGGAGCTGACCGCCGGCTGAGCCGGGGCGTGCAGTCTTCTCCTCGTTTTTGCGCATCTGGGAGGTACAGGCCATTCGGCCGTACCCGGACCCCGCATGCCGAGGAGCTGACCCATGCCGCCACGCACACCCTGCCGGCAGATTGCCAACGTCGCATTTCGCCCGAACGTCGTCGCCGTACTGACTGCCGCGCTCGCCGCGCTGCTCATCGCGGCCTGCAGTGACTCGACATCGGCACCGTCCAACTCCAAGTCGCCGACCCCGCCCCCGCCGCCGCGCCCCGTCGTTCAGGCCGCGCCGTTCGAGTGGTCGGTCCCCGCCCGCTTCGGCCTCGACTCCAACCACGACGGGGTCATCGACTATCCCGACTCGGCGCAGATCCATCCCGCGTCGTGGCCCGTCGACCTCGATGCCTGCAACATCACCGGCAATCGCTACACCTGGTACGTCGACAGCGACTCGGTAGCGTCGGTGTCCACGTGCAAGTACACCCACCAGTTCCCGGCCGAGGGCTCGTACGACGTGGCGGTGAACGTCACCGGGTCCACGGACACGACCATGCACTCGGAGCAGCAGGTCGTGGTGCAGGACTGGCTCGTGCTCTCGATCGGCGACTCCTACGGTTCGGGCGAGGGAAATCCGGACGTCCCGATGGCCACCGATGCGCTCGTTGCCACGGTCGAGGCATCGGTCCGGCAGGCGCTGGACGCGCAGCAGCAGCTGCAGGCCGCCCAGGCACAGTTGCAGGCGGCGCAACAGAGTCTTCAGGCCGCGCTCGCCAGCAAGGGGCTCGCCCAGCAGGCCTACAACGACGCCACGCAGCTCTATCAGCAGTTCCAGAGCGCCTGCAGCACCATCATCTCGACCTCGTGCGTGAACTTCTTCGTGGCGCACGCGCTCTCCTTCGCCACGCTCGACGCCGCTCGCTCCTACTTCAACCTGATCGTGACCAACGCGCAGCAGCGTCTGAGCGATGCCGAGACCGCGGTCGCGCACGCCCAGACGGCCGTCGGCGACGCCCAGAACGCCGTCAGCAGCACGCAGGCCTCCCTCGCCGCCGCGCAGTCGGCAATCGCGCAGGCGCAGGCCGGCTTCGCGCCTCCACGCTGGCACGCCAAGTACCCCGTCGAGACCTACGACTCGCTCTACCAGTGCCACCGGTCGGCAGAGGCCGCCTCCGCCCAGGCCGCGCTCGCCCTGGAGCAGTCCGACCCGCACACCTCCGTGACCTTCGTGCACCTCGCCTGCTCGGGCGCCAAGATCGAAGGCGGGGGACAGGCCATCAGCCGGCAGATCGCCTGGGCGAACAAGCTCATCGGCAACCGCGAGGTCGACGCCGTCCTCGTCTCCATCGGCGGCAACGACATGGGATTCGCCAGTCTCGCCGCGGCGTGCGTGGAGCAGCAGCCCTGCAACGCGGAGAATCCGACCATCGATCCCGCGAAGGCCGTGCTGGCCTGCGCCCCGCTCGCCATCCTGCCGAGCGGTGGCGCCACCTGCACCGACTTCTTCCAGAACAGCGTGTCGCAACAGTCCGCCAAACAGATTCTGGACAGCGCCGGCGCGCTGCTCCCCGGACGGTACGGGGACCTCGCGACGCAATTCCTTCCCGGTCTCGAAGGGCTCCTGAGCCCGGATTCCAGTGGCGGTGCCACCCCCGCCATGCGCGTACGGTCCGACCGCGTGTTCATCACGCAATACGGCAGCCTCACCAGGAACGACGCCGGCGGCTACTGCACCC
Source organism: uncultured Gemmatimonadaceae bacterium (assembly GCA_963728115.1). Taxonomy (GTDB): domain Bacteria; phylum Gemmatimonadota; class Gemmatimonadetes; order Gemmatimonadales; family Gemmatimonadaceae; genus JAGWRI01. The sequence continues at coordinate 170,073 of CAVSJE010000008.1, forward strand.
CCGACCCACAGGATCTGCTGGGCGCCATGCCCGGCGTCACGCTGGACGAGATGCAGTGGCTGGACCAGACGGTGGAAGCAGCGCTCAACGGCGACGTCCAGTCGGCCGCCGCCCAGTACGGCTGGAACGAAGTCACCGGCATCTACGCGGGGTACGGGCCGCACGGCTACTGCGCCCACGACCATTGGGTGACGCGGATCGACGAGACGTTCCTGCGGCAGGGCGACTACAGCGGGATGATGCACCCCGATCGCGCGGGCCAGCAGTTCAGTGCCGGCGCCATCGAGGCCGCGCTGCTCACCAAGCTCTACCCCAACGGCACCAACGCCGCACCGCGGGCGCCCGACCAGTCGCGCGCCGGCGGGTGAAGTCCGAACGCCGGGGCGTGGCGCGCGGCGCCCCGGCGTGAGTAATTGCGGTGCGGCAGGGGGAGGGATACGTTCGCCCGACGATGGCCGCGCGGGCGAGCCGCGGCTCCGTTCTCCTTCCCTTCCCCTTCCGCTGCCCATGGACCGTGTCACCTTTCGACGCCTCATCGACGTCGTGGGTCAGGCGATGGAGCGGCCCCCGGACGAGCGCGATGCGTTTCTCGCCGGCGCGCTGGCCGACGACGTCGCGCTCCTCGCCGAAGCCCGCGCCCTGGCCGCCGAGGCGGACGCGACGTCGCTCGACCGGATGACCACGCGGCTCGACGCCGCCGTGGACCGCGCCGCCGCCGAATCGCTGCCCCCGCAGATCCCGCCGCCGGCGCGCATCGGCTCCTACGCCATCGTGCGCGAACTCGGCCACGGGGGCATGGGTATGGTGTACCTCGGCCGCCAGGAGACGCCGCTACGCCGCGACGTGGCGATCAAGGTGATCCGCCCCGGCACCGCCGACGCGGAGACGCTCGCGCGATTCGCCACCGAGCGGCAGGTGCTGGCCCGCATGGCTCACCCCGCCATCGCCCGCGTGTTCGACGCCGGCACCACCGAGGCCGGGCTCCCCTACTTCGTGATGGAGTTGGCACCCGGACCGCCGATCACCGACTACTGCGACGAGGCGGGGGTCGAACTTGATGCGCGGCTCGCGCTCTTCCGGACGGTGTGCGGGGCCGTCCACCATGGGCACCAGCGGGGAATCATCCACCGGGATCTCAAACCGTCCAACGTGCTCGTGACCCAGGTGGATGGGCACGCGATGCCGAAGGTGATCGATTTCGGAATCGCCAAGGCGGTCAAGGGCGCGCACGTCGGCGACAGCATCCACACGCGGGCCGGCGCCATCGTCGGCACCCTCGACTTCATGAGCCCCGAGCAGATTCGCGGCGACGGAGACGCCGTGGACGTGCGATCGGACGTGTACTCGCTCGGCGTGATCCTCTACCAGCTCATCTGCGGCCGGCATCCGTTCGAGGATTCGGGGCTGCACCGCGTCGGGCTGCTCGAAGCGCAACGCATCATCCTCGAAACGGACCCCCCGCGCCCCAGCCGCCACACGCCCCGCCAACGGGGAGGCACACCGCCGGCAGGCGCACCGCGCGCCACGCAACGGCGTCGGCGCCGGCAGGAACTCGATTGGATCGTGATGAAGGCGCTGGAAAAGGACCCGCAGCGCCGCTACCAGTCGGCGCTCGCGCTGGCCGACGACCTCGACCGGTACGCGCACGATCGCCCCGTCACCGCCGGCCCGCCCGGAGTTTCGTACCGGGCGCGCAAGTTCGCCCGCCGCCACCGCCTCGGCATGACGGCCGGCGCTGCCGTGTTGCTCGCCCTCACCGCCGGCGCCGTCGCCGCATCGGCCGGGTTCGTCCGCGCCCGCGCCGAAGCGCGCCGGGCGCAGGCCACCAGTGACTTTCTCTCCAATATCCTCGCCTCCGTGAGTCCCGGCCGGCAGGGCCGCACCGTGACCGTGCGCGAGGTGCTCGACTCGGCGCGGCAGCGCCTGCTCGCCGGCGAGTTCGCGGACGATCCGGAGACCGAAGCCTCGCTGGCGCTGGTCATCGGCGAGAGCTACGCGGGACTGGGGCAGTACGTGGATGGCCGGGCGCTCATCCAGCGCTCCCTGGACCTGCGCCGCGCCCGCCATCCCGACGACGACCCGCGTGTCATCGCGTCGATGTACGCCCTCGGCACCGTGGAGTGGCATCAGGGCGATCTCACGGACGCCCTGACCGTGCGGCAGGAACTCGCGCGGCTCACGGCGCGTCGCGCCGCCACCGATCCGATGGATCACGCCGAGTCGCTGAGCAACCTTGGCAACACGTACGCCGACATGGGACAGTCCGATCGCGCGGCGGCCTATCTTCGCCAGGCGGTCGACGTGGGTCGTCGCGCCACCGGCGACAGCGCGCAACTCGGCCTGGCCCGCTTTCTCAATAATCTGGGCTCCGTTTACTTCGATCAGCAGCGGTTCGACAGCGCCGCCCACGCCTTCGAGGAGTCACGGCAGATCCGGGCGCGTCTGCTCGGTGAGCACACCGACGTCTACGCGATCACGCTGCTGAATCTCGGCAACGCCACCCTGCACCTCGGGAAGCTCGAAGACGCGGCGCGAATCCTTCGCCAGGACCTGAGCCTCGAACAGCAGATCTTCGGCAAGGACCACCCGAGCACCGCGTATGTGTACGCCGGACTGGGGGAGACCCTGCTGCGGCAGGGATATCCGGACAGCGCCGAGTTCTACTTCCGGCACGCGCTCGCGATCCGGGTGGCGCACGCCCCGGCCGGTGTCTACTGGCGGGTCGCCGCCGAGCGGCGCCACCTGGCCACGGCGTTGGCGGCCATGCATCGGCTCCCCGAAGCGGAAACGCAGCTCGGCACCGCGTGGCAGGGGCTGGCCGCGGCCGGCGAGACGTCGATGCCGCAGGCCCGCGACGTGGCCGGCGAGATGGCGCGCGTGAAGCGGCTGCGGGGCGACTCGGCGCGGGCGGCGATCTGGGACCAGCGCGCCGGGAGCCGCTGACAACGCACTCGGAGCTACCCGTTCGCCGGTTGCGGGCGCCGAAGTGGACGCGTCCGGTTCTACGAGTCGGAAAGCAGCTTCACCGTATGCTCGGCGATCGCTTCCATCTGTCGCTCCCGCTCGCGTGCCCAACGCGGCAGCCGGAGCAGGTTGAAGCCGAACGCGGCCAGCGACATGCCGCCGAACATGCCGAACACCACCAGCGCCTTCTCCGGCTTGCCGCTGGCCGCCACCACGGCGGCCATCAGCGCGGCCATACCCCCCAGCACACCGCCAAGCAGGTTGAGCGCGATCGCGTCGTCCTTGAACGTGCTGAGCCGCAACTGGTGGCCGTGCGCGGTCGGTTCGACGCTGATGTGCAGATTGCCCTGCGACCAATCGCGGAGCCCGCCCGCATTCGTCACATGGCCCTGCGTCCCGAACGTCGTGCGGAATGCGGAGATCAACTGCTCCCATTCCCGGTCCGTGGGAGCGCGCGGAAGATCGACCACCCGCGACACACCAACCGGAAGTCCGAGCGACCTCCGAACCGGCGCCGGCCTCCCGCGGGCATCGAGACTCGCGGCGGCTTCGGCCACGCGTGCCGGCTCGATGCCCGCCTCCTGCGCGATGTGCTGCAACTCATCGAGCGTCAGACCGCCCGATTCGCCGGGCAGTGTCTGATCCCGCGTGCCGCCCGTCGTCGCGAGGCTGAAGATCTCGCGGACCTCGTCGTCCCCGTATCGCCGTGTCGTCATGGTGATCGATTGTACGATTGCCGCTCCCGTTGCGCCAGCATCCCGCCGCCGCCTTCGCACGGGCCACGCGGCGGCCGGTGACTGGACGCGGCGCGGGTCAGGCGATCGGGCTGAGCACCGTCCGGCCGTAGGCGATGAACGCCAGCAGGAGTCCCAACACGCAACTCATGATCACGGGCGTCATCTCGTGGTACCGGACGTGCACCCACACGAACACCAGGCTCTCGATCGCCAGGAGCGTGGCCGCCACGACGGTCAGTTGCGGGCGCCAGTGGAAGGCCGCGGGCACGATGAGCCCGACGGTGCATACGAGTTCCAGGATTCCGAGCGCCATCCACGCGCGCCGCGGCAATGCGCCGAACGACGGGACGTCCCGGCTGATCGTATCGAACATGAAGACCTTCATGACCCCCGACGATCCGTAGAGGAGCGCGGCAAGGCCCTGCAGCACCCACAACAGTATGTTCATCGTGCCCTCCCCGGCTCATGCGCGAACCGGATGAATTGAAGAACGCCTTCAGACGTGCCGGTAGGCGCCCGCGTCCGACGCCTACCGACCGGGTTCATACCGCATCGCCACCGCCCCCGAGCCGTACTCCAGACGGCTCACGAGCTTCAGTTCGATCGGCGTCGAGAGTCCCGCGAACAGCGTCGGCCCGTGCCCCGCCACCACGGGATGCACCACGAACTCGTATTCGTCGATCAGGCCCAGCTCGGCCAGCGCCAGCGGCAGCCTCACGCCGCCCACGAACAGCCCGTTCCCCGATTCCTGCTTGAGCTGCCGAACGGCCGGCCCTGGATCTCCGCGAATGAGTTCCGCGTTCCAATCGACCCGGTCGAGCGTGTTCGACACGACGTACTTCTTCTTGGCGTCGATCGTCCGGGCGAACGGTTCCATCCAGTCGGTCATCCACTCGGGCCGCGTGCCCGTCTGCGCCACCGGACGCCACGCCTCCTCCATCATCTGGTAGATCACGCGGCCGAAGATGAGCGCATCGGCCCGGCCGATGGCTTCGGTCGCGCGCTCGTGCAACTCCCGGTCGGGGATGACCGACTGATGGTCGCAGCAGCCGTCCAGCGTGACGTTGATGGAATACCGAAGTGGTCTCATGGCCGTGTGCGGGTGGTGAACAGCGGGGTGGGCCGGCGATGCCCGAACCCCGTGGACGCCGCAGCCGGAACCCGCCGGCTGCGGCTAGCTTCGCTTCCAGAACTCGTACGCCTCATCTGCCAGTTGATCCGCCGTGCCCTCAGCGTCGAGACACAGCCGGTCCATCTCCGACCGGGAAAAGAGACTCCGGAACTCCTCGCGTTCGCGTCGAAAGTGCGCCACCAGCTCCTCGTCGGTTTCGCCGAATCGGCCGCGTGCGTAGCCCTCGATGAATTGCGATCCGGCGCGGGACTGCACCGTGCGTGCCGCGACCGTGGCATCCGATGCATCCAGAAGTACGAGGCGCGCCCCGATGGAAGCCAGCCGCCGATCGACGACGGACACGTCCGACCAGTCGACGACGCCCGGGCGCAGGCACGCCGTCAGGTGCAGGCAGTCGACGAGGGCGAAGCACTTCGGCTTGGTCTCGTCCCGAAGGCTCGTCACGAACCACTCCAGCACATCCACCGCTCGACCGATGTGGTACAGGCATGCCTCGCGGCTCAGGCCGCCCGCGTCCTCCGCCGCCGCGAGCGGGCCGTACGTATGCGCCTGCGTGAGGTGCAGGAACGTTCGCAATTGACGGGCACCGGCTCCCGCGACATGGCGTCGCGCGAGTGTGTCGAGAAGGGTGCTCTTTCCCACGCCCGGAACGCCCTCGACGAGCAGCAGACGAGACCATGCGAGGTTCGCTCCGTCAGTCGCGAGTGGGCGTGCTTCCGTCATGGAACCGGCCTGGACGACCATTTTCCGCTCGTTGAAGGCTGTCGATCTCGACCGCGGCCATCACGCCGCGGGCACGCTTCGATATAGATGCTCGACGAATCGATTCCACCCCTTCTTCGTTTTGGACTCCACCGCCCAACGGTACCCGCCGTCCCGATCCGGCCAGTAGATCATCCGGGCTCGACCGGCCGGCATGTCGGCTTCGAATCCGATCGCCTCCGGGTGGATGTCGGTCACGTCCGCCAGCCGCCCCTGTGAATGCTTCCCGTCGGACGTGAACGACCAGAAACACACCCCTCCGTCCGCGCCGACACCGATGATCGCGAGTTCCTCGTAGCGCCGCTTGGACCCCGTGGACCCGAATTCCCACGCGACGTCCAGACGCAGGTAGTGCGACCCCAGCACTCGCTCCAGCTTGCGATGGCACCGCACCGGCCCCATCGGCGTCTTTGACTCGGCGATCCACGAACCGTGAAGGGGCGCGAACGCCCCCAGCTTGCCCCGGCCCTTCTTCCAGAGTTTCGCCATTGGCACCACCCTGTGAGCGTAACGCCGCGGCAGTCCGCGGCGGCGGTTCCCCACGATCCCGGTACGCGTTCCTCGAAGGCCGGTTGCTAGATCCCCGCGTACCACGCATAGCCGTACTTCACGTTCACGGAGCCCTGGTCCGGGACGTCGTCCAGCGTGTCCGTCACCAGAAGACGATTCAGGAACTTCACGCTCTTGTAGCCGAGCTGCCGCTGCCGCCGGCGGGGAGGCTGGCCGGCACGGCCCGGCGAGACAGGACGGCGTGTGTCATCGGGAAGCTCGAGGCGGAGGGAGGTGCCGTGCCCGGTCACGCGGGGTGCGGATGGCCGTTGCCGCCGGACGAGCGGCAGCGCCCCATTATAGCTGTGGCCGGCGGCCGGAGCGAGCCGGTCGCATCCCGCCCGACCGGCGGTGGGTGATCTTGTATCCCCGCGGGCCAGCGTCTACTTTGCATCACAAAGGGCTTGGCATCCCACGAACTTCAGAGGCTGAGGCGGCACGCGGCGCTGGGGCCGTGAGAGGGAGAACGATCATGCGAAAGTGGCTGCGACGCATCCGCGGGGCCATCGGGATGGGCCTCACCTGGGCCATCGTGCTTGGCGCGGTGGGCGGCCTGCCGCGTTGGGTGTTCGGCGTGAATACCGATGTCCCGATCCCGCTCGTCGCCGGCGTATTCGGCTTCATTGCCGGCGTCACCTTCTCCGGGCTCCTCGTCCTCATCGAGGGCCGTCGCCCGAGCGCTCAGCTCTCGCTCCCGCGCTTTGCGGCGTGGGGCGCCATGGGCGGCCTACTGCTGTCGGCGCTCTGGGCGGAGGCCGCGTCCCTCAGCCTGGGAGACGTGCTCATGGTCGCCCCGGCGTTCGCGGTTGCCTGCGCGGCCTGCGCCTCCGGTTCGCTCCTCCTGGCCAGGCGAGCGGAACCGCGGGCGTTGCCCGGCGTTCACGGAGAGATCGATCGCCCGCTATAGGCCACGCCGAGCCTGAACACCGCCCACGTCACGCCGGTCGCCGCGCTCGCGACCATCGTGAGCGCCAGATCGGGCTGGAATTGTCGCAGCGTCCCCATCGACACGCCGAACACCTGCGGAATCAGGCCGGCAAGCACCCAGGCCATCACGAGCGTCGTGAACAGGGGAAACCAGAGGCTGAACGAACCGAACGGCCCGGCCTTGGCACGCAGTGCCTCGCGATGAAGCCACGCCCACACCATGCTGACCAGAAAGATGAGCGGTAACAGCGTGAGTCCGACAAATGTCGCCTTCTGTTGCCAGCGGCTTCCTTCTCCGGCGTACGCCAGCCCGAGGGCCCTGGCCGCGATCCCGTTGCGGAGCTGCGCCGTCTCGCCGAACCCGATGCCGCTGCCCGCGTTGACGAGAACGACCGCGCCCTTCCGCTCGGCGGGCACCATGGTGGCGAGCGTTTCGGTTCCGGGACTGGAGCCGGTGTGGAACACGGTTCCCTTGTCGGCGTCGACGAACCAGCCGAAGCCATAGAACGGAGACGCCGGGCTCGCCGGGCGCAGCATCTCGGCCTTGCTCGCCGCGCTGATGACGTCGTCCTCGCCGTTCATCATGATCGCCAGGTATCTGGCCACGTCGCGTGCACTCGCGATCACGCCGCCGGCCGGCGCCGATACCCGGTCGGTCCTCGTCCCGTTCAGCGGACGCTTGGTGCCGAACCAGGGACGATGCCCGGTCGCCATCTCGTCATGCCGCCGCCCGTCGGCCACGAAGCTGTCGTCCATGCCGATCGGCTCGAGGATCTCGGCCGTGATGTAGTCCCCATACTTGCGGCCGCTCACCGTCTCGATGAGGGCCCCGAGAATCTGGTAGTTCGTATTCGAGTACTCCCACCTGCTTCCGGGTTCGTGCGCCGGCGTCCATTGCGCAACCCGGCGCACCTGGAGCTGCAGTTCGTCGTCGCCCCGGGGAAGGTCGGTGTGTGTGCCATTGCCCTGCCGGGTGGAATAGCCGCTCGTGTGGCTGAGCAGTTGCCGGACGGTGATCGCGCCGGACGGGCGGCCCGCGAACACGGGCATGTAGCGCGAAATCCCGGCGTCCAGATCGACCTTCCCGGCCTCCACCAGTTGCATCACGGCCATTGCGGTGAAGCTCTTGCTCACGGAGCCGAGCAGGAACGGCGTTGCCGGCGTGACGCTCCGGCCGCTGCCGATCAGCACCTCTCCGCGCGCGTCCGCACGAATCTCGCCATGATCGACCACCGCGTAGGCGAGCCCCGGAGCGCCGGACGCCGGCATCTCGGCCGCGATGAAGTCGTCGATCGATCCCGACGGCACGCCCGCCTGGAATCCGGTGGCAAACCCCAATGCGAGCAGCGCGCGAACAAGCCGCATCCTGTCGTTCCTCCTTTATGCGCGCGGCGACGCCGGCTGGCCATCCATCGCGGCACCGGCGGTCGAACGCACACGGGTTGGCGCGCAGCGGCTCGATCTCGAGCCGACCTCAATCACGCACGTACCGCAGATGGGTGGCGGCCGATCCCTCGACCACCGCGTCCATGCGAAACCGGGGCGCCGGCTCCTGCAGGTTCTCGAACAGGCGTCGCCCTGCCCCGAACAGCACGGGTGCAAGCGCGATCTCCAACTCGTCGATCACACCCAGGTTCAGATATTGCTGAACGACGTTCGCGCCGCCCGAGATGCGCACGTCGCGATCGCCCGCCGCCGCTCTCGCCCGTTCGAGCGCGCGCTCCGGACCGTCGTTCACGAAGTGAAAGGTCGTCCCGCCCGGCCGGACCCAGGGATCGCGCTTCTCGTGGGTGAGCACGAACACCGGGGTGTGGAACGGCGCCTCCTCGGGCCACGAGATCTCCCCCTGCTCGAACATCCGCTTGCCCATGATGCTGGCGCCGCTGCGCTCCATGGTGTGACGCACCAGGTCGTTCACCGGACCGGTCTCGCCGCCCGGGCCGAACGTCAGCATCTCGCGGAAGTATTGCGTCTTCAGGATCCAGCCCATCATCGCGCCCCACTTCGCGCCCCAGTCCTCGTACTCGGGCGTGCTCCAGTGCTCGATGGTCATGCCTTCCGGCGCCATGTAGCCGTCGAGGCTGAGCCCGATGTTCACGAATACCCTGCTCACGAATCTCCTCCCGCGGTTGCGTGGCCGGCGGCCACGACGTGCATGGTATCCGCGGGGGCGGGGCGTTCGCCAGTCATGCGGGTCAATCGTGGATCAGCAGCGACGACCGGTCGACGATTCTTCCCCCCTGAACCACGACTTCGAGCGTTCGCGTATTGCGGATATCCGCCAGCGGATCGCCTCCCAGGATGAGGAGGTCCGCGCGCTTTCCCGGCTCCACCGTGCCGAAGGTGTCCGCGGCGTTGACCATCTCGGCGGCGCGACGCGTGGTCGACACCAGCGCCTCCATCGGCGTGAGGCCCGCCTCGACCATCAGCGCCAGTTCCTCGTGCATACTGTAGCCCGGGAAGACGAACGGATTCCCCGTGTCGGACCCGCCCACGATCGGCACGCCGGCGTCGTGGGCCGACTTGAGCGCCCCGAGCAGACCACGGCGCCACGCCCGGTCAGCCGCCGACGGGGGCGTCTTCGGCGCGAGCGGAGATGCGACGAGGCTCTGGATCACCCGCGCCTCCACCCCGCTCCGCAGGAACGGGTCCGTCAGGAGCTGCGACGGCACGCCCCAGGTGCCCGTCCAGATGAAGAGCGACAGCGTCGGGACGCAGTACATCCCCTCCTGGGCCATGACCCCGAGCAGCTGCGCGCTGGGAGGCGCGGGATCGGCGACGAGGTGCATGACTCCGCGCACGTGGTGCGCGACGGCCTCCTCCAGTTCGTCGAGCGAGGTGGCGTGCGCGAACACCGGAAGCCCGTGCCGCGTCGCTTCCGTCACCGCCGCCGAGACCAGCGCCGGCGGCATCTGCGGATGATCGTCGCCGAACGCCGCCGGTCCCGACTCGATGACGATCTTGATCCCGTCCATCTTCGCCGCCGCCAGCCGGGCGACGGTCCGGCGGACGTCGTCCGGCGTCCGGACCACCCACACGCCGCGCCGCGACCAATCGAAGGTGGCGGAGTCCGCACCGTCCGGCAGATGCATGATCGTCCCGATGGGATGGCTCCCCGGCACCGTCAGCAGGCCGCCCGTCGCGTAGATCCTGGGGCCGGTCAGGCGCCCCTCGGCCCGCATCGCGCGCAGGCGAAGCACATCGTCGAGCCCGCCGCCCGTGGCCCCGACGTTGAAGATCGTGGTCACGCCGTAGAAGAGGAATTGCCGCAGCACCCGGTCCACCGTGGCCGAGTCGAAGGGCAGAAGTCCGCCGGTGCCGAAGTGAACGTGCATGTCGGCCAGACCGGGGATGACGAACTTGCCGGTGGCGTCGATCAGGCGAACGCCGTCGGGAACGACGGCCTCGTCGGCGTCCATCACTCGCGCGATCGTGCCGTCGCGGATGAGGATGGTCACGTTCGACCGGGCCGCGGCCCCCGTGCCGTCGATGAGCGTGGCATGGGCGATCGCGAGGTTCCCGTCCTGGGCCAGGACCGGCCGGACCTGAACCATCGTCGTGATCGCGGCAAGGACGGCCAACGATCGGATCGTGTCGCGGGTCATGGGGGTGTCTCCGCGGTGTGGTGAACGGAACGGTGCCACGGCGTACCGCTGCGGAGTTCCATCATAATTGCGGGCGGCTGGCGGAGCGAGCGGGACGCATACGTGCGAGTCTCGGGCCGGGTCGGTATGTCGGGGGGCAGGGTGCCCCCCCGAATGGTGTACACGAAGACTCCTCGGATGGTGGATTCGCATGAAGGCATCCCGCCACAGTTTGCATTCGAACCATCCACAGGGGCCGAATCATGAGTCCGGAGTCTTCGCCACCCGCTGTCCGGGAGAGCGAGATGCGAGCGGAGCGCATGCTGACGCGTCGCGAGGTCGTACGCGTCGCTGCCGCCGCGACCGCCTCCCTGGCGCTTCCCGCCACCGCGTTCGCGGCTCTGAATGCCACGACCGCTTCGAATCCGCCGACACCCAACGCCGGAGAAACCGCGATGAACACGAGCGACACGGTCATGACGAAGGACGGAGTACGGATATTCTTCAAGGACTGGGGCAAAGGGCAGCCGATCGTCTTTCACCACGGGTGGCCGCTCAGCTCGGACGACTGGGACGCCCAGATGCTGTTCTTCGTGCAGCATGGGTACCGCGTCGTGGCGCATGATCGCCGCGGCCACGGCCGGTCCAGTCAGGTGTCGGACGGCCACGACATCGACCATTACGCCGCCGACGCGGCGGCAGTCGCGGACCATCTCGACCTCCGGGACGCCGTCCACATCGGGCACTCGACCGGCGGCGGCGAGGCCGCGCGCTACGTGGCCCGGTACGGCAAGGGCCGGGTCGCGAAGCTGGTGCTGATATCGGCGATCCCGCCCATCATGGTGAAGTCCGCCGCGAATCCCAACGGTACCCCCATCGAGGTGTTCGACGGCTATCGGAAGGCCCTGGCCGCGAACCGCGCCCAGTTCTACATCGACGTGGCGTCCGGTCCGTTCTACGGATTCAACCGGCCGGGCGTCACGCCCGTTCAGGGCCTGATCCGCAACTGGTGGCGCCAGGGAATGATGGGCGGCGCCAAAGCCGCCTACGACGGCATCAAGGCCTTCTCGGAAACGGATCAGACGGATGACCTGAAAAGCATCGACGTACCCACGCTGGTGATGCACGGCGACGACGACCAGGTCGTTCCCTACAAGGATTCGGCCGTGCTCTCGGCCAAGCTGCTCAAGCGCGGGACCCTCAAGATCTACCCCGGGTTCCCCCACGGCATGCCGGCGACCCATGCCGACGTGATCAACCAGGACATCCTGGACTTCATCAAGTCCTGACGTCGAGCGTGGTGGATGCGGCCCCGGGGGACTCTCAACCCGGGGTCGCACCGACGACGTGCCGCGTTCAACTCCTCACGACAGATGGATATTGCCGCGCGCCGGTCACTCCGAAGTGCCCCTTCTCCCGGGCTTCCTCGGCATCATCGGCGGTGAATCCGCGGCCGTCGTCGCGCACCTCGACCTCTATCCCTCTCCCGCCGGCGTCACGAACGAACTCATGGCGCTCACCGATCGATCCTCCGAACTCCCTGCGCGAAGTACCCGAGTGCCACCTCCATCGCGCGCCCATCGACGGGCGTGAACGAAACCTCTCGCCATTCCGGCGCGCCGTCGGCGACGAATCTGCCCCCGCCCTGGAACGTCAACGGGCGGCGATCGAAGATCTCATTGGAATCCGCCCCGCCCGCCATTCGCATGATGAGGTCCACGCGCGGGCCGTCGGGTACGACGTCGAACCGAAAGGCGCCGGCGTCGTAGGTGCCCACGAATCGCGCCGACTCTTCCGGACTCAAGGGACGGTCCCGAACCCGGGGTTCGTCGAGACCGAGGACCAAGCGCGCGATCCGCGGCTCGAGCGCGGTGGCGATCTCGCTCGCCCCGTCGAGGTTTGCCAGGATGGCGATCGTGAGCGAGTCCGCCGGATAGTGCGACAGCACCGCGTAGAAGCCGAGCACCCGTCCCGTGTGCACGATCCGGGGCCGGCCATCGAGCGTCAACAGGCCCAGCCCGAACCCATACGGCCACGAGCGACCACCGTTCAGCCGTGCGGGCGTGATCATCCGCTGGTAACTCGCCTTCGATACGACTCGGCCGCCCGCGAGCGCCTCGCTCCAGCGCGCCAAGTCCAGAGCGGTGGTCCATGCCGATCCCAGGTTGGGTTCCCACGCCACTTCGGGCCCATCGCCCGCCAGGCGGTACCCTCCCGCCACGTCTGGGTCGTCCGCCGGCGGCCGGGGAGTCCAGGCAGCATGGAACCGGTCCAGCCCTGCCGACTTCGCGACGTCGCCAATGGCCTCGTAGTAGGTCTTGCCGGTCAACGAGGCGATGGCGTAGCAGAGCAGGTCGTAGTTGGGTTGGCTATATGAGAATCGTTCGCCCGGCGGGAAGTAGAGCGCCCGTCCGTACAGCCCGCCAATGTCCTCCGCCGAGCTGAACCCCGCGCCGACGGCCGCATCCGGCACCGGACCCCACTGAGCGACATTCGGGCGCGCTACGGCTGCGGCCCCATACTCGCTCATCGTGCGCAGGCCCGAGATCTGGTGAAGCATCTGCTCGATCCGGACCACGCGATCCCCCGTGTACAGACGAGGCAGAAACTTCGTGATCGGGTCGTCGAGCGAGAGCTTGCCCTGCTCGACCAGCCGCATCGTGGCGGCGGCGGTGAACTGCTTCTCGACTGAACCGATCGGAAACATCGTCCGCGGGGTGACCGGCGTCTGGCGATCCAGATCCGCCCGGCCAAACCCCCGAACCAACGCAACTCGTCCACCCTCGAGTACCGCCACGGATAGCCCGGGTATCTGGTGAGCGACCCGGAAGCGATCCACCTCGCGCTCGACGGCAGCCTGCACGTCGGGGTCCGCCGGCCGGCGACTCGCCGCTGTGCAACCCGCACCTGCGACAAGCGCGACAAGCGACGTGATGCCGACCGCGGAGCACAGGCGGGTCTTCATCAATGTGTTCTCCAGGGTGGGCCGTACCGGGAACCCCGTGCAGCCTGATTCAGACCGCGGCCACGGGTCCTCAATCCGCGCTGCCTGGCCGGCCGCCCTGCCATTCGGAGGCGAGAATTCCGTAGACCGCCACGTCCTCGAACTTTCCCCACCGGAGGAACGCGCCACGATGAAGTCCCTCGAGGCGCATGCCGCACTTCTCGAGGACCCGGCCAGACGCCGGATTCCGGACGAAGTGGCGACCTTCCACGCGGTTCAATCCGAGAACGGTGAAACCGTACTCGGTGACCGCCCTCGCGGCCTCGGTCGCGTAGCCGTTCCCCCAGTGGTCCTGGCCGATCCAGTACCCGATCTCCCCCCGCCGGTGGTCGGCTGCGACGCGAAGGGAAATTGCACCGATCAGCGCGTTGCCAGTCTCCCCCATGCAGATCGCGAGGGTCAATCGCTCCCCTCGTTGCCAGGCACCGGCGTGTCCGGCGATCCACTTCTCGCCGCTCCCGCGCGGATACGGGTGAGGAATGGTAAGGGTCGTATCGGCGACCGCACGTTCTCCGGCGAGGCGCTCAACTTCGTCGCCGTCGGACGGGACGAATGGGCGGAGCAGGAGACGTTCGGTGGCCAGCCGGGGGATGTCTTTCATGAACGTGAAACGGTGGTGGTCACCTCGCGTCGCGATGCCCGGCTGCGGGGTTTCATGATTATGGCGGCCCGCGAACTCAGCGCGCCGGGTGCCTCCCCCGTGCGCATCATGAAAGGGGGCTCGATCCCCGTCGACGGGCTCCGGTGTTCCGATCGGCGGACGTGCAAACGGTCGCCCTGAAAGCGTAAGGTCGTGAGAATGCGGTTGAAGACATCCTCGGATTGCGGCCCTCCAACGAGTGTCAGGCTCCGCGTGGCCGTCCCGACGAGAGCTGTCGGTTGATCGCAGAGCCCGACGTACGGCCCGTCCACCCGGTAGCATCCCTGAGTTGCCGTCCCGCGTAGGCCGCTCCAGCCCGAACCACTGAGGCTGTCAGCGGGCGCCTCGAGGTCCTGGCGCCCCAACACGACCCAACGGGCGCCCCGGCGTCGGAAGCTGCTCTCGGAAACCTGAGTCCAGACACCCAGCGGCTGGATCTCGACGGCGATTGTGAACAGGTCGACGCTATCGTTCGCAGCCAGCCGTTGTTGCCAATTGCGGGGGCGCACCGAGAAGCGGCAGGCCGCCGCCGGATCCGTGGTGCCGGGGACGACTTCCCAGTCCGCGGGATACGCGAAGGCAACGCGGCAGCCCTGGCTCACGAAGCGCGCTTCGGGCTGTTGAGCGAGCGCGACATCGGCGAACCCCAGCAGCAGGAGGCTCAGACGCCGCAGCGGGGAGAGAACAGGCACTTCGTCACCCCGCGCTGCGGCGGGCCCGGCGAATCCAGATACCAGACAGCAATCCAACCGCGAACCCGATCGTCATGATCCAACTCGTCACATCCCGCCGTCCGCTCACGAGTTGAAACATCGCGGCCAGCAGGCCGACGACATTGCTGCCAAGCCACACGTTGAGCGCAACGACCTGAGTGTCCGGCTTCATTCGCATGCCTCCGCGCTACGTCGTTTGTCCAACGCCGGGCGTGCTAAACCACGACCGTTGAAGAAATGGTGAACCGGAACCCGTCCGGGTCCCGCAGCCGGAAAGCACGAACGCCATGCGGCATCGTTACCGGCTCGCTGTCCAGGGGCCAGTCGTGACTCCTGACCCGCTCGGCCAGTGCGTCGGCGCTCTGCCCGGTCGTGATCTGAAGTGAGAGCCCGGCCCCCTTGGCCCGATCCCGCCCCTTGGCGCCGTCGTCCTGCGTGAGCAGAATGCGCACCGCTCCGGCCCGCAGCGACACCGCGATCAATCGACCCTCGCGTTCATGCCTCCGATCCTCCGTGAACCCCAGAACGTTCACATACCAGGTGGCGCTCTGCTCGAGGTCGCGCACCGTCAGTGAAGCTCCCAGGCTTTCGCCCTGCAACTGCGTATCGAGATTGGTGGACACAAAAAAGCCCTCACGTCCGAAAAGTTGTGACGGGAGGGCGGACGACGCGGGCTGCGTCTCCGTCTACCTGATCTGCTCCCGCCGGTCGAATCGAGGGATGCTTGCCATGGGACCTCCATTTCAGAAGAACGCCGCCGCGATGCGCTCGTGCTTCGCCGAGCGCGCCGTACCGCGACACGGTATGACGCAAGGACAGTGGTGTCAAGAGGATCGAGTGGCTCCGTATTGTGGCGCCGCTAGCGCCCGGTAATACTCTCGAACGCGCGCCTTCCCATAGAAGTACCAGGCGGTCACGAGAGCGAACGACCCGAGACTGGCCATTGCCTCCGCGACATCAGGCCACCCCGTCTTCCCGGAGCCAGACGGCAGAACCAACAAAAGGCCGAGGGACAACCAAAACCATATGGGCAGAGAGCGGGCCCAGCGCCGCTCCATCCAGAACCCGTATGCAATGGCGACCAGCAGCACGATCATCGGAAGAAGTAACGGATACACATGGATCAGGAAGTAGTGACCGGTTACTGCGCGGCCACTGACCCTGTACGTCCCGATGTTCACGAAGGCCAGAGGAATGAAGATGATCCAGATGCCGGCAAAGAGAGCGGACAGGACCATCCCCGCCCGCATCAGAATGGGCATTTGGGACCATCCGAGAATTCTCGGCCCGCGAGCGATTGCCTGGAGCATACCCAACCGAATGTTGATTGCCTGATGCCGTGGCGGTCTGCCGCAGCCTCCAATCATCAGCCGTCCATGATGCCGTCCGCCGGCTCGCCGCGCGCCCTGCTGCAGGGTCCTTCAGGAGCACCTGACCGCCGGTGGCCCACGACAGAAGCGCCGCCGAACGCGATATCAGCCCCTCGACTGTTCGATTCCGTCCCGAATCGCCGCTTCGAGAACCTCGAGATTGATGTTGCCCAGCGTCCGGAACTTGATGCATTACCCCGTCACGCTCGCCTTGCCGAGTTCACCGGCGTATGTCTCGGCCAGATACTTCTTGTCCTCGAGGCCCATGATGTAGACGGAAATCCCGGTGGTGTTGCCACTCAGGCCGATCTGATAGAACTCTCTGGCGCTTCCGTCGGCGTACGTCTTCGTCTGGACTCCGTAACCGATGTTCGGGTTGGACACGATTCGACCCTTCTCGTCCTTGCCATCCAGGAACCACAGCCGGCAGCCCGGCATCAGCCGCTGGATGATGCCGTGCAGGGCTTCCATGTCGCTGCGCTTGCGCTCCGGTTGCGCGGCAATGTATTCGGCGATCTGCTTGCGAACGTTCATGTGGCGCTCCGTTGCTCTCCCCGTTCCCGCCGCCTCCAGGCCGATCCACACCGCCAGCACCGGCGCCTCATTAGGCGGTACCCACCTGATACTCGCTCTGCACGAGGCCACCCCGAAAGGTCTTCGTGCCGACGTGCCGAAGTGACACATCCTTCGGCAGGGTACCGAAGAGGGGAATTCCGCTGCCGATCAGGACGGGGACGCGGCTGATAACGAGACGCTGAATCAGACCCGCGCGAAGGAAGCCCTGAATGGTGACACCGCCATCCACATAGACGTGTTGTGCTCCCCCGGCGGCCAGGCTCGACGCGATCGGGGCGGGTGGCCCGCTCATCTGCTCGACTCGGCCTCCGCGGGCGGTCGCGGCAGACAGGTCCAGGGGCCGGCTGCTCAGAATCACGACCCGCCGTTCGCCGTACGGCCAGGTATCGAAACCCATAACGACGTCGAAAGTCTTCCGGCCGATCACGATCGTGTCCACGGAAGCGATGAACTCTTCGTAGCCGTGCGCCTCGGATCCGGCTGCATCCAGGAAGTCGAGATCACCGTTGGCGCGGGCAAGAAAGCCATCCACGCTCACACCGACGAACACCGACGTCTTCATCGCCCCCCTCCATGTCCGCCTGCTTCAGCTGCTGCGACGGTTCACCAACAATGCGGCAGGCGGCCAGCGGCCGCCAGCGGCAGCGCCTCGTTGGCGAGCGGCCCCCCGACTCTGCCCATCATCACCCGGGCGGGCACCCCGTTTCCGCACGAGCCGCGGCGGTCGCGATCGCATCACTCCCCTCACCTTGATTCGCGCCGGCCCGGTCCGCTGACCATTCCCCGTTGCGCCCCTCCCGGAACCCGGAACACAGGTCTGCATCGGGCAGAAGGCGGAATCGCAGCCGCCAATCGATCGCCGCCGTATCCTTCGCGGCCAGCGGCCTCGCCGCGAGCTCGAGCGTGCCCTCGTGAATCACGGCGGACGTCAGTTGGTACCCCGGCGCGCCGAACCACGCCCGGTCCCGGTGGTAGCGCCCGTCCAGCGCCACGTCATGGACCGATTCGGACGAGCCGTCATAGGAGTGGATTGCCCACCCGATATGAATCGTCGCGCACCCGCGCTGCGCCAGTGTAATGAAGACGCGGCCGTCCTGCCCAGGCATGACGTAGCGTCCGGTGAAGTCCGGGCAGGCGCTCGGGCCGGGGAGTCCGAGGCCCGCACTTATGAGCAGGATGGTGAGCCAATGCATGTTTGCTCCCTGACGGCTTGCGGTTCGGCTGCGAGGCCAGCAAAGACCGCCGCGGCCCTTCTAGAAAAAGCACATCGCGGCAGCCCCGGCGCTCGGACCTCGCCGGCTGCAAGCGCGTTTAGGCTTTGCCAGCCATTCAGCCCGAATCCGGCACCACCCTGAGCTTGAGGAGGTGTAACCCCTGCTCCGTGATCGCGAGTTGAAATTCGACGCGCCGCGACGGGCAACAGTTCAAGTCTTTCGGATCGTACAATGCGGCCCGTCCACGAAGTGTTCCGGTGTCGATGTGCGGCGTTCCCAACCTGGCGCCGGTGGAGTCAGCAAGCCCGGCTGTGCGTTGAAGCTCCGTCACCACCAGTGCCCGCGGGTCGGGCAGATCTCGCCATTTCGCGCCCACGTGCTGCAGGAACTCCTGCCAGCACCCGGCCGTGCCATTGATGCAGAATTCCACGCCCAGCAGCGCACCCGCAGGGTGAGCGGCCAGCGTGGCGGAGATGTCGGCGATGCCCGTGACGTTTTGCCGGGTATGGGCGACGGCGAGCAGGCGCCGCGGGCCCTGGAGCGGCGCCGTAAGAAGAACGAACTCGAGCTCGGACACGGTATCGGGTGCGCTACCGTCCGGAAAGCGGTAGACGGAGGTGTGGCGGTAGAGTGCGTATGACCAGTCCGCGTCATTGGCGCGGCCGAGCGGAACGTATCGCACGACCTGGCATGTGGTGCTTCGAGGCGCTTCGACGTAGACCTCACGATGTGGCAGCGCAGCACACGCACGCTCGACGCTCGAAGTCGAGACCTCCACCGGCTCCCGGAGCCACGCAGAGGCGCCGAACTCGCGCGGCTGCTGCGCAGCGGCGAGACAGCCCGGGCCGACACAGAGGACCAGCAAAAGGCCTGAAACCCGCATTTCCACTCCGTTGAAGCCCAACGCCGCGGCGCTCTGCTACGGCGTCCTATCATGATCGCGGCCCGCGACCGTGAGCGGGCGGTCACCGCGCCCTGCGCCGTCAGCCGCGACTGCTCGTCAGACGGCGCACGGGCTCGTTCACGATGATCTCGGACGCGCGAGGTTCTCCGGCCGGTTGATGTCCCTGATGGCCTCGATCTCCTCGCTGGTGAGACCGATCCGCTGGAGAATGTCCAGGATGAACTCGGTCTTTCCCGCGATGTAGCTGTCGATGTCCTCGGGAAACCGCTTGGCCAAGGCCGCCTTCAGGTTTCCGTACTCGAGGGCCGCGTCGGGGTTGGCGCGGAGGTAGTCGCGAAGACCGAGATGGTTCTTCAAGCTGAGGCTGCCGCGATGGCTGGCGTAGAGATTGTGCTTCGGCGGCGCCGCGGTCTGTCTGAATGCTTCGCGGCCCGGTACTCCCAGATCGCCGCGGTGGATGTAGCCGACCTTCGCCAGCGCCTTCACCACGTGTGGAATGTCGCGCCGCGACGCGACCACGATGCACGCATCGATGACGGGCTTCGAGCGGAGCCCAGGCACGGATGTGCTGCCCACATGCTCCAGGCTCATCGCGGCGTGCTCGACGGCTGGCCACACGCGGTCGCGAATGCGCTCGAACGTGCGGGGCCATTCAGGATCATACGCAAGAACTTCGACCAGGGGCATATGGCTCCGTAGCGCCTCGTTGTGCGGCCGGCGTATCTGAGTCAGTGGGGACGCCGGCCAAATCGGCGCCATCGAATCGCAGCTGTGCCGGGGTCGCGCGAAAAGTAAATGCGATCGACCCTTGCTGCCACGTCCGACTCCGGCACGAATCCGACATAACGGCTATCCAGCGAGTTGTCCCGGTTGTCTCCAAGAACGAAGACGTTGTGGACCGGGACGACGAGCGGCCCCCAGTTGTTGCGCGACGGCGTGTAGCCGGCGGTATCCAGGGCCCCAGGCCCGACGAGGAATCGCCGTTGCCAGCGAAACTCATCGACGACCGGATCCCTGGTGGGCTCTGCATGCCAGGCATATGGCTCGTCCAACTGACGCCCGTTTACCCACAGCCGACCATCAGTCATAGCGACCGTGTCTCCGGCTATGGCAACAACGCGCTTTATGAATTGCCCATCGGGCCCCGCTGGCCAGGAATGGACGACCAGAGTTCCACGGGCAATGGCCCCTGGCGCGGAGAACGGTCGAACCGTAAACCGGTCGCCGATGAGTAGGGTCGGCTCCATCGACCGGCTGGTGTTGCGAAACATCTCGAATCGCAGGTCACCGCCCGCGATGAATCCAGCGTAGGCGAGGAGCCCGACAACGAGAACCGCCGCGACAAGTGCGACGGCGATGAGAACACGCTCCCTTACCCGGTGTGAAATAGGACCTCCCTGGCCGCATCGCGCTGCGTCTCGTTGCTGCGGCGTTCTATCATGATTGCGGCCCGCGAACGCCGCGAGCCGGCCGCTTTCAAAGCCCACTCCGGCGGCAGCTGCGCCTCCCTAGGCGAGCACGGGCAGGCCGCTTCAGCTAGAGGTGATGCCCGAAGTCGATGGAGGGGTGCGCCGGGTGGTCCGGCAGCGAATCCACAGCAGGCGCGCCGAACACCTCGTGAGGGTGCGCATGCGTCGAGACGTCGGGAACGGCCGGCAAAACGGCGGGCAGCTCCACATCGTTCGGCCATGCGTCCGTAATCGTCGGCGCAGCAGTGCCCCGGTTGGACACCGGCCAATCGCGACCACGCCCGCTCAACCACTGCCAGGCGCGATACCCCACGAAGGCCAGATACGCAACGCCCAGGACCATTGCCACAATCATGAGACCTCGACGGTTCGGTTGACCGCCTGACGAACGGTGCGCTTCGAGTCGGTTGTCTCGGCGCGGCACCGCCCGCCGGGTCAATAGATACTGAAGGTGAACGGCACCTGCACGCGTTGCGCGACGGGCCGACCGCCAATTCGGGCCGGAGTAAACCGGAAACTTGGCAATGCACGGAGCACCGCCTCGCTGAATTCTTCACGCGTCGATCGCAGCACCTTCACCGTCGCGAGAAGCGGCCTGCCCGTCGAATCGACCACGAACCGCACGACGACTTCCCCCTCGATCCCCTGATTCCGGAGCGCCAGTGGATAGGCCGGCGCCTGGTTCCCCGGCAGGGCCTCAGCCAGCTCCTCGACTTCCACGTCGGTATAGATACGGGCGTCTGGAGCTCCCGCCGCCACCGCGAGTTTGATTCGCTCTTGATGAAACTCGCTGCCTTCGAGCCGAAACGCGCGGCTCTCGACCGGCGCGAGCCCGGGCGCGGCCACACGCAGCAGATAGCCGCCCGGCTTCCTCGCCGCAAGGTAGAATGCTCCCGTCGAATCCGACGCCGCGCTGTCGACCCCGACGAACGCGCTGTCGAGGAGCGTCACAACCGCGCCGCGAACCGGTGCGCCGTGCTCGTCGACGACTTGTCCGCCGACCATCTGCGCCTCCACCGCCGGCGCGGCAAGGAGTGCAAGACACAAGAGAAGGACTTTCATAGTCGAACGGAGCTCCGATACCGGCCCAACGCCGCGGCGCTTTGCCCCGGCGCTCTATCATAATCGCGGCCCGCGAGCGCAGCGAGCCGGCCCTTTCCTCATCCTCGGCCGGCAGCAGACGGCGCTCGTCAGGTCGCCGAGGGTGACGTGTCCAGGTCCAAGGTCATGCAGACGTCGGCCACCGCGTACCGTGTGCCCTCGGGGACCGGAAAACGTTTGAAGCCCAACGACTCGTACAATGTCAGGGCGCCCTGGAGCTGCGAGTTCGACACGAGCATCACGCACCGGGCGCCCCGGCCGCGCGCATAGCCGATGCAGCGCTGTACCAGGCGGCGTGCAGTGCCCCGGCCCCGGAACTCCGGCGACACCGTGAGCTTGGCAAGCTCGAATTCATCGCGACCGTGAGGAATGACCGCACAGGTACCCACCACTATGCCATTGTCGAGCGCGACGAAGATCTGACCACCGCAATCGACAAAGTATTTCTTCGGATCGGCGAGTTGCTCCTCCTCCGCCGGCTCCATCAGGCCGTAGCCTTCAAGCCACTCGCGATTGAGCTCGGCGAAGCGTCCGGCGTGCTCCGGGCGGAAGACGGCGATTTCGACACTCATCCTACCTCCTCACGGCGCTGGTCGTCGCCGTATCGCCTCGGCGCTCTGCTCTGCTGCGGCGTAGCGCAATCATGGCGGCAGGCGGCAGCAGGCCGCCAGGAGCAGCACCTCGTTAGGGCGCCGCTCACTTGGGCCAGTTAATTGGCGGCCATGCTGTGGTAGCCGGCGGCGCCTCGGGGCTCGGCTCCTCCGGAGCCTGCTTCGGTGGGACAAACTCCGTGATGTATTCCCATCGGAGCAGCATCACGATGCACACCGCGGCAAGCAGGTTGACGACAAGATGAGGCGCCATCGGCGGCTGCCGCCAATACAGGTTCGCTTGCGGACTGAAACCGGCTTCTATCCCGCCTGTACCGTTGATTACGTAGAAGTAGACGTACGGGCCCAGGCAGAGGCGGGCCATGAACCCGGTCGTTCCGACCCCAAAGAGCTGTAGACCTTGCACCAGGAGTGACGGGCCGCGCGCCCAGCGCCGAGCCTTGAGCAGACCCCATCCGGCAACGCCACTGAGCAGGCAGATCGGGATGAGTACCGCGAGTAGTACGAGGCGGGTGCCGATCGGCGCGTTGAGCGGGGCTATCACCGCGAGAAACGTCGCCGCCCCGATCGCGCCGCCGAGCATCTGCCAGACGGCGATAGCCTTCAACCAAATTCGTCGTTTCATCGCAATGCTCGGAGGGTCGCCCAAACGCGGCGGCGCTCTGCTGGGGCGTCCTATCATAATTGCGGCCCGCGAGCGCAGCGAGCCGGCCGCTTCCACAGCCCACGCCGCCGGCAGCAGCGCCTCGTTAGACTGCCGCCACCCCGAGACCCCCCTCAGGAGGGCGCGCTCGACGTGCCAACCGGTGTCGTCTCGCACGACAAGATAGAGTGCGTCGTAGCTGCACGCCGGGCCGCATGAATATCCAACCGCTACCAAGGCTCGCCGACGATCGCGCGAGAATGCCACCCGGGATACGACGACCAGATCGGTTGCATCTGGCTGGAGCGTATCAGGAACGAGCGTGATCCGGCCTGACTCTCTGAAGCAATCGCAAATCGTCGCTGTGTTGGCATTGGCACTGTCGAAGTCGACCAACAAACGCAATTCATTGCCAGTTTCCGCCAGCACTTCACGATAGAGGGCCGAGGTATCGCCCAACGCTCTTCCGGGGGAATAGGCCCACGTCCGCGCGCTCAGACGGACTGACCGAGATCGAGCAGGTGGAAAGGACTCCAGTGCTGCATGATACACGGCGAAGGTATCCACCTGGCCAGGCGCCGCCCGTGTGCGGCCACACGCAGCCATAATCGCAGCGAGGAACGCGATACGCCCAATCGGTAACGGCGAGTTCATCCTTGATGGCAGTCTAACGCCGCGGCGCTCTGCTGCGGCGTCCTATCATAATTGCCGCCCGCGAGCGCAGCGAGCCATTCCATAGCTCGTTCGTCGGCTTCAACGATCGTTGGAATGCAGGGGCCACGAAAGCAGGCAGTCATCATCCTGGTGCGAGGCGTTCGGGGCGCGCGACCGCCACTGCCGACCCCTCGGCCAGAAACGCCGACGCTGGCGGTTGTGAGAGGGCGGCCCCAAACCGTGCGCCGTACAGCGATTCAAGATCTCCGGTGACCGAGGCGGCGCCGACCGACCAAATCCGCCAAGATGGATGCGTGACGCGGTACTCGACTGTCGACCCGTCCCGCTGCCGGGTGTACCCCCAGTAGTGCTCCGTGATGAACTCTTCTTCGGAACCGGGCGCCGCGGGCCGACCGCTGCAGAGCGGCTCGACGCGGACTGCGGCCCAGCCGGTTGGAAGGCGCCAGGTATACTCCACCACGGGCGGCGGCCCGGCGCCGCGGCGCTCGGCATAATGATGCCGCATCGGGAGCGCGACGTATGGCTCGTTGTAGGCCAAGCGGGCGACGGCGGCCACTAGACGACGGGGAACGATCTCCCGAATGAACGTCACCGCGCGCCGCGACTCGCCGGCAATGTTCCGCCGGACGTAGAAGCGAAGGTTGACCTCTTCGAAAGTACGGTGGAACGGGACGGGAATGCCGAGTACGCGAGTGTTGGCAAACAGGAAGCCCACGAGACCCAGAAACGTCTTCCCGTCCCAGCGATCGAGTTCCGTGCCGGCCGGGACGAATGGAAGCAGGAGCTCGGGCTCAACCACGAAGTTGAGCATTGCGAGCTGGCGCCATTCAGCGGTGAGGAAGGATCCCGGCATGTTGACTGGGTAGACATGATGATGGGCTGCGTTCTAACGCCGCGGCGCTCTGCTGCGGCGCCCTATCATAATCGCGGCCGGCGAGCGCAGCGAGCCGGCCGCTTCCTTGCCCCGCGCCGCCGGCAGCAACGCCTCGTCAGCCGGCTGACTGTCGGCTACGAGCAGCCCTCGATGTAGTCGACTTGGCTTCGAAAGCCGACACGGTAGTTGAGTACGCGGATGCCGTTGGTGGCGAATATGATTCGATAAGTTGAGTCCGACGCGGGCGTGACAATGAGATAGTGCCACTCTGGTCCGCTATAGGGGTCGGGACGCTGCTGCACCAACCGACCGTAGGCCCTGCGGACATCGTCTTCGGTATCCCCGACGCGAATGCCCGCGGCAGTAGCGACGAGCGATGAGTCGATGTCCACACGCACAAGACGCGCATCCTCGATCATGAGGGCCACGCCTGCCGGCGCACGACGGAGGAATGCGTAGTCGCAACCTCCCGAGTCACCGTCAAAGACGAGATCGTCACCCCAACGCGTTCGCAACTCGCCGATGCTTTGTCCAACGCGGAGATCAGCCAGCCCATCGAATCGTGCCGTCCACGCCGAATCCGGCCCAGGCAAAGGATTCGGCGCGCCTACCGCCAGAGCGCGATGCCACGGAAGCTGATGACGGAACGCCGAATCTCGGAGAAAGCGTTCCCGCGCGGTGTCTGTTACCGGCGCAGCCACCGGATCCTGGGCTGAGGCGGCGGGATTAGGCGCAGGCGCCCTCTCGCAAGCGATCGCGATGCCGAGAATCAAGCCGAAAAGCGGTACCGCTCTGATTTGGCTCATTCGTGCGCGAGTCCGGCTAACGCCGCGGCGCTCTGCTGCGGCGCCTCATAATAGTTGCAGCATGCGAGCGTAGCGGGCACGCTGCCTCCGCTGACCTCGCCGCCAGCAGCAGCGCCTCGTTAGGCAGGCCGTGGTACATCTGCCAACCCTTCGAGCACCGCTAGCGTGCGCCGCTGAATCTGCAGCTGCTCCTGCTGCGTTCGGTGCACCTCGTTCAGCAGGCGGATGGCCCAGGTGATGATACCGAGCACAACCGCCGGCAGGATCACCGCTACGATCCACCACATCGCATAGCCCATGGACGTACTCCGCGCTACGTGGTCTACGTGCTCTGCCTAACTACGACTTCTGCTGCCGCGTAATCCTGCGCCGCCTCACCGAAGCTCGCGCAGTCCCGCCACCCATACTGCAACCTCTATGTCCACCGAGCAAGGGACATCCTTCCCGCGCCCACGGATTAGAGCGCTTAGCGGCGCCCCTTCACCTCCCCCGCGCCAACCTGGTCGTCAGATTCCGCTTCACATCCGGCCACTCCGATACCAGGATGCTGTACATCACGGTGTCGCGCACCGTGCCGTCGCGCCGAGCCTGGTGGTGGCGCAGGATGCCGTCGCGCCGGGCGCCCAGGGCCTCGATGGCCCGCTGCGAGCGCGTATTGAACCGGTCGGTGTTGAGTCCCACCGCCCGGCACCCCGCGGTCTCGAACGCGTGGGTCATCAACAGCAGCTTGCATGCCGTGTTGACGTGACTCCGCTGCCACCGCTGGGCGTACCACGTGTAGCCGATCTGCACCCGGTCAATCGGTGCCACGATGTCGTGATACCGCGTGCTGCCGATCACCTCGCCCGACGTCAGCTCCCGCACCGCCCATGGCAGCATGTGGCCGGCGGCCTGCCCGGCCAGCGCGTTGGCGATGTAGGTGGCCACCTGGCCAGGCTCCGGTACGACGGTGAACCAGAGTTCCCAGAGCCGGCCGTCGGTCGCGGCTGCGGCGAGAGCGGCCTCATGCGCGGGCGCCAGGGGTTCCAGGCGTACACCGTGGCCTTCCAGGGTGACGGGCGAGAGGGAGAGCATGCGTGGAGTCGGGTTCAGGGTTGAGGGTCGTGTCGCCGTCCATCGCGAAGCCCCGCCCGGAGTAATCGTTATCGATGCCGGGGGGGAACCGTTGTCGGCTCCGGAATGACTCCGCTGGAACGTCCGCGTGGACGTCAGTCACTCGTGCAGCGCCATTCCGCCCATGCCGAGCGGGTGGTCGCGGTCCTGGTTCGACCCGGCGCCGAAGTCGCATGGCGATGATTTGCCAACACGGGTCCTACGCGAGGCGGGCCTGGCCGTTCTCCGCATAGATGCGTCCGGCCACGAGGGCACCGGCGAGCAGGGAGGCGAACGTCACTGCCAACTCAAGGCGCCAGAACGACCAACTGATTGCCCCGAGATAGGTGAGCAGGGTCCACGGCAGCACGTTCACACAGAAGACTTGCGCTGCCGCGGCCACGGCCGTGCGCGGGCCCGCGCCGAGTCTGGGCCTGATTGCGGCATACGTCCACGCCAGGATGAAACCAAGTATGAGGTCGACGCCAAGGATCACGGCCAGCGTGACGGGGCTATCGACGAGTGCGGGATCGGAGGCGAAGTTGGCGATCGCGGCCTGATCCTGCGAGGCGAAGATGACGCCGTTGAACAGGAAGTCCACACACATCACGGCAACGCCGGCGAGCACACCTGGAACAATGAGCGCACGGAGCTTCATTGATGAGTCCTCGGTGAAGTGGGATACCATCGTGGCGATCTGATGCGGCGTGGCTTGATCATGGCGCCAGGCGGCCGTAGGCAGCCACCTGCGACCGTCGCCCACGGAGCCTAGCTAGCGGTCGTGCCCTGCTCGGTCTCGCCCGAGTCTGGAATGAACAAGGAGTGTTGGTCGGCGCGACGTGCAGTTCGAGGCGGCTTCGGCTTCGGTATCCGTCCTTCCACCAAGGCCTGCACCTCTTTCAGGAGCTGCTTGGCGCGGTCGGTCATTCGCCGTTCGAGCTCTACCCGGACGTGTCCCAGGACAGCGACGCGATCGCGATTGGCAGCCACGAGCTCTTCAAGTTGATCGATTGTGCGATCGCAGTATGGGCGCTCTTGCATCTCAACCCTCTAACTCCGCATGTCGCTAGCTAACGCCGCGGCGCTGTGCTGCGGCGGCTCACTACTATTGCGCCAGGCGGTAACCAGCCGCCAGCCGCTTCCGCAGCCCCCGCCGACAGCAGCAGCGCCTCGTTAGACAGCCGCCGCTCACAGGGTGCCATTTCACGAACCGACCTCTATGCAACGGACTGCTCGCAGCCCAGCGACCCAGTCCACGCGTTCAGGCACCGCGATTCCACTCGAGTCGTGACGAACGTCCGTCGAAGCCCGACCGCGACCAATCAGGCTGTCACCGCTGGCAACGAGCCGTAGCTGACTCACGGTGAAGACATCATGCAACTGGAGGAAGACGGTATCGCCTCTCTGTTCCCACGACCCCGTCTGGCGATTTTCGAGAACGTCCCAGCTCTCCGCAGATCGCCGCGCATGCGCGATGCTGGTCGTATCGAGACGAAGCCACGCGCCAGTCCTCTTCGCAGGACGGCTCGTATCTCCAAGCGGAAATACCAACGAATGCTGCGCAAAGTAGCAGCGAGGCCCCCGAACTGTCGACCCGTGCGCAGCGGCAGCGATTGGCGCCACTGCAACGAGGGGAAGCAGGCGGCGAAGCACTTGCATGACAGATCCTTCCCCTCCCGGTAGCCCGTTGGTCCTTCCAACGCCGCGGCGCTCTGCTGCGGCGTCCTATCATAATCGCGGCCCGCGAGCGCAGCGAGTCGGCCGCCTCCCTACCCCACCCCGCCAGCAGCAGCGCCTCGTTAGATGGCGCCATCGGGGTCCCCAACGGGCTTGCGCTCTAGACAGAAGAAGCCGCGGCCCCCTCGCACGATTCCCCATTCCGACCATGTACCCACGGTGCGCTCGCCAAATCGTCGTGGCGCGAGTTCGATTCCTGCTCCATCATGCCAGCCGCGATCGGCACGGCGATTCGTAAGAGTCTCGATGAGAAGCACGAAGCGCTCGTCCCGCACTCCTTGACGGAGAACGAGCAAGCCAGGGTAAACCGGGTCTTGGGAGGTCGGCCGAGGCGCGAGCGTATCTGATGGAAAGACCGGCGCTCCGACCGATCGGAAGTCGAGATCGCTCCAGCCGACTAGCGGTTCATCACGCGGCGACCGGACTGGGCGCTTCCCCGTGCGCGGGGAGGCATCGCCTAGCGTCGTCCGCCGCAGAATCAGCGAACCCGACGCCTCGGCGCCGGCTCGCCGCCCTTGCGTCGCCACCATGGTGAGAGTGTAACTGCCCGCCGTGAGGCTATCGCCGGGGCCACGGAAAGCCACCGTGTCGGCACGGCATCCCGTTTGGCGCTGCCCCTGTGCGGAGCCGACGAGGCAAGCGGCAAGAAGCACGAAGAGGAGTAGTGGTCATCGCATGCAGTTCCGCCTGTTGGCCATCTAACGCCGCGGCGCTCTGCTGCGGCGTCCTATCATAATTGCGGCCAGCGAGCACAGCGAGCCGGCCGCATCCTTACCCCACGCCGCCAGCAGCAGCGCCTCGTTAGATGGCCCCGGCACCAGCGCCAACTTCGCGCGCGAGCCCAGCGCCGCGATCCGGAGCCCATTCGCATATGCGTAGACGCAGTTCTTGTTCCGCTGCGGCGTCGAGGATGCGCTTGGGGATTGCAGCACCGCCGCCGTTGCCCCGGAAGAAGAGATAGAACTCGTTGTTCTCGGAGACCTTCTTGAACTCCCGCCAAGGGTATCGGGCGTTCACGTGCGAACAGCCAATGAACACGTCCTGTGGCCCAAGTTCAACGACGTGCGTTTCGCCTGAGTGCGGGTCTCTGTCTTGAATGTCTCGAATGTTGGCTCTGCCGACCGCCTGAATGCCGTAGACGGAGGCATAGACGGCCGCAAAACCCACAAGGAACGTTGTCAAATGCGACGGGGGCAGTAGCCAAGCCAGCAGCCCGACGCCACCGCAGAGGCTGAGGACGAACAACGTACCCCGCCACTTGGGGACGACCCCGCTCACGAGGGCTACGCATGAGCGCGCGCTCTCTCCAGGTGCAGGGGTGATCTCGAACCGCATCGGCTGATTGGTCATGTTGGCCATCTAACGCCGCGGCGCTCTGCTGCGGCGTTCCATTATGGTCGCGGCCCGCGAGCGCAGCGAGCCGGCCGCTTCCCTAGCCCACGCCGACAGCAGCAGCGCCTCGTTAGGTAGCTCGGACATCGGGAACTAGCCTCACGACACTCTCCCACGCGCGCTCGGGCTCTTTGTACTCCGGACCCGCAAGCCAGGAGCTGCCGCGCAGTCGATCGTGAGCGCGGAGGCCAGCTCTCAGACTGTCGTGCGACGCCCCTTGCACTGCGTGGGCGAGAAGAATGCCGGCATCCGCCAGATAGTCGCGATACACTGGACGATCAGTCGCCGTATGGGTCTTCTCCTGCGCATCGGCCAGGGCGAGGATATATGATGCGAGGGCGCTAGTCACGGTCACAACTCCATAGCTACCTAACGCCGCGGCGCTCTGCGGCGGCGTTTCACAAACAATGCGGCAGGCGGCAACTGGCCGCCAGCCGCTTCCGCAGCCCAAGCCGCCAGCAGCAGCGCCTCGTTAGGCCTTGCCGTTGGCGGAGGTCACATTGCGCTGCTCCGCATCGGGGCAAGTTTCGCCTTGCGTTGCGATCGGCGCTGCCAGAGCCAGCCCCCAAGGGCCCCCAACGCTGGACTGAGCGGGAGGAGGACTAGGCTCTGCCATGTCGGCATGAAGCTGTTCGCCTGAAACATGGCATACACGCCCGAGGCGATGCACAACCAAGCGGAAATGGCTCCATTGAGTAACGGAGCGCGGCGCGCAATTCGCGCTGCGACGAAACCCGCGACGATGCTGGCGCACGAACCCAGAGCAATACTCGCAGCGTAAAGGCCAGGGTGCTGCTGAAGCACCGAGAACAACGCTTGAGTCTGTTCCGCCTTTGGCAGCGTCCACGACTGGGCCTGAATGTTGGCAATTATTACGACTGGAAGCGCGAGCACGCTCGTCAGGATCAGGTCCAAGGGGCCGCACAGAAGCGCAGCCACTATCGATACTCTTCTCATCCGCGATGTCCGAGCACAGGCCTAACGCCGCAGCGCTCTGCTGCGGCGGTTCATCAACAATGCGGCAGGCGGCAACCGGCCGCCAGCCGCTTCCGCAGCCCAAGCCGGCAGCAGAAGCGCCTCGTTAGCTAGCGTGGGTCTCGGGACGCCGATAGAGGAGGACCTGGAGCTTCGTCTGCCCATCGGCGCTTGCGATGTCGTGGTAGTCTCGAAATCCCGGATGCGCCCCGACGTCGAGCTCTGCAAGGGCGAGAAGGTACGCTCCGAGACGACGATAGCCGTCCGGATCGCCCTCGATGATGACTTGGAGGCCGCCATCATAGGACGCTCTCCCCACGGGGTTGAAGATGCCACCGTCGTCGATGGCACTCGGTCGGACTTGGACGGTGAGGTGTTGCCCGAGTCTTGGTGGCGCAACGCCGCCCGCCCAAGATCGGGAGCTGGTCTGCTGGATCTTGCCGTCGCCCAGGAACTCGACACTTACGACTATATCTCGCTTCGACATGGAGGCCTCGGGCGAAACTCGGGCGGCTAGCTAACGCCGCGGCGCTCTGCTGCGGCGTTCTATCATAATCGCGGCCCGCGAGCTCAGCGAGCCGGCCGCTTCCGTACCCCACGCCGCCAGCAGCAGCGCCTCGTTAGGCGGTCCCCCGTTGCTGCTGGCCTTACAGCCTCCGCTGGCATTGACCTTGAGAACCGCCGTCACCTTGACCTCATGATCGTACGTCCCCATGTGCCCGTACCGACCGCGTGGAGTGGTATCGCCGGAAACCTCCAAGTAGGCACCTTGCGCCCGGACTACGCCTGCCTTAAGCGGGTCAACGCTATCTAATGCTGCGAGTAGCCGCCGCTCCAGAGTGTCGCTGGCCGGAGTGAGCCACCACCGCTCCTGGGACCCACATGGGCGGAATTCGCTCCGCTCGAATTCCCATGCGAACTCGCCGCGAAACACTGGTGTCCGATGGCGGCTTTGGACGGACGAACCGCTGCCGCCAATTGCGGCGCCCATGAACAACGCGATGCCTACCGTCCGAGGTCTCATCGTAGCGGGATGTCTGTTGATCCGCCTAACGCCGTGGCGCTCTGCTGCGGCGGTTCACAATGATTGCGGCAGGCGGCAACCGGCCGCCAGCCGCTTCCGCAGCCCCCGCCGGCAGCAGCAGCGCCTCGTTAGATGGCGGGCGCATGCCCACGTCGGCCGCCGAGGTTGGTGCAGATCGCCGCCGCGACCTCCTCCACCGGTCGCATCGTTTCGACTTTCGTTGTGGGCAGATCCATGTAGTGCTGAAAGCGTTCCCGAATCACCGCTTCTTCACGTGCTCGACTCCGCTGGCTAATGGGCCGCCCGAGTTGGCGACGCACTGTCTCGGCGACGCAGGCCTCTCGCTCGCACGACGGAACAAGGACAAACGTGGTTTGGCTTCGAGCGATCACCTGGATCATTGATTCATAGGCCGGGTGCACAGCGGGCGGATATACCATGAAGCCAGAGGACAATGCCAGGACCGCTCTCGGGAGATCGCGAACGACCTCAAGGTATACGTCAACATTCTCGCGTGCGTAGGCTTCGTAGCCCCGCGCACGGATCCATCCATCGATACCACCGCGTCGCCGCTCGAACTCGCGATCCAAGTCGCCAAACGGCATCCCTAGCCGTGTCGCGAGCACTGCGCCCACCGTGGACTTCCCTGCGCCGCCGGGGCCGATTAGCTGAATCATCGAGGTGATCGTCGCCATCTAACGCCGTGGCGCTCTGCTGCGGCGTCCTATCATAATTGCGGCCCGCGAGCGCAGCGAGCCGGCCGCTTCCACAACCCACGCCGCCGGCAGCAGCGACTCGTTAGGTGGCGGAAGAGGACGATGTCGGATGCCGGGTCACATACGTTGCGACCACGCCGATGATCGCAGATCCAGCCGCCAATCCGAGAATGAACGGACTGAAGGTTCCGTTGATCACGCGTAGCACCCCTTCCACAATCAGGAATGCAAGCGCTGCGATGAGAAAGTCCCGCGCAATTCGGCTCATGATTCCTCCGTCGTCCACCTAACGCCGCGGCGCTCCGCTGCGGCGTTTCACAATAGTTGCGGCCAGCGAGCGGAGCGAGCCGGCCGCCTCCCTAGCCCACGCCGCCAGCAGCAACGCCTCGTTATGCTGCTGGTCGCGATCCGAAGTCGGACGACTGCTAGAACCAGTGACGCTGCATTTCACCGAGTAAGTCCGCATCCAGCTTGAATGGACCTCCAGAAGGCAAGACGGCATCGATTCCGCAACGAGGACAGAGTGCAGTAATGCCATCGGACAACCCTCCAGTCTCCACCTGACGCCCGTCCACCCAATCTTCGATCTCCGTCGGACTGAACAGGGCGCCGCAATAGAAGCAGCCGGCAAGCTCACTTCGCCCGAGCAACTCGCGGTTATTCGTACAGAAGCGATGGACGGATCGCAGATCAGCTTCGTTCACAAGTGTCGCTGGTTGTCAGCATAACGCCGCGGCGCTCTGCTGCGGCGTCCTATCATAATTGCGGCCCGCGAGCGCAGCGAGCCGGCCGCTTCCAAAACCAACGCCGTCGGCAGCAGCGCCTCGTTAGATGGCGGGTTCGAGATCAGATACTTACACCTTCGGCGAGACGCGCTCCCAAACAGACTTGCCACGCCCATACTCGAGCACCAATCGACCACCACTTTGCACCTCGAAGCGCGTCCGATCCTGCTTCGGCGCGGAGTCCTGATCCGTAACGAGCCACTCGCCTTCAATTCGGTAGCGCAGATTCGCCACCATCATCGCGCCATCGCCCGGCGATGCATAGCGCAATTCGCCGTCCGGCAGGACCATCATCAGCGACCCCGGGGCCAGCTCCAGTGCTGCATCTGCAGAGCGGAGCTCCCACACGCCAATGAGGTCCTCGTTCGCACCAGAACCGCTGTCGGTCAACCGCCCTCCGCAGTCATGCCCATCGCCATCTAACGCCGCGGCGCTCTGCTGCGGCGCCCTATCATAGTCGCGGCCCGCGAGCGCAGCGAGCCGGCCGCTTCCCTTCCCCCCGCCGCCAGCAGCAGCGCCTCGTTAGGTTGCTGGTCGCGAACTGGCCCTGATGCTGCCACCGACCATCTCAGTCTCCGAGAACCCATACTCCGACAAGACATCGCGCAACTGCGGCGTGAGACTAGCGCCGAAAATCTCTAGGCGTGAGAGGGGCGGGTCATGCGACCATTCCCCATGATGCTCGACGACCGTCGCCACGACCTCGCTCGCCCAGCCGTCAGGCGACTTCCCTTCATCAACTCTGAAGACGGTCAGATCGCCGCCGGCCAGCCGTGCCGCTTGAATACCCGCGCGATTCCCGGGGGTATCGGCGATCCAGACTGGCATCCGATTCGCTAGGGCGATCAAAGGTCCATCGAACTCGGCCGCCACGACAAGGCTGACCTCGCAAACGCGATCTTCCACTAGGAACCGTCCGAGAATCGCAGTTCGGTGCAACCTAACGCCGCGGCGCTCTGCTGCGGCGTCCTATCATAATTGCGGCCAGCGAGCGGAGCGAGCCGGCCGCCTCCCTAGCCCGCGCCGCCAGCAGCAGCGCCTCGTTAGATGGCCGCATCGCGAGCTCGCCCGCCGGAGTCCTCACGGGTTCGCTGACGCCGCCATAGCAAAAGAATGCCGACCCCCGGACACACGCCAATCACCAAATACGTCGCAAGCAACTGGGGCCAGGCGCTCCATAGATCGACATGCACCCACGTCGACGTTGCCCCTGCCGCAAGCCCGATATCTGTGAAGGCGCGCTCGACACTCCGAGCATCGGCCATCGCCCAGATTACGACTCCGACGGCGGTGAGAGCCAGCCATACCGCGGCAACTGACAGAACGGTCCTTCCCGGCCAACGGTGGAATGGTTGCACGGATCACCCCGCTATCTGGCCCGATGCGCTAGGCTCGTGGCCATCTAACGCCGCGGCGCTCTGCTGCGGCGATTCATAATCAATGCGGCAGGCGGCAACCGGCCGCCAGCCGCTTCCGCAGCCCAAGCCGCCAGCAGCAGCGCCTCGTTAGCGAGCGGAGGCACGCGCTCCCCCCTACGCTGCGTGCCGGGCGCAGGCAGCCCAGTCCCGGTAGACTTTGCCATCGCTCGGTGACACGAATGCCAAATCGGAGACTCGCGCAGGAGTCGCGTCCGTCGTGGCCTTCCCCGGCCAAACGATTACGCACTGGTGCTGCAGCCCAAACCCAGCGTAGTAGTCGCCGTCCCTGTCCGACTTGTCGAAGGCGATGCCAGCATCCGGAAGCCCAACGCCCGCAATCGTGAATTGCAGCGATGTCCCGACCCGATACTGGCACTCCATCGTGCCAGGCTCAGCCGTGCTCTGCGAGCAGGACCTGCCAGCAGTTACGGCGTCAAACGTGCTTGACGGCGCCGGCTTGGGGCCACTCGCGCGGCCCGACGCCGATGCCAGGAGGGCGGCAGCGATCACTGCTTTGAGTAAGCTCATCGCCACTCTCCAAAGTTGATCGACTAGCTAACGCCGCGGCGCTCTGCTGCGGCGTTCCTTAACAATTGCGGCCGGCGAGCGGAGCGAGCCAGCCGCTACCAAAGCCCACGCCGACGGCAGCAGCGCCTCGTTAGATAGCCGATAGCATGATCTAGGCAAGGATTAGCTCAACGTTGGTATGGTCACAGATTATGTCAAAGAGGTCTGCGAAAGACGCTCGGCCGGTGCCGGCCAGACGCGCCTTGGATAGCCCGGCATTCTTCCAAACCAGGCGAAACTCCTCCGGGAGTTCTCCGAAATCACCGCGCATGATATCGTTAAGCGCGTCAAGGTTGCGCCCCCAGTATACGCCTGGCAGGAGTTGGCGGCTGATCTCGTCGTAGAAGCCGTCAAGGTCGGAGAATCGTGCGCCGTCGATCGTATAGGTGGGCCTATCGGTCATCTTCGTGGCTATCTAACGCCGCGGCGCTCTGCTGCGGCGGTTCATAATAGTTGCGGCAGGCGAGCGTAGCGAGCAAGCCGCCCCCGCAGCCCCCGCCGACGGCAGCAGCGCCTCGTTAGGTGCCGATCGCACCGGACCTGAAGGGCAGGACGCACGCTACCACAACGATGCCAAGTCCGATGAACAGATAAAAGATCAGAGTCCCCCGGTCGCCCAGAAGCGAGTCGAGGTCAAACCAGCCGTCAACGTGCAACCAGCCCTTTGGCCGAACAATCCCAATCCCCACGCAAATCAGCCCGAGCGCCGCAAGCGCAACCCGCGCTTGGACGGCGTCGCTGAAGTCGAGGGCGTACGCAGCGACAGGAAGCAGCACCGGACTGACCATGATTGCCAGTCCCCACCGTCCAGGGCGCTTCATCGGCTTGCGGAGCCAAGCTACGGCCGCTTGAAAGAGAGACATGTCGCGCACCTAACGCCGCGGCGCTCTGCTGCGGCGTCTAATAAACAATGCGGCAGGCGGCAACCGGCCGCCAGCCGCTTCCGCAGCCACCGCCGTCGGCAGCAGCGCCTCGTTAGATGGCCGAACCGCGATCACGGACATACCCGGCGCGTCGCGCGAACCGCAATGGCGGGTGAGGTCAGCATCATCACAAGGCTGCCACCCCACGGCTCGCTGCGACCGACCAACTGCTCGCCTCGGACAGACAGCAGCAGTGACTGCGAATCATACCACGCAATCTCAATTGAGTCGCGTCCAGCCGGCCGCCAACGACCGTCGCTGTAAGGCTGACCTGGCGGAATACTCCCCATGTGATACCAGTGCTGATCCTCCGAATCCACGACCGCGACGAGGCGTGCCGTCCTTGGCCACGGCGTAGCAGGTAGATCGCCGGAGTACGAAAGGGTGAGACACTGGTCAGGCACGGGAGAAAACGCACGCCCCGTGGTTTGGAGTGGGAGCGATTGGACCGGTCGCAGCGGGACGAAAGCAAGAATGACCAGTAGGGCGCCAAGAGTCGGAAAGACGATGCTGGGACGCACAAGCTCGGCCTCCGCAGGGTGCTATCCAACTATAGGGAGGAGCGATTACGGCCTCGTGACCGCCGCGTGATGATTCCATTAATACAGTGGCGGCCGTGGCCATCTAACGCCGCGGCGCTCTGCTGCGGCGTTCTATCATAATTGCGGCCAGCGAGCGTAGCGAGCCGGCCGCTTCCCTAACCAACGCCGTCGGCAGCAGCGCCTCGTTAGACTGTGGCCACGGAATGCTACGACTTGAAATAGGTGGCTTTGTCTAGTTGTCTGAACAAGAAGGTTAGGAAGCTGAGCACGTCTAGGCAGTCTTCTCTGGAGATGGGCCAGTCAAGCGCTGGCTCGTGCGCAGTCGGATTACGGATCGCCTGCATAAGTCCGGCAGAAAGGAACTTCACGCCCTCTTGAACGTTCCTGTCCGTGTCGGTCATGCAGGCGGTGATCTTCAGAACGCCCTTGTCCGCTCCAAACACATCGAGCATTAGCGCCTGGCCGTCCTTGTTACTCTTGGCTTTCTGACGAACCTCGACATTGTATGCCTTGGCCGCTTCAAAGACAGCGTGGAAGTAGTTGCCCTGCAAGAACAGACCGCGTGCATGCTGAATCACCGTGGCATGAAAGCCGCGGCCCGCAAATAGCTGTAGGTTTTCGCGATTCACGACGCTACCGGCAACTCCGGCATCCGACAGAATGCGCTGAACGGTATCCCTGTGGCCATCAGGGGTGATCTTGAGGCAGAACTGGGTCAGGAGCTGGTCCCGCTCCTCCGCACGCATCGGCTGCTTGGCCAGCGATAGGATCCAGTCGTGTACGAGTTGCGCCCGAATCGACGTAATCGCGGGGTTGGGGAAGGACTGGCACGTGAATCGAAACAGCGCCCCTGCGATACGATTCACCTCGTTCACGGTGATGTCGTACTTGAGGGCGTCTCCGACCTCCACAGCCACCGTCCGATAGTTCGTCGCCATTCGCTGTCCTACGAGGGGTGCCTATCACAGTCTAACGCCGCGGCGCTCTGCTGCGGCGCCCAATCATAATCGCGGCCCGCGAGCGCAGCGAGTCGGCCGCCTCCTTACTCTGCGCCGGCGGCAGCAGCGCCTCGTTAGGCGTCGCTGTGCGGACGGCACCCCGTGGCGGGCGGCCAGAGATGCCCAAATACAGCTCGCGAGCCGCAGCGGCCCAAATCACAAGACGATATGTGAACCCGAGATCGGTGATGAGCCAGGTCACCATGACCAGGGCAGCGCCCATCACTATTCCGGCGCCCCGCTCGAACCACGACAGCCGAGCGCCGTACTCGATCGTCAGGGCATCCAGGGCACCACCCCCGCGCGCACGCTCTCGGCGAAACAGCCATACGTATATTGCGGCGACCGCAAGCAGGAAACCGACGCCGATAAGGGAGTTGGGCACGCGAGCGTGAAGGCCGCTGGCTAGAACGATTACGCCGCCCGCGATACCGGCGGCGTACGCGATTTCACTCAGGCCACGTGAGCGGGATGATCGCCAAAGTACAACCAGAGTTGATACGATCGCTAGAACGCTGGCCGTGTACAAGAAGATGTCATCCATCGAGCAGACCTGTGTGCGTACGCCTAACGCCGCGGCGCTCTGCGGCGGCGCTCCATACTAATTGCGGCCCGCGAGCGCAGCGAGCCGGCCGCTACCCCAGCCCACGCCGACGGCAGCAGCGCCTCGTTAGGTGCCATGCTTCGCGCGCTCCTCCCGCCAGGTGCCCGTGGTATCGCGCCTATACCAGACGGAGGTGGAGTACGTCACAATTGGAAAATGCCGAAACAGGAGTGGGCGGGTCGGCTCAACCTTCATTTCGGTGAATCCGAGCGAATCGGCGGACTGCCATATCTTTGGCGCCAAGTGCCTAGCCTCCGCTTGCATCGCGTCCAACGACCGAAAGTCCGAGTAGTACCGGACCCAGAAGTACGTCTCGCGCGACGTGATGCCCCCCGGGCCGACTCCGATTGACAAATGCCGGTCCCAATTGAGCACCTCATAGTACTTCCCGTCCTGGAACGTAAGTCGTTGAGTTGTCCAGCCACGCGAGTACCGATAACCCATGACGAGCAGCACTCCACCGATAATCACGGCCCACGGCCATCGTGGACGTCGGCGGCCGGCTTGCGGCCACTGACTCGCGTCGGGTGTCTCGTCGGGGATGGGCATGAATCCTCGGATGGCACCTAACGCCGCGGCGCTCTGCTGCGGCGATTCATAAACAATGCGGCAGGCGGCAACCGGCCGCCAGCCGCTTCCTCAGCCCCCGCCGCCGGCAGTAGCGCCTCGTTACGTGGCCACGGTCAAGGCGAATCGCTGACGAAGGCGGCACACAGTCGCTTGAGTTCCTTAATCGAGCGCGTGCGTTGCACAGATGTCAACGACACGTGGCGTCCTGCAATAAGGGCAGCCACGGAATCGACTTCACTGCCGATCGCGGAGTCGGCCGAAGCAAGTGCTTCGCGACGGAGGCTGTCCTTCCTCGCACCCAGTGCGATCGGGTATGAATACAGAAGCGCCAAACGGGGTCTCGGAGTACTGATCAAGAGCACATCAACTCCGTTGGGCACGCCGACCCAAGAAGGCAATGCCTGTAACCGCGATGCTTTGCGCGCGACGTAAACGCGATAGTCGTGACAATACGAATGAGCCATCCACGGGTTAGTTGCCTTGCGGAACAAGACAAGGGACCCGAGTGGGGTGTCGAGCTGTCCCGGCAGCGATATGCCTGAGTCGCTCGCCGGGACAATGTCGTACTCGCGAACGATCTGATCGGAAGTATCGACGCAGCTGGTTGCTTGGGTGCTCAGAGCAAGCGCCAAGACTAACAGCGCGAAAGCAAAGTATCGCATGGTCGAGAAGGCTCAGGGCCCACCTAACGCCCGAGTTAGCCCGCGAACGAATCAAATAAGAGCGAGCGAAGCGAGCACTCCATAGCTCGTTCGTCGGGCTCAACGATCGTTAGGTAGCCGGCGGTCATGCGCCGGCCCGCCCAGGCACCGCTGATAGAGCGATTCGTCACGGGAGAGTAAAGTAGGATCGTAGGTCCGGTGTCGTTCGCGATTTACGGAATTCCGGCAGGCGACCGAACAAGGCAGCCAGGAACGCAAGTACCTCACCGTGTTTGCCGTCAATGTGACGCCTGTGCCATTTGTAATCTGAATAGCACCAATGACCGCGCCCGACCACGCAAATCTGCAAGAGTCCTTCACCATCGTTGCCGCATTGCTCGACGTACCGGGTGACCTCATCCTTCCCGCCGGCCGATAGATCAGAGCCGAACGCGAACACAATCGGGAGCACGGCCCACGGGGATGACCCGGCGCTGAACGGTAGCTTCCGAATCTTCCTTGCCTTTTCGTCAGCATCGCGAAGTTCAGTTGCCGTCAGCGTACTCTTGACCTCGATGGCGGCGAGGGCTGCTTCAACTGGATAGAGTCCGTGGTGCTTACCGACTAAGAGCGACGGGACGATCGAGCGATCATAAATGACAAGGTCTGTCTGCGGCGAGTGATTGTTGAACGCAGATATGATCTCGCCGCTTCCAATTTCCCAGCCGGGCGGCAGCAACGGCTCCAGTAGTTGGCGGGATATGATCTCGCGTAGCTCGCCACGCAAACCGTCGTGATTAATTCCGGCGACTGCGGTCGCCTGCGAGATGGCCGCCTCAATTTGCGACTGCGCCATGGCAGTCATCGCTGTATTCATGAGATCTCTATGGCTACCTAACGCCGCGGCGCTCTGCTGCGGCGGTTCATAATAGTTGCAGCATGCGAGCGCAGCGAGCAAGCTGCCTCCGCTGCGCTCGCCGCCAGCAGCAGCGCCTCGTTAGGTAGCTCGCGAAACGACCTGCAACTCGGCATTCCCTATCTTGCGCGGAGAGTCCGCAGCATTGCGCGCTGTACCCCCAACCCGGCCCGTGTTGCGGCCATTCCCTGCACCAGCACCCATCCGCCGCCCGCCAACGGCCATACCGCCCTGAGCTGCGGGCTCCGACGAAATCCGACGTATCCGCCCGATATCAACGCTGTCTCAACAGTTACGCCCAGCCCATCAACGTCTTGGTGCTCGACCGATAGGCTTTCCACGACTACGCCGTCCGGGGTGCCGGGAGGACTAGATCGAAAACCGCGGCCAGATGGATCTGCTGCCCACTCCACTGACGCCTCCGACGAGTCGAGAATGCCGACTGAGAACATCGCATACCCCGAGTCAACCGGCTTGCCCTTGGTCCACAAGCCGTGTCGCTCATCCGCCTTCTGCAACCGGTAGTCCGGGGCGAGACAGAACTCCGCGTGGCGGCCTTGGAGTGCCGCCACCTGCCAGCCAGGCTCCTCGCACGCAAGACGTGGCTCGCGTGCGCAGGAAGCCAGTGTCAGGAGACTGATGAGACAAGTCACTTCACCTGCAATCCGCATGGGCCCCTGTAGCTACCTAACGCCGCGGCGCTCTGCTGCGACGTTCCATAATAGTCGCGGCCCGCGAGCGCAGCGAGCCGGCCGCCTCCAAAGCCCACGCCGGCGGCAGCAGCGCCTCGTTAGGCTGCCGCCACCTCGGACCGCGCCCCGTGGGCTTCCGGGCCAGGTCGATACTTCTGGAGCAGCAATAGTAGTACAACCGCGAAGACATTGAGTTGAAAGCGGAACGGAAGACTGTGGTGCCAGACTGCGATCCGTACTTCCGGTGCGAATGCAGCTCCGAGAGCGAAGTCAGATCCCGCTGGCCATCCAATCGTTGCTGTTGGGCCCACAACGCAAGCGAAAGCGAACCCGGGCACCGCGAGTTGAACGGCCTGTATGATTTGAATTCGCCGCGAGAGACGCACCCCCCGCTGCTCGCCGCCCCAGAGCCAGAAGCCTGCAACGCAAGTAAGAGACCCCGCTGCGACCAGTATCGCCGCCGGCCACCCCGCGAGGAAGCCAAGTGACGGCCACGCCAGCAGTGCGCCGATCGCGGCATACGCGCCGCTCAACACCTCAATGCCGGCAATCACTCGCATCCTTGGTTCTACCATTGGCTCTCGTGGCAGCCTAACGCCGCGGCGCTCTGCTGCGGCGGTTCATAATAGTTGCGGCCTGCGAGCGCAGCGAGCAAGCCGCCTCCCTACCCCCCCACCGGCGGCAGCAGCGCCTCGTTAGGTGCCGGTCGCACCGAACCTGAAGGGCAGGACGCACGCTACCACAACGATGCCAAGTCCGATGAACAGATAAAAGATCAGAGTCCCCCGGTCGCCCAGAAGCGAGTCGAGGTCAAACCAGCC
The DNA here is from genome assembly GCA_963728115.1 of uncultured Gemmatimonadaceae bacterium. Taxonomy (GTDB): domain Bacteria; phylum Gemmatimonadota; class Gemmatimonadetes; order Gemmatimonadales; family Gemmatimonadaceae; genus JAGWRI01. Next base: position 211,741 of record CAVSJE010000008.1, read on the forward strand.
GTCAACGTGCAACCAGCCCTTTGGCCGAACAATCCCAATCCCCACGCAAATCAGCCCGAGCGCCGCAAGCGCAGCCCGCGCCTGAACGGCGTCGCTGAAGTCGAGGGCGTACGCAGCGACAGGAAGCAGCACCGGACTGACCATGACTGCCAGTCCCCACCGTCCGGGGCGCGTCATCGGCTTGCGGAGCCAAGCTACGGCCGATTGAAAGAGAGACATGTCGCGCACCTAACGCCGCGGCGCTCTGCTGCGGCGGTTCATAATAGTTGCGGCAGGCGAGCGCAGCGAGCAAGCCGCCTCCCTTACCCCCGCCGACAGCAGCAGCGCCTCGTTAGGTGCCGCGCGGCCGACAACGCACCTATCCGCCCAATCTAAGATCACGGTAGAGATCTACCTCCGGGGCAAAGTCTTCTCGTTTACGACACGTCGATTCCGCCACGACGTCGAGGAACCGCTCCCAAGTCGGGCCCCGGCACACCGCCGACAGCGGACGTTGTCGCGCCGGCAAGTGGCCGACGAGGACGCGATAGAACTCAGCGACCGTGCGAGCCGTTGCCAACTCGGCATCCGGCAACTCAACGCCAAACTCGGCCTCAACGTCGATGACCATCTCGACAATGTCGAGCCCCATGCTACTCCGAACTCCAGTCGTGCACCTAACGCCGCGGCGCTCTGCTGCGGCGACTCACAATAGTTGCAGCATGCGAGCGCAGCGAGCGCGCTGCCTCCTTAGCTCCCGCCGTCGGCAGCAGCGCCTCGTTAGGCGCCCTGATCGCGACGGCAGCGTTCAAGTTGGCTGCGATACCAGTAATGGGTGCATTCAACTTTCGGCTCCTCGGCGGCAAGATCCGCCGCTGGAATCTCAACAACTTCGAGTGCTTCTGGGTGGGCAGTATTGCAAACGACAAAGAGAGTAAACTCTGGCCCCTTGAGCATTGCCATTCTCTGTGCATCCGTCAGGCCAATAAATCCGAGTTTTGCATAGGGCGCCCGAGAGATCTTCACCTCGGCGTATCGGCCATCTACGATCAGATCGAATGTCTTGATGTCCGAGGGTTCGACGGTTCTCCCCCGCGTCGATAGCCAGTCGGCCAACAATTGCTCGCGCTCGGAGCCGGTCTGGTAGATCTCGCTCATCGAATGAAGTCCGTGGTGCGCCTAACGCCGCGGCGCTCTGCTGCGGCGTCCTATCATAATCGCGGCCCGCGAGCGCAGCGAGCCGGCCGCTTCCCTAGCCAACGCCGTCGGCAGCAGCGCCTCGTTAGACTGCCGCCACGAACGGTCACAATCCGAGCGCCCCAACAGTCACTCGAATTGAATCGACCATCGCCGGCCCCTTACTCACCCCGACAATCCGGACCGTGTCTCTCGACAGAAACCCAACGATTAGAACCCGACGGACAAACGCGAACCGGCCGCCTGATTCCCAGTGACACCAACGTTGCATTGGTGCACCGAGCACCTCCCCCGACGCCGCGCATACAAATCCTCGGTGCTCAAGGACATGAGCCGCGCTGTCCAGCGAGACCCGCGTTGGCAGAACGGCTGCGACCGCCCGGCGAAGTTGCGCGTCCGTCCGAACGTCGCTTCCAAACGGGGTCCCCGGGTGGCAGGCGACGATCGCCAACGCCGAGATTAGAACTGAAGCCCAAACTCGCATCTCGCCTCGTGGCAGTCTAACGCCGCGGCGCTCTGCTGCGGCGTCCTATCATAATCGCGGCCCGCGAGCGCAGCGAGCCGGCCGCTTCCAAAGCCCACGCCGGCAGCAGCAGCGCCTCGTTAGATGGTGCCCCTCACCGGCCTCTCGCATCTGACACCCGGATGCTGGAGTCCAGAACCTCGATCCGCATGACTTGTCTGGCGTCCGTTTGGCCGTATGCAACGTATGCAACCGCGTGATCATGTTCAGTTAAGATCGAATCGACCTTGGGTTCGAGAAGCTCCGGAAGGCGGTACGCGCGGAGCTTCTCCCCGTCCAAGTTCGTGGCAACGTAGACCCGCGTGAGGAGACAATCACAATCCAACTGGGCTGACTCACCCCAGCTACCTAAGATGCGGAGTTGAACCCCGGGATTGCCGGCAAACTCTTCCCCGAGCACCCGGACGCTATTGAACAGTCGGATGAGGTCCGAATCCTGAACCGCAGCGGGCACGACGGCATTGGGCGGCGGCGCCCCCCTGGGCGCTCCGGCACCGCCTTGAGCTGCGGCGGGATGGACCAAGAAGACGAGACACAGCACTGCCGTAAAGGCTCGCATTATCGAGATCCCTCGTGCATCCATCTAACGCCGCGGCGCTCTGCTGCGGCGTCCTATCACAATTGCGGCCAGCGAGCGTAGCGAGCCGGCCGCTTCCAAAACCAACGCCGACGGCAGCAGCGCCTCGTTAGGTGGTGCCTCGCCCACCCAGCTGGCGGACAGCATCTTCGAGGGAAGCGAGACGCTCACTGACGTCACGGAGTCCGACGGCAAGGTTGTTCATAGCCCGCAGAAACCACAGGATGGCCATACCGACGAGTACCCAAAACAGGAGTACCGGTAGTCCCATCGTGAGAAAGCCGAACATGCCTCGCTCCAGGATGAAAGCCCGTCATCCACCTAACGCCGCGGCGCTCTGCTGCGGCGTCCTATCATAATCGCGGCCCGCGAGCGCAGCGAGCCGGCCGCTTCCCTAACCTACGCCGTCGGCAGCAGCGCCTCGTTAGGCCGCAGGCGCGCTGGCCAAAACCCGTGCCACTGCAATTCGGTGGCACACAATCTCAAGATCACAACCGACTGTGCCCTTCACCCAAAAGATCCGTGTTTCGGCTGACGTGCCCGCGTCGAAGCCATAGTCCCCGACGATATTCTGTCGGCTGATGTCCTCTGCCCGGACCGCCGAGACGCCGGTGCATTGTACCGTGATACAGTACTCCCGCGCTCGCCGTTCTCTGGGCACCACCACGGCGAACTCCCCCGGCAGGTAGAGATCGATTTCAACATTACGGGAGGGCCCGAGATCGATTCGCACGGCGCGGAGCTCCGCGTCGTAGAGGTTTACGGACTCGAACACAGCGAGCCACCTCTCGGTATTCTCGAGCAGCTCGAACGATGGTAGCCTGGAGGGTTCCACAGAATTCAGATTGCGGCCTAACGCCGCGGCGCTCTGCTGCGGCGTTCTATCATAATTGCGGCCAGCGAGCGGAGCGAGTTGGCCGCTTCCAAAGCCCACGCCGACGGCAGCAGCGCCTCGTTAGACAGCGGAACCATGAACCTGTCGTCGGCGACCGTCGACAAACCACAAGCGTATAGCGCCCGCAAGGAACCCGATCAGCGGGAAAAGGACGGTTCCCCACGGGACCGTGGCAGCGGCGACCAGGATCCCAAGCAGCGTTCCTAGCGCGGGTTCCGCGATGGCCCGCCACAGCGGAACACGTCGCAAGAAGATCCACGCCATTACAGGTGCGAGCACTGCTCCAATGACTGCACCGACGCCGCCACCCAGGATGTAGGTCCAAGGGTAGAGGAGCACGCGTAGGGACTCACCGTCGGAGATCATCCCCGCCGCGAAGGTTGCCACCCCAAGGGCACCGCCTACCATCACGCCAATCGCGACCAGGTAGGCTGACATAACGACGATTCGTGCAAGCCGGCTCTTCAAGATCATTCGGTCGCTGTCTAACGCCGCGGCGCTCTGCTGCGGCGTCCTATCATAATTGCGGCCAGCGAGCGTAGCGAGCCGGCCGCTTCCCTGGCCAACGCCGTCGGCAGCAGCGCCTCGTTAGGTAGACCGTATGCCATCACTCCGAACGGACACCAGGCCAGTTCCGACCAAGATCCCCGCTACCAGCAGGTCGGCGCCTGGCCGGGTACTGACAGGCATGATCGTGAGCGCTCGTTGCGCGATGAATAGAGGCGGGACAAGGGTAAATATCGCCGCGAGAAACGTCCCAAACACCGAAATCCCGATCGTGCGAGGCCAGCTCGAGCCCCCGCGACGAAGAGGCCGTATGAGCAACACCGTGACCGCAGTCGCGCCCGAGGCGACGAGCACCGGCAGGAGCATGTAGAGGACAATGCCTCCCCGCGCGATAATATCTCGCTCACCATGTGCTGCGTGGCGCCAGAAGGCGAGGAACAGGACCGGCAGGGCGATAAATACTCCCAGGCCGACGAGGCTCGCACCAGCCAGTAGGCGCCCGAGTGGCAGGACATCTCTTCGCGCATTGATGTTCATGTTCTACCTAACGCCGCGGCGCTCTGCTGCGGCGGTTCTTAATAGTTGCAGCATGCGAGCGCAGCGAGCAAGCTGCCTCCGCTGCCCTCGCCGCCAGCAGCAGCGCCTCGTTAGAGAGCGGGTGCTCACCACTCAACAGGCTCATGATCTTCGGGCAGTATCGTGGCATAGTTCACGAGGAGGCGCCAGCCCGTCCGGACTCCATCGTCCACCCGCGCCCGCATCTCCTCAGCGGAGCCATGACGGACGACGAGCATCGCCGGCACAATGGCGAACGCGGAGCCAGACACCAGTGTGCCGATTTGGCGGTCAGTCGCGACGACAACCCGATGCCACCGCGTCGAATCAGGCGGCCGAAAGTCGACATAGGCGTGGAGCTCGTCGGGGTGAGCCAGCCACGCAGCTCCGTCTTCCGGACGCTCGCCGAAGCGCCAATCGACAGGTCGATCAGCGGCTGAAGCCATCTGAACTCGGCATGGGAAGCCCCTTCATCGCTCTCTAACGCCGCGGCGCTCTGCTGCGGCGGTTCATGATAGTTGCGGCATGCGAGCGCAGCGAGCACGCCGCCTCCCTACCCCCCGCCGACGGCAGCAGCGCCTCGTTAGATAGCTGCATCGGAATCAAAGAACGTCGTCAGCCCCGAGGCAAGTTGTTGAATACGCTCCTCCGCAACAGGACCAGGCTCGATCCAGTGGATGCGCGACGGCGCCCAACCGAGGACTCTTCCGAGATCCTGGTATTGCAGCGGCACCATCCGGCCATTGACCACGACTTGAGCAACCTTGATCCAGAGCCAGTGGTCCTTGCCATCCCACGCCAATTCGACCCGATGAGACCGCGACTTGTATTCTGAGTGGGCAGATCCGAACGCCTCGGGCCCGATATACTCGGCGGCAAGCGAGAACCCCAGCCGCTCGAGGATCGGCTCCAAGACCTCGCGGGCTCTAACGACGACGGGACTGACCGACCGATCCATACGGTTCACGATGCCCATTTGCTATCTAACGCCGCGGCGCTCTGCTGCGGCGTCCTATCATAATTGCGGTCCGCGAGCGCAGCGAGCCGACCGCTTCCCTACCCCACGCCGCCAGCAGCAGCGCCTCGTTAGATAGCCGATAGCATGATCTAGGCAAGGATTAGCTCAACGTTGGTATGGTCACAGATTATGTCAAAGAGGTCTGCGAAAGACGCTCGGCCGGTGCCGGCCAGGCGCGCCCTGGATAGCCCGGCATTCTTCCAAACCAGGCGAAACTCCTCGGGGAGATCTCCGAACTCACCGCGCATGATATCGTTAAGCGCGTCAAGGTTGCGCCCCCAGTATACGCCTGGCAGGAGTTGGCGGCTGATCTCGTCGTAGAAGCCGTCAAGGTCGGAGAATCGTGCGCCGTCGATCGTATAGGTGGGCCTATCGGTCATCTTCGTGGCTATCTAACGCCGCGGCGCTCTGCTGCGGCGTTCTATCATAATCGCGGCCCGCGAGCGCAGCGAGCCGGCCGCTTCAAAAGCCCACGCCGGCGGCAGCAGCGCCTAGTTAGGCTACACCGGGCCGCGATCCGTGAGTTCCTTGAGCAGGTCGGCGCGCGACACCGGATCAATATCAGCGGGATCGACCTCGCGATCGATGTTTGAATGGTTCACGCCAACTGACCAGCGCCATGCCTGTTCGAAGGCGCCGGGATCCTCCGGACGGTGAAACGCGATCGTACCGGGAGGGGCGCCGTTGAGGCAGCGTAGCGCGCCGATCACATTGTTGATCGACCAAGCAATGAGCTGCAGCCGTTGACACATGGCTTCTGCTCGCCAGTTCAATGCCGACTGCCGTATCCGAAAATGATACTTCGCGGTGCCGCCGACGGTAATCGGGAGGCTTTCATAGAAGCTACTCCCGAACGGACTGCCGCCGATCGTGCGCGTGTTCTCTTCCGGCGCTCTGACACCGTACTCGGTCTGTTCTCCTATCCGAAGCGTGAACCCGCCCGCGGCGACGCGAAACCCGTGTTTTACGCTATTGTATTCGGCGATATTGTGCTCGTTGAGGAAGTCACTCGAGAATAGCCCCCAAAGCCGTCCAAAGCGCTGCCCCGTCACGCCAGGCGGATCATCATCGGGCCAGCAATACTGATGGACGAGTGTCGCTAGATCGGTGAGCAGAATTCGCTGGTGGCCACGCTGAGTTAGAATCGGAGCGCCAATCGACAGGGCCTCCACGACTTTGCGAAGGGCAGGCGTTGAGCACTTTGGCAGCCAAGCCGGCACGGCCTCAGGTGCCTGGGTCAGCGCTCCCAGCAGGGAGAATAGGGTTTCGAGGCCATGATGATATGCTGCTCGCAGAGCCACTGCGGCGCGTTGACGATTCTCCCCTTCAATCGACTCGATGTGACACGCCGCGACATAGTGGAAGTATTCCGCGTCGAGCGTCGCGAGAAAGCGCTGATTGCGCTCCGCTAGATCGTGTTCCCAACAACAGTATGCTTCATCGGCTACCGCGAAAGCGTATCGGTCCATAGGAGTGTGTGTGTAGCCTAACGCCGCGGCGCTCTGCTGCGGCGCCCTATCATAATTGCGGCCCGCGAGCGCAGCGAGCCGGCCGCTTCCTTACCCCACGCCGCCGGCAGCAGCGCCTCGTTAGATGGTGCGCCTCACCGGCCGCTCGCATCTGACACCCGGATGCTGGAGGCCAGAACCTCGATCCGCATGACTTGTCTGGCCTCCGTTTGGCCGTATGCGACGTATGCAACCGCGTGATCATGCTCAGTTACGATCGAGTCCACCTTGGGTTCGAGAAGCTCCGGAAGGCGGTACACGCGGAGGTCCTCCCCGTCCAAGTTGATCGCAACGTAGACCCGCGTGAGGAGACAATCACAATCCAACTGGGCAGACTCACCCCAGCTGCCTAAGATGCGGAGCTGCACCCCGGGGTTGCCGGCGAACTCTTCCCCGAGGACCCGGACGCTATTGAACAGTCGGATGAGGTCCGAATCCTGAACCGCAGCGGGTACGACGGCGTTGGGCGGCGGCGCCCCCCTGGACGCTCCAGCACCGCCTTGAGCTGCGGCGGGATGGACCAAGAAGACGAGACACAGCACGGCCGTAAAGGCTCGCATTATCGAGATCCCTCGTGCATCCATCTAACGCTGATTGGATTGCGGAAATATGAGATCGAAGATGGTAATTCGTACGAATTCCCGCAATCTAGTCCTCGTCTGACCCGGAACCTTTCCGCCGCTCTATCTCATGACGCCACGGTGCTTTAACGAAGTGCCCGTCGACCATTCGCCCGCCCTTTAGACTGCGAAGACCGGTCAGTATAGCCCGGTTTCGGGGGTGAGCGCCGCCAGGGAGGGACCGGCCGCTCGCCGGCACGCCCCCGGCAGTCGGCGCGTTCGGCCCCGCGGGGCCGGCCGGACCGGCCGGACCACCGGCCAGCAGGTCCGCCGGACTCCGAACCCCGCGCCCCCCATGGCTCATCACATGGGTGTACCGCATCGTGTCCCGGATGTCCTTGTGCCCGAGCAGCTCCTGCACGGTCCGGATGTCGTAGCCCGCCTCGAGCAGATGCGTGGCAAACGAATGCCGGAACGTGTGACACCCGGCGCGTTTCTCGATCCCGGCGTCGCGTACGGCCGCCGCCACCGCCCGCTGCACGACGCTCTGATGAATGTGATGCCGCATCCAGAGCCCCGTCCGGAGATCCCGATACATCCGCCCCGCCGGAAATACCCACTGCCACCGCCAATCCCGCCGCGCCGACGGGACCTTCCGATCCATGGCCGTCGGCAACGGTGCAAACCCGCGCCCGCCGGCAAGATCCCGCCGATGCAGCTCGCGGGACGCCTCGATCTGCGGCGCCAGCTCCACCGCCGCCGCGTCCGCCAGCACCGTCAGCCGGTCCTTGTCGCGCTTCCCGCTGCGCACCAGGATCTCGCCACGGGCCAGATCCACGTCCTTGATCCGCAACGAACAGGCCTCGGTGATCCGCAGACCGCTTCCGTACAACAGCAGCGCAACGCGATGGGGCACGCCGTGCAGCAACGCCAGCACGGCCGCCACTTCCTCGCGGCTCATCACCGTCGGCAGCGTGGCCGGCCGCTTCGCGCGAATCAGCCGCTCCAGCCACCCCAAGGGCGACTCCAGCACCACCCGGTAGAGAAAGACCAGCGCCGACAGCGCCTGGTTCTGCGTCGACGCCGCGACGTTCCGGTCGGTGGCAAGGTGCGACAGGAACGCCGTCGCCTCCCGCTGTCCCAGCTGGCGCGGATGCTTCCCCTTATGAAACACGACGTAGCGGCGCACCCACCCCTCGTACGCCTCCATCGTCCGCGGACTCATTCGACGCATCCGCATCCGCTCGCGCATCACCTGGTACAGCGACGGGCCCTTTCGCATGACACGACAATGCCGGCCCCGTCAGGGACCGGCATCATCAGATCACTCCGCAGCGGGGCGGAACCCCGCCCCGGGGCTACGACAGCCCGACGATCATTCCATCCTCGTCGATCGACATCCCCTCCGCCGCCGGCACCTTCGGCAAACCCGGCATCGTCATGATGTCACCCGCCTTCGCCACCACGAACCCCGCACCCGCCGATCCGTACACCTCGTTGATCGTGATCCGAAACCCGGTCGGCTTGTTCAACTTGCTCGCGTCGTCGGTGAGCGAATACTGCGTCTTCGCAATGCACACCGGCGTCTCACCCATCCCGATCGATTCCAGATAGTCGATGGCACGCTCGGCGGCCGGCGCGTAGTCCACGCCATCGCCCCCGTACACCTTCTTCACGATCGTCTCGATCTTCTCGCGGATCGGCTTCCTGGCGTCGTACAGCGGCGCATACTTGGCCCCGCCCTGCTTCAGCATGTCGAGGACCTCCTTCGCCAACTCCTCGCCGCCCTCGCCACCCTTCGCCCACACGTCGGCCAGCACCACGCGCGCGCCCAGCCCGGCCGCGTAGTCATGCACCATCTTCAGCTCCGCCGGCGTGTCGCTCAGGATCCGGTTGATCGCGATCACCACCGGCACGCCGAACTGCCGCACGTTCTCCAGATGGTGCTTGAGATGCGGCAACCCCTTCTCCAACGCCGCCAGGTTCTCCGTGGTGAGCTGCTTCTTGTCCATCCCGCCCTGCATCTTGAGCGAGCGGATGGTCGCCACGAGCACCGCCGCCTCGGGATTCAGCCCCCCGAACCGGCACTTGATGTCGAAGAACTTCTCGGCGCCCAGATCCGACCCGAACCCGGCCTCGGTCACCACCACGTCGCCCAGGGCCAGCGCCGAGCGCGTGGCGAGAATGCTGTTGCACCCGTGCGCGATGTTGCCGAACGGCCCGCAGTGCAGCAGCGCCGGCCCGCCCTCCAACGTCTGCACGAGGTTCGGACGGATCGCGTCCTTCAACAACATGGTCATCGCACCGCTGGCGTTGAGCTGACCGGCGCGCACCGGGTGCCGCTCCTTGCCGGCGGTCGACCCGACGATGATCCGCGACAGCCGCTCCTGCAGATCCTTGCGGCTCGTGGCCAGCGACAGGATCGCCATGATCTCGCTGGCCGGGATGATCACCCAGTGCTCCTCGCGTACCACGCCGTTGGCCATCCCGCCCAACCCGATGGTCGCGTTGCGCAGCGCCCGGTCGTTCATGTCGATGGTCCGCGGCCAGGTGATCCGCCGCGGCTCGATGTTCAACGGGTTCCCCTGCTGCAGATGGTTGTCGAGCATCGCGCTCAACAGCGCGTGCGCGCTCGAGATCGCATGGAAGTCGCCGGTGAAGTGCAGGTTGATGTCGTCCATCGGAATCACCTGCGAGTACCCGCCGCCCGCCGCGCCGCCCTTCACCCCGAACACGGGACCCAGGCTCGGCTCGCGCATGCAGAGAATCGCGTTGCTGCCGATGCGCCGCAGCGCCTGCGTCAACCCCACGCTCACCGTGCTCTTGCCCTCGCCCGCCGGCGTGGGACTGATCGCCGTCACCAGCACCAGCCGCCCCTTCACCGGCCGGGTGGAAACCTCGAGCGGGATCTTCGCCTTGTAGTGCCCGTACAGATCTATGTCGTCCGCGCCAAGCCCGATGTCCGCGGCCACGTCCACGATCGGACGCGGCCGCGCCGCCTGCGCGATCTCGATGTCGGAAGGAACGTTCGGTCCGGTCAACTCTGCTCCTGCGTGATGGGAGCGCGCACGCGCTCCGGGTGAGCATACACATTCGCGGTCCGGCCGCGCAGCAGCCCGACGAGCGTCATTCCGCAACGCTCGGCGAGGCGCACGGCCAGACCGGTGGGACGTGACACGGCGGCCAGCAGCGGCACCCCGAACGCCGCCGCCTTCTGCACCAGTTCGAAACTCGCACGGCTGGTCACCACCAGGAACCCGCTCGAAGCGTCGATCCCCTCGCGCGCCAGCGCGCCCAGCACCTTGTCCAGCGCGTTGTGGCGGCCGACGTCCTCGCGCACCACGCGCAGCTCGCCGTCGGCCGCGGCCCACGCCGCGCCGTGCACGGCGTGCGTCGCCCGGTTGAACGGCTGCCGCGCATCCAGCGCCGCGCCCGCCCTCCACAATGCTTCCGACTCGACCACCAGCGCCGACGTCACCGGACGCGGCGTCCGCACCGCGTCCTCGATGGCCTCCACGCCGCACAACCCGCACCCGGTGCGCCCCGAGATCGCCCGCGCCCGCTC
>CAVSJE010000009.1:0-10960 GCA_963728115.1 uncultured Gemmatimonadaceae bacterium
CGGGGGTCCTCGGCAAGCGCGGGGTGTGGCACGTCCGGCCAGCCGCCTCGCCCACACCTCGAATCTGCGCAGCGCGAACATGCACGCAGCGCGATTGCCGGAACCTCGAACATCGCATATACTCCGGGCGCGCTACGGGGCGCATCCGTCCGCGGAAAGGACTCAGTCCACCCGGGTTGGTCGCTGCTGGTGCCACGACCTTCTTTCGGCCCGATCGCGCGGACGCCGGGCACTCATCGAAAGGAGGCTGTTGATGCCCCGCACGCTGCCCGCGCGCCCCAACCTCGATCATCTGAAGCACGAGGCCAAGGCGATCCGCACGGCCGTGAACGACGGCGACCCAGACGCGACCCGCCGCGCCCACGACCAGATCGGCAACTGGTCCTCGTTCAAACTCACCGATGCCCAGCGCGTCATCGCGCGCGAGTACGGCTTCCCGACCTGGGCGCGCCTGCGTGCCCACGTGCTGGCCGCGCGCGGAGACGACGCTGCCCTCAACGCGCTCCTCAGCGCCGTCAGTGACCACGACATCGGCCGCGCCCGGACCGTGCTGGCCGCACACCCGGGGCTGGAAACGCGGAGCGCACACGCCGCCGCCGCGTTGGGAGCAGCCGACGATCTCCGTCGTCTGTTGAGCGCCGATGGTGCCCGTGCCGACGCACGGGCGGGCGATCCACCCGGCGAGCCGCTCTTCTTCCTCTGCCTGTCGCCGTTCCATGGCGAGAGCGCCGCTCGCGACGCCGGACTGCTGGACGCGGCGCGCTTGCTGCTCTCCGCGGGCGCCGACCCCAACGCGCGCGGGGGAGCGTTCAATCTGCCCCCGCTGTACGGCGTCACGGCGCTGCGCAGCGTGCTGCCGCTCGCTCGGCTGCTCCTCGACGCGGGCGCCAACCCCACCGACGGCGAGTCGCTGTTCCACGCCGCCGAGCACGATCGCGAGGATGCGCTGCAATTGTTGCTCGAGGCCGGTGCCGACCTGAACGGCAGCGGCGATTGGGGCAACACCCCGCTCTACTTCCTGCTGCGGTGGTGGGACGTGGAACGGGAGCCGCGGGTCCACCGTGGCATCCTCTGGTTGCTGGCGCACGGCGCCGATCCGAACGTCACCTGCGGGGCGGAGCGCGAGAACGCGCTCCACGCCGCGGTGCGCCGCGGGCAGAGTGTGCCGGTGGTACGGGCGCTGATCGAGCACGGCGCCGACGTGCGGGCGGCCCGCGGCGACGGTCGCACCGCCTGGTGGCTGGCACACCGGGGCGGATTCGACGCGCTGGCCGCGCTGCTCGTGGACGCCGGAGCCGTCCCGGAACCGCTCTCGCCGGTGGACGAGTTGATTTCAGCGTGCGGACGTGGCGATCGCGCAGCCGCACGACGGCTCGCGACCCCCGAGTTGCTGGGCACGCTTCAGCCGGCGGACCGCGCCCTCGTGCCCGAGGCGGCAGCATCCGGCCGCACGGAAACGGTGCGCGCATTCGTCGACGCGGGCTTTCCGGTCGACGCGACCGACACCGACGGCGCGACGGCCCTCCACCACGCCGCGCTTCGCGGAAACGCGGCACTCGTGCGCGCGCTCGTGGAAGCCGGCGCCGCCCTTGACCTTCGAGACCGCGTCCACCACTCCACACCGATGGGATGGGCCACCTTCGGCGCCGATCACGTGGCGGCGTCGGGCGGCGAGTACGAGCGTACCGTCGAGGCACTGCTGGCCGCCGGGGCCCGTCCCCGCCCCGACGAGTACCGGCCGGAGAACGCCGGCGTCCGCGCCGCGATCGAACGGAGCGTCGGGCCCTGAGCAGGGCGGCGGAGCGGACGCCTGCCGTCCGCTCCGCCGCCGAGCGCCCCTCACCGGTTGACGGGCTCCTCCCGGCCAATCGCGCCCACACGCAACTCCAGCATTCGCTGCTCGAGCTTCTCCAGCGGCAGCGCGAGCAGCAGATCGATTCGCCGGCTCAACACCTGGTAGGTCTCGCGGAAGGCCCGGGCCCGCGCCTCGGCGGGCTCGAGGTCCGCCGGGTCGGGCATCCCCCAGTGCGCGAACGCCGGGTGCCCCGGAAACACCGGGCACGTCTCCTTCGCGTTGTCGCACACGGTGATTACGAGGTCCCACGGCGCGTGCTGGATCTCATCGATCGTCTTCGGCCGGTGCCCGGCCCAGTCGATGCCGTGGTCGCGAAGAACGTCGATGGCTCCCGGATTCACGCGCGCCGCCGGTTTCGTGCCCGCGCTCCCGGCGCGGAATCGCCCCGCGCCCTTGGCCGTGAGAATGGCCTCGGCAATCTGGCTCCGCGCAGAATTTCCCGTGCAGAGAAACAACACGCCGAGTGGTTTCGACGTCGTCATGCATCCACCTCCCGAACGAAATACCGGTTGCGTGCCCAGAGCGAGACGTAGACCAGTCCGACGAGGGCCGGCACCTCGATGAGCGGTCCGACGACCGCCGCCAACGCCTCCCCCGATCCGATGCCGAACGTCGCGACCGCAACCGCGATGGCGAGTTCGAAGTTGTTTCCCGCGGCGGTGAACGAGAGCGCCGCCGTGTCCTCGTAGCCGAACCCCAGCTTCACCGACAGCAGGAACGCCAGCCCGAACATGACGGCGAAATACACGACCAACGGAACGGCGATCCGCGCAACGTCGAGCGGATGCTGAACGATCCGGTCGCCCTGCATGGCGAACATCAGCACGATGGTGTAGAGCAGCCCGATGAGGGCCGTGGGCCCGATGCGCGGCAGGAAGGTGCCGTCGTACCACGCCACGCCGCGACGCGCCACCAACACGCGGCGGGTGAGATACCCCGCGAGCAGCGGAATGCCCAGGAAGATCAGCACGCTGCGGGCGATCGCTCCCATCGAGACGTCGAGCGCCGCCGTGTCGGCCCCGATCCATCCGGGAACCACGGCCAGGAAGAAATACCCGAGCAGCGAGTAGGTGAGGATCTGAAATACGGAGTTGAGCGCCACGAGCACGGCCGCCAGTTCCCCGGAGCCGCAGGCCAGTGCGTTCCAGATCAGGACCATCGCGATGCAGCGGGCCAGGCCGATCATGATCAGCCCGTTCCGGTAATGCGGCAGGTCGGGGAGCAGCAGCCACGCCAACGCGAACATCACGACGGGGCCGAGGACCCAATTGAACACCAGCGACGTTCCGAGAAGCTTCCGGTTCGCGACGTGCCGGCCGATGGTTTCGTACCGCACCCGGGCGAGCACGGGATACATCATCCAGAGCAGCCCGATGCCGATGGGCACGGAAACGCCGGCCACCTGAACGCGGTCGAGCGCGCTGCCGAGACCGGGGAACCAGCGGCCGAGCAGGATGCCCGCCGCCATCGCCGCGAAGATCCAGGCCGGCAGAAACCGGTCGAGCGTCGACAGTCGTCCGACGATCGACGCCGGCGCGACGGGGGCCGCTACCGATCGGGGTTCAGCGACCGGCATCAGAACCTCATCTGGTGGCCGTGCGTCATTCGACCCTGGCGCCCAGGGGACGAACCATCGCCACGGCGCTGTCCGGACAGATGCCCCGGAATTCGCCGGTCGCCCGAACCTCCGGCGGCACCTGCTCCCGGGGCACGGCGACGAAGCCGAAGCTCGGGAAGTAGCGTTCGGCCGCGGTCGTGAGCAGATACATCGCGTGCCGGCCGCGCGCCTCGGCTTCGGCAATCAGCCGAGCGACGAGCGCGCGCCCCACGCCGCGGCGCTTCCACTCCGGCGTCACCGCCACGGAACGGAGCAGGACGTCGGGGCGGCATTCCTCGAGTCCCCCGACGCCGATCACCACACCGGCCGACTCGGCGACGACGAACCCCGAGGCCGGCCGCGCGAGCGCTTCGCGCACCCCGGCCGTCGGCAGCTCCGCCTCGGTCAGCAGGCGCTCGACCGCCGCGGTATCGGACGGCTTGGCATCTCGCAACGCGAACGGGACGGGCTTGGTGGCCCGGACGAACGCGGCACCGACACGTCCGGCGACTTCCGCGGCCACGCGGTCCACGTCGAGCCCGGTCTGGCCGAGGAATCCGCGGGCGTCCTGCGCATCGTACAGGCGCGTCATCTCCACGTGCCCGTTCACGAATCCGGCATCGCGCAGGAGGGTCAGGAACTCGGTATCCTGCAGTGCCCCCGCCACGCAGCCCACCCACAGGTCCATGCTGCGCTTCACGTCGTCCGGGAGTTCGCCCTGCACCACGACGTCGGACACCGCGAACCGTCCCCCGGGCCGGAGCACGCGGAACGCCTCGCGCAGCACCGCGGCCTTGTCACCCGAAAGGTTGATCACGCAGTTCGAGATGATGACGTCCACCGAATCGTCGGGGAGTGGGATCCGCTCGATCTCGCCCTTGAGGAATTCGACGTTGGCCACGCCGGCTTCGGCCGCATTGCGCCGCGCCAGCGCCAACATCTCATCGGTCATGTCGAGGCCGTACGCCTTGCCGGTGGGCCCCACGCGCCGGGCCGACAGCAGGACGTCGATTCCACCGCCGGAGCCGAGGTCGAGCACCACCTCGCCGGCGCACAGCTCGGCGAGCGCGGTCGGGTTTCCGCAGCCGAGAGAGGCGAGCACCGCCGCTTCCGGCAGCGCGTCGGTCTCACCGCGGACGTAGAGGTTGGACGTGATGGGATCGACGGTACCGTCGGCGGCGGCGGCGCCACAGCACGAGTTGGCCGGCCCGCAGCATCCGCCGGCGTCCGCGGATTCGCCGGCCACGCCATCCACGCGGTCCAGCACGCGAAGCGCGGCGGCGCCGTATCGGGCGCGAACGGTGGAGGTGAGATCTTCACGCGAAGCAGGCATATCCGTCCCCTTGATCAAGTTCCGTTGATATATGCGACGCAGGCGTCGCCTCGAAGTCCCTCATTGGTCAGCCACAGCAGCGCCCCCGCCGGAGAATCGGCAGTGTGCCGCGTCTGGGTTCCAGCGTGACCGCCAGGTCGTGCACTTCGGCGACGGCGGCCGGCGTGATCGCGTAGTACGACCACCGGCCCTCGCGGCGGTCGGCCACCAGCCCGGCGTCCTTCAGCACGCGGAGATGGAACGAGAGGCGCGACTGCGCCGCACCGAGTTCATCCTGCAGCTCACACACACAACGCTCGCCGTCCCGGAGCATCTCCAGGATCCCGAGCCGGGTGGCGTCGGAGAGCGCGTGGAACAACTGCGCGGCACGTTCGAGGTCGAGAGCTGTCGCGGTAGCCATGGCGCCAAGTTAAATCAACGGAAATTGATTTGTCAATCGCCCCCGCGCGCCGGGAGGTGGCTGGGCTGTGAGGCGGGCGAGGTCCGGCCCGGCGATCAGCGGGCGCCGAGCGGCTGCGGCGCGTCCCCCTCGCGGGCGATGAGGAGCAGCTGCTTGCCGATCACGTGGTGGGCCACGATGAGGGCGAGGGTCACGCCCCCCAGGGCGAGCCAGGTCACGTGCGTCGTGGTTGCGTCGAGCCCTCCGGTGGCGGTCCGCCGGCTGGTGAACGCTACGAGGACATACAGCGCGGTGAGGCCGCAGGCGGCGACGTAGGCTCCGATTCCCAACAGGCGCGCAATCGCTTTTGGCATCGACGACAACTCCCGATTTCCGGTGAAGGGATGGCCGTAATCTGTCACGGACCCGATGCAGCGTCGAGTGGCGGCGGTGTATAGCGGGACACCACGGCGCGGAGCGACCCGTCCGGACGTCGCTCGGCCCATGCCCGGTACCACTTCCGATCGCCGAAGCGGGCGCGGAGCGACGCGTTGTGGTCGCCCAGGTCGGCGACGTAGATGACGTCGCCGTTCAGCCGTCCGTCGGCGGTGATCGGCTCGAGGAGCAGCCCGAGGCCGAGCGGCATCGGTCCGAACCGCGCGTCGGTGTCGAGGGCCGCGATGCACGCGGGCGTCAGCGACCGCTCCGATGAGATGTGGATGGCCGGGTCCACGGCATGCACGGGCGTGGCCCCGGGGGCATACGTCGCGATCCGCTCGGCGGCGAAGCGGGCTCGTTCGGCGGGTGGGCGGCCGGAGTCCGCCTCGGCCATCCGTACGGCGTCCAGCACCGAACAGGCGTCGCCGTGCGCGAACACGTCGACGGCCTGGCTCCGCGAGAAGCCGACCCCCCAGAGGCGGCGCAGGAGCTGGGCGCTGAACGGTTCGTGGACGAACACCAGCGCATGGTGCGCGCCGGCCGCGCGCGTGGCGGCGGCCAGATCGAGCTTGTACGTGGGGTCGGAATCCCGCAGGCGGCGGACGAGGCCGTTGGCGCCGTAGGGTCCCATGGGCATACACCAGGCCACGACGATGCAGGCGACGATTCCGAGCGGCGCCGCGTGCCGCCAATATCCACCCCAGCGTTCCGCCACGAGAAACGGGGCCCGCGCCAGCAGGATGACGACCACCGGCACCACCGTGTACAGGTACCGTGGGCCCAGGAACTGGCCGTCGTGCCAGTAGAGCGAGTACGCAACGAGCTGGAGCCCGAACAGGGAGAGGAGCAAGGCGTCCCATCGCGACGCCCGGCGCAGCGACAGCAGGCCGATGGCGGCGATCACCAGCGCCGGCGCCGGCCACTCGAATACGGCCCCGTTCAGCTGGCTCGCATATTCGGCCGCGCGCGCCAGGGCCAACATCGGGGTGTACGCGACGCCGCGCGGATCGACGTGGAAGCCGGGATGCTGGGCCGGTCCCCCCAACACGTCGTACGCGAAGTGGAGCACGCCGCCCGTCGTTGCCCAGTTGGCATAGAGCAGCGGCGCCACCCCCACGGCAACGCACAGCGCCTGCAGGGCGAGATCGCGCCACCGGCGGCGCTGGCGGGCGACGACGGTGAGTTGGAATCCTCCGACCGCCACCGCGACGACGACGGCGTCGAGGGGACGAATGGTGGCCATGAGACCGAGCGCCAGTCCCATGCCCGCCGCGAGCAGCAGTCGCTGCCAGGTGGCCTCGGCCCGCTCCCATGCGGCGAGCATCGCCAGCGTCGCCACCGCCAGCAGGAGCACGGGCACGTGATTCATGTAGCTCGCCGACATCAGCAGCGTGACGGGCGCCAGTGTGAACAGCGCCGCCACCGCCCGCCCCTGCGTCTCCCCGTAGGCGCGGCGCGCGAACTGGTACAGCGCCATTGCCGAGAGCGCGCCGAGCACGGGACCGAGCAGCCACGGCCGGTGCGTCAGGTATCCGAGCGCGAGCAGCAGCGGGCCGCCGATCGGATATTCCGAATACCACGCGCCATGGTCGATGACGTGATCGACGGCGAAGAACTCGAAGTTGGGATCCGCCGGAAGGGCGAGCCGGCCGTGCAGCAACATCCGGGCGTGCCAGAGTTGCGCGATCTCGTCGGTTCGCGTGGGCGCGAACTGAAACGCGTACGAAGCCACGAGCACACTCGCGGCACCGAACGCCACGCCCACCAGCAGGGCGTAGACCAGGGGCGGCGGCCACCGCAGCAGCCGCGCCGCGCGGGCGGGGAGCGCCCGCAGCCATCCCAACGGCATCGCCGCCACGGCCAACACGGGTCCCACGGTGAGCAGGCCGGCGCCCAGCCAGAAGTAGAGGTTCCCGACTCCGACCCCGGCGCCATCCGCCGTGAGCGTCGGCAGCGGATAGACGCCGACCGCGATCAGCGCCAGCGCCGCGACGACGCCCAATGGCGACACCCGCCGGTCGAACCCGCCCCATCGTGTCATCGGGCGCGCCCCCGTCGTTCGGCCACGAACACGTTGCCGTCGGCGGCGTGCATGGCGGGAGCGACCGGCCCGAATCGCGCCGTGTCCACGAGTCCGGCGGCGATCGCCCACTCCAGCGTCTGGCCGTACCCGGCATTCAGCACGATGATCTCACGTTCGGCCACGCTGTCCGGCGTCCCCAGGAGCGCCGTATCGGCGCCGGCGCGCAGCATGTAGTACCGGAGCGGAGCCACGGATGGAGCGGTCGCCACCACGCGGTCTCCCGGTTGCGACTGCGTGGCCAGCGCGGCGGCAATCTGTTCGGCGCCGATGAACACCCCGGATGGATGCAGGCCGGCCACCGCGTCCACCGAGAAGCCGAGGGCCACGCCCGCCGCGGCCACGACGGCGGCGACGGCCGGCAGATAGGGCGCCAGCATCCGCCCGCGGGGGAGCGAGACGAGGAAGTCGCCCACCGTGCCCGCGGCGAGCGCGACCACCGGCAGCGACCAGAGCCAGGTGCGCGCGAACGGCGCGCGGTGCATGACGAGCAGCAGAAAGGCGCACCAGACGTACGCGGCCATCACCACCGACACCCCTTCGTTCGACACCCGCGTCGACCAGCACACCCCCGCCAGCACCACGAGCCCGAGCACGACCGCGATCGCGGCCGGGTAGGGTTGCGCCCACGCGCCCGTCAGCCGATGCAGACTCGACGCGAACTCGGCAAAGAACTGCGGCCAGGTGGACGGTGCCACGAACTCGTTGGCCGTGATCGCCCGGATCCCGTTGGTGGCGATGATCGGCAGGTAGGCGAGAAAGGCGAGCGCGGCAGCGGCTGCCAGCGCCGCCGTGAGTCCAGCCAGCGGACGCCACGCCTTCCACCCTCGTTCCACCGGCAGGACGATCGCCAGCCAGAGCGCCACCGCACCAATGGGGTAGAGCATGGTCGGAATCGTCGCCGCGCCGGCCGCGGCCACCACCGTGAACACCACCCAGGCGCAACAGGACTGACCGCGGCTCCGGACGTCGGCCGCGATGAGCAGCAACACGAGATAGGCGGCGGCGACGAGCGAATACCCGCGTGCGTTGGCGGAATAGAGCACGAGGGGCGTGGCGGCCGCCGTGAGCGCCGCCCCGATGAGCGCCGCCGATCGCGTGAACAGCACCCGACCCACCGCGAACGTGAGCGGTACGATGGCCAGGCCCGCCACGAACGCCGGCAGGCGGATCGCCCACGGCGCGTCGTGACCCATGGGCGCGGTGAGCTTGGCGATCACCGTATACAGGAAATGGTTGCTCGGAAACGGGTAGGCGGTGATCGCGGTGGCCCACGAGCGGCCGATGAAGGACAGATAGCTCACCGACTCGTCGTAGCGCATCGGCTGACCGAGGGCGGAGAACCGCACCACCGCGGCGGCGAGCACGATTCCCAGCAGGGCCAGCCGCGTCGGCAGGTCCTCGTTGCGCCACCACGCGCGGACGGCCGCCGTCATGCGCCCGAGTACCGCTCCACCCCCGCCCCGCTCACGCGGTGGGAGATCACGGGGAGGGGCGGTTCGGCGCTCTCGGCGATCACGATCGCCCGGTCCAGGCAGCGCCCCCCGGCCGCGATGCCGGCGGCATCGCGCGCGAACACCGTGGCCAGCGGCTCGCCGGCTTCCACCCAGTCGCCGGGCCGGGCCGTGATCACGAATCCGACGGTCGGATCGACGGCGTCGGTGACTCTGGTGCGCCCGCCGCCAAGCTCGGTGATGCCGTAGCCGATTTCCCGCGGCGCCACGCTGGCGACGATCCCACGCCGTGGCGCGACGTGGATTTCGCACTCGGCGGCCTGCGGAAGCAGCGCCGGGTCGTCCACCACGGCGGGGTTCCCGCCCTGCGCCTCGATGATGCGCTGGAACTGGCGGGCCGCCTCGCCGTCGACGATCGCCCCCTCGAGTTGCCGGCGCGCGTCGCGCGCGTCGTCCGCCACCCGGGCCAGCAGCAGCATCTCGACGCCGAGCGCGAGCGTGACCTCCATCAGATCGGTCGGGCCCTCACCCTTGAGGGCGTGGATCGCCTCTTCCAGTTCCAGCGCGTTGCCGCAGGCGCGCCCCAGCGGGCGGTCCATGGCCGTCAGGAGCGCGACGACGGGACAGCCATGATCGGCGCCGAGGGAGACCATGGTGCGAGCGAGCGCCAGCTCGTCGTCGAGCGCCGGCAGGAAAGCGCCCGACCCCCGCTTGACGTCGAGCACGAGCCCCGTGAGACCTTCGGCGAGCTTCTTGCTCATGATGCTCGCCGAGATCAGGGGGATCGCCTCCACCGTCGCGGTGGCGTCGCGCAGCGCGTACATCTTTCGGTCCGCGGGAGCGATCTCCGCGGTCTGTCCCATGAGCACGCAGCCGATGCGCTCCAACTGTGCCCGGGCTTCGGCCAGGGAAATTCGCGTCCGGAATCCGGGAATGGACTCGAGCTTGTCGAGCGTGCCGCCGGTGTGGCCGAGGCCGCGGCCCGACATCATCGGCACGGCGACGCCGAGGGCGGAGACGAGCGGTGCGAGGATCAGCGACACCTTGTCGCCGACGCCCCCCGTGGAGTGCTTGTCGATGCGGGGACGGCCCAGATCGGCCAACTCCAGCCGGCCTCCGCTGTCGAGCATGGCGTCGGTGAGCGCCGACGTTTCGCCGTCGTCGAGTCCGCGGATGAAACAGGCCATCAGGAAAGCGGACATCTGGTAGTCGGGGATCTCACCCGCGGCGTAGGCGCGGATGAACGCCTCCCATTCGCCGGCCGTGAGCCGTCCACCGTCGCGTTTCTTCTCGATCGTTCGCCGTGCGTCCATTGACCGGTTACCGGGGTATTTCTAACGTTGACGGATGCGGGAAGACGCTGCTCGAACTGGCTCGGGCGGGCGCCAGTGCCAAGGGAGCCAGCCCCCCAATCAGGAGTCGTCCGAATGAGGTTCCAACTCGCAGCCACCGCCGTGCTGCTGAGCATCGGCGGCGTGGCGCGCGCCCAGACGGCCGCCGAGCACGTCGCCCTGGGCGACAGTGCCGCCGCGGCGCTCGACGCACGCAGTGCGCTTTCCCAATATCAGTCCGCCATCAGTCTCGATTCCGCGAATGCCGAAGCCCTCTGGAAGGCCGCGCGCGAAGCCGTGGACCTCGGTGAGGCCGCCGGCTTCGCACACCAGGATCAGACGCGCGACAGTCTGTACAAGCTGGGTGAACAATATGCCACGCGTGCGGTGCAAGCGAACCCCGACGCGGCGGTCACGCACTTCACGCTGGCCAAGGCACTGGGCCGCGCCGCGCTCGCGCTCGGCAGCCGCGAGCGGGTGAAGTACGCGAAGC